>JABLXQ010000012.1 GCA_013178375.1 Gammaproteobacteria bacterium
ACTCTTCCGACCCGCGAACAGGCTCTCGGCATTCTTGCCGGTACACTGCAGGCTCCGCTTTCGAAGTTTGCTCGTACCCTCAACGAAGTGCCCAGCCAGATCGCGCGTGTGTTGGCAGCGGTCAAAGACCAGAAAGCAGCTTAATTTTGATCCTATTTCTAACGAATTGAAAAATTCAGGAGTAATGAACCATGGCTCTGTCCAAAGACGAAATTCTGAACGCTATTGCTGAAATGTCCGTAATGGATCTGGTAGATCTGATCAAGGGCATCGAAGACAAATTCGGTGTAACTGCTGCTGCTCCGGTTGCAGTTGCTGCAGGCCCCGCTGCTGCTGCAGCGCCGGTTGAAGAGAAAACTGAATTCAACGTAGTTCTGGCAGCGTTCGGCGAAAACAAGGTAAACGTAATCAAGGTAATTCGTGCTATCACCGGTCTGGGCCTGAAAGAAGCCAAAGACATGGTGGAAGGCGCGCCTGCAGTTGTTAAAGAAGGCGTGAGCAAAGACGAAGCTGCCAAGATGAAGAAAGAGCTGGAAGAAGCCGGCGCGAAAGTGGAAATCAAGTAATAGCTTGGCAAGTACGCGTTTTTCGACGCAATTTGCTGACGGGGCTGGTGGCATTGGCCACCGGCCTTTTGCCGTTCAGAAGCTCGGCTTTGACGGCTGACAATCCGGTTTCAGGCAGACGCATCCTCATGTTAGGTGCGGGTGCCGAAAATGAACAGTTTAGGTGTGCGTAGTCGGTGGACTGTTCTGGCAAGCCCCAACGGTGGGGTCAACACGAAGTACGAAACTTCGAACTGGCAAAATATACGTTTTGCAGAGTGAAAAACTGAGGAACTCAGATGGCATATTCTTTCACCGAAAAGAAAAGAATCCGTAAGGACTTCGGTAAACTCACAGATGCGATGGAAGTGCCATACCTTTTGGCCATCCAGTTGGATTCATATCGCAAATTCCTTCAACTCGATGCTGCCATCGAAGACCGGCTTGATGAAGGTCTGCAGGCTGCCTTCAAATCCGTGTTCCCGATTCACAGCTACTCCGGTAATGCTGCGCTGGAATTCGTGGATTACATCCTGGGTACTCCGGTGTTCGATGTGCACGAGTGCCAGATGCGCGGTGCGACCTATTCTGCGCCGCTGCGGGTGAAGATCCGGTTGATTATTTACGACAAGGATTCGTCCAACAAAGCCATCAAAGACATCAAGGAGCAGGAAGTGTACATGGGCGAAATTCCGCTCATGACCGATAACGGGACCTTCGTGATCAACGGCACCGAGCGCGTGATCGTGTCCCAGCTGCACCGTTCTCCGGGCGTGTTCTTTGATCATGACCGTGGCAAAACCCACTCCTCGGGCAAACTGCTGTACTCCGCGCGGATCATTCCTTACCGCGGTTCCTGGCTGGATTTCGAATTCGATCCGAAGGATCTGGTATTCGTGCGGATCGACCGTCGCCGCAAGCTGCCGGCCACGATTCTGCTGCGCGCGCTGGGTTATGAAAACGAAGAAATGCTGGACATGTTCTTCGATACCAACAACGTCACCATCGAAGGTGGTGTATTCAAACTGAAGCTGATCCCTGAGCGTCTGCGTGGCGAAACCGCCATGTTCGACATCAAGGCCGCTGGTGAAGTGGTGGTGGAAGAAGGCCGCCGCGTGACTGCGCGTCACATCCGCCAGCTGGAAAAAGCCAAGATTGAATCGCTGGAAGTGCCGAAGGAATACCTGGTTGGCAAGGTGATCGCGAAGAATGTTTTCGACGGTACCACCGGCGAGCTGTTCTGCGAATGCAACACCGAGCTGACCGTGGGCCTGCTGGAAAAACTGGCAGCGGCCGGTGTTACCTCGTTCGAAACCCTGTATATCAACGAACTGGATCGTGGTGCGTTCGTTTCCGATACCCTGCGCAGCGATTCCACCAGCAATCAGCTGGAAGCGTTGGTGGAAATCTACCGCATGATGCGCCCCGGCGAGCCGCCCACCAAGGATGCTGCCGAGAGCCTGTTCAAGAACCTGTTCTTCTCCGCCGAGCGTTACGACCTGTCGGCCGTGGGCCGCATGAAGTTCAATCGTCGCCTGGGGCGTGATGAAATTCTGGGTGAAGGCACCCTGTCCCGTGACGATATCGTCGACGTGATGAAGTGCCTGATTGCGATTCGCAACGGTCAGGGCGTGGTGGACGATATCGATCACCTGGGTAACCGCCGTGTGCGGTCCGTGGGTGAAATGGCCGAGAACCAGTTCCGCGTCGGTCTGGTGCGCGTCGAGCGTGCTGTGAAAGAACGTCTGTCCCTGGCGGAAAGCGAAGGCCTGATGCCACAGGATCTGATCAACGCCAAGCCGGTAGCCGCTGCGATCAAGGAATTCTTTGGTTCCAGCCAGCTGTCCCAGTTCATGGACCAGAACAACCCGCTGTCCGAGATCACCCACAAGCGCCGTGTTTCGGCACTCGGCCCCGGCGGTCTGACCCGTGAGCGTGCCGGTTTCGAAGTGCGTGACGTACACCCGACCCACTACGGTCGCGTATGTCCTATCGAAACGCCGGAAGGTCCGAACATCGGTCTGATCAACTCGCTGGCGACCTTCGCCCGTGCCAACGATTACGGCTTCCTGGAAAGCCCTTATCGTCGCGTGCAGAACGGCAAGGTGCTGGATGACGTGATTTACCTGTCGGCGATCGAGGAAGGCGAGTACGTGATCGCGCAGGCGAACGCGGAAGTCGATGAAGACGGCATGCTGGTGGAAGACCTGGTGCCAGTGCGTCACATGAACGAATTCACCGTGACCACTGCTGACAACGTTACCCTGATGGACGTATCGCCCCGCCAGGTGGTGTCGGTTGCTGCATCGCTGATTCCGTTCCTGGAACACGATGACGCGAACCGCGCGCTGATGGGCTCGAACATGCAGCGTCAGGCAGTTCCCACTCTGCGTTCCGAGAAGCCGCTGGTCGGTACCGGGATGGAAGGCATCGTGGCGCGTGACTCCGGCGTATGCCAGGTTGCCCGTCGTGGTGGATTGGTTGACCGCGTTGATGCCGCCCGTATCGTGGTGCGCGTGCATGACAAAGAAGTCGGTACTACCGACGACGCCGGTGTCGACATCTACAACCTGACCAAATACACCCGTTCCAACCAGAACACCTGTATCAACCAGCGTCCGCTGGTGAAAGTGGGTGACAAGGTGGAGCGCGGTGACATCCTGGCGGACGGTCCGTCCGTTGACATGGGTGAACTGGCGCTGGGCCAGAACATGCGCGTCGCGTTCATGCCCTGGAACGGTTACAACTTCGAAGACTCGATCATGCTGTCCGAGCGTGTGGTGCAGGAAGATCGCTTCACCACCATCCACATTCAGGAACTGACCTGTGTGGCTCGTGACACCAAGCTGGGGCCCGAGGAAATCACGGCGGATATTCCGAACGTAGGTGAAGCGGCCCTGTCCAAGCTGGACGAGTCCGGCATCGTGCACATCGGCGCGGAAGTAATCGCGGGCGATATCCTGGTGGGCAAGGTCACGCCGAAAGGTGAAACCCAGCTGACTCCGGAAGAGAAACTGCTGCGGGCGATCTTCGGTGAGAAGGCATCTGACGTGAAGGACACCTCCCTGCGCGTGCCGTCCGGCACCAAGGGTACTGTCATCGACGTGCAGGTGTTCACCCGTGATGGCGTGCAGAAAGACCAGCGCGCCGTCGATATCGAGAACGCCGAGATCGACAAGTTCCGCAAGGACTTGAACGACGAGTTTCGCATCATCCAGGGCGCCGCGCTGCAACGTCTGCGTCGTACCCTGAATGGCGAGAAAGTCTCGGCTGCTGGCGGCACGTTGAAGAAAGGCGACACCATCACTGACGACGTCCTTAGTTCGCTGGAGCCGGCACAGTGGTTCGACCTGCGTCCTTCCTCCGACCAGGTTGCCGAGCAGCTGGAAAGCATCAAGTCCTACCTGGAAGAAGTGCGCGCCGATCAGGAAAAGAAACTGGCCGAGAAGAAGCGCAAGATTTCCAGTGGCGACGATCTCGCTCATGGTGTGCTGAAAATCGTCAAGGTCTATCTGGCCGTGAAGCGTCGCGTGCAGCCCGGTGACAAGATGGCGGGCCGCCACGGTAACAAGGGTGTTATCTCCGTCATCATGCCGGTTGAAGACATGCCTTATGACGCCGATGGCGTGCCGGTTGATGTTGTGCTGAATCCGCTGGGCGTACCTTCGCGTATGAACGTGGGACAGATCCTGGAAACGCACCTGGGTCTGGCGGCGCACGGTCTGGGTCATCGAATTGGTGAGATGCTCAAGCAGAAGCAGGATGCTGCCAAGCTGCGCGAGTTCCTGGAAAAGGTCTACAACGGTATTGGCGAGAAAGCTGAGGATCTGGCCAGCTTCACTGACGGCGAGATTCTCGAGCTGGCGCAGAACCTGAAACGCGGCGTTCCCATGGCGACTCCGGTATTTGACGGCGCCAAGGAATCCGAGATCAAGGAAATGCTGGTACTGGGTGGTCAACCCGAAAACGGCCAGATGGTCCTGTTCGATGGCCGCACCGGCGAGCGTTTCGACTGTCCCGTAACCGTGGGTTATATGTACATGCTGAAGCTGAACCACCTGGTGGACGACAAGATGCATGCGCGCTCCACTGGTTCGTACAGCCTTGTTACCCAGCAGCCGCTGGGCGGTAAGGCCCAGTTCGGCGGCCAGCGTTTCGGAGAGATGGAAGTGTGGGCACTGGAAGCATACGGTGCCGCCTACACCTTGCAGGAAATGCTGACAGTGAAATCGGACGACGTGAACGGACGTACCCGCATCTACAAGAACATCGTGGATGGCGACCACCGTATGGATCCCGGCATGCCGGAATCCTTCAACGTACTGGTCAAGGAAATCCGTTCTCTCGGTATCGATATCGAGCTGGAAAACGAATAACGGTTGATACAAATACGGCGGACAGGATTCTGTCCGCCTAACTGGCTCCCATTGGAGGATCTTCAGTGAAAGACCTACTGAACCTGCTGAAAGCACAGGGACAAGACGCGGAATTCGATCGCATTCGCATTGGCCTGGCGTCACCGGAAATGATTCGCGCCTGGTCGTTTGGCGAAGTCAAAAAACCCGAAACCATCAACTACCGTACGTTCAAGCCTGAGCGTGACGGCCTGTTCTGCGCCCGCATCTTTGGTCCCATCAAGGACTACGAATGCCTGTGCGGAAAATACAAACGCCTGAAGCACCGCGGCGTGATCTGCGAGAAGTGCGGCGTGGAAGTCACGTTGTCGAAAGTGCGTCGCGATCGCATGGGCCACATCGAGCTGGCCAGTCCTGTCGCGCACATCTGGTTCCTGAAGTCGCTGCCGTCCCGTATCGGCCTGCTGCTGGACATGACCCTGCGCGATATCGAGCGCGTGCTGTATTTCGAAAGCTTCGTTGTCACTGAGCCGGGCACCACTTCGCTGGAACGCGGTCAGATGCTCACCGACGAGCAGTATTACGAAGCGCTGGAAGAATTCGGTGACGAATTCGAAGCTAGCATGGGCGCCGAAGCGATTCAGCGCCTGCTGCAGGACATGGATCTGGAGCAGGAAATCCGCGAATTGCGCGAAGAACTGCCCACCATCAATTCGGAAACCAAGATCAAGAAAGTTTCCAAGCGTCTGAAGCTGATGGAGGCGTTCCATGATTCCGGCAACGATCCGCAGTGGATGATCCTGGGCGTGCTGCCTGTGCTGCCGCCGGATCTGCGTCCGCTGGTACCGCTGGACGGCGGCCGTTTCGCGACCTCCGACCTGAACGATCTGTACCGCCGCGTGATCAACCGTAACAACCGTCTGAAGCGTCTGCTGGACCTGAACGCACCGGACATCATCGTGCGCAACGAAAAGCGCATGCTGCAGGAAGCTGTTGACGCCCTGCTGGATAACGGCCGTCGTGGCCGTGCCATCACCGGTTCCAACAAGCGCCCGCTGAAGTCCCTGGCCGACATGATCAAGGGCAAGCAGGGTCGTTTCCGTCAGAACCTGTTGGGCAAGCGCGTCGACTACTCCGGCCGTTCGGTAATCGTGGTTGGTCCGACCCTGAAACTGCACGAGTGCGGTCTGCCCAAGAAAATGGCGCTGGAACTGTTCAAGCCGTTCATTTTCGCCAAGCTGGAAGCCCGTGGTCTCGCGACCACTATTAAAGCGGCGAAGAAAATGGTCGAGCGGGAAACCGCTGAAGTGTGGGACATCCTGGCCGAAGTCATCCGCGAACACCCGGTACTGCTGAACCGTGCACCCACGCTGCACCGTCTCGGTATCCAGGCGTTCGAACCGCAACTGATCGAAGGCAAGGCAATTCAGCTGCACCCGCTGGTGTGCGTGGCCTATAACGCGGACTTCGACGGTGACCAGATGGCGGTACACGTACCGCTGACCCTGGAAGCCCAGCTCGAATCCCGCGCCCTGATGATGTCTACCAACAACATCCTGTCCCCGGCGAACGGTGAGCCCATCATCGTGCCGACCCAGGACGTTGTATTGGGTCTGTATTACATCAGTCGCGAGCGTATCAATGCTCCGGGCGAAGGCATGGTGTTTGTTGACACCAAGGAAGTCTCCCGCGCACTGGCGGCCAAAGCGGTCACCGTGCATTCTCGTGTCAAGGTGCGTGTCACCGAGACCGTGAAGCAGGAAGACGGCTCCCTGACCGAGCGCACTTTTATTGCCAGCACCACCGCCGGCCGCTGCATGCTGTGGGATGTGCTGCCAAAAGGCCTGCCGTTCGAACTGATCAACCAGCCGATGACCAAAAAGACCGTCAGCCGTCTGATCAACGCCTGCTATCGCCGTCTCGGCCTGAAAGCGACCGTTATCTTCGCCGACAAGCTGATGTACCTGGGCTTCCATCAGGCAACATTGTCCGGTTCCTCCATCGGCATTGATGACATGCGGATTCCGGAAGAGAAGGCCCGCATCATTTCCGAAGCGGAAGATGAAGTGCGCGAGATCGAAGACCAGTTTGCCTCCGGTCTGGTGACCCAGGGCGAGCGCTACAACAAAGTGGTCGACATCTGGTCCCGCACCAACGACATGGTCGCCAAGGCGATGATGGAGCACTTGTCCACCGAGAAGGTGAAAGACAAGGAAGGCAAGATCGTCGATCAGAAGTCCTTCAACTCCATCTTCATCATGGCGGACTCCGGTGCGCGGGGCTCCCAGGCCCAGATCCGTCAGCTGGCGGGTATGCGGGGTCTGATGGCCAAGCCCGATGGCTCCATCATCGAAACGCCGATCACCGCAAACTTCCGTGAAGGTCTGAACGTACTCCAGTACTTCATCTCGACTCACGGTGCACGGAAAGGTCTGGCGGATACCGCACTGAAAACCGCGAACTCCGGTTACCTGACCCGCCGTCTGGTCGACGTGGCACAGGATCTGGTAGTCACCGAAGAAGATTGCGGCACCACCAATGGCGTCACCATGACCCCGCTGATCGAAGGCGGTGACGTAGTTGAGCCGCTGGGTGAGCGCGTACTGGGTCGCACCGTCGCGCAAGACGTGTTGAAGCCTGGTACTGACGACGTCCTGGCACCGGCAGGCACCCTGATCGACGAGAAATGGGTTGAAGTTCTGGAAGCCGAAGGCGTCGATGAAATCCTCTGCCGTTCACCGATTGCCTGCGACACCCGCTACGGCGTCTGCCGCAAGTGCTATGGTCGTGACCTGGCTCGCGGCCATCTGGTTAACATCGGTGAAGCGGTTGGCGTTATCGCGGCCCAGTCCATCGGTGAACCCGGCACCCAGCTCACCATGCGTACGTTCCACATCGGTGGCGCGGCCTCCAGAAGCTCGGCGGTCAGCAACGTTCAGGTGAAAACCCACGGCACCATCCGTCTGCACAACCTGAAGACGGTGGAGCAGACCAACGGCAACCTGGTAGCAGTGTCCCGTTCCGGTGAGCTGGCGGTTGCTGACGAGAAAGGCCGTGAACGCGAGCGTTACAAACTGCCTTATGGTGCTGTCATCAAGGTCAAGGACGGCAGCAAGGTTGAACCTGGTCAGGTAGTGGCCCAGTGGGATCCACACACCCACCCGGTTATCACCGAACTGGCTGGCCGTATCACCTTCGGCGAGTTCGAGGAAGGCATTACCGTCAAGCAGACCACCGACGATCTGACCGGTCTGACCAACTACGAAATCATCGATCCGAAAGACCGTCCGTCTTCCGGCAAGGACAAGCGTCCGGTGGTGCGTCTGGTCAACGAGAAGAACGAGCTGGTCACCATGCCTGGCAGCGACACCCCGGTGCAGTACTACCTGCCCGGCGGCTCCATCGTGATGCTGGAAAACGGTGTCAAGGTGGAAGCGGGTGACGTGGTAGCGCGGATTCCGCAGGAATCTTCCAAGACCCGGGACATCACCGGTGGTCTGCCCCGCGTTGCCGACCTGTTCGAAGCGCGCAAGCCGAAAGAATCCTCCATCCTGGCGGAGAAGAGCGGCGTGGTGTCCTTCGGCAAGGAAACCAAAGGCAAGGTGCGTCTGATGATCACTCCGGACGATGGCAGCGAAGCCTACGAAGAACTGATTCCCAAGTGGCGTCAGCTCAACATCTTCGAAGGCGAACGGGTGGAGCAGGGCGAAGTTATTTCCGACGGCCCGTCCAACCCTCACGACATCCTGCGCCTGAAAGGCGTGAATGCCGTGGCGAGCTACATCGTCAACGAAGTGCAGGATGTTTACCGTCTGCAGGGCGTAAAAATCAACGACAAGCACATCGAAGTCATCGTGCGGCAGATGCTGCGCAAGGTGAACATCGCCGACCCCAACGACTCTTCCTTCATCAAAGGTGAGCAGTTGGAGCTGGCGCGGGTGCTGGATGAGAACGAGCGTCTGGGCAAGGACGACAAGTTCCCTGCCAAGTTCGACCGCGAATTGCTGGGTATCACCAAGGCATCGCTGTCGACCGAGTCGTTCATCTCCGCCGCATCGTTCCAGGAAACCACCCGGGTACTGACCGAAGCTGCGGTCACCGGCAAGGTGGACGACCTGCGCGGCCTGAAGGAAAACGTGGTAGTGGGACGTCTGATCCCCGCCGGTACCGGTTTTGCGTACCATGCGGAACGGCGTCGTGCCCGCCAAATGGGCGACACCGAACAGGCACCACAGTTTACCGCCGACGATGCCGAGCAGGCTCTGAGTGCGGCACTGAGCTCTCCCGGCGAGTAAATAGCCGGTTATGGCGGGTGCTTCCGATACCGGGGGTGCCCGCCCGGCTCGCTTGACTTGCTGGCGGGTCACCCCTAGAATCTCGCATCCCCGAAAGGGGGTGACGGGATTTTGCGTTTTTATCGGTAGAACTGGAGAAATAGCTACATGGCAACCATTAACCAATTGGTGCGTAAGCCACGTGAGCGCCGAGCAGCCAAGAGCGACGTTCCTGCGTTGCAAAGCTGCCCGCAGCGTCGCGGCGTATGCACCCGCGTGTACACCACTACCCCCAAGAAGCCTAACTCGGCTCTGCGGAAAGTGGCGCGTGTACGTCTGACCAACGGTTACGAAGTGACCTCTTACATCGGCGGCGAAGGCCACAACCTGCAAGAGCACTCTGTAATCCTGATCCGCGGCGGTCGTGTAAAAGACCTGCCGGGTGTTCGTTATCACACTGTCCGTGGAACCCTGGATACCGCCGGTGTAAACGGTCGTATGCAAGCCCGTTCCAAATACGGCACCAAGCGCCCCAAGAAATAATCGGTGGCCGGTAAGCCGGCTGTCATTTTAATCCCGCACCCTAGCGCGGGAGTAAGGCCAAGCCAAGTCTTGGAACCACCTGAAACAGGAATAGAGTCATGCCAAGAAGACGAGTTGCCGCGAAACGCGAAATTCTGCCCGATCCGAAGTTCCAGAGCCAGATCCTGGCCAAGTTCATCAACCACGTCATGGAAAGCGGAAAGAAATCCGTTGCCGAGCGCATCGTGTACGGCGCGCTGGACAAGGTTGGCGAGCGCAGCAAGCAAAACCCCGTTGAAATCTTTGAAAAAGCCCTGGACGCACTGCGTCCCGCCGTGGAAGTAAAATCCCGCCGCGTCGGTGGTGCCACCTACCAGGTACCTGTTGAAGTGCGTCCCAGCCGTCGTACTGCCCTGGCTATGCGCTGGATGGTAGACGCAGCCCGTAACCGTGGTGAAAAATCCATGCCGCTGCGCCTGGCTGGCGAAATCATGGATGCGGTTGAAGGTAAAGGCTCCGCTGTCAAGAAGCGTGAAGACGTCCACCGGATGGCAGAAGCCAACAAGGCCTTCTCTCACTACCGCTTCTAATTTTGTTGCCTTTATCAATCATTTAGTAAGTCCGAGGGTAAGCCTGTGGCACGTAAAACCCCACTTTCCAGATACCGTAACATCGGTATCAGCGCGCACATCGATGCGGGCAAAACCACCACCACCGAGCGCGTCCTGTTCTACACCGGCGTGTCTCACAAGATCGGTGAAGTGCATGACGGCGCTGCCACCATGGACTGGATGGCGCAGGAGCAGGAGCGTGGTATCACCATCACGTCGGCTGCGACCACCTGTTTCTGGTCCGGCATGGCCAAGCAGTTCGATGCGCATCGCATCAATATCATCGACACCCCGGGGCACGTGGACTTCACCATTGAAGTAGAGCGTTCCATGCGTGTTCTCGACGGTGCCGTGATGGTTTACTGCGCCGTGGGTGGCGTACAGCCCCAGTCTGAAACCGTATGGCGTCAGGCCAACAAGTACCGCGTACCCCGTCTTGCCTTTGTTAACAAGATGGACCGTACTGGCGCCAACTTCCTGCGTGTGGTAACCCAGATGCGCGAAAAACTGCGTGCAAACCCGGTTCCTTTGCAACTGCCTATCGGTCAGGAAGAAAACTTCAAGGGTGTTGTCGACCTGGTGACCATGAAGGCCGTCTGGTGGAACGAAGATGATAAGGGCGTTACCTTCGAGTTGAAGGATCCGCCGGCGGAAATGCTTGCTGAGTGCAAAGAGTGGCGCGAGAAGCTGGTAGAAGCGGCTGCCGAGTCCTCGGAAGAGCTGATGGAAAAATACCTCGGCGGTGACGAGCTGACCGAAGACGAAATCCATGGCGCTATCCGTGCTCGCGTCCTGGCCAGTGAAATCGTGCCGGTTGTGTGCGGTTCTGCGTTCAAGAACAAGGGCGTGCAGGCTATGCTGGACGGCGTGGTGCGTTACCTGCCGGCTCCGGATGACGTGGAAGCGATCCGTGGTGAGCTGCAGAATGGCAGCCCTGCTGAGCGTCATTCTTCCGATGAGGAGCCGTTCTCAGCGCTGGCGTTCAAGATCGCTACCGATCCATTCGTGGGTTCTCTGACGTTCATTCGCGTTTACTCCGGTGTACTGAATTCCGGTGATCACGTGTTGAACGCCATCAAGGATCGGAAAGAGCGCATTGGGCGTCTGCTGCAAATGCACGCCAACCAGCGTGAGGAAATCAAGGAAGTTCGTGCGGGCGACATCGCTGCATGCGTGGGTCTGAAGGATGTCACCACCGGTGAAACCTTGTGCGCACTGGACGCTCCTATCATCCTGGAGCGCATGGAATTCCCCGAGCCGGTAATTTCCGTTGCGGTGGAACCCAAGACCAAGTCCGACCAGGAAAAAATGGGCTTGGCGCTGGGTCGTCTGGCGCAGGAAGATCCGTCGTTCCGCGTGCGTACCGACGAAGAATCCGGTCAGACCATTATCTCGGGTATGGGCGAGTTGCACCTGGACATCATCGTTGACCGCATGAAGCGCGAATTTGGCGTGGAAGCCAACATCGGTGCGCCTCAGGTGGCTTACCGCGAAACCATTCGCGCCAGCGTCGAGCAGGAAGGCAAGTTCGTTCGTCAGAGCGGTGGTCGTGGTCAGTACGGTCATGTTTGGCTCCGTATCGAGCCAGTGGAGGCCGGTGGCGGCATCCAGTTCGGTAACGAAGTTGTGGGTGGCGCGGTTCCCAAGGAATACTTCTCCGCTGTTGAAAAAGGTGTGCGCGAGCAGCTTAAGAACGGTGTTATTGCCGGTTACCCGGTGGTGGATGTCAAAGTTACGCTGTTCGATGGTTCCTACCACGAGGTGGACTCCAACGAAAACGCGTTCCGCATGGCGGGTTCCATGGGCGTCAAAGAAGGTGCCCGCAAGGCCAAGCCGGTTCTGCTGGAACCCATCATGAAGGTGGAAGTGGAAACGCCGGAAGACTACATGGGCGACATCATGGGTGACATGAACCGCCGTCGTGGTCTGCTGCAAGGTATGGACGACATGTTTGGCGGTTCCAAACTGGTCCGCGCCGAGGTTCCGCTCTCCGAAATGTTCGGATACGCGACCCAGCTGCGCTCCATGTCGCAAGGCCGTGCCACGTTCTCCATGGAGTTCGTGAAGTACGCCGAAGCCCCCAACAACATCGCCCAGGCCATTATCAACAAAGGCTGATAACGTTTTAATTTTGAAGAGGTAAAGACCGTGGCAAAGGAAAAATTTGAACGTAGCAAAACGCACGTAAACGTGGGCACGATTGGTCACGTAGACCATGGCAAGACCACGCTGACAGCGGCCCTGACGCGCGTGTGCGCAGAGACCTGGGGTGGCGAAGTCAAGGCATTTGACCAGATCGACAAGGCACCGGAAGAGCGCGCTCGCGGTATCACCATCAACACGTCCCACGTGGAATACAACTCCCCGGTGCGGCACTACGCACACGTGGATTGCCCGGGACACGCGGACTATGTGAAAAACATGATCACCGGCGCCGCGCAGATGGACGGTGCGATCCTGGTGGTGTCCGCCGCTGACGGCCCGATGCCGCAGACCCGCGAACACATCCTGCTGTCCCGTCAGGTCGGTGTACCCCTTACATTGTCGTGTTCCTGAACAAGGCCGACATGGTGGACGACGAAGAGCTGCTGGAACTGGTAGAAATGGAAGTGCGCGAACTGCTGGACCAGTACGGCTTCCCGGGCGACGACACCCCGATCATCAAGGGTTCGGCGCTGAAAGCACTGGAAGGCGACAAATCTGACATCGGTGCTCCTGCCGTGCAGAAACTGGTAGAAACCCTGGATGCGTACATCCCTGATCCGGTACGTGCTATCGACCAGCCGTTCCTGATGCCGATCGAAGACGTGTTCTCCATCTCGGGTCGCGGCACGGTAGTAACCGGCCGGGTAGAGCGCGGCATCGTCAAAGTGGGCGATGAAGTGGAAATCGTGGGCATCAAGGCCACCGTCAAGACCACCTGTACTGGCGTTGAAATGTTCCGCAAGCTGCTGGATGAAGGTCGTGCCGGCGAGAACGTAGGCGTGCTGCTGCGTGGTACCAAGCGTGAAGACGTGGAGCGTGGCCAGGTACTGTCCAAGCCGGGCGCCATCAAGCCGCACACCAAGTTCATCTGTGAGGTGTACGTGCTGAGCAAGGAAGAAGGCGGCCGTCATACTCCGTTCTTCAAGGGCTACCGTCCGCAGTTCTACTTCCGTACCACCGACGTTACCGGCTCCTGTGAGCTGCCGGAAGGCGTAGAGATGGTAATGCCGGGTGACAACATCCAGATGGACGTTACCCTGATTGCACCCATCGCGATGGACGAAGGTCTGCGTTTTGCGATCCGCGAAGGTGGCCGTACCGTCGGCGCCGGCGTTGTAGCGAAAATTATTGAATAAAAAGCAG
>JABLXQ010000013.1 GCA_013178375.1 Gammaproteobacteria bacterium
AGAAAATTCGCATCCGCTTGAAAGCGTTCGATCACAAGCTGATTGATCAGTCGGCGTTGGAAATTGTGGAAACCGCCAAGCGCACAGGCGCTCAGGTGCGCGGCCCGATTCCCCTCCCGACCCGCACGGAGCGTTTTACCATTCTGATCTCTCCGCACGTTAACAAGGATGCGCGTGATCAGTACGAGATTCGCACCCACAAGCGCTTGGTCGATATTGTGGAGCCCACCGACAAGACAGTAGATGCCCTGATGAAGCTGGATTTGGCTGCGGGCGTCGATGTTCAGATCTCGCTGGGTTGATCGTGCTGTCAAGCAGCATGGCATGAGAGGTTAAAGATATGGCAATCGGTCTAGTCGGACGTAAATGTGGCATGACTCGTATCTTCACTGCTGACGGGGTGTCCATTCCAGTTACTGTGATTGAAGTTGAGCCGAACCGCATTACCCAAATCAAATCGCCTGAGTCGGATGGTTATTCGGCTCTGCAGGTTACCACTGGTGCGCGTAAGGCTTCCCATGTAGCCAAGCCGGCCGCTGGTCATTATGCCAAGGCGGAAACGGAAGCGGGTCGCGGTATGTGGGAGTTTCGGGTAAATGAATCCGAGCTCGCCGGCTTCAAGATTGGTGATGCGATCCAGGTCGGAATTTTCGAGGCCGGCAAAAAAGTCGATGTAACTGGTACATCGAAAGGTAAAGGTTTTGCCGGTGTCATCAAGCGTTGGAATTTTGCTGCACAAGATGCAACGCACGGTAACTCGCTGTCGCACCGCGCTCCCGGTTCTATTGGTCAGAACCAGTCTCCGGGTCGCGTCTTCAAAGGTAAGAAGATGGCGGGTCAAATGGGTAATCGCCAGGTTACCACGCAGTCTCTCGAGGTCGTTCGTGTTGACGCCGAAAGAAACCTGCTGTTGGTGAAAGGTGCGGTCCCCGGCGCCACTGGTGCTGATGTGATTGTGTCTCCGGCTGTAAAAGGTTGAGCCAAAGAGGATTAGCGGATGAATCTGAATATTGCCTCTGGCGGAACTGTGACGGTATCAGAAGTGGCCTTTGGAAAAGAGTTCAACGAACCTCTTGTTCATCAGGTTGTGACTGCCTTTATGGCGGGTGGACGTCAGGGTTCCAAGGCGCAAAAAACTCGTTCCGAAGTTCGTGGCGGTGGTAAAAAGCCGTGGAAACAAAAAGGCACTGGTCGCGCCCGTGCCGGCACCATTCGTAGCCCCTTGTGGCGTAGCGGTGGTGTTACTTTTGCAGCCAAGCCGCGTGATTTCGAACAGAAAGTTAATCGCAAGATGTATCGCGGCGCAATGCGTTGCATTCTCTCCGAGCTGGTTCGCCAGGGTCGGCTGGTAGTAGTGCAGGATCTTGTCGTGGCTGAGCCGAAGACCAAGCTTCTGTTGGCCAAGCTCAAAGAGCTGCAAGTTGAAAGCGCGCTGATTGTCGCCGGTGAAGTGAGCGAGAATCTCTTCCTGTCGGCACGCAATCTGCCCAGGGTTGATGTGTGTGACGTACAGGCGGCTGATCCTGTTAGTCTGATCGCGCACGACAAAGTGATCATCACCGTGGATGCTCTGAAGAAAATCGAGGAGTTGCTGGCATGAACCCGGAACGCATTTTTAAGGTTTTGAAGGCGCCTCACATTTCTGAAAAGGCCACTGTTGTTGCTGATCGCAATAATCAGTTCGTGTTCAAGGTCGATGCTAACGCTACCAAGACCGAAATCAAGGCAGCGGTCGAGAAGCTGTGGGACGTCAAGGTGAAGTCAGTGAATACGCTGGTCGCCAAGGGCAAAACAAAGCGTTTTGGCCGCAGCGAAGGCAAGCGTTCTGACTGGAAAAAAGCCTATGTTTCCCTGCAGGAAGGCTTTGACATCGATTTTCTGGGCGCAGAGTGATTAAGGAGCAAGGCTAATGGCACTGTTGAAAGCTAAACCTACCTCGCCCGGTCGTCGCTTCGTCGTCAAGGTAGTCAACAAAGATTTGCACAAGGGTGCGCCACATGCACCACTAGTTGAGGCGGGTGGCAAGAACGGCGGCCGCAACAACGCCGGCAGAATCACTACCCGGCATAAGGGTGGCGGTCACAAGCGTCACTATCGACTGGTTGATTTCAAGCGCGATAAAGACGGCATTTTGGGTCAGGTTGAGCGGCTGGAATACGATCCGAATCGTTCCGCCCACATCGCGCTGGTAAAATACAGCGATGGTGAGCGCCGTTACATCATCGCGCCGAAAGGTCTGAAAGCCGGTGACAGCGTTCAGTCTGGCGCCGATGCGCCGATCAAGAACGGTAACAGCCTCCCGCTGCGTAATATTCCGGTTGGTAGCGTTATTCACTGCGTTGAGCTCAAGCCTGGCAAAGGCGCACAGGTTGGTCGCAGCGCAGGTGCTGCCATCCAGCTGCTGGCTCGTGAAGGCGCTTATGTAACTCTTCGTCTCCGCTCTGGCGAGATGCGTAAAGTGCTGTCAGAATGTCGCGCCACTGTTGGTGAAGTCGGTAATTCTGAACACAACCTGCTTTCTTATGGCAAGGCTGGCGCCAAAAGATGGCGCGGTATTCGCCCCACTGTTCGCGGTGTTGCGATGAACCCTGTAGATCACCCGCATGGTGGTGGTGAAGGTAGAACTTCCGGTGGCCGTCATCCGGTTACTCCATGGGGTGTATCGACCAAGGGTCACAAGACTCGCAAGAACAAGCGGACCGACAAGTTCATCGTTCGTCGCCGCGGCGCGAAATCGTAATACGGATTGAGAGGTATCTACTGTGCCACGTTCATTGAAGAAAGGTCCGTTCATCGACGCGCACCTGCTGAAAAAGGTAGAGGATGCCGTTCAGGCTGGCTCCAGAAAGCCGATCAAAACCTGGTCGCGCCGCTCGCTGATCCTGCCGGATATGGTTGGATTGACAATTGCGGTTCATAACGGTCGTCAGCATGTGCCTGTGGTTATCACCGAGCACATGGTAGGCCACAAGTTGGGCGAGTTTGCAGCGACACGGACCTATCGTGGTCACGCCGCCGACAAGAAAGCGAAGAAGTAAGGGGTGCGGTAATGGAAACAGCAGCTAAATTACGCAGCGCCATGATTTCTGCACAGAAAGCGCGATTGGTAGCTGATCAGATTCGTGGCCAGAAGGTCGATCAGGCTCTGAACGTTCTTGCGTTCAGCACCAAAAAAGCCGCGCAAATGGTGAAGAAGGTTTTGGAATCCGCAATTGCCAACGCCGAGCACAATGAAGGTGCCGATGTTGACGAGCTGAGGGTCTCCGCGATTTTTGTAGACGAAGGCATGACAATGAAGCGCATTCAGCCACGTGCCAAAGGCCGGGCAGATCGCATCATGAAGAGAACTTGCCATATCACGGTCAAGGTATCTGACAACTAGGAGACAGGCCAGATGGGTCAGAAAGTTCATCCGACCGGGATTCGCTTGGGCATCGTTAAGAAGCACACATCGACCTGGTACGCGAATCCCAAGCAGTATGCAGGTTATTTGCTGACAGATTTGAAAGTTCGCGAGTTCCTGTTCGAGAAGCTCAAGTCCGCTTCTGTCAGCCGCATCGAAATCGAGCGCCCGGCAGAAAACGCCCGTATTACTATCAAGACTGCGCGTCCTGGTATTGTGATCGGCAAGAAAGGCGAGGATGTTGAAAAACTGCGCCGCGACCTTTCCCAGATGATGGGCGTGCCTGTCCACGTCAACATCGAGGAAGTTCGCAAGCCTGAGCTGGATGCCAAGCTGGTGGCGGACAGCATTGCTTCGCAGTTGGAGCGTCGTGTGATGTTCCGTCGCGCCATGAAGCGTGCAGTGCAGAACGCAATGCGCCTGGGGGCGAAAGGGATCAAGGTACAGGTCTCTGGTCGTCTGGGTGGTGCAGAAATTGCGCGTACTGAGTGGTACCGCGAAGGCCGTGTACCCCTTCACACACTGCGTGCGGACATCGATTACTCAACCGCTCGGGCGGAAACCACTTACGGTACCATCGGCGTAAAGGTCTGGATCTTCAAGGGTGAAATCCTGGATGGCGATCTGGATCAGCAGGAAGAGCAAAAAGCCGGCGCACCGAAACGCACACGTGCTAGCTAAGGGTTTGGAAAATGTTACAGCCTAAACGTACCAAGTTCAGAAAACAGCACAAAGGCCGCAACCGCGGGTTGGCACAGGCCGGCAACAAGATTTCGTTTGGCACCATCGGTCTGAAAGCCGTGACCCGTGGCCGCCTGACAGCTCGGCAGATCGAAGCAGCACGTCGTGCGATGACGCGTCATGTGAAGCGTGGCGGCAAGATCTGGATTCGCGTGTTCCCTGACAAGCCGATCACCCAAAAGCCTCTCGAAGTGCGGATGGGTAGTGGTAAGGGTAACGTCGAATACTGGGTAGCCGAGATCAAGCCAGGCAAGATCCTGTATGAGATGGAAGGCGTGTCGGAAGAAGTGGCAAATGAGGCATTCCAACTGGCAGCAGCCAAATTGCCCCTTCGGACAACAGTTGTGAAGCGGACGGTGATGTGATGAAAGCGAGCGAACTCAAACTGAAATCTGTTGATGAGCTCAACAAACTGGTGCTGGATCTGCTGCGTGAGCAGTTCGAATATCGCATGAAGCTGGCGACTGGCCAGCTGAGCCAGACCCATGTGATGAAAAAGACACGCCGCAGCATCGCGCGCATCAAAACCGTTATTGCTGAGAAGAAGCAGGGTAACTGAGTATGACTGAACAAGCTGCTGCGAAGAAAAAGCGAACCTTGACTGGCCTGGTTGTAAGCAATAAAGGTGACAAGTCCGTCACTGTAATGGTTGAGCGCAAGGTCAAGCACCCTGTTTACGGCAAGTTCATTCGCCGCTCCACCAAGTATCACGCGCACGACGAAATGAACGAGTGCAACATGGGTGATACCATCGTGATTGAAGAATGCCGGCCTATTTCCAAGACGAAGTGCTGGCGCCTGGTGCGGATTGAAGAAAGGGCAGTTGTTTAATCGCCCTGCGCGGTTGCCCGGTTAAGTTGAGAATGGTGGAGACTGGCAATGATTCAGACCCAAACAATCCTTGAAGTCGCTGACAACAGCGGCGCGCGCAGAGTCCAGTGCATCAAGGTGCTCGGTGGCTCGCACCGTCGTTACGCCCGTATTGGCGACGTTATCAAGGTGTCCGTGAAGGAAGCGATTCCGCGCGGCAAGGTTAAGAAAGGCGATGTGATGAACGCCGTGGTCGTGCGTACCCGTCAGGGTGTGCGTCGTCAGGACGGATCTCTGATCCGGTTCGATGAGAATGCTGCGGTCCTGCTGAATAACCAGCGTCAGCCAATCGGCACACGGATTTTCGGACCCGTTACCCGCGAGCTGCGCGGTGACCAGTTCATGAAGATCATTTCGTTGGCCCCGGAAGTGCTGTAAGGCTGAAGGTATTCATATGTTGAAAATCAAACGTAATGACGAAGTGATAGTTATTGCAGGCAAGGACAAGGGCAAGCGCGGCAAGGTCCTGAAAGTTCTGGAAGGCAAGTTGCTGGTGTCCGGCGTGAATGTTGTGCGCAAGCATCAGAAAGCCAACCCGCAGAAGGGTACCCAGGGTGGAATCGTTGACAAGGAGTCTCCGATTCAGGTGTCCAACGTGGCGCTCTTTAATCCCCAAACACAAAAGGCCGATCGTGTGGGCTTTAAGTTCCTGGAAGACGGCACGAAGGTTCGTTGCTTCAAGTCGACGAATGAAGTCATTCAGGAAAAGGCGTAAGCCGCACGAGGCAGGGTCGAAGCAATGAGCAGACTGAAAGAATTTTACAAAAGCGAGATTGTCAGCAAGCTGCAACAGCAGTTTGGCTACAAGAGTGTGATGCAGGTGCCCCGTATCACCAAGATCACCCTGAACATGGGTGTTGGTGAGGCGTCGCAGGACCGCAAAGCCATTGAAGGAGCAGTTGCTGATCTGGCACAAATCTCCGGTCAGAAGCCGCTGGTGACTAACGCACGCAAGTCCGTTGCCGGTTTCAAGATCCGTCAGGGCTGGCCTATCGGAGCCAAAGTGACCCTGCGTGGCGAGCGGATGTATGAGTTCATGGATCGCCTGGTTTCCATGGCCATTCCCCGGGTACGCGACTTTCGTGGTCTGAATCCCAAGTCGTTCGATGGTCGTGGCAACTACAGCATGGGCATCAAGGAGCAGATCGTATTTCCCGAAATCGAATACGATAAGATCGACAAGATTCGTGGTATGGACATTACCATCACCACCACTGCAAAGACTGATGAAGAAGGCCGCGCGCTGTTAGAGGCCTTTAATTTCCCGCTCAAGCGTTAATTAGGTAGGAATAGCATGGCAAAGTTGTCAATGAAGGAGCGCGAGAAGAAGCGTACGCAGACTGTAGCCAAGTTTGCGAAGAAGCGCGCCGAACTGAAGGCGATTATCGCCAGCATAGGCACTTCTGATGAAGATCGCTGGGACGCGCAAATCAAGCTGCAGAAGCTGCCGCGCGACTCTTCTCCCAGTCGCCAGCGTAATCGCTGTGGTCTGACAGGCCGGCCCCATGGTTTCTACCGCAAGTTCGGCCTGGGTCGCAACAAGCTTCGCGAAGCGGCAATGCGTGGTGATGTACCTGGTCTGGTTAAGTCCAGCTGGTAAGAACGGTTACGGAGTTCTAGACGATGAGTATGCAAGATCCTTTGTCGGATATGATGACGCGGATTCGCAACGGACAGATGGCGAAGAAGCCTGCTGTATCCATGCCTTCTTCCAAGATGAAGATCGCAGTTGCCAACGTGTTGCAGAACGAAGGTTACATCAAGTCCTTTGCAGTTGATGGCGAGCAGAAGCCCGAACTGACAATCGAGCTGAAATATTTTGAAGGCAAGCCCGTGATCGAAATGATCAAGCGGGTGAGCCGTCCCGGTTTGCGTATTTACAAGCCGGGTGACCAGCTGCCCAAGATCATGGGTGGCCTGGGTGTGGCAATCATTTCGACCGATAAGGGCGTTATGACTGACCGCGCAGCCCGGGCAGCCGGAGTCGGCGGCGAAGTTTTGTGTTACGTATCCTGACAGGTGGGCGGCGATGTCTCGAGTTGCTAAAAGTCCTATCAAGTTGCCCGCTGGTGTTGACATCAAGCAGGCCGGACAACAGTTGGTTGTAAAGGGTTCGAAGGGCGAGCTGAAGCTGGTTCTGAGCCCACTGGTAAGCGTTGAGATCGCCGCTGGCGTTGCGCAGGTGAAGCCGGTGACTGAATCTCAGGACGCTTGGGCTATGGCAGGCACGTTTCGCGCTCTGATCAGTAACATGGTCAAGGGTGTGAGCACTGGTTTTGAGCGCAAGCTTGAGCTGGTGGGTGTAGGCTACCGGGCGCAGGCCAAAGGAAAGGTTCTGAGCTTGTCGCTCGGCTTCTCTCATCCGGTTGAATATCAACTGCCGGAGGGTGTGACTGCCGAAACTCCCAGCCAGACCGAAATCATGCTGCGCAGCTCGGACAAGCAGTTGCTTGGCCAGGTTGCCGCCAACGTGCGAAGCTTCCGTCCGCCAGAGCCGTACAAAGGCAAGGGCGTTCGTTATTCCGATGAGAAAGTTCTTCGGAAAGAAGCTAAGAAGAAATAACCGGTGAGATGACAGTAGCCATGAATGAGAAAAAAGTAGCGCGTTTGCGCCGGGCGAAACGCACCAGAATGAAGATTCGCGAATTGGGCCAGACTCGTCTGACCGTCAATCGTACGTCGCAGCACATTTATGCGCAGGTTATCTCCGGTGACGGTGGCGTTGTTATTGCTAGCGCCTCTACCAATGAGAAGGGCTATCAGGGCCCGACCAGCAACAAAGATGCGGCGGCCGCAATCGGCAAGCTGATTGCCGAGCGGGCGAAAGATAAAGGCGTCACTCAAGTGGCGTTCGATCGTTCCGGATTCAAGTACCACGGTCGCGTTCAGGCGCTGGCAGATGCCGCGCGTGAAGGCGGTCTTCAGTTCTAAAGGGTACCAAGATGGCCAAAGTGGAAGATAAGAACGAAGGTTTCCAGGAAAAGCTGGTTCAAGTGAACCGGGTTGCCAAAGTTGTGAAGGGCGGTCGTATTTTCGCCTTCACTGCGCTGACTGTGGTTGGCGATGGCGCTGGTAAAGTCGGTTTTGGAAGTGGCAAGGCCCGTGAGGTGCCGGTTGCTATCCAGAAGGCACTGGAAGCTGCCCGTCGCAACATGATCAAGGTCGATCTGAATGGCACTACGTTGCAGCATGCAATCAATGCACAGCATGGCGCCTCTCGGGTTTACATGCAGCCTGCTTCGGACGGTACCGGAATCATTGCCGGTGGCGCCATGCGTGCGGTGCTGGAAGTGGCCGGAGTGCAGAACGTACTGGCCAAGTGCTATGGTTCCACCAATCCCATGAACGTCGTGCGTGCCACCGTGAAGGGCCTCGCGAGCATGAAATCGGCTGAAGACGTCGCCGCCAAGCGTGGCAAGACGGTAGAAGAAATACTGGGGTGACAGCATGTCAAACAAGACCATGATCAAGGTTACTCAGACCAAGAGCAGTTCCGGTCGGCTCAAGAACCATCGTGATTGCGTGCGTGGTTTGGGGCTGAGAAGGATCGGCCATAGCGTGCAGGTTGAAGATACTCCGTCAGTTCGGGGCATGATCAACACCGTATATTACATGGTTCGGGTAGAGGGCGAATAAGATGCGTCTGAACAGTTTGAGTCCGGCAGCGGGCTCCAAGCCTGCGGGTAAGCGTCGCGGTCGCGGTATTGGTAGCGGCCTCGGCAAGACCGGCGGCCGTGGTGGCAAAGGTCAGACTGCTCGTCAGGGTGGCTCGGTCAAACCGGGCTTCGAAGGCGGTCAGATGCCGATTCAGCGTCGTCTGCCAAAGTTCGGTTTTACCTCCCAGAAATCCTTGGAATTCCAGGAAGTTCGACTGGGTGAGCTGGCGAAAGTGGCCGCTGAAGTAATCGACCTTGCTGCGCTCAAGGCCAGCGGTGTGATCAAGAAGGACACCAAGTTCGCGAAAGTCGTATTGTCCGGTACTATTTCCCGGGCGGTGACTCTGAAAGGAATTCCTGCAACGAAAGGCGCCAAGGCGGCGATCGAAGCAGCAGGCGGAAAGGTAGAGGAATAATTGGGCATGGCTAGCAAGCCTCAGCAATCCGGTATGCCTGCTGCGACTACTGCGGGAATGAGTGAGCTCTGGCAGCGCATCAAGTTCCTGTTCATCGCGATTCTGGTCTATCGGATTGGTGCCCATATTCCTGTGCCTGGAATTGATCCAATCCAGCTCCAGAACCTGTTCAAGCAGCAGCAGGATACGATCCTCAGCTTGTTCAACATGTTCTCTGGCGGTGCGCTGGAGCGCATGTCCATTCTGGCGCTGGGTATTATGCCCTATATTTCGGCCTCGATTATCATGCAGCTGTTGCAGGCAGTGACTCCTCAGCTCGAGCAGCTCAGGAAAGAAGGCGAATCGGGACGGCGCAAGATTTCACAGTACACCCGTTATGGGACGCTGGGTCTGGCGTTGTTGCAATCGCTGGGCATGGCGATGGCATTGCAGAGCCAGGGAGTGACGCTGTCTACTGGCTTCGCGTGGTTGTTCCCGGCGGTGGTTACTCTGTCTACTGGCACCATGTTCCTCATGTGGATCGGGGAGCAAGTGACAGAACGCGGTATTGGTAACGGTATATCGATGATCATCTTCGCGGGTATCGTCGCAGGGTTGCCGCAGGCTATTGGGCAGACTCTGGAGGCGACTCGCCAGAATGAGCTGAACATTGCGGTCCTGTTCTTGTTGATTGTTGTGGCCGTTGCGGTTGTGTTTTTTGTGGTGTGGATGGAACGTGCTCAGCGACGCATCACAATCAACTACGCGCGTCGGCAGCAGGGGCGCAAGGTGTTTGCGGCTCAGCAGTCCCACCTGCCTTTAAAGATCAATATGTCGGGTGTTATCCCGCCGATCTTCGCCACCAGTATTTTGCTCTTTCCTGCCAGTATCGGGCAGTGGTTTGGCGAAACGGAAGGACTGGAGTGGTTGCAGGAAGTGTCCTTGGCGTTGGGGCCTGGCCAGCCGCTGTATTTGCTGTTGTTTTGTTTGCTGATCGTGTTTTTCTGCTACTTCTATACGGCGATCATGTTCAATCCGAAGGATGTGGCAGACAACCTGAAGAAGTCAGGTGCTTTCGTCCCTGGCATTCGTCCTGGTGAGCAGACAGCGAAGTATATTGACGGTGTGTTGGGTCGCCTGACCCTGGTTGGAGCCATCTATATCACGCTGGTCTGTCTGCTGCCCCAGGGGCTGCAGGCGATGGGGAATGTGCCTTTCTATCTGGGTGGTACCTCTCTGCTGATCGTGGTGGTGGTGGTCATGGACTTCATGGCCCAGGTTCAGGCCCATCTGATGTCCAAGCAGTATGAATCACTAATGAAGAAGGCGAACCTGAAGAGTTACGGCGGTTCGGGTGTCACTAGATAATTTCGATAAGTTTGGTTGGAGTTCGACATGAAAGTGCAAGCGTCTGTCAAAAAGGTTTGTCGCAACTGCAAGATTGTGCGTCGCAAAGGTTCGGTGCGGGTTATCTGCAGCGTTGAGCCGCGCCACAAGCAGCGTCAAGGTTGATTGGTATATCGTGAAAGGAAAGAATCAAGTTTGTTGATTTTTGAAGGATCTATCGCTATCCTTTGCGCCCTTTCGCGACTGAACAAATTTAGCAAGCCCGAGAGAATGGAGTAAGTTGAATGGCCCGTATCGCTGGCGTCAATATTCCTGATAACAAACATGCTGTTATCTCGCTGACGTACATTTTCGGAATCGGTCGTACTACCGCCCGCGCTATCTGCGCGGCAGTGGGAATCGAGCCTTCCACCAAAATTCGTGAACTGTCGGAAGAGCAGTTGGACACCGTGCGTAATGAGGTTGCCAATTATCCCACAGAGGGTGACCTGCGCCGGGAAGTCTCCATGAACGTCAAGCGGTTGATGGATCTGGGCTGCTACCGCGGTCTGCGGCATCGGCGGGGGCTGCCAGTGCGTGGCCAGCGCACGAAAACCAACGCGCGTACTCGTAAGGGCCCGCGTAAACAAGTTCGTAAGTAAAGCGTAACGTTCGGGAAATATTCAGATGGCGAAGGCTAAAGCGACAGCGCGTACGCGTAAGAAAGTCAAAAAGTCAGTTGTAGACGGCGTAGCGCATATCCATGCTTCTTTTAACAACACCATTATCACGTTGACTGATCGGCAGGGTAACACTCTGTCCTGGGCAACATCTGGCGGCTGCGGCTTCCGTGGATCCCGGAAAAGCACTCCCTTCGCAGCCCAGGTTGCGGCGGAAAAAGCAGGTCAGGCTGCGCATGAGTTTGGGTTGAAGAATCTGGATGTAATGGTGAAGGGCCCTGGTCCTGGCCGGGAATCAGCCGTTCGCGCGCTCTATGCCTGCGGTTACAAAATCAACAGTATTACTGACGTGACGCCGATTCCCCATAACGGTTGTCGCCCGCCTAAGAAACGTCGTGTTTAACGGGAGTCCTATTAATGGCTAGGTATTTGGGCCCTAAGTGCAAGCTGTCTCGTCGTGAAGGTACCGATCTCGGTCTGAAGAGCGGTGTTCGTGCCCACGAAAACAAGTGTCGCTCTGAAAAAGCTCCCGGTATGCACGGTGAGCGTCGTGGCCGTCTGTCCGATTACGGCACTCAGCTGCGCGAGAAGCAGAAGGTTCGTCGTATCTACGGTATTCTGGAGCGCCAGTTCCGTAATTACTACACTGAAGCAGCCCGCCAGAAAGGCGCAACCGGTGAAAACCTGCTGCAGCTGCTGGAAGGCCGCCTCGACAACGTCGTTTACCGTATGGGCTTCGGCGTTACTCGTGCCGAAGCTAGACAGTTGGTAGCGCACAAGGCTATTTTGGTTAATGGAAAAACTGTTAACGTCGCGTCGTACCAGGTCTCCGCAGGGGATGTGGTGGCTGTACGCGAGAAGGCCAAGAACCAGCTGCGGGTTACTGCGGCGCTGGAACTGGCCGAACAGCGTGGTTTTGCCTCCTGGATCGAAGTGGATACCAAAAAGAAAGAAGGTGTTTTTAAGGCTGTACCGGAGCGCGCAGATCTCCCGTCCGATCTGAATGAAAACCTAATCGTCGAGCTTTATTCCAAGTAAGCAATAGGTTGAGGTGGCACCCTTTATGCAACGCTCTTTTAGCGACTTTTTGACCCCCAGAACCATTGGCGTACAAGAAATCAGCAGCTCTCATGCCAAAGTTACGCTCGAACCTCTCGAGCGTGGTTTCGGTCATACTCTGGGCAATGCCCTCCGTCGCATCCTTCTGTCCAGCATGCCTGGTGCGGCTGTAACTGAAGTGGAAATTGATGGTGTTGTGCATGAATACAGCACCCTCGAAGGCGTTCAGGAAGATGTTATCGACATCCTGTTGAACCTGAAAAATCTTGCAGTACGTCTGAACGAGAAGAGCGAGGCCTACCTGGTTGTATCCAAGGAAGGTCCTGGTCCGGTCACCGCTGGTGACATTCAGCTGGATCACGATGTCGAGATCATCAACAAGGATCTGGTCATCGCGAATCTGAGTGCAGGCGCGAAGCTCAACATGAAGCTTCGGATTGAGAAGGGTCGCGGCTATCAGCCTGCTGATGCCCGTGGCGGCGAAGAGGAAACTCGCGGCGTTGGCCGTCTGCAGCTGGACGCTACCTATTCGCCTATCCGTCGTGTTGCCTATGTGGTTGAGAGCGCCCGCGTTGAACAGCGCACCGACCTCGACAAGCTGGTGATTGATCTGGAAACCAACGGCACCATCGCAGCAGAAGATGCCATTCGTCGTGCTGCCACCATTCTGCAACAGCAGCTGGCTGTGTTTGTGGACCTGGAGAAGGAAGCCGAGCCACAGAAAATTGAAGAGCGTGACGAGATCGATCCGATCCTGCTGCGCCCAGTAGATGATCTGGAGTTGACTGTTCGTTCTGCCAACTGCCTGAAAGCCGAAAACGTGTATTACATCGGTGATTTGGTTCAGCGTACCGAGGTGGAGCTGTTGAAGACTCCAAACCTGGGCAAAAAATCGCTGACCGAAATCAAGGACGTGCTGGCGTCGAAAGGGCTCTCGCTGGGAATGCGCTTGGAAAACTGGCCGCCCGGAAGTCTGCGCGACGACGATCGCGTACTGAAGAAGCGTTAATTTCATCTTTCTGTCCCACGGGACAGACGTTAGTTGTAAAGGAAAAGAGCAATGCGTCACCGTAAAAGTGGTCGTAAATTCAGTCGTACAAGCAGCCATCGTCATGCAATGTTCCGTAACATGGCCGTGTCGCTGGTTGAACATGAGTTGATCAAAACTACGCTGCCCAAGGCAAAAGAGCTGCGTCGTCATGCCGAGCCGCTGATAACTCTGGCTAAGATCGACAGCGTTGCGAATCGTCGTCTGGCGTTCAACCGTACCCGCAGCAAGTCGGCTGTTGGCAAGCTGTTCACCGATCTCGGTCCCCGTTACAAGGAGCGTCCCGGAGGCTACATCCGCATCATGAAGTGCGGCTTCCGCCCTGGTGACAAGGCGCCAATGGCGTATGTCGAGCTGGTGGATCGCGTTGTAAAAGGTGCTGCTGTCGAAATCGACGACGAATAAGTGCTGTGTTGACGAAACTTTAAAAGCCGGCCTGCCCGGCTTTTTTTGTGCCCGAAATTTCCGCATGCAGTTTTTTGACTCCACAGACATCAGCTTGTCAGGTTGCGGTTTGGCGAATCTTCAATTGTCCGGCTGAACCCCTTTGATTGGGATATCGTTAGGCGTCCTCTCCCGGGCGCGATAATGGGCAGACGCCTGTCTTTTCCCGACGGTGGCCAGCGTTGATTCGGTAAAGGCGTGGTCAGGTGTTCTTCAGGAAGCTCTTCAGAAACCGGCCAGTGTGGGACTTTTTGTTCTTCGCCACGGCTTCGGGCGTTCCTTCGGCGATGATCTGTCCACCGCCGTTGCCACCTTCCGGGCCCAGGTCCACGATCCAGTCTGCGGTTTTGATCACGTCCAGGTTGTGTTCGATGATCACCACGGTGTTACCTTTGTCGCGCAGACGATGCAGCACATGCAGTAGTTGCTGGATGTCGTGAAAATGCAGACCGGTGGTAGGCTCGTCGAGGATGTAAAGAGTCTGGCCGGTATCCCGTTTCGATAATTCCTTGGACAGTTTTACCCGCTGCGCTTCGCCTCCGGACAGGGTCGTTGCAGATTGCCCCAGTCGTATATAGGAAAGCCCGACGTCCATTAAGGTTTGCAGCTTGCGCGCCAGTGCCGGGACGTTCTCGAAAAAGACGTGGGCGTCTTCCACCGTCATTTCCAGTACTTCCTGAATGCTCTTGCCCTTGAACTTGATCTCGAGGGTTTCGCGGTTGTAGCGCTTGCCCTTGCAGACATCGCAGGGCACGTAGATGTCCGGCAGGAAATGCATCTCCACCTTGATTACGCCGTCGCCCTGGCAGGCTTCGCAGCGACCGCCCTTGACGTTGAAGCTGAAACGGCCGGGGCCGTAGCCGCGGGAGCGGGCTTCCTGGGTGCCTGCGAACAGATCGCGGATCGGCGTGAACAGACCGGTGTAAGTGGCGGGGTTGGAGCGGGGGGTGCGACCGATGGGGCTCTGGTCGATGTCGACGACCTTGTCGAAATGGTCGAGGCCCTGGATCTCGCCGTAAGGTTCGGGCTTCAGGGTGGTGGCACCATTGAGCACGGTGGAGGCCAGCGGGAACAGGGTGCCGTTGATCAACGTCGATTTGCCGGAGCCGGACACGCCGGTGACGCAGGTCATCAGGCCCACAGGGAGATGCAGGTCGACGTTTTTCAGGTTGTTGCCGTGGGCGCCCTTGATCACCAGTTGTTTCTTGGGATTTGCCTTGGTGCGCTGCGCCGGTACTTCGATGCGCAGCGTGCCTTTCAGGTACTGGCCGGTAAGGGACTGCTTGCAGGCCATGATCTGCTCGATGCTGCCGGCGCGCAGGATCTGGCCGCCGTGAACGCCGGCACCGGGGCCGATGTCCACCACGAAATCGGCGGCGCGGATGGCGTCTTCGTCGTGCTCCACCACGATGACAGTGTTGCCCATGTCGCGCAGACGGGTGAGGGTGCTCAGCAGGCGCTCGTTGTCGCGCTGGTGCAGTCCGATGGACGGTTCGTCCAGGATATACATGACGCCCACCAGCCCCGCGCCAATCTGGCTGGCCAGACGGATGCGTTGGGCTTCGCCGCCGGACAGCGTTTCGGCGCGACGATTCAATGACAGATAATCCAGTCCCACGTTGACCAGGAATTGCAGTCGCTCGCGGATTTCCTTGAGGATCTTCTCCGCGATCTCGCCTTTCTTGCCGTCCAGTTTCAGCGCCTTGAAATACGTCAGCGAGTCATTGACCGGCTTGCGAATCACGTCCGGCAGGGTGGTGCCTTCGATATACACGTGGCGCGCAGAACGGTTCAGGCGGGAACCGTGGCAGGTCTGGCACTCCGCGGTGGTGAGGTGTTTGGCCAGTTCCTCGCGCACGGCGTCGGACTCGGTTTCCCGATAGCGCCGCTCCATGTTGGGGATGATGCCCTCGAAAGGGTGGTTGCGAGTGATGTGGTCGCCGCGGTCGTTCAGGTAGCGGAAGGGCACGGACTCGTTGCCGGTGCCGTGCAGGATCAGCTGGCGCATTTTTTTCGGCAGCTTGCCGAAGGGCTTGTCGATGTCGAAACCGTAGTGGTTGGCCAGGGACGTGAGCATCTGGTAGTAGTAGATACTGCGCTTGTCCCAGCCACGGATGGCGCCTTCGGTGAGGCTCAGTTCCGCGGAAGTGACGATGGTGTCTTCGTCGAAAAACTGGGTGACGCCCAGGCCGTCGCAGGCGGTGCAGGCGCCTGCCGGGTTGTTGAAGGAGAAGATACGGGGTTCCAGTTCGCTCAGGCTGTAGTTGCACACCGGGCAGGCGAACTTGGAGGAAAACAGGTGCTGGTCCTTTTCGCTCTCCATGTTCATGACTTCGGCGGTGCCGCCGGCCAGGTTCAACGCAGTCTCGAAGGATTCCGCCAGCCGCAGCTCCATGCCGGACTTCACCTTGAAGCGGTCCACCACCACTTCGATGGTGTGCTTCTTGTTCTTGTCCAGCTTCGGCGCCTGGTCCAGGTCCACTACGATGCCGTTAATGCGGGCGCGGATGAAGCCGTTGGCCTTCAGTTCCTCGAACAGGTGCAGGTGCTCGCCTTTCTTCTCCTTGATCACCGGCGCCAGCAGCATGTAGCGGTTGGCTTCCGGCAGCGTCATCACCTGGTCCACCATCTGGCTGACGGTCTGGGCTTCCAGGGCCAGGTCGTGGTCCGGGCAGCGCGGCGTGCCGACCCGGGCGAACAGCAGGCGCAGGTAGTCGTAGATCTCGGTGATGGTGCCGACGGTGGAGCGGGGGTTATGAGAGGTACTTTTTTGCTCGATGGAAATCGCCGGGGACAGCCCTTCAATGTGGTCCACGTCGGGCTTTTCCATCAGGGACAGGAACTGGCGGGCGTAGGTGGAAAGCGATTCCACATAGCGGCGCTGGCCTTCCGCATAAAGAGTGTCGAACGCCAGCGAGGATTTTCCGGAACCGGACAACCCGGTAATGACGATAAATTTGTCCCTTGGCAGGTCCAGGTCGATGTTTTTAAGATTGTGGGTGCGTGCGCCGCGAATCTGGATGGTGTCCATGCGTGTTTCCCCCTGCAAAGGCAAACCGCAAAGTATAAAGACTCGGGATGGCAGCGACTAGGTTGAATCGTGGTATGAATTAATGGTCATAGAGGTTGCTTCGAGCCGGGTCAACAAAATGCTACTATCCGTCCCCACTTCAATCTTTGGTTGAGAAGCCACACTGCATGAATGCTCTGGAAGCCCGCGCCACCTGGTCCCTGGCAAGCCTGTTCGTGTTCCGTATGCTGGGACTGTTCATGGTGCTGCCGGTGTTTGCCCTCTACGGGCAGGATCTGGCGGGGGCGACGCCATTTCTGCTGGGTCTGGCCCTTGGTGCCTATGGTCTGAGCCAGGCGCTGCTGCAGGTACCGTTCGGTTATCTGTCGGACCGGGTTGGCCGCAAGCCGGTGATTCTGGTTGGGCTGGTGCTGTTTTGTGTGGGCAGCGTGGTGGCAGCCCTTTCGACAACGATAACCGGAGTGATCATCGGGCGCATTTTGCAGGGAACCGGCGCCATTGCCGGCCCGGTGATGGCGTTGCTGTCGGACGTCACCCGTGAGGATCAGCGCACCAAGGCCATGGCAATGGTGGGGGCAAGTATCGGCCTGTCGTTTTCACTGGCGCTGATTGCCGGGCCGATGATCGCCGGCTGGTTCAACCTCGGTGGCGTGTTCTGGCTGACAGCGGGTCTGGCCGTGGTGGGAATGGCATTGACCCTGTGGGTGGTGCCCAGTCCTGCCCATCCCCCGGCGCGTGATCAGCGTCCCGCCGCAGCGCAATTCCGCGTGGTTCTGGGCCAGGTTGAACTGCTGCGCCTCAATCTGGGCGTGTTTCTGCTGCATATGAGCATGACCTCGCTGTTTGTTGTCCTGCCCATGTTGCTGGTGGAGCGGGCCCATGTGGAAAAATCCGCTCATTGGCAGATTTATTTGCCAATTCTTTTCGTGTCGTTTGTCTTGATGTTACCGCTGATGATTGCGGCGGAGCGCAAGCGCAAGGTCAAGCAGGTGTTCCTGACCGCTATCGTCCTGCTGGTGACAGCATTGTTGATGCTGGCCAACTGGCATGATTCACTGCTGGCCATTGTGGCGGGACTGCTGGTGTACTTCTGGGCCTTCAACCTGCTGGAAGCCATGCTGCCATCCCTGGTGAGTAAGGTGGCAACGCCGGCGCTGAAAGGCACTTCCATGGGCGTGTATTCCACGACCCAGTTTTTGGGCGCCTTTGCCGGTGGTGCAGGGGGTGGCTACCTCCTCGGCGCCTATGGTGTTGGGGCGGTGTTTGGCCTGGCGGCGGGCCTGGTGGCGTTGTGGTTCCTTGCAGCGGCCGGCATGAAGCAGCCGCGCAAGTTGCAGGACTATACACTGCCGCTGGGTAGCATCGATGCGGCTGAATCCGCCTCGCTTGCCCGGCGTTTGCTGGGCGTCAGCGGAGTCGAAGATGCCGTGGTAATTCCGCACGAAAGAGCCGCCTATTTAAAAGTGGACAACCAGTGTCTGGATAAAGAACAATTACGGGAAGTGGCTGCGGCCGCCCATTAAACAAGCGAAAACTAGGTCGAATGCCGACAGGAGAGGAACATGGCGCAACGTGGGGTCAACAAAGTCATTCTGGTGGGCAATCTGGGGCAGGATCCTGAGACCCGTTACCTGCCCAGCGGTGGCGCCGTGACCAATGTCACCATTGCTACCAGCGAAACCTGGAAAGACAAGAACAGCGGCCAGATGCAGGAGCGCACCGAGTGGCACCGAGTGGTGTTCTTCAACAAGCTGGGGGAAATTGCCGGCGAATACCTGAAGAAAGGCTCCAAAGTCTATATTGAGGGCGCTCTGCGTACCCGCAAGTGGCAGGACAAGGATGGCCATGATCGTTACACCACCGAAATTGTGGCGAACGAAATGCAGATGCTGGACAGCAAGGGAAGTTCTGGCGGCGGCAACGCCGGTGGCGGTGGTTTCGAAGGCTACGACCAGTTGCCCGAAGCCCAGGGTGGCGGCGGTTCCAGTTATCAGAGTTCCTCGGCTCCGTCCCCCGCCGGCGCGGATTTCGAAGACGACATTCCGTTCTGACCGGTTTGCCATTCTCTATCGTGCAGCCCTGTAACAGCAGGAGAAGTGAGCTGGCGAAATTATGCTATGCTCGCGACTTCTGCTTAAACTAATAAGAATAAGATGAAGTCAGGGAGCGGGACGATCCCCTTTAACTCTCCATGAAAACCCGAAGTCTGATTCTAGTAGGACTGCTGTCCTTCGCATTTTTTGTCGTTGCCCTGTTCCCCGCGAGCCTGGTCTGGCGGCTGGCAGGCGGTGCCTTGTCTGGCCTGCCCGTGACAGTCGAGCAGGTGGGTGGCACGGTTTGGAGCGGATTCCTGCAAACCCGGGTTCAGGCCCCTGTCCCTGGCCCTCTCCTGATTCACTGGGATCTTAAAGGACTGCGCCTGCTGATGGGCGAGCTGGCCCTGAACCTGCGTCTGGAAGGGGCCCAGTACCGTCTTGAGGGCAACGGATTCTGGGGCTTGTGGGGCAAGGGTGTGGCCGATGTGAACGGTGACGTCCAGGCTGCCCTGCTGGAACAGGTCCTGAATCAGTATGACATCAGCGCCCAGGGCGCCATCAAGGTAAACGAAATTTCGGCCAAACTTTCAGGACAGCGCGTGGTGTCTGCTGGCGGTGACATCAGCTGGAGCGGCGGACAGGTTGCGGTTCGAAGCGGATCCAGCCCACAGAACATTGATTTTCCTGGCGTGAAAGGGGAACTGGCAGCAGTGGAAGGCAATCTGATCCTGGCTGTGACGGAGACCCGCACTAACAAACCCCTGGGTGAACTGAGCTTGCTACCTGAGCAGGGGTTGGCAGGAGTGAAGGTGTTGAAGCGGGTGTTGAGTCTTGCGGGATTTGGCGGGGAGGGCGACGAAGACAAAACGCTCCTGAGCCTGCAGCAACCGCTGCCGTTCTAGACGGATTCCATTCGCCCATTGTTAAGGATTCCGGCGAAACTGTTGCGAATGCGTACAGGCTATTCGCTCCGGTAAGGTGATCAGATAAAGTGCAAAGCATGTGTTCAAGTGCTAAAAGAGTACAAGTGCTGCATAAAGCACGCTGCATTAAAAACAGGGCTGGCCAGCAGGCCGGTGAGTAGGAGAGAGCTTTGGCAACCGATGCTACCCAATTGAATACGTGGGTATTACGCGCAAATGCGCTGGCCTGTGCCGGGCTGGCGGTTGCGATTGCCTATGTGCTGGTGCGAATGGTCTATCTGTTCGTGGATACCAGTAGTGGGAATGTGCCACCTGCTGTTTACGGTACGGCCGTGTCCTCCGCCAGTTCCCAGATGATGCCGCAGCGCCGGGTTGATGCCGGTGCCATTGCCCTGTGGCACCTGTTTGGCGAGGAAGGCGTAAAACCGGTGGCACAGGCACAGAATGAGGATGTGGTGGCTCCTCCAACCCGGCTCGCTCTGGAGCTGCAAGGAGTGTTCGTGGCGCCCAAGGAAGAGGATTCCACTGCCATGATTTCTGAATCCCGCAAGGAAAGTCAGCTGTACCGGGTCGGCAGCAAAGTGGCGGGCAGCGCCACCCTGACAGCCGTTTACGCCGACCGGGTTCTGCTCAGTATCAATGGCAAGCTGGAAGCGCTTTATTTCCCTGACAACAAGGTGGGTGGAGCCGGCCCGGGCATGGTCCGCACCGGTGGTCCCATACCGGGGGCTGCGCCCGTGCGTTCTGTCAGCGCGCGCACCGGCCGCGTTTCGGAAATGCCGCGTCCGGGAATGGGTGGCGCATCCCGGCCTGGAGGTGGCGCGATGCCGGGTGTCGAACAGGCACAGGAAGTGATCAACAGCCTGCAGGCGGAAATCAGTGCCAATCCCGATGCGGTCCTGGGCCAGTTTGGTCTGGCTACCAACAATGGTCGCGGATACAAAGTGACTGATTCCAGCAACCCGGCCTTTGCTGCGATAGGCGCCCGGCCGGGCGATGTGCTGGTGTCGGTCAACGGGCGGACCCTTGGCGATCCGCAGGTGGACGTGAACCTGATCAAGGACGTGATGGAATCCGGGTGTGCAAAGGTGGTCGGTGAACGAGACGGTCGCCAGTACAGCGCGGAAGCCTGCCCCTGACAATTCGGAATACCGTAATTCTGGAAGAATAAAAATGAACCTAGGTTTGGTTGCAAGCGAGTTCAACATGAAACTGAAGCGAATGCTCGGCATGGGGCTGGCGATAGCTGCGCTGTCTCTGGCAACCGTTGCGTCGGCCCAGCAGCAGGGGCAGGGCAGCTGGAAGATCAACATGAAGAAGGCTGACATCCGCACGTTCATCGAACAGGTGTCGGACATCACCGGCTACAGTTTCATCGTCGATCCCCGGGTGAAGGGAGAAGTCACCGTCATTTCCAATACCGAGATGTCTTCCGACGACATTTACAACATGTTTGAAAGCGTGCTGCGGGTGCATGGGTTTGCCTCGGTGCGGGCGGGCAGCGTAGTGAAGATCGTGCCCAACCAGAGCGCCAAGCAGGAAGACCTGCCGTTGTCCGATAAAGCCGATCCCAGCGAACGCATGGTTACGCGGGTGATTCCGGTATTGAACACGAACGCTACCGAGCTGGTGCCTATCCTGCGGCCCATGGTGCCACAGTACGGTCATCTGGCAGCGGTGGCTTCGGCCAATGCACTGATCATCAGCGACCATGCGTCCAACATTGAGCGGATGATCCAGATCATCAAGCGCGTCGACAGCGCTGAAAGCGAAGATGTGGAAGTGATCCAGCTGAAATATGCGTGGGTCGGCGATGTGGTGAAGACGCTGGAACAGCTGACTCCGGTGGATACCGGTGGCGCCAACAAGCGACCGGGCGCAGCTGCCAGCCCCGCCGCGAAGGTGCGGGTGGTGGCTGAGGAGCGTACCAACCGTCTGATCCTGCGGGGCGAGAAATCGGCCCGCATGCGGGTAAAAGCGTTGTTGGTGGATCTGGACAAGCCGGTGGATAACGCCGGTTCCACCAACGTGATCTACCTGCGCCATGCGGAAGCGGAAAAGGTGGCGGAAATCCTGCGCGGTCTGATCACCGGCCAGGTGGCTTCCACTTCCAGCAAGTCGTCGAAGTCGTCGTCCAGCAGCATCGGTGGTGCATCGGGTGCCAGCAGCACGCCACGGCCCGCCCCCTCGCTGTCAGCGTCCGGCGACACAGGTGATGTAAATATCCAGTCAGATGAAACCCTGAATGCCCTGATCGTGAAGGCCGGCCCGGCGGATCTGGCGGAGATCAGAAGTATCGTGACCCAGCTGGACGTGCGCCGCGCGCAGGTGCTGATCGAGGCGGCGTTTGTGGAAATTTCCGGCGATACCGGCGAAGCAGTGGGTGTGCAGTGGGGCTACGGTGATGTGGACAAAGGCATTGCCGGCACCAATTTCAGCGTAGGGGACATGGTGCCACTGAGCGAAATTGTTACTGCCGTTCGTGGTTCCGATGGTGACTCGGATTCCGGTTCCAGCAACTCCATCGGCCTGCCATCCGGCGTAACGCTGGCGGGCGCCGATTTCGATTCCAACGGCAAGGTGCGTTTTGCTGCTGTTATCCAGGCACTGGAAGCCAATTCCAGCTCCAACCTGTTGTCCACACCCAGCATAATGACCCTCGACAATGAGGAAGCGGAAATCATCGTGGGTGAAAACGTGCCCTTCGTGACGGGCTCGACTTCGGGCGCCAACAACGAGAATCCGTTTACCACCATCGAACGCAAAGACGTGGGTCTTACACTGAAAGTGACGCCGCAGATCAACGATGGCGAGGTAATCCGGTTGCAGCTGGAGCAGGAAGTCTCGGCTGTGAAAGATACGGCAACAACCGGCGCTACCGATATCGTTACCACCAAGCGTTCGGTGAAGTCGGTGATCCTGGCCAATGACGGTCAGGTGATCGTGACTGGCGGCCTGATTGCGGATGACGTCAACAATTCAGTGCAAAAGGTTCCGCTGCTTGGTGATATTCCCCTGGTCGGCGCATTGTTCCGGGCCAAGACCAACAAACTGACCAAGCGAAACCTGTTGCTGTTCCTGCAACCCACCATCATTCGTGACAGCGAGAAAGCGAAGGCCGTGACGGATCGCCGCTACGAACATATCCGCTCCGTCAGTCTGGGTGTGGATGAGGAAGGCAAATTGCGCAAGCTGGAGGAGTCTCTCTATCCGGAAAATCCGGCCGAACTGATCCAGAAGGGTATCCAGACCCGCCCGACCCCCCTGGAAGGTGAAGATCAGAACAAGCCGTGACCTGGTGTTTCGGATAGAACTGAAAAGGGGCATTGCGCCCCTTTTTTGTTGCCGTGGCGGAGGTGACGAAGCCATCGTTTCACATCATCTCGAACCGCTTGTCCCAATTGCGAAAGCGTTTGGCGCAGTACGCGTTCAGCTGTGCGTAGTCCTGAAAATAGTATTCAGCTCCGTTCTCGATCGATTCATCCTGCTCGCAAAAATCGTTGCTGTGCTCGCGGCACACCTGCGGCCGGGTTGCGTAGATTCCGCAGCGGCCATCGGTGCGCAGATGCTCGCAGTCGCTCATGATGCGCAGAAACCAGCCGTCGGCATCTTTGAATACATGGACGCTACGGTGGGAAACCTGCCACAGCAAGTGATCGAAATCGCGCATCGATCGCGGTGCCGGAATCTGCTGCGTGGCGTAACGGCAGCAGTGCGACGGCAGGCAGTCGTCGCATTTGTTACGGGTGGGTGAGATGGTAACAGAGTGTATTTTCCTATTCATAACAACAGTTTGATTCCGAAGCGGTAACACTGCCCTGAATAAAAATACAGCGTTAGAAGTGAATGTTGTGAGTGCGATTCTATTAGAACAACATGATATAAAAATGCCCGGAATTACCCAAACCCTTGACCTTGTTAGTGCAAAGACGCTGTGCGTAGAATCCGGAAGACTGTCACTCCCATGAGGAAAAAATGTCGTGGTTACAGCTTTGATCGTTGGCGCAGGTGCAGTGGGACAGGTGTACGGGCACTATTTGCAGCGCGGAGGCGCGTCCGTTTCCTACTTCGTAAAAGAACAATACAAAGAAGAATGCGAACAGGGTTTTACACTGTACCGGTGCCGCCGCAGCGGTCTGGGTGAGGCCGAACGGTTTCAGGCCGATGCCATTTTCACCGATTTTGCCGAACTGGGCGAGCAGCAGTGGGATCAGGTGTGGTTGACGGTGCCGTCCACCGCCTTGCGCGGTGACTGGTTGCTGCAACTGCGGGATGTGGTGGGCGATGCGACTATTGTCATGCTGCAACCGGATCTGGATGACCGCGACTACATCATGAACGTGTTTCCGCCAGAGCGGGTGGTGTGTGGCGTGGTGAATTTCATCTGCTATCAGACGCCGCTGCCGGATCTGCCGGATTATCACCAGGATGCGGACAAGCGTGGCGTGGCCTATCTGCTGCTGCCGATGATGCCAGCGGAATTTTCCGGTAGCCCGGAGCGGGTGCCGCTGGTGGTGGAGGCCATGGCCTCGGGCCGCCTGAATGTGAAAATCGAAAAGGATGCCAGCCGCGCCTATGCGGATCGTTCTGCCTGGATGATTCCGCTGGTGGCGTCGCTGGAGCTGGAGCACTGGTCGTTTCACAAGTTGCAGTTGAGCAGTTCGCTGAATCTGGCGGTGGATGCCGCCAAGGAAGCGCTGCACATCGTGGCGGCGAAATTCGGCAAGCGGCAGAATTGGACCGAGCGCCTTTTCAGCCTGTTCTGGGTGAAGATGGCGTTGCCGGTGATGCGGTTCCTGTCGCCGATGGACGCGGAATCCTTCGTCAAATTCCACTTCGTGAAAACCGCGCCGCAAACCCGCATGATGCTGAAAACCTTCATCGACGAAGGCCACAAGCTGGGGCAGCCCACGTTGCATCTGGAAGAGCTGCTGGACAAATTGCCTGAAGAGCCGGTTCTGAAAAAGGCGGCCTGAAAGGCTGATTGTCTGCATCGTACGCAATGAAAAAGGTGACGTTTTCCACGTCACCTTTTTTTGTGTTGCAAACTGGACGTTACATTTGCGGTGGCGGACTGTTGCCGGCAGCCGCGTCTTTGCGCGCTTTAACCAGCGACAATCCCACCGATGCCGCGATGATCATTCCCACCACAGCCAGCGAGAATCCCACGGGAATCTTGTACAGGTCGATCAGCAGCATCTTCACTCCGATGAACATCAGCACGATCGCCAGGCCGTATTTCAGCAGCGAGAAGCGGTCTGCCATGTCCGCCAGCAGGAAGTACATCGCGCGCAGGCCGAGGATGGCGAAGATGTTGGAGGTCAGCACGATGAACGGGTCGGTGGTGATGGCGAAGATGGCCGGTATCGAATCCACTGCGAAAATCAGGTCGGACATTTCCACCAGCACCAGCGCGAGGAACAGAGGCGTGGCGTAACGCACGCCCTGTTTCACCACAAAAAATCTCTCGCCGTGCAGTTCGGTGGTGATGTTCATGTGCGCCCGCAGCCAGCGGATCAGGGGATTTTGCTCCAGGTCCGGTTTCTGGTCGGCGAACCAGTACATCTTGATGCCGGTGATGAGCAGGAAGGCGCCGAAGCCGTAGAGAATCCAGTGGAAGCGGGCAATCAGCCAGGCGCCCGCCAGGATCATCAGGGTGCGCATGACCAGGGCGCCGAATACACCCAGCAGCAGAACCCGTTTCTGCAGCTCCAGCGGTATGGCAAAGAATGAGAACAGCATGATCCAGACGAAGATGTTGTCCACCGCCAGGGATTTTTCGATCAGGTAGCCGGTGATGTATTCCAGCGTTTTCTCGTTGGCCAGTTCCCGGCTGTGGTAGGCGTCGAGATACCACCACAGGCCGCCGGCGAACAGTAAGGACACGCTGATCCAGATCACCGACCAGGTTGCCGCCTCTTTCACCGATACCCGGTGCTGTTTGCCGCCGCCCACCAGTAACAGGTCGATCAGCAACATGATCAGCACGATGCCCACGAACAGGGCCCACATCCACCATTCGCCGATTGTGTTCATGGGCGGCCCTCCTGGCTATGGATTGTGGAAGGTCCGGACAGACGGGCCGTCAGGGGAGCGGGTATCCGGGCAAGGGGTGGTTGCGGCGAACAGGAGCGCCGGTTGCGGCTTGCCTGCGTGCAGAGAAACGTGAGGAACATGAGCACTGGTCTCCCGGTAATGCGCGTGTTCAAGACCAACGCAATGACCGGACGCGCGAAACCTTTGTCATTGCGACAAAGGTCTCGTTCACAGGCTTGGGCCTGCCCGTGGTGCCGGGGCCTGGTGCGGCAAGCGCACGGCCCGTGATGACGACAGTCACGGCGGGAACTACTCCCCCTTCAGAGCCTCAGTGTAATTATCCGAGTGTTCATGTCAACCATTCGGATAAGGTGGAAATCAGTACAACTGGAAGGGTTCCTCGTCCAGCAGCATCAACTGTTCCTGCAGGCTGTTGACGTGGTTTTGCCAGTAGTGGGCGGAAGCGAACCAGGGGAAGTTGGCGGGAAAGGCCGGATCGCTCCAGCGCCGGGCCAGCCAGCCGGCGTAGTGCACCATGCGCATCGATCGCAGGGGTTCGATCAGCTGCAGCTCACGCCGGTCGAAGTTGCTGAATTCCTCGTAGCCTTCCAGCAATTCGCTGAACTGGGCGCGCTGTTCGACGCGGCTGCCGGCCAGCAGCATCCACAAATCCTGCACCGCCGGCGCATTCATGCAGTCGTCGAAATCCACAAACCAGGGGCCGGTATCCCGGTGCCACAGAATGTTGCCGATATGGCAGTCACCATGGCAGCGCAAAAACTGCGGCTGCACTTCGGTGAGGATGTGTCGGGTGCGGTGCTCCAATGTGGCGGTGAGGGTGTCGTAGCGTTCGCGCAGATACGGTGGCAGGAATTCCGACTGCAAAATGAAGTCGGCCGGTTCGCGGATCATGCGCTGCACCGACAGGGTGGGGCGCTCCTTGAACAGATCGGTCGCGGCGGCCTTGTGAAAGCGGCCCAGTAGGCGGCCGAGCCACAGTAGCTGGTCGAAATCGTCCGGCTCCGGCGCCTGGCCACCCTGGCGACGGTAGAGGGCGAAGCGGTAGCCACTGAAATAATGCAGGGTCTGGCCTTCGGGGTTCTGCCAGGGTGCCACCACCGGCAATTCCAGATCGGCCAGCTGCTGCGAGAAGGCGTGTTCTTCCAGAATCGCAGCATCGGTCCAGCGTAGGGGGCGGTAGAACTTGACGATCATGGGCTCGGCTTCGTCGATGCCGACCTGATACACCCGGTTCTCGTAACTGTTGAGCGGATAGATGCGGGCGTCCGACAGAAAGCCGAGGGATTCCACTGCGGAAATCACCAGGTCGGGGGTGAGGTGGGAGTAGTCGTCGTGCAGTTCGGTGGTGGTCATGAAGGCGGCCTGCAGCAGAGAATTGGCGCATCCTAACATGAATCGGCTGTCAGCCCGTGTGCAGCGGGGTCTTCGCCAGTGCCCACACATCCACCCGGCGCACGCCGGATTTTTTCAGCAGTGCGGCGAGGGTGGATGTGGTGGCGCCGGTGGTGACAACGTCGTCCACCAGTACGATATGGCGCGGGCGTGGTTGCAGCCGGATCAGTCCGACCCGGTCCAGTTTGAACGCCCGGGCCAGGTTGCGCTGGCGCTGTTCCCGCGACAGGGTTTTCTGCTCGTCTGTCATGCGCGGTTTTTCCAGCAGGGTGTGGTGGACGGGAATCCGCAGCGCCCGTCCCAGTTGCTGTGCCATCAGGCCGGCCTGGTTGAAGCCGCGTTGACGCTGTTTGGCGGGATGCAGGGGCACCGGCAGCAGCAGGTCGGGTTGGGGCTGCGCGCTGAAGGGCGGCGCCAGCCAGCGGGTGAAACTGGTGACGAGTTCCGGCCGGGGTTGCTGTTTCATGGCGAGGATCAGCTGGTCCAGCGGAAAGCGGTAGGCCAGCGGGGCCAGGCAGTGGTCCACGGCGGGCAGGTCCTGCTGGCAGCGCCGGCAGAGTTCCTCACGGGTGTCTGCCAGCGGTTCGGCGCAGGTGCGGCAGGCATGAGCGATCCAGGGCAGTTCACCGAAACAGGCCGGGCAGAGATCCGTGGCGGCGCGGGCGGGCTGATGGCAGAGCAGGCAATGAAACATGGTCGGGCCGGTGGCATGATTGGTTGTTAAATGACCCGCAGTAAACTTTGTAACCTTGCTTTGGTTGACAAGTCGGGGCGCCGGAATAAGATGCTTCTTAATCAGACAATCACCACACCCATTTTCAGCCAAACCATTTTAGGAGTTGAGGGAATGACCGCATCGCAGAATCCGGTGGCCAGCGTGCGCCACGACTGGACCATCAAGGAAATCGAGGCCCTGTTCCAGTTGCCCTTCAACGACCTGATGTTCCAGGCGCAAACCGTTCACCGCCAGAATCATGACCCCAATGCTGTGCAGATCAGCACCCTGCTCAGCATCAAGACCGGCGCCTGCCCGGAAGATTGCAAGTACTGCTCCCAGAGCGGCCACTACAACACCGGTCTGGAGAAGGAAAAGCTGCTGGAAATCCAGAAAGTGGTGACCGAGGCGAAAATTGCGAGAGACAAGGGCGCGTCCCGGTTCTGCATGGGTGCCGCCTGGCGTTCCCCCCGCGAAAAAGACATGCCGTACGTGCTGGAAATGGTGAAGCAGGTGAAATCCCTCGGCATGGAAACCTGCATGACGCTGGGCATGCTCGACAAGAATCAGGCGCAATCGCTGGCGGACGCGGGACTGGATTACTACAACCACAATCTCGATACCTCGCCGGAACATTACAACTCCATCATCACTACCCGCACCTACCAGGATCGCCTGGATACGCTGTCTAACGTGCGCGAAGCGGGCATGAAGGTGTGCTGCGGCGGCATTCTGGGCATGGGAGAAAGCCAGCGCGATCGCGCCGGGCTGCTGCGCCAGCTGGCGAACCTGCCGGAGCATCCCGAGAGCGTGCCCATCAACATGCTGGTGAAAATCGAAGGCACGCCGCTGGAAAACGTGGAAGATCTGGAGCCGTTCGATTTCATCCGTACCGTCGCGGTGGCGCGCATCCTGATGCCGAAATCCTTTGTGCGCCTGTCCGCCGGACGCGAGCAGATGAACGAGCAGATGCAGGCCATGTGTTTCCTCGCCGGTGCCAATTCCATTTTCTATGGCGAAAGATTGCTGACGACTTCAAACCCCGAAGCGTCGAAAGACATGCAGCTGTTCAACAAGCTGGGCATTCGTCCGCTGGAACTGGGCGGCGTGACGGATGAAGCGGTGGAAGCGGACATTCTGGCGTCGGTGGAATACCAGAAAAACGCGCATCTGTTTGTGGATGCGGCGCGCGCCAAGTCCACTGCGCCGGCGGAAATTCCATCCAACTGTCCCAAGCGCAGCTGATTTTTTTCCATGTCTGATCCCTTCCAGCTGAAACAGCGGCTGCGCGACAAACAGCAACAGCATTTGTATCGTCGCCGTCGTCTGCTGGAATCGGCGCAGGGCGCCCGTGTGCGCGTTGATGACCGAGACGTGCTGAATTTCTGCAGCAACGATTACCTGGGGCTTGCCAGTCATCCCCGCGTGATTGCTGCGCTGCAAAGCGCAGCGGCGGAGATGGGCGTGGGCAGTGGCGCATCGCATCTGGTGATCGGCCACAGCCGGTTTCATCATCAGCTGGAAGAAAAACTTGCCGCGTTTGTGAAGCGTCCACGGGCGCTGCTGTTTTCCACGGGTTATATGGCGAATCTCGGCGTGATCAGCACGCTGGTGGATCGCAACGATATCGTGCTGGAAGACAAGCTCAATCATGCCTCGTTGCTGGATGGTGCATTGCTGAGTCGTGGCCAGTTGCAGCGTTATCACCACAATGATGTGAATAATCTGCGCGAACGGTTAAATGCGCTGGATGGTAAGCGTGCGCTGGTAGTGACGGATTCCGTGTTCAGCATGGATGGCGATGTGGCGCCACTGCGGGAAATTGCCACTGCCTGTGCGGAACAGAATGCATGGTTGATGGTGGACGATGCCCACGGTTTTGGCGTGCTGGGCGAGCAGGGTCGCGGTGTGCTGGATCATTTTCATCTGAACACCGAGCAGGTGCCGGTGTACATGGCGACCCTGGGCAAGGCGCTGGGCAGCTACGGCGCGTTTGTTGCGGGCAGTGATGATCTGATCGAGTGTCTGATCCAGGAATGCCGGCCGTATATTTACACCACCGCCATGCCGCCCGCTGTTGCTGCCGCCACCCTGGAAAGCCTGCAGCTGTTACAGGATGAAAGCTGGCGCGTCGAACACCTGCACGCGCTGATCCGTCAATTCCGCAATGGAGCCATGCAGCGGGGAATTGAATTGTCGGAATCGCACACGGCGATCCAGCCGTTGATTGTCGGTGAATCCGGAAAAGCCCTGCAGCTTAGCGAAAAACTGCTGCAACAAAACATCCTGGTGGGTGCAATCCGTCCACCCAGCGTGCCCAACAACACGGCGCGTCTGCGCATCACCCTCAGCGCTGCGCACACCGAATCCGATATCGAACAATTGCTGGATGTGTTGCATGCAGCATTGCAGTCCTTCGAGGAATAAATCATGGCGCTGACGCTGTACCATGACACCTATACCCATACCGGCAGCAACGCATGTCCCGCCGATCTGGTGCTGTTGCACGGCTGGGGCCTGCACAGCCTGGTGTGGGATGCGGTAATGCCGGCGTTGCTGGAACAGTTTCAGGTGACAGTCATCGATCTGCCGGGTCTGGGTCGCAGCCCGGTGCCGGGGGGTGACTACAATCTGGATTATCTGGTGGAGCATGTGCTGGCGGTGGCGCCACAACGTGCCGTCTGGATTGGCTGGTCCCTCGGCGGCATGGTGGCGATGCAGGTTGCCGTGCAGTTTCCCGAACGCGTAAAAGCGCTGATCACCGTCGCCAGCACACCGCAGTTCGTTGCGGACGAGCGCTGGCCCAGCGCGCTGAAGCCGGAACTGCTACAGGGCTTTCGCAATCTGCTGGACGAAGACTGGGAAGGCACCCTGATCCGCTTTCTTGCCCTGCAATGCAAGGACAGCGACAGCATGCGCGATGATGTGCGCATTCTGAAAGAAATCGTCTATTTCCACGGTCTGCCCGCACAAAAAGCGCTGCGCTGCGGACTGGACATCCTGCGCGATGTCCGCCTGCTGGACGAACTGCAAAAAATCCAGTGCCCCACACTGCACATATTCGGCGAAAAAGACAATCTGGTGCCAGTGAGTGCCAGGAGCACGCTGCGCCAGTTTCAGCCCGACGCCCAGACCGCTGTCATCAAGGGCGTGAGCCATGTGCCGTTCCTGTCCGCGCCGGAACTGTTTGTCGCCGCCTGTCGCGATTTTTTCAGTGAGCACAGGCTGGCATGATGACCGCGATCCGAAGCGCCGATGAGATGGGTCAGCCGGCTGTGGTTGCGACGCCGGTCGCAGTGTCGGTCGCGGACAATCACGCCGCGCCGAAAACCCCTGCCCCCGTCAACAAGCGCGCCGTGGCGCAAAGTTTCAGTCGTGCCGCGCAGCAGTATGACCAGGTTGCGCAGCTGCAGATGCAGGTGGGTCAGCAACTGTTGGCGGCGATTCAGTCCCCGGCGGAACAGCGCGAAAAAATCGTAGCGCTCGACATCGGTTGCGGCACCGGCAATCTCACCCGGCACCTGCAACCGTTCTGCGACACACTCGTTGCCCTGGACTTCGCTCCCGGCATGCTGCAATTCGCCAGCGAACATCACGGTGACAGCATCCAGCATTTCATCTGCGCCGACGCCGACGCCCTGCCTTTTGCGCCTGCGAGTTTCGATCTGGTGTTCAGCAATTTCGCCTTGCAGTGGTGCGAATCCCTGCCGGCGCTGTTCCACAATCTGTTCACCTTGTTGCGCCCTGGTGGCCGGCTGGTTTTTTCCATTCCCGGCGACGGTACCCTGCGGGAATTGCAGCACAGCTGGCAGCAGGCCGATCCGTTCCACCGCCATGTGAACACATTCGTAACCGCGCCGCAGGTGTGCGATGCGCTGCAAAATGCCGGCTTTCAACTGTATGTCGTGCAGGAAGAGCCAGTGATCATGCGGTACGCCAGCGTGCGGGAACTGACCCATGAACTCAAAACGCTCGGCGCACATATTGTGAATGGCGAGCGCAACCGGCAGCTCACTGGCAAGCGCGTTGTAGCTGGCATGCTGCAGGCTTACGAAAAACTGCGTGGCGGCGATGGCAAATTGCCCGCTACCTGGAACATCATCCGCGCCAGCGCGCGAAAACCGGCTTCCGACTAAGCTGCGCTACTGCTTTTGCGCTTGCACAATCCCTGTTAAGTCCCAGCTGAGGAACCTTCGTTCGTGAAAAAAGCCCGCTTCTTCATCACCGGAACCGATACTGACGCCGGCAAGACCGTTGCCACGCTCGCCCTGCTGCATGCCTTCAAACAGCAGGGTCTGCAAACCGTTGCGCTGAAACCGCTGGCGGCCGGCTGTGAATCAATCGACGGCGAACTGCGCAACGCCGACGCGGTGCAACTGCAAAACGCTGCCACCGTGCATCTGCCCTATGACCAGGTGAATCCAGTGTCGCTGAAGGATGCGGTGGCGCCCCATATCGCCGCCAGCAGGGAAGGGCGCAAGCTGCTGGCGTCCCGCATCGTCGGGCTGGTGCGCGGCGCCCTGATGGTTCCTGCCGATGTCTATCTGGTGGAGGGTGCAGGCGGCTGGTACGTGCCGCTGAACGAACGTGAAACCCAGGCCAATCTGGTGAAAGACCTTCAGATTCCGGTGATCCTGGTGGTGGGCATGCGGTTGGGTTGCCTCAACCACGCCATCCTGTCGGCCCGGTCCATTCAGCTGGATGGCGTGCGGGTGGCCGGCTGGATCGCCAACTGCGTGCAGCCGGCCAGAGCGCCGTATATGGATGGCCCCGAGCTGGACGCCAACGTCGCCATTCTGCAGGACATGCTGTCCGCCCCCTGCCTGGGGGTGATTCCCTATTGCCAGCCGCTGGATCTCGACGTCATGGCGGCTTCGATCCAGACGGATTTGTTATTAAAACCCTATCGTTAGGCTCAGCCCAAAGGATCGTGCAGGTCCTTTCATGGCTACAAATTGATCATAATTCGCGCAGTTTGACTTCCTGAACTATACTGACTCCATAGCCCTGAAACCGTCCCGGTTCGGGGCCGGAACCGCTCAGAGGTTGTAATATGGCGATTGGTTCGATCATGGGAAATGGCGTTGCCGGCATTCACAAGGGTCTCAATACCGTGACCCGGGCCAGCTCCCAGATAGCCCAGGTGGGCGTGTCGGAAGATCCGATGAAGGATCTGACCGAAGGCGCCATCAGCCTGCTGCAGGGTAAATTGCAGGTGCAGGCGTCCGCGAAAGTGCTCGAAACAGCCAACAAGACCATGGGCAGCATTATCGACATTGAAGTCTGAGCCAGAGCCACAACGACAGGTGAAGACATGCTTATCCAGCCACCGGTACAAAGCGCTACCCAGGTAGCGACATTTGTGAATTCGATGTCCGCCACGGGCGTCGAGCAGCCGGTCGTGCGTGCCGGCATCATGCCGGTGGATGAGTCCAAACCCGATGCCGCTGCCCAAAACCCCCTCAGGAATTTCCAGCTGGAGGAAAACCCTTCCAGAGCCGGCAAGGCTGCGACCGGAAAGGATGCCACCCCATCCGGTGAAGCCGGACAAAAGGATTCCGCGCAGACTGCCACGCCCAAAAGCGAAGCCGCCCGTGAGCAGGAACAGGTGGAGGCAGACCGCGTCGTCATCGAACAGCTCAAGGCACGTGATCGCGAAGTGCGGGTGCATGAAGCGGCCCATGCCGCCGTCGGTGGCCAGTACGCCGGCTCTCCCTCCCTGCAATATACCCGTGGTCCTGATGGCAAGAATTACGCAACCGGCGGGGAAGTGGGAATCAGCACATCCGCCGTGTCCGGCGATCCCCAGGCCACCATCGAGAAGGCCCGGGTGATCCGCGCTGCCGCCATGGCGCCGGCGCAGCCTTCCGCGCAGGACCGTCGCGTGGCAGCGGAGGCCACCCAGATGGAAGTGGAAGCCCGCACCGAAATGTTGACCATGGAGGCCAAGGAGCAGTTGGCCGCTGAAAAGGCCCGCGCCGAAAAACTGGATGAGGAAAAGACCCGCAAGGCGCCAGAGGAAAGCGCCGCGCCGGTAGAGGAAGACGTTGCGGCGGAACAAGCCAAACCTGAAAAACCCGTCATCCAGGCGGTGAGGCCAGCTGCCAGCCAGGACGAAGACAGCGCCCGTACTGACGAAGAAACCAGGGAAGAACCTGCCAGTGAACCCCGCCCCAATGCCCGCCAGCAACTGGAGAAAATCCTGCTGGGATCCCGTGGCCTGCTGGTGGATGCCAACCAGTTGGGCCTGGTGGACCCCGGGAACCCTTTCGGTCAGAGCGGCTACCTCGACGTCCTGGCCTGATCCAGGCTGCCGCAGTCCGTCACCCTGTCATTCCAGCCCTGTAAACATTCTTTCCCATGTATGAATAGTGTAACCGTGGCTTGACGAAATAAAACATGTGTTTGAAACTTGTGTTTGGCAGTCGCGCAAATTCGGATGGCGAAGCTAACTGTTTGAAAATGGCTCGAATTGTCGTCAAAAGCGCGCGACCTCGCAGTCATGAAAAATTCTAACGCTTGTTTGAAAACATCGGGTAGTATCCCAGACCGATAGGGTCCGGCGTGTCCGGGCGACCCTGTGGTAGCGGAATTGGCAAGCAGTCTCCGCGATGTTGATTGCCGTTCCGGCATAACAGTTACAACAAAGGCTCCCGGTGGTATCTGCCGGCCGGGGTTTGAATCAGGTTGTAGTATTACCCGCGTCGAACAGCGGGTGGAGAGGGTAGAACGATGCCAGCTTACAAAGCACCCAGACGAGACATCCAGTTCTTGCTGCACGAAGTGTTCGATGCAGAAGAGCATTACAAGACCCTGCGCGGCGACGAGGATGTCAACCGCGATCTGGTCGATGCCATCGTGGAAGAAGCGGCCAAGTTCTGCGAAAACGAACTGGCTCCCCTCAACCGCTCCGGCGACGAGGAAGGCTGCGGTTTCGACAACGGCGCGGTGACCACTCCCAAGGGCTTCAAGGAAGCCTACCAGAAGTACGTTGAGGGCGGCTGGCCCGCTCTGTCTGCGTCGGTGGAGGACGGCGGTCAGGGCCTGCCCAACTCGCTGGGCATCGTCATGAGCGAAATGATGGGCACTGCCAACTGGTCCTGGGGCATGTACCCCGGCCTCAGCCACGGCGCCATCAAGACCCTGGAACAGCACGGCACCCACGAGCAGAAGGAAACCTTCCTGACCCGTCTGATCAGTGGCGAGTGGACCGGCACCATGTGTCTGACCGAACCCCACTGCGGTACCGACCTGGGCATCCTGCGCACCAAGGCCGAACCCAATGCCGACGGCTCCTACGCCATCACCGGTACCAAGATCTTCATTTCCGCTGGCGAACACGACATGGTGGACAACATCATCCACATCGTGCTGGCCCGCCTGCCGGATGCGCCGAAAGGCACCAAGGGCATCTCCCTGTTCATCGTGCCGAAAATGAATGTCAACGCCGACGGCTCCATCGCCGGGCGCAACACGGTCACCTGCGGTTCCATCGAGCACAAGATGGGCATCAAGGCATCCGCCACCTGCGTGATGAACTTCGACAAGGCGAAAGGCTTCCTGATTGGTCCGCCGAACCGCGGCCTGAACTGCATGTTCACTTTCATGAACACTGCGCGCGTCGGTACCGCCATTCAGGGCGTATCCGCCGCTGAGGCTTCCTACCAGGGCGCCCTGACTTACGCCAAAGACCGTCTGGCCATGCGCGCCCTGACCGGCCCGAAATTTCCCAACAAGGAAGCGGACCCGATTATTGTGCACCCCGATGTGCGCCGGATGTTGCTAACTCAGAAGGCGTTCGCAGAAGGCGGCCGCGCGCTGATTTATTATCTGGCCCAGCACTCCGACATCGTTGAGCAGGGCAAGGATGAAGACGCGAAAAAAGCGTCCGACGACATGATGGCGTTTCTGACGCCGATCGCCAAAGCCTTCTGTACCGAGACCGGTCTGGAAGCAGCCAACCACGGCGTGCAGGTGTTCGGTGGTCATGGTTTCATTCGCGAGTGGGGCATGGAACAGATCGTGCGCGACACGCGCATTGCCACATTGTACGAAGGCACCACCGGCGTACAGGCACTGGATCTGCTTGGCCGCAAGGTCATGCTGACACAAGGCGGATTGCTGAAGAACTTCACCAAACTGGTGCACAAGTTCTGCAAGGAGAACGAAAGCAACGCCGCTCTCCGCGAGTTCGTTGAACCGCTGGCTGCCGCGAACAAGGAGTGGGGCGATGTGACCACTCAGATCGGCATGAAAGCGATGATGAATCAGGATGAAATCGGCGCCGCTGCGGTGGACTATCTGATGTACAGCGGGTATATTACGCTCGCATATTTCTGGGCCATGATGGCGAAAGTTGCCAGCGAAAAACTGGCGGAAGGCACTGGTGATACCGGCTTCTACACTGCCAAAGTCCAGACAGCACGATTCTACTTCAAGCGCATTCTGCCGCGCACCAAGTCACTGGTGGAAACCATGAACAGCGGCGTCAACAGCTTGATGGATATGGAAGTCGACAACTTCGGCTTCTATTGATTGAAACAGTTCCCTCTGTAGTCCTTTGCCCGCCAACCGCGGGCTTTTTTTTGTCTGGTGTTTGCTGGCGAGATTTGAATGTCAGGCAGGCTGGACAACTGACAGAAATTAAAAAGGGCGGCAGGTTGTTGCACCATGCCGCCCCGTATTTTTTTGTCGATCTTATTTGAGCAGATACGTTATTTGACCAGATCAGTCCAGGATTTGCCGGTGCCTTTCTCCTTGCCCTTGTCGGATTCCAGAGAACCCAGGTCTTCATCGACATCACCCACATCGACATCATCAAATTTGGCTGCTTCTGCCGCTTCTTTCTTGGCTTGTTCATTGGCTTTCTGGGCCGCGGCATCAGCCTGCTGTTTCTGTTTTACAGCTTCGGCATCCTTGCGCGCCTGTTCCTCGGCCAGACGTTTGCGCTCTTCATCCAGTTTGGCCTGACGTGCAGCATCCTCCTTCGCTTTCTGATTACGGGAGGCCAGTGCGGTTTTTTGGTTCTTGATGCTGGCTGCAGCGCGGGTCTGGCAGGATTCGGTTGAATTCATCAGCTGGGAGAATTCCTGGCTCGCCTTCCAGTCAGCATACTGTTGCACTGACGCGATCAACTTGCTGTTGGCAGTGATTTTCCGTTTCAGCGCGGCCGAATTGTTGAAGTCTGCTTCTGCGCGGGTCAGGTCGGTTTCGTCGTTGAAGCGCTCGCTGGATTTGATGGAAGATTCGCAGGCGGCCATCGACTGTTTCAATACGGCTGTGCCGTCCAGAATCTCTTTCTCGATGCCGCGCTTGTTCTTGGTGGCCGTGCGGATGTAGCCCGACACTTCGCCTTCGCAGGCGGTAGCGCTGTCCACCAGCTTCTTCAGGCTCTGACTTTCAGGGCGTTCCGGCTGGGCCGACATGGTGGCAAAGGCGTCGCCATTTTCCCGCGCGGCCTTCTTGAATTTCATGGCGTTGTTCAGCTGCTGGTTGACTGCGTCCAGGCTGTTGAGCGAGAACTTGGGTGATGTGATGGCGGTCTTCGCGCCGGTACATTCAGTCAGGAAGCTTTGATAGTCGGTGGCTGCCTTGGTCATGGCGGCGGCTACTGCGCTTTCCTTGAGGGAGGCTTCTGCCAGTTTTTCCTCCACCCGCGAACAGGCTCGGACCTTCGACGCCATGGCGAAGACTTCCATGATGGTTTCGGTGATGATGAAGGCGTCATCGCGATAGCGCTTGTATTCATCCAGGTTGGTCTGGGCAGTGGGGACATCGCCGCTGTCCAGCGCGGTTTTGGCGGTGTCACAATAGGTAAAGCCTTTCTCCAGAATCGGGGTGGCCTCGGCACGCTTGATATCCAGTTCCACCCGTTCGCAATAGCGCAGGTTCTTGTCCATGTCGCGCTGGGTGGTGCTCAGGATGCTGCCGTCGATCGCGGTGGCTTTGTCGAGCGTTTTCAGATAGGTATCGAATTTTTTCTTGGCGCCGTTGAGATCCTTGGTGCGCAGGGTATTGGCTTCCGTGCATTCCTTGAACCCTCTCAGATACTCGTTCACAGCGTCTTCGAAACTGTCTGCCATGGCTATGCCCGGCAGGAGCAGCAGGGACGCCAGCAGTAGGGTTTGGGTTGTCTTGGATTGCGCCATTCGTTGTGCACCTATGTTCAATGATTGTGCAGGTCGAAATAAGTAAGCAGTTGCTTATCGGCAAATTCGTATAAGAACTACCTAAAAATCCATCTAAACCAATGAATTAACTGGTTTTTGCTCCCTAGCTATTAAATATAGATCAACTTCGGGTCTCTTTATAGGAAACTTTTTCAGTTTGGCTTTGGATAACACTGTCGCGGTAGTCCCATTGAGGGCCCCCAGCTTGCGACTGATCGGTCCAATAAATCCTCGTACGGGGGTACGGTTTACCGTTTCGCTGGCGGGGCCTTGTGGCATAATGTGCGGCCACTTTACGAACAGAACTGGGTGTTTCGCCCGTTTGCTCTTGGGAGTCTCTGCATGTTGTCGTTCCTGCCCGGGCCCATCAAGGGTGCTCTGGCGTTCCTGCTGATGGCCACCAACACCGTGCTGTGCGTGTTGCCGTTGCTGTTGATCACCCTGTTCAAGCTGATTTTGCCGTTGGCATTCTGGCAGCGCTGGACCTCGGCCGTGCTGATCGTGATTGCCGAAACCTGGATTGCCAACAACAACGCGATTCTGGCGCTGACCCAGAAACTGGAACTGGATGTGCGTGGATTGGATGGCCTGCATTACCACGGCTGGTACTTCGTCACCAGTAATCACCAGAGCTGGAGCGACATTCTCATTCTGCAGAAGATTTTCAATCGCAAGATTCCGTTTCTGAAATTTTTCCTCAAGCAGGAACTGATCTGGGTGCCGTTGATGGGCGCGGCCTGGTGGGCGCTGGATTTTCCGTTCATGAAACGGCACTCGAAGGAATTTCTGGAAAAGCATCCGGAGATGAAAGGCAAGGATCTGGAGACCACGCGCAAGGCGTGCGAGAAATTCCGCGAGCTTCCTGTCTCGGTGATGAATTTCCTGGAAGGAACCCGTTATACAAAACAAAAACACGACCAACAGCAATCGCCGTATAACTATTTACTAAAACCGAAGTCGGGCGGCATTGCGTTCGTGTTATCCGCTATGGGGGGGCAGTTGCGTTCATTGCTGGACGTGACGATTGTGTACCATGACAAAGCCAATGGCTTTTGGGATTTGATGTGCGGCCGTGTTCGTCGCATTTCAGTGCGTGTTGTGGAACGTTCCATCCCGGCGGAATTTGCCCAGGGCGATTACGAGGAGGACGCCGAGTTTCGCGCGCGCTTCCAGTCCTGGGTGAACGAAATCTGGCAGGAAAAAGACGTGCTGATTGCTGCGATGAAACAGGAAGCGGCCGCTTCCGTTCAGGTTACGTTGACAGGTTCATGAAGTATGTCCAAACCATTGTTCGATCCGGCTGATACCAATCTGGCTCAGTTGTTCATGCGCGCGTTTTATTGGGCTGATGAAGGCCTGCAGAATGCGTTGAAGCAAAAAGGCTGGCCCACGATCACGCGGGCGCAGTCGCTGGTGTTCGTGAATATCGGTGAGGGTGTGACCCGGCCTTCCGATATCGCGTCCCGTGTTGGCGTGACGCGCCAGGCGATTCACCAGACCATCAATGAGCTGGTGGAAATGGGTTTTCTGAAGCTGGAGCCCGATCCCCGCGACCGTCGTGCCAAGGTGGTGGTATTTACCGAAACGGGCGCGAAAATCGGCGGCGATGCGGTGGATGCGTTACAGCAGATCGAGCAGTCGCTGTCGAGCCGCATCGGCGGTGAGCGGGTGCTGGCATTGCGGGAAGCGCTGACTCAGGAGTGGGGTGATCCGTTCCAGCCGGTGTGATCGCGCTGCACGGGAACCGTTGCAGAAGTCAGGCAATAGACAGGCTGGCGGTGCAACGTTGCAAGCGGATAAAGATCAATAAAAAAGGCCGGACTCTTTGGGAGTCCGGCCTTTTTTATTGGGCGCGGGCAGCTGGCTTCAGCGATTGCCGCTCTGGCGGCGGGGCGGACGGCGCCGGCGATTGTGATTGTGGCTTTCGCGCTCGCGCAGCTGCTCCGGCGTGATCACCGGTGGTGGTATTTCGGTCAGCAGTTCCGGCGCTGGTTGCGAGCAGTCCAGTTTGGCGCCCAGCAGTTTTTCGATCGCGGGCAACTGGAATGCATCTTCCTCGCAGGCAAAGCTGATGCTTGTGCCCAGCTTGCCGGCACGACCGGTGCGGCCGATCCGGTGCACGTAGTCCTCGGGATCTTCCGGCAGCGTGTAGTTCACCACGAAGGTGATGTCGTCGATGTGAATGCCGCGGCCAGCCACGTCGGTAGCCACCAGCACGCGGATGCGGCCTTCGCGGAAACCTTCCAGCACCTTGATGCGTTTTTCCTGCGGCACTTCGCCGGACAGCATGGCGCACTTGATGCCGTAATCACGCAGCTTGTGGGTGAGGTCGCGGGTTTCGTCGCGGCGGTTGGCGAAGATCATCACCCGTTCCAGTTGCTGCTGGTCGATCAGGTTGTAGAGCAGGGTGAATTTTTCTTCGGTGGTGACGATGTACACCTTCTGGTCCACCGTGTCGGCAGCGGCGTTTTCGTTGGCCACTTCCAGGTGCTCGGCGTTGCGGGTCCAGCTGCCGGACAGGTTGAGGATGTCCTGGGTGAAGGTGGCGCTGAACATCAGGGTCTGGCGGTATTCCTTGAACGGGGTTTCGCGCACCAGGCGTTTCACGTCGGGGATGAAGCCCATGTCCAGCATGCGGTCGGCTTCGTCGATGACGACGATTTCGGTTTCGCTCAGGAACAGGTCCTTGTTGCGCACGAAGTCGATCAGACGGCCGGGGGTGCCCACTACGATGTCGATGATTTCGTTCTGCAGGCGGCGTTGCTGTTTCTGGTAGTCCATGCCGCCGACGATGCTCATCAGGGTGAGCGGGGTGTGCTTGATCAGGGCTTTGGCGTCTTTCTCGATCTGGATCGCCAGCTCGCGGGTGGGCGCCAGGATGAAGGCGCGAGGCTCGCCGTTGTAGCGTTCTTCCTGCTCGGGCACGGTGAGCAGATGATTGATCACGGTGATGAGGAAGGCGGCTGTTTTGCCGGTGCCGGTTTGTGCCTTGCCGATCACGTCCTTGCCCAGCAGGCTGCGGGGCAGTGCCAGGGCCTGGATCGGGGTGCAGTATTCAAAGCCCATGTCGACCACCGCCTGCTGGATGCGGGGATCGAGCGGCAGTTCGCTGAAGCGGACGGCGGGGACGACTGGGGCAGCGGGTGCGACGGCAGCCGGGGTGGTTTCGGTGCTGGTGTTCGCGACGGTTTCAGTCGGGGCTTCGGCAGAATCCGCCACTGTTTCGGCGACAGCTGCGATGGCGGCAGTTGCAGCAATTGCTGGAGCAACTGTTTCCACTTCCACTGCAGGCGCGGCAATGGTTTCTGCAGCAGTTTCAGCGTCCGACGAAGGTGGTTCAACGGCCACGGCGGCGATGGTCTCTTCCGCGCCAGGTGCTTCCACTGCAGCGACTTCCGCAACGGTTTCTACCGCGGCAACTTCTGCGGCGATAGCCGGTGCTTCAGCAGGCACTTCTTCAGCAGGGATTTTTTCAGCAAGGACGTCGGGAGTTGCAATGGCCACTGGTTCGTTCTGGCCGGTGTCGTCTGAGGCGGGGATCGGTGCTGCAGGTGCGGAGGTTTCCGGGTGGATCGCGGCGGACGTGGCGCTCGCGCTGTCCTGTTCGGGTTTATTCTGCGGTTCTGTCATGTCGTGTGGTAAGCCTTTCAAGGGTGCATTCGAATCTGGATAGCCTGGGTTCAAATGTCCTAGGTTATGCAAATCCTCCGGATAATCAATATCCAGAAGAATACCGGCATCCGGCACGTGGAGTACACCGATTTCGGCGGAATGTTGTGCCAGCAGGTCACGGGCGCCGCGGTCTCCATGCAGGTGGCTGAGCAGCGGGAAAAACCGGCGCTGGAAGCCCCGTGGATGACCGGGTTGACCCTGAAAATGGGGAATCACGATGGGGTGGTCCTGCAGCGCGGCTGCGATGGCGCGGACGGTGTCGGTGTGCACGGCGGGCATGTCCGCCAGGCAGATGATCCAGCCATTCCAGTCCGCTGTGGCGCGCACGCCGCAGGCGATGCTGTGGCCCAGACCGCCGGCGTGGTCGGGATTGGGAATCAGCTGGATGGTAGCGGCGTCGATCTGGTCCAGCAGGGCGGCATCGTCGGGGCGGTGGACCAGGGCGACGGGCAGACCGCTGGCCTTCAGCACATCCAGCGTGTGCTGGATCAGGGGCTTTCCATCAGCCAGTGGCTGCAGCAGCTTGGACGGGCCAAAGCGGCGATGGGAGCCTGCAGCCAGCACCAGACAGCCGGGCAAGGTGGCTGCTTCGGGTGAGTCAGTGTCGGCTGAATCGGATGATGCGATCATGGCGTCCGGCGGACGTGTCGCACCAGATCCGCCGCGATGCTGAGTGCAATTTCCGCCGGTGTCTTGCTGCCGATGGCCAGGCCCACCGGCGCATGCAGGCGGGCGAGCTGGGCGGGGGTGAGGTCCAGTTGCTGCAGCCGCTGCAGGCGTTTTTCCGTGGTGCGCATCGAGCCCATGGCGCCGATGTAGAACGCGTCGCAGGTGAGGGCTTCCATCAATGCCATGTCGTCGACGCGGGGATCGTGGGACAAGGTGACGATGGCGCTGAGGGGATCATGGGCGAAACCACGCACCACGTCGTCGGGCATGCCGGTGTGGTTGGTGGTAAAGGGATGGGGCCAGTGGTCGAAAGCGCCGGGGCGGGGATCGCACACCAGGATTTCGAAATCCAGGGTGCGGGCAAAGTCCGCCAGGAATTCTGCCACCTGATTGGCGCCCACCAGCAGCAGGCGGTAGCGGGGGCCCAGGTAGTTGTGGAAAGCAAGATCATCCAGTTGCACGGGCTGCGGAGTGTTGGGGTGCAGGGTGCTGCAACAAATGCCGGTGGCTGCGGCTTCCGTGTTGGTGATGTTCGCGGGCAGCTTCGTGCTGGACAGTGTCGTACTGCGCACAAATCCCTGCCGCCGTTCCAGCATCGCCACCATCTGTTGCGCATGTTGGCGGTTGTCATCGGATGGTGACAGCGGTTCCAGTATCAGGCTGAGGGAACCGCCGCAGGGCAGGCGCATGCGGCTGGCTTCCTCGGCGGAGATGCCGTACGTCTCGCGGTGGATGCGGTTGCGGGGAAACTGATCCTGCAGCAGTTTCTCCAGCAGTTCGTCTTCCACACAGCCGCCGGACAGGGAGCCCAGCGCGCCTTCTTCCGCGCACCAGACCAGCAGCGATCCCGCCGGCCGGGGCGAACTGCCCCAGGTGGCGGCGATGCTGATCAGCCAGCAGAACCGGTCGGCCTGCAGCCAATCGTGCAGTTTGCGGATAACCTGTTCGTTGCTGCTCTGCATGGTGCTCCTCTGATGATGTTAACTGGTCAGCCGCAGTGGCAGATCCCGCAGGCGTTGCCCGGTGGCGGCGAACAGTGCGTTGGCCAGGGCCGGTGCGGCCGGTGGTACGCCCGGTTCACCCACACCGCCCGGTTCTTCGTTGCTGTTGACCAGATGCACTTCGACCTTCGGCGCCTCGTTCATGCGCAGCAACTGATAATCGCTGAATCCGCTCTGCTCCACCACGCCCTTGTGCAGGCTGATTTCCCCTTTCAGCGCGGCGGTCAGGCCGAAGATCACGCCGCCTTCCATCTGGGCGACCACGATATCCGGATTGATGATGCGGCCGCAGTCCGCAGCCACCACCACCCGGTGCAGTTTGATCTCGTTGCCATTGACACTGGCTTCCACCAGCTGCGCCACGTAGGAACCGAACGACGGGTGTACGGCGATACCCTGCTTCGCGCCCGCCACCGACGGCTTGCCCCAGTTGCCTTTTTCCGCCACCAGTTTCAGCACGCCGGCCATGCGCGGATTGTGGCTCAGATGTGCCAGGCGAAATTGTACCGGGTCCTGGCCTGCTTTTTCGGCCAGTTCGTCCATGAAACTTTCGATCATGAAGGCATTGATGGAATGCCCCACCGAGCGCCAGAAGCCGGTGCGCAGGCCGGGATCGCTCTGTACGTGGCTGACTTCCACATTCTCGACGTCATAGCTGTATTCCATGGCACCTTCGGTGCTGGGCGGGTCCGCCAGCATCGAGCCGTACAGCATCGGGCCCAGGCCGGCGGTGCCGCTGACCATGCCGTCCGGCAGCCAGGCGGGCAGTACGGCCTTGGCCAGTTCCTGGAAGGACCAGGTGAGAATCGCCGGGCAGACGTTCTTGTGGGACCAGCCGGTGATGCGGCCCCTGGCGTCCAGGCCGGCGGCCAGTTCGGTGTGGGCGGCGGGGCGGTAGAAATCGTGGCGGATATCGTCCTCGCGGCTGAACACCAGTTTCACCGGCAGGCCGCTGGCTTTCGCGATGTGCACCGCTTCCACCGCGTAGTCCACGTTGAGACGGCGGCCGAAACCACCGCCGATCAATGTGGTGTGCACCTTGATCTGGCTGCGACGCAGTCCGCTGACTTCTTCTGCCACGGCAGCGCAGACATCGGGCGCCTGGGTGGGGGCCCAGATTTCGCACGCATCATCGCTCAGGCGCACGGTGCAATTCATCGGCTCCATGGTGGCGTGGGCCAGGTAGGGCACGGTGTAGGTGGCCTTGAGCGGATACGCGGCCTCGGCGATGGCGTCTTCTGCGTCGCCATCACTGCGGGTGCTGCGGCCGGATTCCTCCTTGGCCAGGCGGGCGAATTCTGTCTTGATGTCGGCGCTGGAACGCTGTGCCAGTGCCGGTAGTTCCCATTCCACCGTGACTTTTTCCAGCGCTCTCTGTGCGTGCCAGAACGAATCCGCCAGCACGGCGACGCCCATGGGCACGGCCACCACTTTTTTCACCCGGGACATCTGGTCGGCACCATTGGCCTGCCAGCTTTTCACGGTGCCGCCGATGACGGGGCAGCGTTTCAGCACGGCGGTGTACAGGTCCGGCAACTGGGTGTCGATGCCGAACTTGCCGGTGCCGCGGGCTTTCATGGCGGCGTCCAGGCGGATGCCGGGCTTGCCGATAAAACGGTATTGCGACGGCGATTTCAGTTTGAACTTCGGCTTCGACAGCTGGCCGGCAGACTCCGCCAGCTGGCCGAATGGAATGCGCGCGCCGTTGTATTCGATATAGCCGTCCACCGGCTGCATTTTTTCAATGCCCACTTCAAAGCGCAGTGCGGCGGCGGATCGCAACCGCTCGCGGGCTTCGGCGCCTGCTTCACGCAGCCGGTCATGATCGGAGCGGATGCTGGTGCTGCCGCCGGTGATCTGGATGCCGTACAGCGGATTGATGAAATCCTTGTGCACCGGCGCTGTGATGACCTGGATCAGGTTGGGCGCGGTGTTGAGTTCCTCGCCGATCAGGGTGGTGAGGCCGGTCATGGTGCCCTGACCCATTTCCACGCGGTCTAGATAAAACAGGATGTCGTTTTCCGGCGTGATCCGCAGCCAGGCGTTGGGCTTCCAGGTGGCGGGTTGCGATGGAGTTGACGGCGCGGTGACACAGCCGGACAGTGCTACCGGCAGAATCAGCCCGCTGCCGGCAATCCCCAGGGTTTTAAGAAACTCCCGACGGGTTTGCATGGCGGTTCCCTCTGAAAAATAAAAACAGACTGCAAAAATAACGGAGCGCTTCAGCCGCCCAGATTTTCCTGAAACGCTGCGTACGGCGCTGCGGAATTATTGTTGTTGAGTCGTGAGGCGGCATCCTGGATGGCGATGCGGATGCGGCCGTAGGTGCCACAGCGGCACAGGTTGCCGGACATGGCGCTGTCGATATCGGAGTCGGTCGGGTTGGGATTGTTTGCCAGCAGGGCGCTGGCGGACATGATCTGCCCCGGCTGGCAGTAGCCACACTGGGGTACGTTGTTCTGGATCCAGGCCTGCTGCACGGGGTGGTCACCGGCGGCGCTGAGGCCTTCGATGGTGGTGACGGCCTTGCCGGCGATGGCGCTCAGCGGAGTGACGCACGAGCGTTGCGCCTGGCCATCGACGTGCACGGTGCAGGCGCCGCACAGGCCCTGTCCGCAACCGTATTTTGTGCCTGTAAGCCCCAGCAGATCGCGGATGGCCCACAGCAGCGGCATCTCTGGCTCTGCGTCCAGCTGCACCGGCTTTCCATTTAGTGTGAATGAAGTCATGACTGGCAGTCCTCTGTGTCCTGCTGCATTCTCACTCAGCGCTTGGCGATCTGTAAACCCGTCCAAAGAGGAATGCCGTGGGGCTGGCGATGACCCTTTGCAACCTGTGCGCAGGGATCTTGACGTATGCGGAGCTATCCGGTGGTATGGTTCCGTTCGGGCTCCGCGCCGCTACTACCGGACCCATCCTCAAATAACCACCGGCCAATCCAGCTTATCAAGCAGAAGTAGAAAGGTATGCGTTTACACACCGTATCAGCCATCAACAGCCTGCCTCCCGCCCTGCTGGATGCATTATCTGTTCCCACGACCAATCCCTTTTTCAATGCCGGTTTTCTGGGCCTGCTGGAACAGTGCGGTTGTGTCGGCGTGCAGACCGGCTGGTGGCCGCGTCACGTCTGGATCGAACGGGCCGGCGAGCCGGTGTTTTTCATGCCGGTGTACCGGAAGGATCATTCCTGGGGCGAGTTCGTGTTCGACCAGCGCTGGGCCCAGGCCTACCGGCAGCAGGGACTGCACTACTACCCGAAATGGATCACGGCGGTGCCGTTCACGCCCAGTGTTGGGCCGCGCTGGTGGGTGAGGCCGGGCGAAAATGTGGCGGTGTTGCTGCAGCTGGCGGTGGAACATGTGCAGGCGGAGGTGCGGGCGGGGGCAGGGTCCGGCTGGCATTTGCTGTTCGCAGACGAATTGCCTGCGGGATTCGACGGCCGTGATCTGCTGCCACGGCGCGACACCCAGTTTCACTGGCGCAACTACGACTACACCAGCTTCGATGATTTTCTGGCCCGGCTGAAATCCCGCAAGCGCAAGAACATCCGCCGCGAGCGACAACGGGTGGCGGAGCAGGGCGTGACGCTGGTGACGCGGGAAGGCGGTGAATTATCTGATCGCGACTGGCACCAGTTTTATCACTGCTATGAAAACACCTACCGGGTGCGGGGCCAGCAGCCGTATCTGAACGCGGAGTTTTTCCGTCGCATCGGCGCTGCACGGCCGCAGCAGATCATGATGGTGCAGGCAATGCGGGACGGGCAAATGATCGGCGCCGCGCTCTGCTTCCACGATGACACCACGTTATATGGCCGTCACTGGGGTGCGCTGGAAGAAGTGGAATGCCTGCATTTCGAAGCCTGTTTTTACCAGGGCATCGAGTATTGCATCCGCCGCGGCCTGCAGCGGTTTGATCCGGGCACCCAGGGCGAACACAAACTGTTGCGCGGATTCGAACCGGTGCCGACGATGTCGTTACACTGGATCGAGCATCCCGCGTTTCGTGATGCCATCGCCCGCTTTCTGGAATGGGAACAGGCGGAGAGCCTGCGTTACCAGGAAGCGGCGGGGGAGTGGTTGCCATACCGGCAGGAAAATACGGAATAGCCTACGCGATCAGGCCGCCCTGGCCGGAGCCGGCAACACCGGTGGCAGCGGACATTCCAGTGCCTCGCACACCGCCCGCAACACTTCCACTTCTCGCTGCGTTGTTTTGCCGTCGTGCAATGCGCAGTCCACGCAGGTGTCGATCACCGGCTGCTTCAACAGCGGCGTCAGCCGGTTCAGCTGATCCAGCGCAGTTGTCATCTGCCTGGGCGAGGGCGCCATTTGCAGGTAAGCGCTGCAGTCGGCTTTCGTGAACGTCACCATGATGCGTTTGAAATTACGCGCCTGGGCCTCGGCCGGTTCACCGCTGCTCTGCACGATGGCGCTGAACAGGGTGGCCAGCGATGCTTCCAGTGTCTGGAACGATTTGATGGAGCGCTGCGGCCGCTGCGGTGGATTCAGTGCCTGCCGGATCAGATAACCGTAAATGAATTCGCTCAGGCTCACGCGCTGGTCGATGTCGATCAACTGCTGGCAGGTGGCGATGATACGGTTCTGGGCGGCGGCGTCCACCGATTTCAAAGTGGACAAGGCGATATCCAGCAGCGGTAGCCGGATCGCCTCGCCGGCGGCCTTCAGCGCGTTGTAGCTTTCCACCGCTTTTTGCGCGCAGGCTGCGCTGGTTTGATTCTGGATGAGTTGCACGCTTTCGTTGCCGTGGCTGCGCAGGTGCAGGAACAGCAGGCCGTACAGCACGGCTTCCGCCAGCGCCGGATCGTGGGCGATCTGCAGCAGAGGAGCGGGAATCGAGTCGTGCAACTGGTGGGCGTAGTCTGCGTGCTGCGGCGTGGGGGTGCCAATGGAGGCCTTGATGTTGTCGGCGCTGGCAGCAATGGGGGTGACATCAACTGCATCGGCCGCAACGGACGCGCCTGCAAATCCTGCCGCCGTTTCAGCGCTGCCCGTGGCAGCCTGATTGCCTGCACTGACACCAGCACTCAGCGTGCGCTGGCGAAAACGCGCTTTCAGCCGTGGCAACAGGTTCGGATCGATGGCCTTGATGCGTTCATCGACCGGCGGATGGGTGGCCAGCAGTCCGCCGAATTTTACTTTCAGTGTCTGACCGAAACACAGATGGCTCATGTCCTCGGCATGGCGTGTCGTCAGCAATGCGTGGTTGCCGTGCTGGCCAATCGCATAGAGCGCGCCAGCGATACCATCCGGATTGCGGGTGAACTGCACCGACGACGCATCTGCCAGGAATTCCCGCTGCCGTGCAATCGCCGCTTTGATCAGCCGGCCGAAAAACAGGCCGATGTAGCCTACAGCTATCAGCGCCATGCCCATCAGCGCCAGCGGCAGCTCGCCTTTGCTATTGCGTGAACTCCTGGCGCGAACCCCGCCCCGCAACAGAAACTCACCGATCTGCCCGATCAGCAGAATGCCCGCCAGAATTCCGATCAGGCGCAGATTCATGCCCATGTCGCCGTTGAGGATGTGGGAGAACTCATGTCCAATCACACCCTGCAATTCTTCCCGCGTCAGATTGTCCAGCGTGCCTTGTGTCACTGCCAGCACGGTGTTTGACGGTTGCGTGCCCGCCACAAATGCATTGATGCCCGCTTCATTGCGCAGAATGAAAATGCGCGGCACCGGTGTGCCCGACGCGATGGCCATTTCTTCTGTCACATTTATCAGCGTGCGCTCTTTCAGGTCGCGGGTGTTCGGGTCCAGCGGTACGCCACCGGCCATCAAGGCCACCGCGACGCCACCACCCCGGCCCAATTGTGCGATGCGCAGCAGGCTGCCAGCGGCAATCACCAGCAGCGTAATCAGTGCGATGCCGGCACTGGCCGGCGACTGCAGCCAGTCGCCCAGCGCAAGCTTCTGCTGATCGCCCATCAGGAACAGTGCGGCATACAGCACCAGATTCACTGCCGCAACGATCAGTACCACGGCCGCCACGAAATACGCCACTAAAACACCGGTCTGACGGCGCGCGCGGTGCTGGTTTTCGTAAAATGACATGGCGGCTTAGCTGAAGTTGACCTTGACCGCCTTGCGCGCTTCCTTGTCCTCGATTTCCAGCTGTTCTGCCTGCGGGAAGCGGCCACCGGCCACGATGCTGTTGGGGAACTGCTCGCGGTAGGTGTTGTATTCCATCACGGAATCGTTGAACGCCTGTCGCGAGAAGGCGACGCGGTTTTCAGTGGAGGCCAGCTCTTCCATCAACTGATTCATGGTGGTGTTGGCCTTCAGGTCGGGATAGCTTTCCGACAACGCGAAAAACTTGCCCAGCGCGCCGCCCAGCGCGCCTTCTGCGCCACCCAGTGCGCGCATCGCCTTGCCATCCTCCGGGTGCGCTGCCGCCACTTTGGCCGCTGCCGCCGCCTCGTTGCGCGCCTCGATTACTGCAGTCAGGGTCTGCTTCTCGTGCTGCATGTAGGTTTTCGCAGTTTCCACCAGATTGGGGATCAGGTCATAGCGCCGCTGCAGCTGCACGTCGATCTGGGCAAACGCATTCTTGAAGCGGTTCTTCAGCGCTACCAGCTTGTTGTAGATCGAGATGAAATAAAACACCGCAGCCGCGATGACGACGAGCGTGATAATGGTTCCCATGAACAAGATCCTCTGGAAGTGGATAAACAAACCGTGGCTAAACAAACTATAGACAAAGGAAGCGCCGGGCGGCGTTATTCCTCGCGCCGGGCCAGCAGCCGCTGCTGCTCGTACACGGCGCGGAAGTTCTTCAGGTAGATTTCCTGAAAGTGGCTGGTATTGCTGTGGTAGTGGGCCACAGCGGTTTCCGTATCGCCGTGCTCCTTCAGCAGCTTGCGCAGGAAGCGGGCGGCATAATCCAGATTGGTGGCGGGATCGAACAACTCTTCCATGGATTCAAAATGCTCGCCGTGGAATTTCCAGTTGATCTGCATCAGGCCGATATCGACGCTGCGCACGTCCAGCTTGCGGATTTCCCATTGATGGGGCGGATCGATACCCATCAGCGTGGCGCGTTGCCGCAACCCCGCCAGGGCCTGCTGTGCCGCCCGTCCCGAGGGGAAGAACAGGCGGTGGGACTCATCGGCATAGTCCACCCGCAATAGCCAGGGATTCTGCCGAACCTTGCGGATCAGCCGCACGGCCTGATACGGCGATTCCGGCCGGAAGCTCTCCCAGTTGATATTGATGGCCCAGGGGTACAGGTTCGACTCCACCTTGGCGATGGCGCGCAGCAGTTCCGGCTCCAGTTCATGGCGGGCGGCGGTGCGGTCGAACAGGTCGCCAGCCAGGGCCGTCGTGCCGGGCCCGGCGAGAAGAAACAGGATGGCGAGGATGCGCTGGATCATGGGCCGTATCCGTTATGAACCGGTCCGGGCGGCACTGGCGACGTCGTCAAACATGTCCTTGACGCCGGTATAGATCGCGATGGTCATCCAGGGCGAGACCAGCAACAGCAGCAGGAGCAGCATCGGAACAATGCCAGCCAGGATCAGCGTAGTGTCGAAAAGCCCCAGCAGCAGCGGCAGCATGCAGAGCGCATACAGCAAGCCGCTGGCCACGCCAAACACCAGAAATGGCAGGATATTCACCCAAAAGGCATTGAATGCCTGACGGTACGCTGCGGCGGGCTCGAAATTGCCCAGCATCACCATCATGGCGGCATAACTCATGGTGATGAACAGCATCATGATCAGCAGCATCGACAGCATGAACCCCATGATACCCGCCACCAGCAATCCCGGTGACAACCCCCTGTCGAAGTCCAGCCCCAGCGCAAGGCAGACCCCCACCACGATGCCACCGACCAGCAACAGCACAAAGCTGATACCCAGGAATATGGCGCCTACCACCAGCAACTGGCTGAAATTCTGTTTGAAACCGGCAAACAGGTCGCCGACGTCGGTATGTTCACCCCGATCCACCTTGCAGGTCGCCAGCGCGAAGCCGCCGATCAGGGCCGGGCTCAGCAGCGAGGCCAGCATGCCGATCAGCGGCAGCATGCCGAGGGCAAAGTTTATGATGGCCATGAGCAGGGTCATGCCGATGAACAGGCCGGGACGTTGCCGGAAGATGTCCCACGCCGATACCACCCAGGCCAGCCCGTTCATCGCGGGCACGCGGCGTGGCGCCTGATCATGCGTTGTCGCCAGCGAGGCGGCCGGAATCTCATAGGGGTTGGGCGTAGCGTCCTGGTTCACGGGGGCAGCTTCCTAAGTTTTATTGTCTTTGTAAGGCAGACGGCGCAAGCAACAATCTTATGGAAGCAGCCGGGATTTATCCATGACAGAGTGGCTCATTTTATAGGGAGGCGCGGAGCCTGATAGCCACCGGATATCAGGGCCATAGGATAATAATACTTGACCATTTTACTCGGCAAAGTGTTCAATTCGAGGCACTTGCAGGGTATGAAATGGCCCCGCTTGGGCGCAAACGGGTCAATTCGATTTCGGAAAGTGGCCGTTTGGTTTAGAATCCGGCGTCGTTTTCGGCGCTTGTAAAGCAACCGACCCTGTGGGTTAATTTACCAAGTCCCTTAAATGGGAAAGTCCCTTAGTTGGGGGAGACCCCTTGCATGAAATTTCTGGATTTGTCGTCAATGGGCAGTAAATCGATGCCTGATATCGCGTCTGTGTCCCAGCCCAAGGCCCCCGGCCTGCTGGACTGGGTGGGCATGAGCGAAATCGAGGTGCCGCTGGCAATTCCGACCCGCAGCGGGGTCATCACACATTCAGTTGCCAAGGCCCAGGCCTACGTCAATCTGGTCAATCCCGAGGCCAAGGGCATCCACATGTCCCGCCTGTACCTGCTGCTGGACGAAGCCTGCAGCCAGGTGCTTACCGCCAGCAGCCTGCGCAATACCCTGGGGCGTTTCCTGGAATCCCACCAGGGCCTCAGCGACCAGGCCTATGTGGACTTCCGCTTTGAATTCCTGGCCCGCCGCCCGGCACTGAAAAGTGAATACTCCGGCTGGAAGGCCTACCCGTCCCGCATCATCGCCACCGAAGACACCGACGGCTTCCATTTCGAGCTGCGGGTGGAAATTCCCTATTCCTCTACTTGCCCCTGTTCCGCCGCACTGGCGCGCCAGCTGATCCAGCAGCAGTTCCGCAAGGACTTCGGCCAGGGCAAACAGGTGACAGCCGACGACGTGTACAGCTGGCTGGGCAGCGAGCAGGGCGTGGTGGCGACTCCCCACAGCCAGCGCAGCATTGCCGAGATCCGCGTGCGCCTATCGGACGACACCGCCAGCTTCCCGCTGGAAGAGTTGATCGACGCCGTGGAAGGCGCCCTGAAGACGCCGGTGCAGACTGCGGTGAAGCGTGAAGACGAGCAGGAGTTCGCCCGTCTGAACGGCCAGAACCTGATGTTCTGTGAAGACGCCGCCCGCAAGATCCAGAAGGCGCTCAACGAACAGGCTTCGTACCAGGATTTCTGGGTGCGGGTGAATCACCTGGAAAGCCTGCACGCGCACAATGCGGTGGCGATTGTCACAAAAGGGATAAAAGGCGGGTATACGCCAGTGCCCTGATAGGTTCGCCGTATTCTGTTTTTCATAAAGCCTGTGTATCGTAGCGATCGCAGGCTTTTTTGTTGCCGACGATTCAATCATCGGCAATTCAGTTACTGGCAAGAAGGGGCGAGACATGCAATCCGCCTTTCTGCTGCGCCTGCGTTATTCAATCTTCTATCTTCAGTCAAAATAAAAATCAGGGAGTGAGTCTATGAAATCCGTTTTGCGGGTGACGGCACTGGCTGCGGCTGTGCTGGGGGTGGCTGCGTGTGTGCAGCAGGTTTGGCAGGTGACCTATCCCGGGCCGGATCAATACAGTTTCACTAATTCGCTGCTGGTGGCCGATGACGGTACTGCGTACATGGCTGGATACCTGGACCAGCAGTCAATTTTTGTGGCGGCCTACAATCGCTCGGGTGAATTGCTGTGGGATCGGGTAATCGGTGGCAACGGGCGTTTTGCCGCACGCGTGCTGGAGAGAACTCTGGCTCAGGACGCAGATGGCAATCTGTATTTGCATTGGCCGGACCTGGATGCGAATGCTAGCCGGCTGTACAAGCTGGATCAAAGCGGCAACCTGTTGCTCGACCGCGAACTGGAGAACAGTGCGTTCGCAACGGATTTGAAGGTGGGGCCTGATGGAAATCTCTATCTGACCAGCGCCTATGGACTTCTGCTCAATGCCTACACTCCGGCGGGCGATCTGCTTTGGGCGCCCGCTGACGCGGATTTGCCAGAGCCTGATCTGGAGGATTACCCGGGCATCCAGGCTGCAAGCGCCAGTGCCGTTGCCACCAGTGGCTATTCAGTGTATTCCGTTGCTCAACTGGTCTTCGTGGTTGACCGCACCTTCTACAGTCGCGCCGAGCGTATTGTGGAGCTGGGGGCGACGGGTGCGGTGCTTGGCGAGGTCGCAGCCGCTTATCTGGGCCTGCAACGGATTTTGCGCACCGTTGCCACAGTGGATGGCCTGCTGGTGGCTGGATATCAAAATGGCGTGACCGAACTGCTGGTCTTGAATCCTGAGCTGGCAGTGGTATCCCGTCAGGAATTGGCTGCTGGGAAGGAAGCCGGCGTTGCCTTGTCAGCCAACGGCTCGCTTGCTTGCGTGGCGCTATTGGGCAGCTTCGAATCCGCAGGGGCAACCACGCAATTGTTCCAGGTGGATTTGTCGGGAGGGGTGCATTGGCAACAGAACCTGGTAGCAGAGGGGAAGGGCTGGCAATACGCGGATGTGCTGGCAGCCGATACTTGCTACTTCAGTGTTCAGGAATGGAATCTGGATGGTTCGCTGAATGTGAAAACCAGACGCTATGACAGCAAAGGCAAAGCGACAGATACTATTGATATACCCGATTTTGGCTGGGGTGGTTTTGCCGTTCAGGGCAAGGAAATTTATCACGTGGGTATCACGGGTGAATATGATGGCTCTGTCACGCAGGCAACACTGACCAAACACCGCCACTACTGATCCCCACCGTTCCGGAACAGGTTTGTGTATCATGCACAAACCTGTTTTACGCCGGACTTCCCGTCATGCCCTTCCTGCTCCGATTATTTCCGCTCTTGCTGGCTTTCTGTTGTTGCAAAGCACTCGCCACCGACTTCACCAAACTCTATCAAAAAGTCGATCCCGCTGTAGTTGTGATCCATACCCTGGAAGGTGCCGCCGAAGTGAAGGACGCGGAAATCAGCGGCATCGGTTCCGGCGTCATCATTTCTTCCAAGGGCGATATTCTCACGGCAGCCCATGTAGTGAGCCGCGCCGACATCGTGCTGGTGGAGCTGGGGGACAGCAAAAAAATCCGGGCGTGGGTGATGTCGTCAATGGTGCCGGCGGATCTGGCGCTGATCCGTCTGCAGGAGGTACCGAAACACTTGCCGGTGGCGAAGCTGGGGGAATCCGATGCGGTGAAAACCGGCGAAGAAGTGGTGGTGATCGGCGCGCCTTATGGTCTGGAGCACACGCTGACCACGGGGCATGTCAGCGGACGGCGTCTGCTGGAAACTGATTTCGCGCTGGAGCCCATCGAATTTCTGCAGACCGACGCCGCCATCAATCAGGGCAATTCCGGCGGCCCCATGTTCAATATGCAGGGTGAAGTGATCGGTGTGGTGAGCCATATTCTCAGCGAATCCGGTGGCAGTCAGGGCATGGGTTTCGCGGTTACCAGCGCGACTGTGCGTAAACTGATATTGGACCAGCCACCGATCTGGTTCGGTGTTGATATCTATGTGGTGGCGGGCGAACTGGCGCAGGCGTTGAACGTACCGCAGGACATGGGCTTTCTGGTGCAGAACGTGGCGATCGATTCCCTGGGGGACCGGCTCGGGCTGCGGGAGGGTACGGTGCCGGTGGTGTTCGGCGATGACACCGTGATGCTGGGCGGTGATGTGATGCTGGCGGTGGGGCCGCTGCAGATTCGCAATTCAACCACGCTGCTGCAGGACATTCGCCAGTATTACGACAGCGTGAAGCCGGGACAGCCGGTTCAGCTCACAGTGCTGCGTGCCGGCCGGGTACAGACGCTGACGGCGCCGAAACAAAAGGACGCGCGTCAGCGTTGATTTTTTTTCGTGGCGATGTTGTTTGGTTGCTTCAGTTCATCGCGCCATCGGCAATCCAGTTGCCATGGAATCCCAGCGGCACCCGCACCGGCAGATGCACGATCGCCTGCGGCTCGCCACCCACGTCCTGCGCGTTGAGAATCACCAGGTCGCTGCGCTCTTTTTCCAGATCATAAACGTAGGACAGCAGCCAGCCATCCTCTTCCGCGCTGTTGGCGTTGCGCGGTACGAAAACCACTTCACCGCTCAGTCCGTGTTGGCCATAGTGATGTTCCTGCACGGTACCTGTGTGCAGATCGTGGCGGAATAGCGGTTGTGGACTGGGCGTTGTCGTGTCGAATCCCACGGTGTACAGATAGCGGTAATCCTGCCCGGTGCGGCGTTCGTCGTAGCGGGGAAATTCCTGCTGCCGGTCGTTAAGTAATTGTCGCTGCACATCGCGTCGCTGTGGGTCGAGAGTCCAGCGTTCCAGTGTCACCGGGCTTTGTCCCAGATCCTGCGCCGAGTTGCCGAATACCCGGTCGTGCACCACCACGTCCATGACGATGCCGCCGTCGGCGCGGTCCACTGCGTTGCCAGTGTGGAAAACGTAGCAGGGTTCAACCTCGAACCAGCGCATCTGGCTGGCATCGCCCTGTTTGGGCAGCAGTCCCACGCGCGCGCCGTGTTTTTCATTCCAGCGATAGGGAAACGGCGAGCCTTTCAGAAAATCCAGCGGTGTGAGCGTGACGGGAAAATCCATCACCACGACCTTGCTGGCGGTGATCGCGCAGTCGTGGACCATGGGGCCGTGACTGACGGGAATCGGTGTGATGTGCGTGATCTGGCATTGACTGTTCGTCACCACATGGTGAATGCGGTTCGGCGCGGCGACGGAATAGCAGATGGCATGCAGGTCGCCCGTGACCGGATCACGATGCGGGTGCGCGCTGTAGCCCTTGTGCAGGCCGCTGTCGAACAGGCCGCGCTTGACGGTGTTCAATTCGCTGTCCAGTTCTGCCGGTGTCGGGCCGCCTTCCACCAGGGCCCACAAGCGTCCGCCGTGGCCGATGATGTTGGTGTTGACCACGTCGAACGGACCGCTGCCATCAATCGTCGGACGACCCAGCTTGCGGTTGACGGCGCGCGTGCCCACCCAGCGGTTGCGGTAATCCAGCGCCTTGCCGTCCTGCAGACGGATGCCGTGCACCATGCCGTCGCCGGTGAACCAGTGGTAGGCGGCGGGGTTTTCAACCTGCATCGGATTGGGTCCGATGCGGGCGTACAGGCCATTCAGTTCCGGCGGGATGTTGCCGGTGACGCGCAGTGCCGTTTCCGTGCGTTCTTCCCGCACCGGCGCATAAGGGCCTTCCAGAAACTGATTGGACGGTGAGTAGGGCACCCGTTTCCGGATCTGCCGGGCGGTCCATTCCACGGTGTTGACTGCAAGATCATCGAGCAGGCGGGGCAGGCTCATGGGACTCTCCTTGTGGTGTTGTCTTTCCTGGTGATGGTGGTGGGTATCAGCCGCTACTGCCTTTGAAGGCGGGCAGGATAGCGCCGAGGCGTTCTGCCATGGCATTGCCAAGTGCCTGCAGGGCGTTGAAGGGTCGGATCATCACTTCGAAATCGGTGATCCGGCCGTCGGCATCGAACTGGATCATGTCGATGCCCTTGAGTCCCTTGTCGCCTACCCGGGCGCTGAACTCCAGCACGACATCGAGTCCGCTGGGACTGATGAATTCGCGGTGGTAATGGAATTCCTCAAACACCCGGGCCACGGTGGTGAGGATTAGTGCCACGGCTTGGGCGCTGCGGTAAGGTTTGTACGCCATGGGGGAGCGAAACTGGGCGTCCGGGTGCAGCAGACCAGGCAGTCGGCTCAGATCGCCGCTGCGGATCATCTCGTGCCAGATGGCGAGAGACTCATTGACGGGGGTGATGGTGGATTGCATGGGAGTTCACCTCTGGCGGACAATTGATCCAATGTTTACAATGTCAACATGCTAATCCCTGAATGTTCACGGTGTCAACATGAAGTCTGATCCGACGTCGCAGTCCGCTGTTTCCGACGCCAAACCGGCGCTGAAGACAACCTACCACCACGGCAACCTGCGGGAGGCGCTGGTGGCGGCTGGTCTGGAACTGCTGGAATCGACGCCGGCTGACAGTTTGAGCCTGCGGGAAATCGCCCGCCAGGCGGGGGTGTCGGCCAATGCGGTGTATCGCCATTTCGCCGACAAGGATGCGCTGCTGATGGCGCTGGCGGCGGAGGGGTTCCGCCGGCTGGGGGTGACCCAGATGGCTGCACGGGAAGGCGTGAAGGATGCGGTGGAGTCGATGCTGATTGCGGGTCGCGCCTATATTCACTTCGCCCGCGACAATCCGGCGCTGTTCCGGCTGATGTTCGGCCGTTTCGCCAAATCACATCGCACGGACGAGCTGGAGCAGGCGGAGAAGCGCTCGATTGAGCCGCTGCTCGCATCCGTTGCTGCCGCCAGCAAGCGCGACGCAACGGACCCGCGCGTCGTCAATGGCATGGTGCATGCGTGGGCGCTGGTGCATGGCCTGAGTCATCTGTTGCTGGAAGAGCAGTTCACCACCTTGGCAGACGATCCGGAAAAACTGATCGAAGACGTGCTGCTGCAGGCGTCGCAGCGCGGTGGCAAGCGGGATGGCGGGAATCCGGCCTGATCAGGGCCTGTTGATTATTCCCGCGTCCAGCGTGTGCCGTCTTTTGAATCCTCCAGCACGATGCCCTGTTCTTTCAGCTGCTTGCGGATCTCGTCGGCGCGACCGAAGTTTTTTGCTTTTTTCGCGTCGTTGCGTTCCACAATCAGGGCGTCGATTTCGGCGTCGCTCAAACCGCCGGTTTTGCCGGCTGGCTGCCACTTGAACCAGGCTTCGGAATCCTGATTCAGCAGCCCCAGGCAATCGCCGGCCTTGCGCAATGTTTTCTGCAGCCGGATTTTTTCGTCGCCCTGCGCCTTGTTGATTTCACCCGCCAGCGCGTGCAACACCGCCAGCGCCTGTGGCGTGGCCAGATCGTCCTGCAGATGCTTTTCCAGTTCGTCCAGTTGCGGATGCCGTACATTGCCATCAACAGCCAGCGGTGATTCCCGCAGCGTGTTATATAAGCGGTCCAGACTGGACTTCGCGTTCGCCAGCAGGTCGCCACTGAAATCCAGTGGCTTGCGATAATGCGCGGTGAGCAGTGCATAACGGATCACTTCGCCGGGCCATTCCTGCAGCAGATCGCGCACGGTGCGGAAATTGCCGAGCGACTTCGACATTTTCTCGCCGTCGATATTCAGATAACCGTTGTGCATCCAGTAGCGCACGAATGCTTCCTGGCCATGTTCGTGGCAGCAGGTGCCCTGGGCGATTTCGTTTTCATGGTGCGGAAAGATCAGGTCCATGCCGCCGCCGTGAATGTCGATGGTCTTGCCCAAATGCTTGCTGATCATGGCGGAGCATTCGATGTGCCAACCCGGACGGCCGCGACCCCAGGGGCTGTCCCAGCCGGGCAGGTCGTCGCTGGAAGGCTTCCACAATACGAAATCCGCCGGTTCCTTTTTGTAGGGCGCCACTTCCACCCGCGCGCCGGCGATCATGTCGTCCATGTTGCGCTTGGACAGCTTGCCGTACTGGGAATCGGTGCTCACCTGGAACAGCACATGACCTTCCGCTTCATACGCGTGGCCGTTTTTGATCAGCGCCTGGATCTGATCGATCATGGCGTCGATGTTGTCGGTGGCGTAGGGCTCAAGGGTGGGCGGAAGATTGTTGAGATTGCCCATGTCCTCGCGATAGGCGATGGCATAACGTTCGGCGAAGTCGCGGATCGATTCGTTATTGGCTTTCGCGGCGGCGTTGATCTTGTCGTCCACATCGGTGACGTTGCGGGCGTAGATCACCTTGGGGAAGTGACGTTGCAGCAGGCGGAATAATGTATCGAACACCACGACGGGGCGGGCGTTGCCGATGTGGACGAAGTTGTACACCGTGGGCCCGCACACGTACATGGTGACCTGATTCGGGTTCAGCGGCGTGAAGATTTCTTTTTGCTGGGTCAGGGTGTTGTGCAGGTAGAGTGTCATGGTCTCGGTTCAACTTCGGGTTCTGTAATGTCTGCGTTTCGGTTTGCCCCGCTGGCAAGTGTGCGCCAGCGTCTTCTTTATCTACGCCGGCATTGCGGTTGCCGCCTTGATCCGTTCCAGCGCTTCCACAATCGTCACCACTTCATTCTGCTGGCTGCCCAGCTGCCGGATCGCCACTTTCTGCTCGGCGGCTTCCTGTTTGCCCACCACCCAGATCTGCGGCACTTTCGCGTTGCTGTGCTCGCGCACCTTGTAGCCGATCTTCTCGTTGCGCAGATCCGCTTCAGCCTGAATGCCCGCCGCTTTCAATTGCGCCACCACCGATTGCGCCCATTCGCGTGCATCGTCGGTAATAGTCGCAACCACAACTGGCACCGGAGTCAGCCACAGCGGAAAATGTCCGGCAAAGTGCTCGATCAGAATGCCGATAAAGCGTTCCATGGAACCCACGATGGCGCGGTGCAGCATGATCGGGCGCTGACGCTGGGAATGCTCGTCCACATATTCTGCGTTCAAGCGCTCCGGCATCATCGGATCGAACTGCACGGTGCCCACCTGCCATTCGCGACCGATGGAGTCCTTCAGGTGGTATTCGATTTTCGGGCCATAAAAAGCGCCTTCACCGGGTAACTCTTCCCACTGCACACCCGCGCTGCTCAAGGCCGCCCGCAAGCCATTTTCCGCCTTGTCCCAGGCTTCCTCGCTGCCGATGCGTTTGTCAGGGCGCAGCGCCAGTTTCACAGCAATGTTCTCAAAGCCGAAATCCGCGTACACCTTCATCGCCTGCTGATGGAATGCCGTCACTTCCGCCTGCACCTGATCTTCGGTGCAAAAGATGTGGCCGTCGTCCTGGGTGAACGCACGCACGCGCATGATGCCGTGCAGCGCACCCGATGGTTCATTGCGATGACAGCCACCGAATTCCGCATAGCGGATCGGCAGGTCGCGGTAGCTGTGCAGGCTGTTGTTGTAGATCTGCACATGGCCGGGGCAGTTCATCGGCTTCACCGCGTAAGTGCGTTTCTCCGACTCGGTGAAAAACATGTTTTCCTGGTAATTGTCCCAGTGGCCGGATTTTTTCCACAGACTGATGTCCATGATCTGCGGGCCGCGCACTTCCTGGTAGCCGCTGTTGCGGTACACCTGACGCACGTACTGTTCGACTTTCTGCCAGATGGCCCAGCCTTTCGGATGCCAGAACACCATGCCCGGCGCTTCTTCCTGCTGGTGGAACAGATCCATTTCCTTGCCCAGCTTGCGGTGGTCGCGTTTGGCGGCTTCTTCCAGCTGGGTCAGATAGGCTTTCAGTTCTTTGACATCGCGCCAGGCAGTACCGTAGACCCGCTGCAATTGCGCTTTGGTGGCATCGCCACGCCAATAGGCGCCCGCCGTTTTCATCACCTTGAAACCTTTGCCCAGCTTGCCGGTGGACGGCAAATGCGGGCCGCGGCACAGGTCGATGAAGTCGCCCTGGCGGTAGAGGGAAATCACTTCGTCCGCCGGCAGATCGCGGATCAGTTCGGCCTTGAAGGTTTCGCCCTGGGATTCAAAAAATTGGATGGCCTCGTCGCGATTCCAGACTTCGCGCTGGATCGGAATGTCGCGGTCGACGATTTCTTCCATGCGCTTCTGGATGATCTCCAGATCGTCCGACGTGAAGGGCTTCTCGCGGAAAAAATCGTAGTAGTAGCCGTTCTCGATGGCCGGGCCGATGGTGACCTGGGTTTCGGGGTACAGCTCTTTCACCGCCTGCGCCATTACGTGGGCGGCGTCGTGGCGCAGCAGTTCCAGCGCCTCGGGGGATTTGGGGGTGATGAAATTCACACGGGCAGAGGTCGTCAGGGTGGCGGTCAGGTCCATCTGCTGGTCGTTGACGAACATGGCCAGGGCCGCCTTGGCCAGGCCGGGGCCGATATCGGCGGCGATTTGCAGGCCAGTAATGGGCTGCTCGTAGCGTCTGACGCTTCCGTCAGGCAGTGTGATTTCGATCGACATGATGATTCAAACGTCCAGTGAAAAACAAAGGTGCCGGTAAAAATGGAAGTCCAACCCGTTGTTGGACCGGTCATTCTATAGAAGAACGGGAGCGGAAGAAAATAAGGTTTCAGGGCGGCAGAACGGCTTCAGCGCCGGGCCAGCGCGCCCTTCATCACGCCCTCGAACGCCCGCACTTCGAAGTCGTGTTCCGGGTCGTCGTGCTTCAGGCTGGTGACGATGTGGTCCGCCAGGTATTCCACGGTGGAGTCCGTATCGATCAGGTAGACATGGGCGGTGGGCAGGGTCAGTTCGAAGCGGCCCTGCCGGGCGTCGTAGCCGAAATGACAGTAATCCACGCCGTGATCGCTGAACTGGCGGATCAGGTCGGCGCGGGTGCCGATATAGATGTCCTTCCATTTCAGCGCCCAGGCTTTTTCCAGAAGCGGGTCGCGTTTGCCGTTGCGCAGGATTTTCAGGCGGGACCGGTGGCCGTGGGCAATGCGCTGGCAGTTGCCGTCATGCTTTTTCAGGCCGTGGGAATAGTGGTAGAAAGCGCCGGAGATTTCCTCGGTGCGCAGCTCGATCACCACTTTCTTCACGTTGGACGGCACGGCGGCCAGGGCAGTCTGCTGCAGCTGATCCACCAGGGTATCCGGCGTCACCTCCGCTGCATCCACCAGTTCCACGCCCTCGGATGGGGACAGATGATGGAATTTACGACCGGTCAGGTCCTGCCACTGCAGATCCAGCTGGTCGCCTTGCCGCTGCACCTGCAGGCCCGGCAGGCTTTTCGGCACCACCAGCTTGTGATCGAACAGGGATTCCACCGCGTCGCGCACCTGCCGTTTCACATGACCGAAGTCGAACACCATGCCCTGGTCGTCCAGATCGCCGTGCAATTCCACGTCCACGATCCAGCTTTCGCCCAGAATGCCGCGCTCTGGATGCACGTAGGAAAAATCAAGAACGGTCAGGTGTTTAACAAACAGTGCAGACATGGGGCAAGGCTCGGGGTCCAGTACGGGAGGGCAATCAGGTATAATACGCTGCCCCTGTTGCCGGTGCCAATTCAGTCATTATAGGAAGCGAATCATGTCCAGTGTGTTAATCACCCATGCGAAGGTTGTCAACGAAGGCCGGATTGCCGAACTGGATGTGCTGGTGCGCAATGGCCGCATCGAGAAAATTGGCGCCGACCTGTCCTCCCTCAAGGTCGACCGGATTATCGACGCTACCGGCAAGCACCTGCTGCCGGGCATGATCGACGACCAGGTGCATTTCCGCGAACCGGGCCTGACCCACAAGGGCGAGATCGCTACCGAATCCGCCGCAGCGGTGGCGGGCGGCATTACCAGCTACATGGAAATGCCCAACGTGAATCCGCTCACCATCAACCGCGCCGCGCTGGAAGACAAGTACGACCGTGCCGTGCAGAAATCCCTCGCCAACTTCGCGTTCTACCTGGGCGCCAGCAACGACAACCTGGACGAAATAAAAGCCATCGACCCCAACGCCGCCTGCGGCATCAAGGTGTTCATGGGCGCCTCCACCGGCAATATGCTGGTGGACAAGCGCGAGACCCTGGAAGGCATTTTCGCCAACAGCCCCATCATCGTCGTCACCCATTGCGAGGATTCACCGATGATCAAGCTGAACGAGGACCGCTATCGCGAACAGTACGGCGAAGACGTGCCCATGGCCTGTCATCCGCTGATCCGTTCCGAGGAAGCCTGCTGGAAATCCTCCACCCTGGCGGTGGAGCTGGCGAAAAAGCACGGCACCCAGCTGCACATCCTGCACCTGACCACGGCCAAAGAACTGGCCCTGCTCACGCCCGGCGATCTGGCGGGCAAGCGAATCACCGGTGAAGCCTGCGCGCACCATCTGTATTTCAACGAAGCCGATTACGCCACCAAGGGCGCACTGATCAAGTGCAACCCGGCCATCAAGACTGCCGCCGATCAGGACGCGCTGCTCAATGCCGTCAACGACGGCCGCATCGATGTGATCGCCACCGACCACGCGCCCCACACCTGGGATGAAAAACAGCAGTCCTATTTCAAGGCGCCTTCGGGTCTGCCATTGGTGCAGCATGCGCTGATTTCCCTGCTGGAGCATTACCACAACGGCCGCTTCAGTCTGGAAACCATCGTGCAGAAAACCAGTCACAACGTGGCGCGCCTGTTTCAGATCGCCGAGCGCGGTTATATCCGCGAAGGTTACTGGGCCGATCTGGTGCTAGTGGATCTGACCGCACCCACGGTAGTGGACCAGCAGAAAATCCTCTACAAGTGTGGCTGGTCGCCGTTCGCCGGCACCATCTTCAAGTCGTCCATCGTCACTACCCTGGTGAACGGCGACATCGCGTTCGAGAACGGCCAGGTCAACAGTGCGGTACGTGGCAAGCGTCTTGCTTTCAATCGCAGGTAATCGATTGCCGGCAATAGGCGGTCGTTACAAAATTGTCGTCTGATTAGAAGTTCAGGCTTTGCGTTCTGGGATAGAATGCGCGCACTTTGTAAACAGCGTGTGCACCAATCAGGATTGAGGGAGCAACGACATGATCGGATTTGGCCGCAAACCCCGCATTTGCATCGTCGGTGGCGGATTCGCCGGGCTCAACGCCGCCCAGCAGCTGAAAGCGTCCCGTTATGACGTCACCGTCATCGATCCATCCCCGCACATCGAATGGCTGCCCAACATTCATGAAATCATCTCCGGCGTAAAAAAAGGCGACGAGCTGCGGCTCAACCGCGCCATCCTTCTGCGCCGGCACGGTCACCGTTTTGTCATGCGCAAGGCGGTGGAAATGAGTTCTTCCTTCGTGACGCTCGACAACGGCGATCGCATTGCCTTCGACATCTGCATCGTCGCCACCGGCAGCGTCGATAATGCTTTTGGCGTGCCCGGCGCCGACCGCCACGTGCTGCCCATGAAGACAGTCGAGCAGTGCCAGCAGATCGCCAAGCGACTGCACCGCGCAACGCTGGGCCACCGCACCTGTCGCGTAGCCGTGGTGGGCGGCGGCGTCGAGGGCGTGGAAGCATTCGGCGAGATCCTGCGCACCTATCGGCAGCGTCCCCAGTTCGAATTCACCATCGTCGATTCCGCCGAGCGACTGCTGGATTGCTGCCCCGGCAATCTCGATGGCACCATCCGCAGCCACACCGACCGCTACCGGGTCGGCTATGAACTGGGCAAGCGCGTGGAGGAAGTGGACCCAGAAGGCATCTGCTTCGACGATGGCAGTGCACTGGAAAGCGACCTCATCATCTGGTCCGGCGGCTCCGCGCCCAATCCGTTCCTGAGCCAGTCCTGCCTCACCCAGACACCGAATGAGTGGGCGGCGGTTAACGGTGCCTTCCAGAGCCGCAATCGCGAAAACGTTTTCATCATTGGCGATGCCGCCCAGCCGGACGGCATGGCGCTGTCGAAGCAAGCCTTCCACGCCATCGACATGGGCAAGTGTGCCGCCCACAACGTCGAGCGTCTGCTGGCAGGCAAACCCCTGAAGGAATTTACCCCGGGCCACAAGCCGCAAGTGGTGACCTTCGGCGACATGGACACCTTCATGCTGTTCAAGGATTTCGCCCTGTCATCGTCGGTGCTGGGGGTGGCGAAAGAAGCCATCTACACGATGGGGCTGCTGCAGATGTCACCGCCGAAATCCGCCCGGGACGTGCTGCATTCACTCGATCTGCTGCAGAAAAGCGTGCGCCGGGTTTATCTGCCCACGATCAATCCGTTCAGCCTGATCGACAAACTGCCCAAGGCAAAATTGCTGTCCTGACCATGACCAGTGCACCCGTCTACGACATTGTTGAAATCGGCGATCCCCGCCTGCGCGAGACAGCGAAGCCGGTGGATCTCACCCGGCTCGACGCAATCCTGCCGATCGCCCAGGCCATGAAAGAATGGATGGACAAACGCGGCGGTGTCGGTATTGCTGCGCCGCAGATCGGTGTCGGCCTGCAGATGATGATCGTCGCCTCGCGTCCCAATCCGCGCTACCCGGACGCGCCGCTCATGCAGCCCTTGCTGCTGCTCAATCCGCTGCCGCTGCGTTATTCGGACACCACGGTGGAGGAATGGGAAGGCTGCCTCAGCGTTCCGGGTCTGCGCGGCAAGGTGTGGCGGCCGGATGCGGTGGACATCGAATATTTTGACGCGGCAGGGCGTGGCCACCAGTTGGCGCTGTGCGGCTTTCCGGCCCGCATTTTCCAGCATGAATACGATCACCTGATCGGCATGACCTTCGTCGACCGGGTTGCCACGCCGCTGGATCTGGTGTCCGAGAAAGTGTTCCTGGAACAGATACTGCCGGCGCGTCTCGCAGCAAAGTAAGAACCTACTGCGCCAGCCCCAGAATGAATTGCCACTGGTCCGCGCTCACTGGCATGATCGACAGCCGGTTGCCCTTGCGCACCAGCGCCATGTCCTGCAACGCCGGAATCTGCTTCAGCTGCTCCAGGCTGATAGTGGACTTGAATTTGGACTGGAATTTCACTTGCGGGCAGAACCAGCGCGGATTTTCCGGCGTGGCTTTCGGGTCATAGTATTTGCTTTCAGGGTTGAACTGGGTGGGGTCGGGAAACGCGCTCTTGATCACCTCGGCAATACCGACAATACCGGGAACCTCGCAGTTGGAATGGTAAAAAAACAGCAGATCGCCTTTTTTTACCTCGTCCCGCAGCATGTTGCGCGCCTGGTAATTGCGCACGCCATCCCAGTGCTCGCCTTTGGCACCGCGGGATTTCAGGTCGTCGATGCCAAAAGTATCGGGTTCCGATTTGAACAACCAATATGCCATAATGGGACTTCCAAAACTGGTTTAGGAGAGAGCGCAAGATTGTAACCACATTCTGCCGTCCTCTTCAAAAAGCGCACAAATATCAGTACAGTTATCCACGGTGCTTAATTTTTGTTTGCTTTTTCTTCCGGGATACTCGCAAGGCGTTAGCGGTCTGACTACTGTAAACGCCTTTTCCTGTGAAGAGATTCACTCGCATAGTCACAAACTCGCATAGAAGACCATATGTCTGAGATACCGAATCAGAATCAGGCGCTTTATGAGCTGAAGCCTGAAATCAACTTTTGCACCTGCGGGTGCGAAGCCCGCCTGGTAAAAGAGCGCAGTGCCGAATCGGAGAAAGGCAAGCTGCGCTACGTCGTGCGCTGCCTGGATGAAATGTGTGGACGACAAGGTCGCTACACCCAGTATCCCTGGCAGGCGATCCTCGAATGGAACAAGTCGCCCATGTCGGAATTCCCGGATGATTTCCGCATTCCCTTCATGACCCTGCACGGGCTCGCCGGCGAAGAAATTCGCGGCAAACTCAATGAAAAGCGGGTTGAGCTGGAACAGCTCATAAAGAAGTTGCGTTCGGAAAAGGTCGGTGGCAACACCGAACAGATGAAGATTGCCCGACTGCAATTGATGTGGGTCATCTACGCCCAGAGCTGGGCCAAGCTTAAATATCCCCGCGAAGACGAGCTGCTGGCCGCCGCCGAGCGTGCCGAGCAGTCCGAGGAAGAAGACGAAATGGTGGATTGATATCGCGCTGGCGTGTGACCGGCTGCAGATACGAAAAAGGCCGCATCGGGATGCGGCCTTTTTCGTTGTTCAACTGGTCTGAAAAAATATGGTCGGGCATGCAGGATTTGAACCTGCGACCCCTACTTCCCGAAAGTAGAAACATCAGTTTTCTATAGAAACAACAGGAAACAGCGATAAATAAAAATATCAATTAAATCATGTTTTTATAGCCATATTGGTGTTCCCGCCTGTTCCCGATTGTTGACTGCTTTTACTTGAGCGTGCTACCTAGTTGCTACCTAGAATTGGTTGAGGTAGCAGAATGTCCGAAAAACGATCACTCAAGCTGACCGCATCCAGTGTGGCCGATTTGGTCAAAATTGGCTTTGTCGGTGACGCATGGGATACCGATCTGTCAGGCTTCCACGTGCGAGGCGGAAAGCGCGGGCTGACCTTCCGCTACTACTACCGCAACAAGATCACCCGCAAGCAGGAAGTGTTCACCCTTGGCCGCTTTGGTGTCCTGACGGTGGATCAGGCCCGCAAAGAGTGCCGCGCCATTGCCGGGACGGTGGCCCTTGGTGGTGACCCCATGGCAATGCGTCGGGATCAGCAGCAGGAAGCTGACAGGGCGAAACTCTCAACCCTTGGTGCCTATCTGGATGGCCCCCATGCCGACTATCTGAAGAAGCGGAAAAGCGGCGACCATACCGCCGGAATCATCCGCGCCCATTTCGGTGACTGGATGGATCGGCCCATGGAATCCTTGACCCATAACGACCTCAAAGCCTGGATAGTTGTGAAGCAGGCCGCCGGGCTGAAGTGGGCCACTATCGTGCGCACCCTTACCGCTATCAAGACCCTGCTGAATCAGGCCGCCAAGAAACCAACGCCGGTCATCGCCGCCAACCCGTTCCATGGCTTCAACCTGGACGATGAGGTGGGCCACCTAACCCAGGATGAGCTGGCGGAAGCGGGCAGCAATGAGCGCCACCCCTTGACCGATGCAGAAATCTGCCAACTATTCGCCGGGATCGAAGCCTACCAGAACGAAAAGCGCGAACAGCGGCGCCGGAGCCGCAAGCACGGCAAGGCCCATTTACCAGACCTGGATGGGGTGGCCTTTGTAGATCATGTGGCCCCGTACCTGCTGCTGGCCTATTTCACCGGCCTGCGCCCCGGAGACATTGCCGGTCTGACCTGGATTCACGTGCAGGACGAGTGCCGCACCATCCGTAAAATCATCGAAAAGACAGCCCACAAAATGGCAAAGCCCGGGAAAAAGAATGGGGGCGTCCAAGATTTCCCGCTGGCCGCCAAGGCCACCGATGTGCTGACCGCCTGGTGGCAGCAATGCGGCCGGCCGGAAAAAGGGTATGTGTTCCCATCCAACCGGAACCCAGGCGAGCGCATGGACAAGAACGCCATGCAAAAGCCGTGGGCGAAGGTGAAGGAATTGGGGGAATTGAGGGAAAACCTGCACCTGTATGCCTTGCGGCACAACTTCGCCAGCCAACTGATAGCAGCGGGGGTGGACCTGCTGACGGTATCGCGCTTGATGGGACACGCCGATATCCAGACCACGGTGGATCACTACGGGCACCTGCTGCCAAATAAGGCTCAGAGCGCGGTGGATGGCTTTGCAGATAGGACGGCCCAGGCATTGGGGGTGGCAGTATGAGCGAGCAAAAGAAAAAACCACAGGCAATGGTTGTACTGAAGTTTTCCGATACCGAAGTCAAAATGCCGTGGGCGGAGTACCGAGCAAAAGAGCTACATAGTTATGCGTCGATGTATAGCAGCGAAGATCCAAGGTTTCGCCAAGATGGAAAGAAAGCATTGTCTGATGTTGCACAGGAACTGCATGACTTGAAAATGGATCTGTATTTGGAACGACTCAGATCCGATGAACTCAGGCATTTATCGTCAGAGGGAGGTAAAGCAGGTGCAGATGTTCGATGGGGTAACCGCTGGGGCGAAGATGATGCGGTGCTGAGAATCATATCGGCGCTGGCAGAATGTAAGGGTGACTGGGGTGCGCCGCTATGTTCCAGTGATTTGTGGTCGATGTTTTACAACAAACTGGATGAGAATCAACTGAGCCCGAACGATAAAAGCGGGTGCACAGTGAAAGATGATGACGTTATGGCTTGGGGCGGAAATCCGGAAGGAATGACATTTAAGACGTTCAAAAACAAAATATCCATCGCAAGAGGTGAGGCTAAAAAATAACCAGCCATCCCGATAGGTCCCCCACCAAAAAACCGTGAATAGTATTGGCATCGGCAACAAGCAGAAACGCCGATACCGCTAGTTAAAAACCAAGTGTCGGCGAGTCGTTAACCTAAACAGGAACGCCGATACCATGACCACCGAAAACCAGAAGCTGCACGACGACAGCACCGCCGCACCCATCATCGGAACCACGCCCGCCACCCTGCGGAAATCAAGGACGACGGGCGAGCTTTGGGGGTGTCCCGCACCGCAATTCCTCAAGTTTGGCCGCACAGTTCGCTATCGCGCCGAAGACCTGGAGCGCTGGAAGCGCGAGAACGGGAAAGTCTGCACATCCACTGCCGACGCCCGCTTCGGGGGTGCCAGCGCATGAGCCAGACACAAAAAAGCCCGGTGGGGACCGGGCCAATCTGCAAACCTGAAAACTCACCCGCCGATTATACCATCTTCGACATTGAGCGCGAAGCCAAGGCAGTCATGGAAGCCGAATATGGGCCGCTGGACTTCATGCTGATTGTTGACGGCAAGATTCATCGGTTTCATGTTCCCGGCGACCGAAAAGGATCTGATAACGGCTGGTACATTTTCTATCACGATGGCGTGCCATCTGGCGGCTTTGGCGACTGGAAAACCGGTGTCCATATCAACTGGTGCGCAAAGCAAAAGTTGAGCTATTACGAGGCCGAAGCCCAGCGCCTCAAAGTAGCTGAAGCAAAACGCCAGCGAGAGCAGGAGCAAGCTGAACGCCAGAGCAAAGCCGCATTGAATGCCCGCGATATGTGGGGCCGTGCACATCCTGCGAAGTCGGATCACGACTACCTCAAGCGGAAGGCGATCAAACCCTATTTCATTCGTCAGCAGCAGGACATCCTGATCATTCCCTTGATCGACATCGAACGAAAGCTGGTGAACGTCCAGCGCATCTGGTCAGACGGTACAAAGCGCTTTCTGGCTGGAGGCAGGATCACAGGATGCTTTTGTCAGTTTGGCAATATTGGGCCTGAAGTCAAAATCATTATCTGCGAAGGCTTTGCCACAGCGGCAACCATCCGGGAAGCGACTGGTGACACCGTTCTGGCTGCAATGAATGCTGGCAATTTGTTGCCGGTGGCGCGAGCAATCCGCAAAAAATATCCCGCCGCTGAAATCATTGTTGCTGGTGATGATGACCGGAGGACAGAAGGCAACCCCGGCAGAACCAAAGCCAATGAATCCGCGCTGGCTGTAAACGGCCTGGTGACTTTCCCGGAATTCTGCCGGCCTGATTGTGGCTGCAGTGACTTCAATGACGTGCGCTGCTGCCGGAATAGCGGGGGCTCCAGATGAGTGAGCTTATTCCGTTTCCGACAAGCCCTGTGCAACTCGCAATCAGCCGTCTGACCGATGATCCCGGCGCAATATTTGAGCCTGCAATAGTAGAAGCTGTCCGCCAGATCAGGGCCGACAATCCAGCGGAATACGCACGTATTCGGCAGAAGGTGAAGGAGTCAAAAACGGTTCAGCTGGCGGCTTTTGACGCGATCACGTCGCCGAGCAAGGGCGCGGACACTGCGAAACCTGTCACCGAACTGTTCCCAGCAGTGGACCCGTGGCCCGACTCAGTAGACGGGTCTGCGCTGCTGAGTGAAATCACCGGCACCATCCGTCGCCACATCATCGGCGAGCCGGAAACCATGCGTGCCGCCGCCCTATGGTGCGTCATGACGTGGCTGGTGGACGTGGTGCGCGTCTGCCCGATTGCGAATGTCACGGCTCCGGAAAAACGCTGCGGCAAGTCTGAGTTGCTTTCGATACTGGGCAGGCTGTCCAGCCGCCCGCTGCAGGTGTCTGGCGTATCACCGGCAGCGCTGTTCCGCTGCATCGAGCTTTGGAAGCCCACACTGCTGATTGATGAGGTGGACGCATTCCTTTCTGAAAACGAAGAAGCACGCGGAATATTGAACGCAGGCTTTACCCGCGACAGCGCGTTCATAATCAGATGCGTCGGTGACGACCACACACCTACGCCATTCAATATCTGGGGCGCCAAGGCGTTGTGCGGTATCGGCAAGATTCAGGACACGTTGGCAGATCGGAGCATCCCGCTACGCCTGCGCCGCAAGAAACCCGGCGAGACAGTGGAACGGCAAGGACATTCTGATCCCGCCATGTGGGAGCGATTGCGCCGCATGATTGCTCGATTTGCTGATGATGTGGCACCTGCGATTAAAGATGCACGCCCTTGCACCATTCAAGGGCTGAACGACCGCGCGAACGACTGCTGGGAACCGCTGCTGGCGATTGCAGAAATTGCCGGGGGTGACTGGCCAAGGCAGGCCAGACAAGCCGCCATCACGCTGCACGGCATCGAGGAGGATGCGCCCAGCATTGGCGCGGAACTGCTGCGCGACATCAAAGCCGTTTTCGATGACAAGAACACAAGCAAGGTATTCACCGCTGATTTGCTGGAAGCCCTGACTTCCGACGATGAGCAACCGTGGGCAACCTGGAACAGAGGCAAACCGATCAGCCCCAGACAGCTGGCGTCGAAGTTGGCTGACTTCGGCATCAAGTCGAAACAGATCAGGATCGGGAGCGTTACCGGCAAGAAAGGATTCGAGGCTGACGACTTCAAAGACGCTTGGGGGCGTTATCTTTCGCCGGCAACCCCTGAAAAATGGTCTACACCGCTACAAGCCACGGACGGCGCGGGCTGTGGCGTTTTTCAATCGTCTACGCTCGATGATGCCGTAGAGGAACAAAAAACGCTGGAGGCCGCGGATTACGCGGCCTGTAGCAGTGTAGACGATAAAAGCCCCCCTTCCGCCGAAAAATGGGAGGACAGGGCATGACAGTAGAAGTTGCCACCATCCTCGAAGCTGCCCGCCGCCACCAGATCACGCTGGAGGTGAGCGGCGACACCATCAAGATGCGGGCGCCCAAGAAACCGCCTGACGATCTGATCGAGCAGATCAAGATACTCAAGCCCGCCATCATCCGCCTACTGACAATGCGCCGTTACTGCGCCTTCACTTTCGTGCTGGACGGCGGCAAGACAATAAACGCAATCCGGCCTGGCGGTTTCACGCTGAGTGAAATGCAGCACCATTTGAATGACAAGTATGGCGCTGACCGGGTTTCTGATTTGCGGGGGTGCGCATGACTTTGGTTTCAATCGAGGCCGCCGCCGAAATTCTGCAAGAGAGGCCGGGCACCCTGCGCCGCTACTGCAAACAAGGTATGCCGCACCAGCCTGGTGGAAGAGGTCGCGGCAAAGCCTGCCTTGTCGACCTGCAAGTCTGTCGCGAGTGGATCAGTGCACCACCCGACACTCGCTTTGTGTTGGCGCTGGCTGACGATATACAGCGCACGCTGGCAGCGTCCATCTGGAAAAGCTGGGAACAGGCAACAAAACTCAACCGCCGTCGAGAGGCCGGAGTTTTTGCCGCAATTTGGTATCAATGCACCGGTGACGTATTGGATCACCTTCGCATGTTGAACCGCGAAACGCCGGACGTTAGCGAACCATATCCTCCCGAAATTACGGAACTGCTTAAAATCGCATGCGGCAATTGATTTTAGGCTTGATTTGGTATGGTTAGACAATCACACCAGAGGAAAAAAATATGAACGAACCATTGCTATACGCAGCAATTTGTCGAGCCGAAAACGCACTGGCGATGGCCCGCCAGCTCATTGGTGGCGATAAGCTTGTCCAGGAAAAGGATTCTGGCAACAACTCGAAATCAACTTGCGCTGCCCATGATTCCACGGCCACGACGGCGCAACAGAAGGCAGATAGCTGCGTATTTGTCGCTCCGGGGGCTGCTGGTGAGGCTTCCTGCGCAGTGATCGCGGGGTGATTCATGACAGCTCTCAAGCGCGCAAACATCAAAGTCACCGGAGTTGAAAAATTTGTTAGTGCCGGATCTCGCAAAATTCGCGGTACCGCAACAACTGGCTCCCTCGATCTGGTCGGCGACATCGTGGCCCCTGAAGGAGGAAAATGGAAATTACCTCTCAGCCTCCTGTGGCAGCACGACCCTGGAAGCCCGATAGGCTGGGTTCGATCTATAAATCGTTCAGGTAATGGTCTGACTATCGAGGCGGAGATTGCTTCAGGTCTTGGAAAGTGCGATGAGGCTTGGTCAATGATCGACGCAGGCTTAGTCAATGGTTTTTCTATCGGCTTTGTCGTAAATAAACATGAACCACTGCCAGGTGGCGGACGAAAGTACACAGACTGGACGCTGACGGAAATTTCTGTGGTAACGATTCCTTGCAACCAGGATGCAAGGATACAAAGGCATGTCGGATCAGTTCGCTTGATTCGCCCCAGTAATGCAATTCGCCTGGTTCGCCCCAGCGTAGAGCGTCACGTCGGAGCGGTCCGCCTGGTTCGCCCCAGCAACGCAATCCCACTTTCTAAAACGAGGAAATCGTGATGAACACAAACGAACAAAAAAAATCATCATCCGACAAACCTCACATTTATGTGCCAAGCATCGATGTGGTCAGAGACTTTGAGAGCGCACGAAAATGTCTTCCTGGTTTGCCGGTATCGCCTGAGCGTTCTTACAAGCTTGGCAAGCATTGGCAGATGTGCAACGAAGACGGAGGGCTTATCGGGATTGTGCCGCCGATTCCGGCTACCAATCGAGCATCAGAACCAACCAAATCAACTGCTAAAAGTCACGCTTCCAACGCGGTTACGATGAAGGGCCTTGAAGCCTTTGGTGAAGAATTTGCAAAAGCTGTTGGCAAGGCAATCGTCAACGCAATCAATCCACTGAAGGAGCGAATTTCGGAGCTGGAAAGTCGGCAGGGCGGCATGAAATTTATGGGCGAATTTCAGGACGCGCTGAGCTATCCGGTCGGCGCCGTCGTGAAATATGGCGGTGCTTTGTATTGCGCTGTTCGTGACATTCAAGCAGACAAATCACTTCCCGGTCGGCATGGCGCTGGCTGGACAAAAATGAGCTGACCTGGAGACGCACATCATGCGCGTTCACAACCCCGAAAAAATGGCGCTGCTGATCTTTCTGGTCGCGCTCAAAGGTTACCAGTTGAAAACCGAAAATGATTTGCTGATCCCCTGCGATGGCGAGCGCGAATTGTTCGTCACCGATTGCGCTGATGAAGCGCTGACGTTTGTGCGTGAGATGCCGTTTCGCTGGCAGTTGAGCGAGGAAGCCACCGATAGAACTTGACGAACTCTTTCAGCCCCATGAACGCGACGACGAACACGACGACGCAACAGAGCTTTGAGGTGGCAACATGAATTACTTGACCAGATCAATGACCGCTGGCGCAACACTTGGACCGCGAGAAGATGACCCCGGCTATGCCCGTGACCTTGCCGCCCAAGTCCGTGTGGCAGTGCACAAGCGTGGCAGCCAGTGGACCGTTGAGCGCAAAGGCAAGGCGATCCACGCGACCGACAGCGTGCGCGGCGTGGTGACGTTCCTGCGCGGTCTGCTGGAGCAGTAGGCCGGTGTATGACTTTCCCAGTGACAAGCCAGCCCGACCGATCGACACACTGCGCACCCAGGCCGAACAGCTTGGGCTGCGCATCATCGAGACCGGCGGCAAGTATCTGGTCAGTCGCCCGGGTGAAGTGATCTACAGGACTGGAACAGTGCGCGATCTGCAATTGTTCCTGAAGATGCGTGCAGAGCTGTGACCTGGGCGGGATATCGCCATATCGGGGACAGTTCATGTGGAAACCGCACCCGACCTACTTTTTTCACGTCCGCAATTCGAAAGACGACCCGCTGCGGCGAGCCGTGGCCCAGGGGGGGGCGCTGGCCACAAAGCGACCAAGCGCCCCGAGTAAACCCCACACCCTCTCATTCGCGGATTGCAGCTGATTTTCGAGGTATTCAAATGGCAGGAAAAAGAGGCAAAAGCGGCGGCGCCCGACCTGGCGCTGGACGGCCGCCAAAACAACGCGAACCCACCGGCACCCAGTACGAGACCGCCGAGGGATACTTGCAGGCCGTGGTTGCCGGTACTGAGCCACCAGACCCTGTTCGCGTTCAGGCCGCAAAATCCCTGATGGCGTATCAACAGCCCAAGCAACGCGCCAAGCCAGTGAGCAAAACGCCCACCCAATTGCACAACCAGAGCGAGACGAAAGCCGAAGCCGCCGCGCAAGCTGAATGGCGCGCCAAGGCCGACGAAATCAGAAAACGCCACGCGGAGAAACAGAATGGCAACAGTTAACGTCAGAACCCTGCCCCCCAGTTACTTGAAGATCACGCCCCTTTACCGCCCCAGGCCTGGTCCTATTTTTTTGAATGGCGACCCGACACCTGAGGATGTCGAGCTGGCGCGGGAATTGTTCATGGCCTTGGATGTGGAAAGTCAGCGTTGGTACCGCGGCTACGACTGCTTTGTCGATCTGATGCCGGCACCAGCCGACACAAAACCCTAATCAACTGAAGGAAATTTCTCATGTCACGTAGTTTGGGCACCTTGACTTTGGATTTGGCCGTTCGTCTCGGCTCGTTCGTCAGCGGCATGGACAAAGCCGAGCGCAGTTCGGCGAAGTGGAAAAAGCAGGTTGAAAAGGACTTGAAAACCATCGCCACCACCACCGGCGCCGCCGGCATCGCAGTTACTGCAGGACTGGCTGCCATGACGGCAGCAACTGTGAAGCAGGCCAGCGAAATCAGCCGGTTTGCAGCACTTTCAAATGAATCAACCGACGATTTCCAGCGCCACGCGGCGGGAGCGAAAGCCGTTGGCGTCGAACAGGACAAACTCGCCGATATTTTCAAGGATGCCAATGAAAAGTTGGGCGAATTCATCGGGACCGGTGGCGGCCCGTTGACTGACTTTTTCGAGAACATCGCGCCGAAGGTCGGCGTTACCGCTGACCAGTTCGCCAAGCTGTCGGGGCCGGACGCTCTCGGCCTGTACGTGTCCAGTCTTGAAAAAGCGGGCGCCAGTCAAAAGGAAATGACGTTTTACATGGAGGCCATCGCGTCGGATGCGACGCTGCTGCTGCCCCTGCTGAAAAACAACTCCGCCGGATTCCAGGAGCTCGGCGATGCTGCAGCTGATGCCGGCGCCATCATGGATGAGTCGACCATCAGGGCTGCAAACGAGCTGGCCGCCGCCTCGATCCTGGCAGACCAGGCCCTGGACGGCATGAGCAACCAAATCATGAAGGCGTTGCTGCCCACGCTGTCGGATCTTGCCGGCGAAATGCTGAATGTGTCTGCAAATACCGCCATCGCGGAAGAGGCCGGCCGGACACTTGCCGGTGTCATCAAGGGCATCGCTGCCACGGCATTTGGCGCCTATTCGGCGTTCCAGCTGGTCGGCAAGAGCGTTGGCGCGCTGGCGGCGGCATTCGGTGCGGCCGGCGTTGAGGCGAGTGATTTGCTGCTGGGGTCGCTGGCCGGTCCAGTCATTGCGGCGAAGGTGGCCAAAAACATGGACGCCTTCAAGGGCGCGCTGGATATTGGTTTTCAGGATGTCGGCAAGAGCGTGGAGGATTACGCCAGCGTCCTGGATGGCATCTGGGCTGCAGGATCAGACAGCGAAGGCGCGGCGGCCCAGCGCATCAAGCAGATTGCAACCATGCTCGACGAGGCCCGCCAGGCCAGCGCGTCGGCTGGCGCCGGCATCGTTGGAGACGAAGAGGCAAAAACCACGGCATCCAAGAAAACCACTGATGCCGTCCTGGAGCAGCTAAGCGCCATGGAGCGGGCCGCCACTGTTTGGGGCATGTCGGCAAATGAAGCGGAGCTGTACGACCTGAAGATGAAAGGCGCCAACGCAACCCAGGTGGCCTATGCGCGTTCGTTGCTGTCGTCGGTTGACGCGCTCGACCAGCAAAAGCTGGCGCAGGAAAAATACAAGGATCTGTTGGAAGAACTGCGCACCGACGAAGAGAGGTTGACCGACCAGGTGCGCGAACGGTTGAAGACCTTGGATTCCACGCCCGACATAGGACCTGCCGAGCGGTCTGATGTTGCCGGCAGGATTGCGGATTTGGCCACTGTTGAAGCGCCGCGGTACGAAGGATTGGCGCCGGAAATCGGCGGCCAGTTCAGCGAGTTGGGCCGGGTGGATGACGCCCAGCAAGAGCTGGAAAAATGGTATGAAACGCAAATGGGAATGCTCGAAACCTTCAGGGCAAAACGCGCCGACCTGAACGCCACTTGGGACGAGGAAGAACTCAAACTTAAACAGCAGCACCAGGACGAGCTGACGCGAATCGAGACGGCCCGCAACATGCTGGCGCTGAGCAGCACCGAATCCATGTTCGGCAGCCTGGCCGACATTGCAAAAACAGCTGCAGGCGAAAATTCAGCGGCCTACAAGGCAATGTTCGCCCTTGAGAAGACGGCGGCGATTGCCCGCTCCGCCATCGCCATCCAAACCGGTATCGCAATGGCTGCAGCAAATCCGTTTCCGGCCAACCTTGCTGCCATGGCTTCGGTGGCTGCCGCCACTGCCAGCATCATGGGTAACATCCAGTCCATTGGTATGGCTCACGACGGTATGGACTCCATCCCCAAGACCGGCACCTGGCTGCTGGAGAAGGGCGAGCGGGTCACCACTGAAAAAACCAGCGCCAAGCTGGATCGCACGCTTGATGAAATCCGGGGCGGCCGGGGCGCAGGCGGACCGGTGGGCAGGGGCATCACGCAGAATCTCAACATCAACACCCCCAACGCCGACAGCTTCCGCAGGAGCGAGGCGCAGATAATGCGACGACTCGCCCAGAAGCTCGCCAGCGCCCAGCGCTACACCTGAGGCCGCGTGCTGACCACCCCGAACCCGGCCCCGGCCGGGTTTTTTGTGCCTGCGCATCCGGCGGCCTTATGGCGTCATATTCCATATTGATATATGTGTGTTTCTGCTGTGACCGTTATTTGCATAGTCGCATAAATTACGGCAATTGTTGGATTTCTGTACACATTAAACTTGTCAATTGGCGGTATTAAGCAATATTCGTGCTGAGAATATTATGGAATAAGTCGATCGGCACCCCCGCCCCGAGCACCACCTTTGACAACAGGCCCACGGTGCGCCATATTTGGCCCCAGGTGCTGAACACACCTATACAACAAAGAGCGGATACCGCACCCGTCAGACATTGCGGTTTTTTTGCGTCCATAGTTTTTGCTATGGCCGGGTAGTGCGCAGCCATACAACACCCGAAAGGGGAAAACTGCGGGCGGACTCTTTGCCGTGTTCAAGTACCTGGCCACCCTTTACCGGGTGAAATCGAACGAAACAAAGAGGCACCAAACCATGAACGCAAAAGCTACCCCTTCCCCAGAAGAACAGAAACTGGACGAGTTTGTTATTTCCGCCAGGCATAGCAACCCCATTTTCGATGTAAATCACGGGAACGCTATGATGAAGGCTACAAGCGTGCTGTACTTTCTGAAACGCTTCATTTTGAAGGACGAAGACCAAGGCATTTCAGAGGATCATGCCGTAGCCTCTTCAATGATTCTTCAGTGTGCAATCAGTGCGCTTGAGCTGCATGTCGAATTCCAAGAGCGCAAATCCCAAATTTCAGGGGGTGCGGCATGAACGCAACTACCAAACAAGAAAACACCCTCACTGATCGCGAACAGTCCGCGATAACTATCCTTGAAGAAATCGCCAACGATGCTAATTCACTGCGCGGCGCGCTGATGGATATGGAGTTCGAGGGCACCAGCGTCAGCACGAAAGCGCTGCCTTTGTTTCGAGTTTTCGCGGAAAAAATTGGATGGATGGCCGAGCAGGGTATAAAGCGAGCAGGCGGTATTGGCTTAATTGTTGGCGACGCTGAAGACTGGTTATTGAGTCCAGCGGCCCGCGGTGCCATGAGGGCCGCAGAAAATGAACACGCGACCCAGGCCGAGGAGGCGTGATATGAAACGGGAAATTCGTAATGGGGTGGAAGTCGCAACCAGAATGGACGTCGTAAACGAGCTGCATGCAGTCATGAGTCAGATTGAAGTGATACCCTCAATCATGAAAGCCATTATGGCGATGGATGGCAACAGGGATTTGGCAGCACAGGCAAAGCACGTTACAACCATCGTCCAGATAGCACACAATGACCTGGATGTATTGAGGGAAGCTGCAGAGAGCGCCGGAATCATTGGGGAGCTGGCAGAAATCAGATCCTGAACTTCCCACACCAAACCGAAGCCCGCCACGCGCGGGCTTTTCTTTTGCGAAAGCTGCGGTAGGCCGTTAAAAGGAGTTAATGTGACAAACTATGACGATGTTGGGTTAATTGAATTAGAGACTCCGGCAATAACCAGTGTTTTTCCAACTCTCACGCTGAATCCATTGCTGGTGACCGAGGAACAACTCAAAGTGCTTTCCGGCTATTCCAACCGACGAGCATTGCGCAGTTGGTTGGATCGGGAGGGTATCCGCCACATGGTAGGCAAGGGCGGTCGGCTGGGCTGTACGATTAGAGCGCTGGATAAAATAGACGAACAGCAGAGCAACGAAATCGAGTTTTTGTGATGAGCTGATTGTCGTCTCGCGCAACGATCAACCCGTCTTTGTGAGCTTTTTGTCTACAGCTTAATTTTCTTCTTCAACGGTGAATCACTTAGGGAGGCCGTCGGGAAATGAATCAAAAGCTAGATGCTGCTGTTCGCAACCTGGTTGACGCATTGAACACAGACGCGGACATCTTGGACCGTCTCGCTCGAATTGAAAAAAAGCTGGACGAACTGTTGAGGCGGGTAACGCCTACGGATGAAATGCTAACGGCGGAACAGGTTGGAGAATTGCTTGGCTACTCTCGCCGCACGATCGCGGACCGCCATTCAAAGCAGCCCGGCTTCCCGAAGCGCTACGGTAAGCGATGGCGGAAGTCTGAGGTGCTGGCGTGGGCTGCAAAAAGAAGATGACGCGAACGGGATTCCAAATGTCGGGCAAGATGAACCGATGGAAATGCGCTCCTCCTGTTGTAACATATTGAAATATATAGATTTAATATTTGTGTGAATTTGGTAATTTTCCATGTACAGTTCGCCGCGTGAAGCGCTACACCTACTACAATATACCTATTCTTCTGTTGCGGACCCATCACATTGTCTAGGTTGTCCCTCGAATTAGCCATATCAAATGAATGCCGATCTGAACAAGATTGATTTAGTGATCCAATATGCTCTTCTCACTGCTGGAGAAGAGGATGATCTCTATAGTCGGCAACTAGGGCCAATACACCTAATCAAGTATGTCTACTTGGCTGATCTTTATTACGCCAAAAAAAATAATGGACAAACATATACTGGAGTTGATTGGCAATTCTATAACTTTGGCCCTTGGTCCAAGCTGGTTCACTCTAGGATTGAACCAGCTTTAACCGCTGTATGTGCGAACAAGGCTACATTCGAAAGTGACTATGGAGACAGTGATTGGTCTCGCTGGAATTTGCGTAACGAATATCTTTTGACGGATAAGTCTAAACAACTCCCCTCTACAATCACCTTGCACCTGCGCAAGGATATTCACAAATTTTTAAAAGATACACCATCACTATTGGATTTCGCTTATAAGACTGCGCCGATGTTAAATGCTGCTCCGGGCGAACAGCTGGATTTTTCGCGTGTTGCTTCAAGCAAGCACCAGGAAGTTGAAGAAGCCCCAAAGTTGAGGATGTCCTCTCTTTCTTCAAAGAAGCAAAAACTGTTTTCAGATAAAATGAAACAATTGAGACAGAAATTTCAAGAAAGTAAAACAAGAAAGCCAGAATTAGTATCGCCAGTAAAAGAACCAGCCTTCGACGAAGTGTACCGCCAAGGTGTTCAGTGGTTGGACTCTTTGGCAGGTGAGTCATTTTCTGTTAAGAAGCTGACTGCAGAATTTTCAGATGAGGTATGGAAGTCCAGTACAAGGAATAGTGATGACATTCCCTGATGATTGTGTACAGTCAATTATTCAGCCTGATGAATGGTGGGTTCAAAATACAAGCGGGAAGATATGTCGTGGCGCTTTGGTATTTGCCTTCGTATCGCACGTTGACCAGATACCATACACCTTTGAGCCAGTGGGAAGAAAAATAGCTACTGAGCATTCTAAAGCTGATGTGTTGGTGGCCCCATTGAAGGTAAACCAACCTTTGAAACAGACTCAACTTCCTGTCGCGGCAATGCCACTTCATCATGGAGAAGTTTGGGCGGCTAACAAGGCAAAAAAGAGGCCCTGCATAGTATTGGGTGCAAATCACGCCTCAGTGGAAAAATCGCTTACGGTTGGTAAGCCCAACCATGCAACAGCCCCCACATACTTGGTTGCACCATTTTACGGTGTAACCAAGACTCAAGGCAGGGCTGGTTATTCAGACGCATTTGTCGAAAGGGTACGGCACTGTGAGTATCCGCAATTCCATTGGGACAAGTTGCCATTTCCTAGCGATACTGAAGAGTCTATATTGAGGCTGGACCATTTGCAGCCAATTGGTGCCCATTACGAATCATACAAACTTACTGGCTATACCCTTTCTGAGCCAGGCTTGCGAATTGTTGATGATATGCTGAGTTGGTTATTGTGGGGTGGGGTACCACCAGAGAGTCAAATTTTAATTTACAGAAGCTTGATTGAAGATATGCTCTGTTAGCTGCAAGCAATTACTCCACCACAAGAGCCCGCCCTGTGCGGGCTTTTTATCAAATTAGTTTGTGCTGTATGGATGATGAAAGGTACGGGGGAAGTTGCAACAAAAAACCCGCCATCGGGCGGGTCTTGGAGAGCGTCAGTTAAGCGCAATTGGCAATTGGATCATCAGGATTCTCTTGATGCCTCTGCTCTTCTTGGTGCTGCTTGTTACGCTTATAAGCCTCAACAAGCAGCATTTTCAACTCTGCATCAACAAATCGACGTAGAATCTGTTTAATAAGGGGCTGATAGCCTAAGCCATGTAAACCGGCAATGAGCTTCAGCTCTTCCAGCAAATCAGGCTGTACTCTTATAGAAATTGTCTTCAATCCAGCGGCTTCCTGCACGTGACTGACATCTAATTCCGAGAGTTTGGCATAACGCTCGTCAGAACCAAGAGCGCCAGATTCCCACGCCTCCACTGTTCCTTCGATCTTTTTGACCTTACTCATGATGTAGTGCTCCGATCATTTGCTTGTTAACTTCATATATAACTTCTTTCTGCTTTCGTCTGCATCGAACGCAGTTTTAATGACAATTGTTCCATCAACCATCATAAAAGCGACAAAAAGCCAGCGGCCTTTGTCGGTCTCTTCAATAAACCAATGCGTTGGCGGGTCTGTCTTGTGTTCTTCCCTCGGGTCTATAAGAAAGCCTCTTTGAACATTTGCGAAGCATTCAAGCACCTCAGAAGGCAGCACGTTGTGCTTCACCTTTAACTTTCTCTCTATGCTTGAATCAATCTTTATGCCATGTTTCATTGCAGACGCGAAGCCCCTTCATTTTCTGTATGTACGGTTTACTGCATAAAGTGAGCAGCACTGTATATACACGGGCCTGCCATTTCAAGAATAGTTCAACTCTTTTCAGTGATACATGGGGAAGAATGACAGAATGGAGTAATTATTGTGTGATAAAGGTCACATTTTATATATCAGTTCGTTGATTTTTGAGCTACTCGACGTGATGGCACGTAAAGAATTAAAGAAAGTTGAGAAGAGACGTGTATATACAGAGGTGGGGGAGGCGGATCGTGTTTAGCTTGCTTGGAGGTGCTTGCCGTAGCTGCCTATTTGCTACCTAATGACTTTTCGGGGTGTGCGTCATTTGTTGTAGCTATTTGATTTATTTGGTCGGGCATGCAGGATTTGAACCTGCGACCCCTACTTCCCGAAAGTAGTGCGCTACCAGACTGCGCTAATGCCCGATAAGAAGAGGGCGCCATTATAGGTACCTTTAATGGCTGAAACAATATGCGCCCGGTGGATTGTTTGTGGCCTCAGTGGTTCCTGGCTACCGCCAGATCGCACAGGGCCAGCATGGCCTGCTTGTGCAGATTGTCGGGCACTGCAGCGAGGCATGCCTTGGCGAGGCGCGACTGTTCCTGGGCCTGCTCGATGGTGTAATCCAGCGCGCCGCAATCCCGCACCGCGCGGGTGATCGCATCCAGCTCATCCAGTCCGCCAGTGTTGATGGCCTTGCGGATCAGCGCCCGGTCCGCTTCCTTGCCGTGCTGCAGCGCGAAAATCAGCGGCAGCGTCGGTTTGCCCTCCGCCAGATCGTCGCCTACGTTCTTGCCCATCTCGTCAGCGCTGCCGGTGTAATCCAGCACGTCGTCGATCAGTTGGAAAGCACAGCCCAGATGGTCCGCATAGCGGGCAAAAGCCAGTTCCATCTCGGTGCCCGGATTGGCCAGCACGGCGCCGGACTGAGCCGAGGCTTCGAACATCTTGGCGGTCTTGTAGCGGATCACTTCCATGTACTGCTGCTCGGTGGTGTCCGGATTCTTGCAGTTGATCAACTGCAGCACCTCGCCCTCGGCAATCAGGTTGGTGGCTTCCGACAGAATGCGCAGGATCTTCATGTTGCCCACGTTCACCACCATCTGGAACGAACGCGAGATCAGGAAGTCCCCCACCAGCACGCTGGGTGCGTTGCCCCACACGGCGTTAACGGTGGCCTGGCCCCGGCGCAGTGAGGATTCGTCCACCACATCGTCGTGCAGCAGGGTGGCGGTGTGCAGGAACTCCACCACGGCGGCCACGTCGATATGCTGGTTGCCCTCATAACCCAGGGCGCGGGCGCTCAGCAGGCATACCAGCGGACGCAGCCGCTTGCCGCCACTTTTGATAATGTAGTGGCCGATTTCCTTGATCAGTGGCACGTGAGTATGCAGTTGCTTGAAAATCAACTCGTTAACTGCCAGAAAGTCGGTCTCAACCACTGCGGAAATTGCTTTGAAGTCCATATTGATGAGTCGGCCGCCTGAAAGATGGGCACTGAGTCAGTGCAACTTGAGAGGTGGACGGGAATGCTATGGGTGGGGGCATGGGGTGTCAAGCTAAAGGCCTGATTTTGCAGTGGGGCATGAGGAATAGGGGTGGTGGGACCGGGTCAGGATTTCCCGTTGGGATCGGGGTTGCACCGCCGTGATGATTCCCTTACAATTGCGCCCCCTGTGACCCCGGCGCTGTCAGGCTTCCCTGTGAGGCTTTGAGTAGATGGACGTCGGTACAGTTTTAAGCAGAAATCTGATGCTCGATAGAAGCGTTTGGAGTCAGCAGCTATGTACGCGGTATTTGTAAGTGGTGGCAAGCAGCACCGAGTCGCAGAAGGCGACGTGGTGAAGCTGGAATTGATCGACGCCGAACCCGGCGCAGCCATCGAATTTGATCAAGTTCTTTTGGTTTCCAATGGTGCCGATGTGAAAATCGGTGCTCCTGTTGTGGCTGGTGGCAAGGTGAGCGCGGAAGTGGTAACCCACGGTCGTGGCGACAAGATTCGCATCATCAAATTCCGCCGTCGTAAGCACTATCGCAAGCAAGCGGGCCACCGCCAGTACTTCACTGAAGTGAAGATCACTGGTATCAGCGCCTGAGTTAAGGGGAGATAAACAATGGCTCACAAGAAGGCGGGTGGTAGTACCCGCAACGGTCGCGACTCAGAAAGTAAACGCCTTGGCGTCAAGCGCTACGGTGGCCAGCTGGTGAAAGCCGGCAATATCATCATTCGTCAGCGTGGCACTGAATTCCACCCTGGCAAGAATGTTGGTATTGGCAAGGACCACACCATCTTCGCCAAAATCGAAGGCGTGGTTCTGTTCGAAGTGAAAGGTCCCAAGAATCGCCGGACCATTTCCATCGTACCTGCTGCTTAAGCTGTACCGCTGTCGGTTTCGGATAGCGAAGCCCTGCCCGAAAGGCGGGGCTTTTTGCGTTGTGGATGCCGGCAGGAATGCTCGGCAAGGTTAGACTGTAGTTGAGGCCGCAGACCGGTCTCTCGCCGGTGCAGCCGGCTTTTGTAATCAGACGTCGTTCGCGACAGGAGCTTTTCACATGAAATTCGTCGATGAAGCCGCGATTCGCGTGGAAGCCGGTGACGGCGGCAACGGCTGTTTGAGTTTCCGGCGGGAAAAATACATTGAATACGGTGGCCCCAATGGTGGCAATGGGGGTGCCGGTGGCAGCGTGGTGCTGCAGGCTGATTCCAATCTGAATACGCTGGTGGACTACCGCTACGAACGCCTGCACCGGGCCGATCGTGGCGAGGGCGGTGCGGGCAGCAACTGCACGGGCGCCAGTGGCAATGATCTGATCCTGCTGGTGCCGGTGGGTACCACAGTGATCGATGAGGACACTGACGAAGTGCTGGGCGATCTGCTGGCCAATGGTGATCAGCTGGTGGTGGCCAAGGGCGGTCGCGGCGGTCTGGGCAATTCCTGCTTCAAGTCCAGTACCAACCGTTCTCCGCGCCAGACAACGCCGGGCACTCCGGGCGAAACCCGTAACTTGCGCCTGGAACTGAAGGTGTTGGCCGACGTGGGGCTGCTGGGGATGCCCAATGCGGGCAAGTCCACCCTGATCCGTGCGGTTTCGGCGGCCCGGCCCAAGGTGGCGGATTATCCTTTTACTACGCTGGTGCCCAACCTGGGCGTGGTGAAAGTCGACAAGCTGCGCAGTTTCGTGATGGCGGATATTCCCGGCCTGATCGAGGGTGCGGCGGAAGGTGCCGGCCTTGGCATCCGTTTTCTCAAGCATCTTGCCCGCTGTCGTATTCTGCTGCATGTGGTGGATATTGCGCCCTGGGATGAGGGTGATCCGGTGGATGCGGTGGATGCCATCGTTGGTGAGCTGCATCTGTTCAGCCCGGCGTTGGCAGAGCGCACCCGCTGGCTGGTGCTGAACAAGATTGATCTGCTGCTGGAAGATGAGGCAGAAGAGCGCTGCCAGCAGATCGTTGACGGGTTGGAGTGGGATGGCCCGGTCTTCAGGATTTCTGCCGCCAATGGCGTTGGCACAACCGAGTTGGCGTTTGCCATCATGAATTACCTGGAAGAGCTCAACGAACGCATGGCGTCTGATGCCGAGTTCGCGGCGCAGGAAATGGCGGCCCGCAAGCGGCTGGAAGAAGAGGCCCGCCAGAAGATTCAGGAATACAAACAGGAACGTCGCCGGCAACGTCTGGATGCCCAAGAGGCGGATGACGAAGACGACGATGATGACGATCACGACGTAGAAGTCATTCACGCACCTTACTGATTGCCATGATCAAGGTTTCCAGTTCCAAATTGAGTGAGCGCAGCCAGATTGCCAGGGCGCGGCGTTGGGTGGTGAAAATCGGTAGCGCCCTGCTGACCAACAATGGCCAGGGGCTCGATCATGCCGCCATTGCCGGCTGGGTGTCCCAGCTGGTGACGCTGCAGAAAAGCGGCATCGAGATCGTGCTGGTGTCGTCCGGCTCGGTGGCCGAGGGTATGAGCCGGCTAGGCTGGAAATCACGCCCCAAGGCCATGCACGAGTTGCAGGCAGCGGCAGCGGTGGGGCAGATGGGGTTGGTGCAGACCTGGGAAACCTCGTTCAAGACCCATGGCGTGCATACGGCGCAGATCCTGGTAACCCATGACGACCTGTCCGACCGCAAGCGCTACCTGAATGCGCGTACCACCCTGTCGACCCTGATCGAGCTGGGGGTGGTGCCGGTGGTGAACGAGAACGACACTGTGGTCACCGACGAGATCCGTTTCGGCGACAACGATACACTGGGCGCCCTGATCACCAATCTGGTGGAAGCCGATTTACTGGTGATCCTCACCGATCAGCCCGGCATGTTCGAGGCTGATCCCCGCAAGAATCCTGATGCAAAACTGATTTCCCAGGCCCGTGCCGCTGATCCCGCTCTGCTGGGCATGGCAGGGGCTACTGGCGGCGCGCTGGGCAGGGGTGGCATGGCCACCAAGGTGCGGGCGGCGCAGCTGGCCAGCCGCTCTGGCGCTGCAACCATGATTGTGGGCGGGCGTCTGCCGGCGGTGCTGGACCGGGTGTATGCGGGCGAGGACATTGGTACCCTGCTGGTGCCTGACGAGACCCCCATGGCCGCGCGCAAGCAGTGGCTGGCAGGACACCTGCAGATGCGGGGCGTGCTGACGCTGGATGCCGGCGCGGTGACTGCCCTGCAGAAGAAAGGTGTCAGTCTGCTGCCCGTGGGTGTGCGCGAGGTGGCCGGCAGCTTCTCCCGGGGCGAGATGGTGGCCTGTGTGGGGCCGGATGGCGAACGGGTGGCTTGTGGTCTGGTCAACTATGGTGCCGAGGAGGCCCGCAAGATCGCGGGTGTGAGCACGGATCAGATCGCCGAGCGCCTGGGTTATGTGGATGAGCCGGAGCTGATCCACCGGGACAATATTGTGGTGTTCTAGGCGCTATTGGCCAGGCAACCTGAATAACAGGCACAAAAAAACCGGCTTAGGCCGGTTTTTTCATTTCCACGCAAGTGCGCGATCAGGCAGGCGATTAAGCAGCCAGATCCTTGATGTGATCGCTCAGACGGCTCTTGTGACGGGCTGCCTTGTTCTTGTGGATGATGCCTTTGGTTACCATGCGGTCGATGACCGGAACGGCTTCCAGGTAAGCTTTCTGGGCGGTTTCTTTATTGCCGCTTTCGATGGCCAGGATAACTTTCTTGATGTAAGTGCGAACCATGGAGCGCAGACCGGCATTGTGTCTGCGACGCTTTTCAGACTGGCGTGCACGTTTCTTAGCTGATTTGATGTTAGCCAAGGTCTTGCTCCTTTGATGGGAAACTATTTAAACCTTAAACGGGCGGTATCTCGAATTCGAGGACGCAGGATTATTCCCGCTCACCCGCGCACTGTCAAGAACTGAATACTATTTCCGCCCTTCCACATACGGAACCAAAGTCACTTCCGTATAATAGCGCCCTTCGTTGGCGGGGGTGGCATGAAGGAAGTTCAAGCGGTTAAAAAACAGGGCGGGTTGCTGCGGTCCACTGGCATTGTCAGTGTCTTTACCCTGTTGTCGCGGGTGCTGGGGCTGGTGCGGGACGTGGTGGTGGCCCACTTTTTCGGTGCCGGCGGTGGCGCCGACGCGTTCTTCGTGGCGTTCAAAATCCCCAATTTTTTCAGGCGCCTGTTTGCCGAGGGAGCGTTTTCCCAGGCGTTCGTGCCGGTGCTGTCGGAATACCGGACCAAGCGGGAGTTGCTGGAAGTGCGCCTGCTGGTGAGCCATACGGCGGGGTCGCTCGGCGGCGTCCTGATGCTGGTCACGCTGGTCTGCGTGATCTTTGCTCCCCAGGTCACCTACCTGTTCGCACCGGGATTCCGTGAGGCGGCGGAAAAATTCGACCTGGCATCCGACATGCTGCGGCTGACCTTTCCTTATCTGCTGTTGATTTCCCTGACCGGGTTTGTCGGCTCCATCCTGAACAGTTACGGCCGCTTCGGGGTGCCGGCCTTTACGCCGGTGCTGTTGAACGTGGTGCTGATTCTGAGCGCGATCTTCCTTTCCCCCTTTATTGATCCACCGGTGGTGGCGCTTGCCTGGGGGGTGCTGATGGCTGGGGTGGTGCAGCTGGTGTTCCAGTTGCCTTATCTGCGGCCGATCGGCTTGCTGGTGCGCCCGCGCTGGGGTTGGCAGGACGAGGGGGTGAAGCGCATCCTGAAACTGATGGTGCCGGCCCTGTTCGGGGTGTCGGTGGGGCAGATCAATTTGCTGCTGGGGTCGGTGCTGGCATCCTTTCTGGCGGATGGCAGTGTGTCCTGGCTGTATTACGCCGACCGGCTGATGGAGATGCCGCTGGGGGTGTTCGGAATTGCGATTGCCACCGTTATCCTGCCCAGCCTGTCGCGCAAGCATGCCAGCCAGAGCACGGAGGCGTTTTCTGCGACGCTGGACTGGGCTGTGCGGATGATCATGCTGATCGGGGTGCCTGCCGGGTTGGCGCTGGTTATCCTGGCGGTACCCCTGTTGGTGACCCTGTTCCAGTACGGGGAGTTCTCGCCCAATGACGTGGAGCAGTCTGCCATGGCGTTGCAGGCTTACAGTCTGGGGCTGCTCGGGTTCATGCTGATCAAAGTGCTGGCGCCGGGCTATTTTGCCCGCCAGGACACGTCGACACCGGTGAAGATCGGGGTGTGGTCGATGGTGGCCAATATGGTGCTGAGTCTGGCGCTGATCGTGCCGCTGACCCATACCGGACTGGCGCTGGCGACCTCGGCGGCGGCTTTCCTGAATGCCGGCATGCTGTATCACGGCCTGCGCAAGGCGGGTGTGTATGTGCCCGGCAAGGGCTGGCTGATGTTTTTTACCCGGTTGTGTTTGGCGTCCCTGGCGATGTCGGCAGTGCTGGTGTGGCTGGGCCGGGATCTGGCGGAGTGGCTGGCCTGGGGCTGGCGGGAGCGGGTGCTGTGGCTGACGCTGCTGGTGAGCGCCGGAATCGCCACGTATTTTATGGTGTTGTTCGCCTGTGGCGTGCGGGTGCGGCATTTGCGGTCCCGCGCTGCGCCTGACGCCCATGATGGCGGGCCCGGCTAAATCGTTCCTGTTGAGTCGACTGCCGGTTAAATCAGCAGGCCAACTCCGCTATAATGCGGGACTTTTGTCAGCACGGCATGGTTATGGAGTTGATTCGCGGCGTTCACAATCTGAGACCCCGGCACCGGGGCTGCGTTGCCACCATCGGTAATTTCGATGGGGTGCATTGTGGGCATCGTGCCATCGTGGCGCAGCTGGCGCAGAAGGCCCAGGCGCTGGGGCTGCCGTCGGTGGTGATGGTGTTCGAACCCCAGCCGCGCGAGTTTTTCGCGCCGGATCTGGCACCGGCCCGCCTGATGACTTTCCGTGAAAAATGCGAAGTGCTGTCTGCGCTGGGCGTGGACGGGGTGCTCTGTGTGCGATTCAACAGTCGCTTCAGCGCCCAGTCGGCCCGCGAATTCTGTGATCAAATCCTGCTGAACGGTCTCGGCATCCGCCATCTGGTGGTGGGTGACGATTTTCGCTTTGGCCATGACCGCAGCGGCGATTTCGCCTTTTTGCAAGCGGTGGGCAAGGAGGCAGGGTTTAGCGTCGAACACACCTGCACCTACGAACTGGCGGGCGAACGGGTCAGCAGCACGCGGGTGCGGGAGTGCCTGGAGCGCTCCGATTTCGAGAGTGCCGCCACCTTGCTGGGTCAGCCGTTTTTCATGTCCGGCCGGGTGATGCACGGGCAGAAGCTGGGACGCCAATTGGGTGTTCCCACGGCGAATCTGCTGCCAAAACGGATTCGTACCCCGATTCGCGGCGTGTTTGCCGTTGAGGTGGCGGGACTGGGTGGCATGCGCCGTGGTGTGGCCAATCTGGGTACCCGTCCCACGGTGAGTGGCGAGCGGGTGCGGCTGGAAGTGCACCTGCTGGATTTCGACCAGGATATTTATGGCCACCATGTGCAGGTCATTTTCCGTCACAAGATCCGTGACGAGAAAAAATTCGACGGACTGGATGCACTGAAAGCCGGCATTCAACAGGACATTCAAACCGCGCGTGGATTTTTCCGGATCTGACGGTTTTCCAAACTACCAACTTTTTTAAAATCTCTGGCAACGACATTTTCTGACACAGGCAAGCAAACCGAAATGGCCGACTACAAAGCAACGCTGAATCTGCCCAACACCGCTTTCGCGATGAAAGCCAATCTGGCGCAACGGGAACCGGAGCTGCTCAAGCACTGGCAACAGATTGACTTGTACGGCCAGATTCAGGCGACCGGCAAGGGCCGTCCGCAATTCATTCTGCACGACGGCCCTCCGTACGCGAACGGCGAGATTCATATCGGCCATGCGGTGAACAAGATTCTGAAAGACATCATCGTCAAGTCGAAGCGGCTGGGCGGCTTTGATGCGCCCTATGTGCCGGGCTGGGATTGCCACGGCCTGCCGATCGAGCACAACGTGGAGAAGAAAATCGGCAAGGCCGGGGTGAAAGTGCCTTACGCCGAATTCCGCAAGAAGTGCCGTGAATATGCGATGCAGCAGGTGAACGGCCAGCGCGAGGATTTCATCCGCCTGGGTGTGCTGGGCGACTGGCAGAAGCCGTACCTGACCATGGATTTCAAGACCGAGGCCGACACCATTCGCGCGCTGGGCAAAATCGCGCAGAACGGGCACCTGGTGAAAGGCTTCAAGCCGGTGTACTGGAGCGTGGTGGGTGGCTCTGCGCTGGCGGAAGCGGAAGTGGAATACCAGGAAAAAACATCCACTCAGGTGGACGTGCGCTTTCATCCGGTGGATGTGGCGGCGTTCGCGCAGAAATTCGGTGTGAGCGATGTGACGCTGCCGGTGTCAGTGGTGATCTGGACCACCACGCCCTGGACGCTGCCCGCGAACCAGGCAGTGGCGCTGAACCGCGACCTGCCGTACAGCCTCGTGCGGTTGAATGCAGGCAATGGCGACGAAATCATTTTGCTGGCCAGCGGCATGGTGGAATCGGTTTGCGCGCGTTACGGCGTGGAGTCATACAGAATTTTGGGTGAAGCGCAGGGTGACGCGCTGGAACATTTGCAACTGCTGCACCCGTTCATCGATCGGATCGTGCCGGTGGTGATGGGTGAGCATGTGACGACCGATGCCGGTACCGGCGCCGTGCACATCGCGCCCGACCACGGCATGGACGACTTTAACGTGGGGCTGAAATACGGCATCGGCACGCTGAATTATGTGGGCGCTGATGGCCGCTATGTGGAAAGCACGCCGCTGGTGGCGGGCGATCACGTATATGACGTGGAGCCGAAAATCCTGGCGCTGCTGGAAGAAAAGGGCGCGTTGCTGAAGCAGGCGAAAATGCGGCACAGTTATCCGCATTGCTGGCGCACGAAGACACCGCTGATTTTCCGCGCCACCCCGCAGTGGTTCATCAGCATGCATCAGAAAGGTTTGCTGGATGCCTGCAAAAAGGCCGTGAATAAGGTGGAGTGGGTGCCGGATTGGGGCAAGGCGCGCATCGATGGCATGCTGGAGGCCAGCCCCGACTGGTGTATCTCGCGCCAGCGTACCTGGGGTGTTCCCATCGCATTGTTCGTGCACAAGGACACGCAGGAACTGCATCCGCGCACTGCTGAATTGATCGAGGCAGTGGCGAAGAAAGTGGAAGCCAGCGGAATGGATGCCTGGTTTGAACTGGATGCGTCTGAGTTGTTGGGTGCCGACGCTGCCCAGTATGAAAAAGTCACCGATACGTTGGACGTGTGGTTCGATTCCGGCGTGACCCATTTTTCCGTGCTGGATCAGCGTGAAGGATTGCGCGCGCCGGCGGATCTGTATCTGGAAGGTTCCGACCAGCACCGTGGCTGGTTCCAGTCGTCGTTGAAAACCAGTCTGGCGATTCGTGGCGAGGCACCCTACAAAACTGTGCTGACGCATGGCTTCACCGTGGATGCGCAGGGCAAGAAGATGTCCAAATCCCTCGGGAATACGGTGTCGCCGCAGACCGTGGTGAAAAATCTGGGCGCCGATATCATCCGCCTGTGGGTGAGCGCTACGGATTACCGCGGCGAAATGTCGGTGTCCGACGAGATTCTCAAGCGCACTGCCGATTCCTATCGCCGTATTCGCAATACTGCGCGCTTCCTGCTGTCCAACCTGAACGGGTTTGATCCGGCTCAGCATCTGGTTGCGCCGGAGCAGATGGTGGCGCTGGACCGCTGGGCGGTGCATCGTGCGGCGAAGTTGCAGCAGGAAATTGTGGCCTGTTACGACAAGTATCAGTTCCATTTGATCTATCAGAAATTGCATAACTTCTGCATTGTGGATCTGGGCGGTTTTTATCTGGATGTGATCAAGGATCGTCAGTACACCTGCAAGGAAAACAGTGTGGCACGGCGCTCGGCACAGACAGCGCTCTATCACATCGCCGAGGCACTGGTGCGCTGGGTGGCGCCGATCATGAGCTTCACTGCGGATGAACTGTGGCAGTTCCTGCCGGGACAGCGCAGTGCCTCGGTGCATCTGGAAACCTGGTACACCGGCCTGTTTGAATTGCCGGCCAGCGAGAAGCTCAGCAGCGACTTCTGGCAGGCGGTACAGAGTGTGAAAACTGCGGTGAACAAGCAGCTGGAAGATGCCCGTGCCAAAGGGGTTGTCGGCGGAAGCCTGGATGCGGAGGTGGATCTGTATTGCAGCGCTGATCTGAAGTCGGATCTGGATCGCCTGGGTGATGAACTGCGGTTCGCACTGATGACGTCAGCGGCCCGCGTGCATGAGTGGAACGAAGGCGGTGATATCACTGAAGTGGATGGTCTGCGGGTGGAAGTGAAAGCCAGCGCCGATACCAAGTGCGTGCGTTGCTGGCATCATCGCGCCGATGTGGGTGCCAATGCGGCGCATCCGGAACTGTGTCTGCGTTGTGTCGACAATGTGGACGGCGACGGCGAAGCCAGGGAATTCTGCTAATGGCCACCAGCAAAGGTACTCCGATGAATGAAGCCGTTAAAAACGGTGCGGACAACGCGCAGGGCGGCGCAACCGGCATGCTGAAGTGGTTGTGGCTATCGTTTGCGGTGATGGTGCTGGACCAGATTACCAAGTGGGTGATCGTGTTCCTGCTGGAACACGGCGAAGTGGTTCCGGTTATTCCCACGTTCAATCTGACCCACGTTTACAATCCCGGTGCGGCCTGGAGTTTTCTGGCCAATGCCGGTGGTTGGCAGCGCTGGTTTTTCTCTGCGGTGGCGGCGGTGGTGAGCGTTCTGCTTGTGGGGTGGCTGCGCAAGATTCCCCGCACCGACTGGTGGGTGGCAATGGCAGTGGCGCTGATTCTGGGTGGCGCGCTGGGCAATCTGATCGACCGCGTGCTCCTTGGCCATGTCATCGATTTTCTGGATTTCTACTGGCCGCCCGCCGACAGCTGGAGTGCCAGTCATTTTCCCGCGTTCAATGTCGCCGATTGCGGCATCACGGTGGGCGCGGCGATGCTGATCATCGACATGATCCGCAACCCCGGAAAATAAGCAATTTTGGTAAATGGCATAGTGGCAGTTGAGTGCAGTCCAAGATGAACAGTGAAAACCGGATCGGAAACGGCAAGCGGGTCACCCTGCATTTCTCCGTCCTGCTGCTGGATGGCGCAGTGGTGGATACAACCCGCGAGCGTGCGCCCGCCACCTTCACCGTTGGCGATGGCAATCTGCTGCCGGGCTTCGAGCAGTCCCTGTTCGGGTTGAAGGCGGGCGACAAGCGTTCCATCGTGCTGGATGCGGCCAATGCGTTTGGCCCGCGCAATGACGACAATATCCAGATCATGCGACGCGGCCTGTTTGCCCGCGACATGCACCTTGCACCGGGCGTTGTGGTGTCGTTCGCGGACAAGAGCAAGGCGGAACTGCCGGGTGTGATCATGGCGGTGGACGCTGACTCGGTCACCGTGGATTTCAATCATCCGCTGGCGGGCAAGGATCTGACGTTTCAGGTGGAAATCATCAACGTGGTGGATGCGGATTCGCAGACCGTGCAACTGCACAGCTGACGGGCGCCGCAACCAGCCGACATTTTCAGACGCAACAACTTCAAGATGAAGTGAGTGAGGCAGACATGGAAATCAAGATGGCAAATCCGCGGGGATTTTGTGCCGGCGTCGATCGCGCGATTGCGATTGTAAACCGGGCGCTGGAAGTGTTTGGCGCGCCTATTTATGTGCGGCATGAAGTGGTGCACAACAAGTTCGTGGTGGACGATCTGCGTGATCGTGGCGCCGTGTTCGTGGATGAACTGGACGAAGTGCCCGACGACGCCATTGTGATTTTTAGCGCCCACGGCGTGTCGAAGCAGGTGCAGAACGAGGCGGCCAGCCGGGGCCTGAAAGTGTTCGATGCCACCTGTCCGCTGGTGACCAAGGTACACATGGAAGTCATGAGCTACTCCCGCGATGGCATGGAGTGCGTGCTGATTGGCCATGAGGGCCATCCAGAAGTGGAAGGCACCATGGGCCAGTACGACACATCGTTCGGCGGTGACATCTATCTGGTGGAAACGCTGGCCGACGTGCCGAAGCTGCCGGTGCGGAATCCTGCGAAACTGGCGTATGTGACCCAGACCACGCTGTCGGTGGATGATACGGCCGCCATCATTGACGCGCTGCGGGTGCAATTCCCCCAGATCAAGGGCCCGCGCAAGGACGATATCTGCTACGCCACCCAGAACCGGCAGGACGCTGTGAAAACCCTGGCCCTGGAAACCGATGTGGTGTTCGTGGTGGGATCGCCCAACAGCTCCAATTCCAACCGGCTGCGGGAACTGGCGGAACGCTGCGGTGCCCGTGCCTATCTGGTGGACAGCCCCGACCAGATGGAGAAGGCCTGGCTGGATGGTGTGAGGGTGATTGGCTTGACCGCTGGCGCGAGCGCGCCGGAAGAGCTGGTGTCGCAGGTGGTGAACCGCCTGAAGGAATGGGGCGGGGCGGTGCCGGAGGAATTGAAAGGGCGGGAGGAGAACATCGTGTTCTCCATGCCGCGTGAGTTGCGTTGACTAAAAAACAGCAAGTTTAGACCCGTCTGATATAAGCCATTTGATCGCCACGTCCATTGAAGTGTGCTCTCGGGCACACTTTTCCGCCTTATCACTCCATTAATCCTCAAAACCTACCGCTAATCGAGCGGTTTCTGCGCATCCCCAATCCCCTGCCTACCCTTAAGCTGATTAAAAACCAAACAGCAGGTGAGACAGGATCATGCGCGCACATGGCTTTACCTTGGTCGAACTCATGATAACGATTGCGATACTGGCTGTGATCGTGGGGATTGGCCTGCCTTCATTCACTGGCATCGTCGCCCAGAACCGGGTCACGGCCAGTATCAACGATTTCCACGCAGGGTTGCGGCTGGCTCGTAGTGAAGCAGTCAAACGCAATGCCAATGTCGTGTTTTGTGCCAGCTCCAACCAGACCAGTTGCACTGGCGGTTGGGGTAGTGGATGGCTGGTGTACCAGGACGTAGATGGTGACGGCACTGTAGACAGCGGAGAAATCATCCGCGTCGGCGATGCTGTTCAAACCGGATACGCGCTGACCTACACCACTGCTGTCACTACCGTAACCTTTGGCGCGCGGGGAATGACGGCGGGCCAGAGTGGCACCTTCAAGCTTTGCGACAAGGACAGGAAAGCGTCCTACGCGCGGGGAATAATCTTGCTGGCCACAGGCGCGACTCGTCGCAGCATTGATGCCAACAAATCCGGTGTACATGAAGATAGCGGAGGCAATGATTTCTCATGCTAACCCAGACATTTTTTCCATCGCGTTCACGCCAGCAGGGTGTTGGCTTGATTGAAGTGCTGGTGGCTTTGTTGGTAATGACCATTGGCATTCTGGGCATGATGGGGCTGCAGACCCGCGCTCTCAAGTTCAGCCAGTCTACCTTGCAAGCTTCACAGGCACTTTTGTTGGCGTACGAAATGACCGACCGCATTCGCGCCAACAAGGGTAATGCCGCGAGCTATTCCGTGATCTATGGAGAAGCCGTGTCGGCATCGAACAACTGTCAGTCTGCTTCCTGCACGCCTGCACAGATTGCGCTTTACGATTTGGCGGAATGGAAAACCAACCTGGCCGCGAACCTGCCAATGGGCGACGGGCAGATAGTGCGGGATACCACTGGGGCGAGACCGTTTTTTACCATTTCGGTGAGATACGAAGACTCGCGGATTGATACTGCGCTCGAAGGTGGGACCGCTTCTGCGACCACCAAAGAGATTTCAATCAGGACTGAAATGTGAGGAACCCGGCCATGCATTTTTCAAGTATGAAGCAGGCAGGCTTGAGTCTCGTTGAGTTGATGATTGCCATGGTGCTCGGCGTAGTGCTGATGGCAGGTGTGCTTCAGGTTTTCATAACCAGCAAACAGACGTTCAATCTGACTGAGGAAATGGGCTGGATTCAGGAAAATGCCCGGTATGCAGTTGGGTTTGTCGCTGAAGATGTACGCATGGCCGGCTATTACGGGTGTGCGTCCAGAGCTAGCACCACTGCGAACGTTCTGAAAAATTCAAGCAACAGCTGGGTGACCGATTTTGGAAAAGGCATTTATGGCTATGATGGCGACTCTGCGACTTTTCCAACGGCAACTTTCCCCCGCCCGGTGACGGCAACACTTCCATCCGGCTTACCCAAAACAGACGTATTTACGATTCATAAAGCGGATCTTGATAATTCGTTTCAGGTAACCGGGCACAACGCCAATTCGGCTGTCATCGATATCCAGGGAACCCATGATTTTCCGGCGGGAACCATTCTCATCGTGTCGGATTGTCACCATTCCGCCATTTTCCAGACCACCGGAAACCAGACTAACAAAGCCAACCACAACACCGGTAATAGTGTCAGCCCAGGTAATTGCACCAAGGGCTTGGGTTTGCCGGTGGTCTGCACCGCCAACGGTACAGGATATACATACAAGAGTGATGCGTTTCTGATGCGGGCATTGGGGCATGCATATTATGTCAATACTGCGTCCAACGGTGTTCCTGCCCTGTTTCGGGAAAGTCTGAATTCCGGTGGTGTTGCCACCACAAAAGAAGAGCTTATCCAGGGTGTTGAGAACATGCAGGTGACCTACGGACTGGATTCAGACGGCGACAACATTGCCAATCGCTACGTGGCGGCGAGTTCAGTTGCAGCAGCGGACTGGGAGCAAAAGGTTGTCAGCGTAAGAGTAACCATGTTGTTGAGGTCGCTGACTGAGCTGGCCAGAGAACCGCAGCCGTTCAATTATCTGGGCATATCCTACACACCGACCGACAAATACGTGCGCAGGGTTTTTTCCACCTCAATCAAGCTGCGTAACAGAGGAGTTTGATCATGAATGACCAAAAAGGAAGTGTATTGCTGGTCAGTCTTATCATGCTGCTGGTATTGACCGTCATCGGGATTGCATCGGTAGGTGGAATATCCAGTGTGGAAAAGATGGCGCAGAGCCATAAGGACTATGACGCAGCATTTGAAATGGCGGAGGCTGCCCTGGTTGAAGGAGAGCGCTGGCTGGATGCCTATGATGGCAGCTGGAAGCAGGCGCACGTTCAAACCTCGTGCACTGGCAGTTACTGCTGGAAGTCAACGTGCGATAACGGCCTTTGTTTCAAGGGGAGCTACCCCATAGGCGCCAGTACACTGTGCGAGGTCGATTCGTCAGGCGCTCCAGTGTGGGAAAGCAAATCGACCTGGACAACCAAGGCAAAAACATACTCTGTCTCTGTTCCGGCAATGGAGGCGCCACGTTACCTGATCGAGTTTCTCTGCTTCGCGCCCCGTGATCCAAAGAGCTATACCGTTCCGCCAGACTACACCAGCTGGGTAAGAATCTATCGGATTACGGCGATGGGTTATGGTGTAAGTCCGGACACGCGAGTAATGCTGCAATCAACATACAGGGTTGATTGATAACCTGGAGGTTTTATGAAGGCTGTATCTGCTGGTTCAATGAAAATGATCATTGGTTTATCGGTGAGCTTGCTTTGCTCCGTGCCAGGAATTTCGTTCTCTGCTGTTGATGAAATACACGGTGGACCTTATGACTCCTTCGGCACCAACGCTCCAGGTAATGGCGATGCGGTTTCCAAAGGTTCGGAAACGCGAAACGAGATGCTGCTGCGACAGCGAATGGATAGCCGAACACTCGATACGGAGCAAGGAATTGTGTTGATTCCTGCCGGTGTGGAGATAGTGGATAGAAGGCCGGTAGATGCGTGGTATGAGAAAAAGGATGCGAAGGTCACGTTCGTCTTTGCGAAAGACAAGATGATTCGGGTCGAGATTCGTAACTGAGAGTCGCGCTGGCGTAGTCAGGTGTGGGTGAATATATGAAAGAGCAAAATTCAATTTTCAGGCAGCGTTTTGGATACTCGGTTCTGGCGTGCTTGATGAGCGTCGTTTTCGCAGGAAACGTCAATGCTGACGGTCGCGCGTCTGACTATGACGCACTGCCACCACTAATCAGTACGGCGGGTGCGAACGATGTGCCCAACGTGCTGATGATCCTGGATACCTCAGGAAGCATGAACGAGAACGAAGCGGGAACCTATGTCGGGAGTAACTCGAAATTCAGCAAAACCGTCATATCGCGCCAGGCTATCGCAAGGATTCTCACCAAGTTCGGTAGTATTGCAAAAATGGGTTTGATGGCCTTCGAGCCAGCTCCTTCCAATGCATATGAACGGATTAACAGCTCTATCGACGCGCAGGATAATGAGTGGTCGGGGCAGAACTTGTGGAGTGGATCACTCTACAATATCAATCTTGGCTATCTGTACATTCCTATTGGCAGTGTTGATCCGACCGCTACCGATACAGCCACTATCAATCGCATTGCCGATTTCAAGGCCAGATTGGGTATCGATGTTGTGGATCCAACCTTGCCGGCACCTCTGACCGGTTACTACAACCTGTTTCGTTTCAGCAACTCCACTTATCTGACCAGTACAGACTGGACCAATAAAAGGCTGGTGAGTGAAGGCGGTACACCGCTGGAAGGCAGTCTTGATTCTGCGCTCAAATATAAAAATGGTACATTGCCGACGTCCCTGATTGCGTCCGGAACCAGCGCCGCCTGGCCCACTGGCAATGTCTGTTCAAACCGTGACTATACGATCCTGATCACCGACGGTTTACCGACGGTAAATATGGACGGAACCCTGACCTGGGTTTCGAGTGGCGGTGGATATTATGACTACACTGCAGGCGCCGCGAAGGTCGCCACCAAAGCAGAAAGTCTGCTCAATGCGGGCGTCAGAACCTATGTCGTTGGGTTTGCGTTGCCAGCCGGATCGGATCCGAACCTGTTGAACAGTGTTGCTGCCAAGGGTGGTACCGATAAGGCGTATTATGCGTCGACACCGGACCAGTTGCTGCAAGCGCTGGAAGGGATTTTTGTCGATATCGTCAACCGCACTTCGTCCGGTACCGGCGCGGCGGTCGTTGCCAATCGCGGTAATGGATTGTCGGCCGACTTCCAGGCGCTGTACACACCCGAGAAAACCGATGGCACCAACGTTGTCAAATGGGTGGGAACCCTGCAAGGATTCTTCATAGATGAGAACCGCAAGTTGCGGGAAGATACGGATGGCGATGGTTTGCTGGACGGCTATGATGTGGACCGTCAACTTGAATTTGTTTATGACTCGGTTCAGGGTAAGACCGTCGTGAAGCGAAAACTGAGTTCAAGCGCGACCAATCCCGATTCCATTACTTCCACGATCACTTCCGATGTTGAGGGCATCAAAGCGCTCTGGAGCGCCCGGGATGCGCTCGGTGATCTGACCAATGTCCTGACTCAGCGTAACTACACTGCCAGCGCGGGCACAGGCCGCCATATACTGACCAGTGTCGATGGCGAAACTCTTTTGAACTTCAATCCCATTACCCCTACGGATCTCTCTTCGCTGGATTCTGATGAGGCAACCTTGCGTGCGCAGATATCCTCGCTCAACACCCAGATTGCCAATGCCGAAGTTTCTCTTGCAACGGCCTTGGCTAATCTTGGAACCCACGTCAATGGCGATGTGACGGATTCTATTAACGATGCGTCCCAAGAAGCTGCTGACGTCAAGCCGACGGCAGATGGCAATGTCACCACTGCTACCGGAAATCTGGCAACGGCAGAAGCGCAAGAGGCATCGATGGAGACTGCGCTGCTGGCTGCCCAGGCGGCGGCTGCTACCGCCACAAGCAACCTCGCGGCGGCACAAACAGTAGTCAACACCGCCACCGCCGCCCGGGACTCAGCGCAAACAGCGGCAACCACTGCGGCCAATGACGTGACAGCAGCACAAACCGTGCTTACCGCGGCTACCACTACCCGTGACAACGCCCAAACAGCGGCAACCAACGCTGCCACTGCGGTCTCGGATGCAGAAACCGCGCTTGCCACTGCTACCACCACCCGTGACAACGCGCAAACTGCGGTCACTACAGCCACCACCGCGCGTGATACGGCGCAGACAACGGTTAACACCGCACAGGCAAGCGTTAATACTGCGCAAACAACATTTAATACCGCGAACACCAATGAAATAGCGGCGCATGCGGCCTATGACGATGCTGTTGCTAACCGTCCGCCCATGCATCCGGATATTCAGGCTGCCCTGGACGCCTGGAATGCAGCAATATTGGTACGCGATGCCGCAGCAACCGACCTGAGCAACAAGCAAGCCACACTGGTTGCGGCGCAATCGGATCTGACTGCCAAGCAGACTACACTTAACACGGCCAATAGCGCTCTGACCACTGCCCAAACCGCCTTCAATACTGCCAGTAGCGACTTGTCTACACAGCAGGGGATAGCGGCAACGGCACAAGATACATTGACTGCGGCACAAACGGCATTCAATGCTGCACAGACTGATCTCACTGCGAAGCAGGGCGTCAAGACTGCTGCGGATTCCGCTCTGGTGAGTGCACAGACAACCTTGACCAATGCCCAGACGGCTTACGCTACTCGCCAGGGTGAACTGACCACTGCCAATACCAATCTGGCAACCGCGCAGGCGAATTACAATACAGCCGCTGCCAACCTGCTGACCGCCCAGGGCAATCTCACCCACGCAGAAAATGTGCAGGACTCGGTTGGTGCCGCTGCAGATTGGGTTACAGCTGCGCAGACAGTGTTGACAAGCCTGCAGGCTGCCCTGACCAGTGCAAGTCAGATTGACAGTATGGACGCTGATGCACGGGCAACACTGCTGTCGCAGATTGCAACGCTGTATTCGCAGATGCAGGGCTTGATGACATCCCAGCCTGCGCTGACATCTGATCCGTTGCTTGCCGATCTCGCCGCTGACATTGCCGATATGGCTGCGCAGCTGACTACGATGGTCAATCTGTTCAATGATGCTGATGCGCCGATCGACACGATCGCAGAAATGACAGCCAATCTTGACGCGCTGATGACAGATCGTACCAACAAACAGAATGCGCTGGTGAACACCCGCAGCCAGATCGATTCGATCGCTTACGTCAAGTATATGGATGACGGCATCACTGGAGAATCCGGCGATGTTGATCTCACCTATACCGAACGTAACGACATCGTAAAATGGATTCGCGGCGAAGAAGTATCCACATTGCGTAATCGTACAATCAACTACGATGGCAATGCGGGAACTGAAGTGTGGCGTCTGGCTGACATCGTGCATTCCACTCCTGCAGTGGTGGGGCGTCCTTCCGGTGTGTACTACAGCGCTTATGGTGATCTTACCTACAAGAACTACATGACCGAAAAATTCAATCGTCGGCAAGTGGTTTATGCTGGCACCAACGACGGTATGCTGCACGCCTTCAACAGTGGATTCTGGGATGACGCCAACAAAGGTTATGTAACCGCATTGCCGGGTGACTCCACATCGGTACAACATCCGCTGGGCGCCGAGTTGTGGGCCTATGTTCCCAAGGCTGCGCTGCCACACCTGCAATTTGTTGCAAACCAGGGGTACAGCCATATGTTCCTGGTTGACGGTTCTCCGCAGACTTTCGACGTCAACATTTTTGCGGACGACGCTGACCATCCCGATGGCTGGGGCACCATACTGGTTGTCAATATGCGGCTCGGCGGTGGACCTTTCACTGTCCGCGTTGACGAAGATGGAAACGGTACGCCTGAAGATGTTGTTATCCGTCCGAGCACAATGATTTTTGATGTTACCAACCCGGAGGCTGCGCCTACGTTGATCGCAGAGCTCACGCATCCCAACATGGGCTTCACATTCGGCAAGCCAGCATTGGTCAAGCGTCGGATAGCGTCGGCTTCCGGTTCCTGGAGCAATCCGGTCGAGAACCGCTGGCTGCTGGTATTTGGATCCGGTCCAACCAATCTGGATACAGCAACCAGTAACCAGAACGGCCGCCTGTTTGTGTACGATCTGAGTGAGCGTGCCTGGGCAGACGATCTGGCCAACAATCCGATTGAAACAACGACTGAAAGCAATGCCTTCTTCGGTGATGCCGTGTCGGAGGACTGGGATCGTGACTTTATTGACGACATTGTGTATTTCGGTCTGAATACCGGTAGTGCAGCTACCCCTGATGGACGGATGTCGCGCTTGCAACTGCGTAGCGACAGCTCTTCCTCCAGTTGGATTGCAGGGGCTACGATTGGTACGCTGGTCAATGTTGACCAGACCATTATCGGCAGCCCCTCAACGAAGTCTGACGTTTATGGCCGGCGCTGGGTTTACTTTGGCACAGGTCGTCTGATGGTGCCGGGCGACAACACCAGTACACAGCAGCAGCATTTGTATGGTGTGATGGAACCGATTGATTCTTCCCTTGAGCTGTCCTTTGGTTCTGTAACCGCCGGAAGTTTGTTGGATGTTTCGAATATCGAGGTTTATCTCAATGGAAAAGTCTCGAATGGGCCGACCGGTGTGGACAATTTTGCGAAGCTGGTTACCTATATTCATGACAACAACAACGGCTGGAAGCGTAAGCTGCGGACACCTGCCACCTCGCCCAGTGGTCGCAGTGATACCCGTCCCGCTGATTACCTGGAATCTGTATTCTTCGCGGAATATGTTCCCAGCAGTGATCAGTGCAAGCCCGAAGGCAAGCCATACCTGTATGATCTTAATTACATGACAGGTACTGCGTACGCACAGAACTATCTGGCGTCGGTTACCGAATCGAGTGGAGAAGTCCGGCTTGTGTCCAACATCGATCTGGGCCGCGGCAAGATGGGTGATGTGACGCTGTTGCCGAGCGGTGACCTGGTATTCCATGATTCGACTGGCAGGGTATCGATCGTGAGCCCCGTCAAGGGCACAACGTCACTGCGTCGCCAGAGCTGGCGCCAGATCTTCGATTTTGGTTTCTGATTAGATGAGGTGTTAAATGAAACCTGTTAGAGGATTTACCCTGATAGAACTGATGATAGTGGTAGCAATCGTCGCGATTATCGCGGCGATTGCCTATCCCAACTACCAGAAATCCGTTACCAAATCGCGGCGTGCGGATGCACGTGTGGCGTTGCAGGAAGCTGCGGCGCGGCAGGAGAGGATTTATGCGGAGACCAACACCTATTCCAACACGATCAGCAAGTTGGTCACCAACGCAGACGGAGCCAGTTCGCCTGAGGGATACTACACAATTACAGCTACCCTGAGCTGCAGTCGTACGGTCGGCGGAACCAGTTACAGTTCCTGCTTTGATCTGACCGCAACGGCGAAGGGTTTACAGGCCAACGATACAGAATGTGCCACGCTGACTCTGTCCCATACCGGCAAAAAGGGCTCGACCGGGGGAGGTATCTGCTGGTAATTGCCCTGCTCAAATTGTATAAAAGCCCGCTCATGGCGGGCTTTTTTTATGGGGACGAGTGTGAAAACCAAAGGATTTACCCTGATCGAACTGATGATCACAGTCATGATCATCGCCATTCTGGCCGCAATTGCCTACCCGGCCTACACCTCACAGGTACGCAAAGGCGCCCGCAAAGAAGCTGTCGGTGTGGTACTGGAAGTGGCAGGGCGGTTGGAGCGGATCCGCTCGCAGTTGTTCGCCTATCCGACCGAAGCCGCCGCCCAGGCAGCTGTCGCTCAGTCCACCCGGCGCTATACAGTGGCCGTTACCAGTGCCACAGCAACCACCTTCACCATTACCGCAACCCCATCCGGAGACCAGGCAAATGATGCCTGCGGCACCTTCACCTACACCAACACAGGTATGTGGGCATTCGCTAACAGCCTGACCGAGGACGATTGCATATAGAACAATAACTCGCCAGCGCCAGACGACCGACCCCTAAAACGCGACCGCTCGTCGCTGCGTGACTGCGGTCACATATTGCCTCAGGTTATATTTCGATCCGCTATATCAAACACTCATTTGCTTACTTTTTGATCGGTCTATAAGCATGAACGGAATCAGAGGCGCTCTCCCGCGGGGCATGTCGCTAATTGAGGTCTTGGTTGCTTTACTGGTGCTGGGCATTGGCGTCATGGGCTATGCAGCCCTGCAATTGAATGCAGTCAAGATTACGGAAGATACCTATTCGCGCAGTCAGGCCATGGCGATCGCCCAGGATCTGATCGAGCGGATGCGGGCCAACGTGAATAGCGACACAGTGTTGAGTCGTTACACCGCCTACAGCGAATCGACCGCACCGCCAGCGAAAAAAACCTGCTTCAGTTCCCCTCCGGACAACTCCATCAAATTCTGCACTGCCGACGAGATGGCTGCTGCCGATATTTACCAATCCCGTCGTTATGCCCAGACCATGCTGTCGGGTGGAGCCATCGCGGTGGCGGATTGTGATGGTGTGACCTGTGTAACGGTGGCCTGGAATCAGACCACGCCAGCCAGTTGCAACCAGAGCAACGTTATCGCTGGTGAATGGGCTACCAAAGCCAGTTGCGTCATCGTTGAATTCATCCCGTGAGGAGCCTTGCCATGACTTTCCGTAACGGTTTTTCCATTGTCGAACTCATGGTGGCGCTGCTGCTGGGCAGCCTGATTGCCATTGCCGCTACCCAGCTGTTTCTGGTCAACCGCCAGACCAGCAATCTTCAGCAGGGTATCGCGTCGGTGCAGGATCAGGGTCGCTTCGCGATGGATTACATCAGTCGTGATCTGATGCAGGCCGGGCACGATCCGGCGGGCGCAGTGCAACCCTTCGTCTTCACTGGTGATGCCGAGGAAATCAGCAAGGACGACGACAAATATGATCTCATTGCGTTCCAGGTGCGCAATGGTTTTGACTGCCTGGGTAAAACCTCCTATTTCGGCCTGAAGATATATTCGGTGGTGGATAAGGGCCTGAGGTGCACGTATACCTCGTCCTCGCCCTCGGGTCGCCAGGTGTCCGGCACCATCATTGATGGCGTGGAGGCTTTTCAGGTCCAGTACGGCATTGATTACGACAAGTTTGGTGAAGCTGGCTATGGCCAGGCGGACGTTTATACGGACGCAACAGCTGCCAGCAGTTTGATTTCCGGTGCTTCGAAAAAACGTATTGTCAGCGCGCGCTTTGCCCTTTTGCTGTCCAGTACGGGGGTGGTATCCACCGATACCGCCGCGCTTCCGGCCAGCAGTATCGATGTGCTGGATAAAACGTATGAAGCCGGTACTGGCGACAGTAACGTTAAATTGCGTGATGGCCGTCTGTATCGGGTGTTTTCCACCACTGTCACGATCCGCAATCAGGTCGATCAGATATGAAGGGCGTCTGCATGAAAGGGAGTGTTGTATGAAGGGTCATAAGGAACAGGGTGCCGCGCTTTTTATCGCTCTGATCATCTTGTTGCTGGTGTCGATGATGGGTGTTTCCGCCATGAAGGGCGGGCTGTTCCATGAGCGTATGGCATTTAATTCCCAGGCCGAGGAAATGACGTTCCAGGCGGCGGAGACGGCGATAGGTGGGGTGATTCAGGAGGCGCGCAAGTCCAGTGCTCTGTTGGGGCAGCTGGCAGGAACAAGTGCCGCCAAGACCCATTGCGTGACGAAGTCAGCCGGCATTGCTGAGGGGGCTTGTGGTGCCGGAACTCTGGATACCCGGGCTTCTGTCAAGGCAGAAGCGGAAAGCCGGTTTGACCGGCGCCGTCCTCTGGCAAACAGCGACGCTGGGGCATTGGCGGACTACCAGTTCCACACTATTGGCAAAGGCGAGTTTGTGTCGGCCGACATGCCGTTTGAAAATCGCAATCGCCAGGAATGGCGCAAGATCGGTTTGGGTGGCGGGAACTTTGAAGTTGCGCCGGAAGCGCTAAGCGGCAATTGAACACAGGAATAAGCAGAAAATGGACAGGGCAGGATTCATGAAAATGAAATGGATAGGGTTGCTGTTGTTGCTGGTGGCTGGTGTCAGCCAGGGGGATGACCTGGATTTGTACCGGTCTGATTCGGTTGCGGTGCCGGCGCGGATCATGTTGCTGATCGACGTTTCTCGCTCCATGACGGAAAAGCTCGACAATGATCCCAGCTTCCGCTTGGACTCGGGATTTGTTGGTCCCTGCGACGTGCCTGCGCCCGACTCTGGCCACACGGATTATTCCCAGCGCAAGATCTGTATCGTCAAACGCACACTGACAAAATTTCTGGATGAAGGACAGTGGCCGGATTCGTTTCAAGTGGGTGTGTCGATTTACAACGAGCCTGGTGCCAGCATTATCGCGGAAATTCAACGGCTGGATGCAACGATAAATGCACCTGCACGTCTTGATAGCGATGGAAATGTTATTCGTCCGGCTCTGCGGATGACTTACCGGCAGTACTTGCGTGAAACAATTAACGAAATCGCAATCCTGAATTACACGCCGTTACTTGGAAGCTATCTGGAAGTTGCGGAGTATCTGACGGGTGGGCGGGTGTTGATGGAAAGCAATCAGAGCATCAGTACAGTATTTTCAGATGCCAACCCTACCCGGTTTAAGCGAGGTATGTCCATAACGGATTCTATGTGCACCAGTAACGATCATCTGGTAGTGCTGACAGACGGTTACTCTTGGGGGGATGATACGAGTTCCAGGGATGGTCTTCAGGGCGGATATACACTGGGGCAGCGTGTGCAGCAGTTCGTCAATGGCAATGTGACCGATGATTACCTGCCGAACTGTGGAAACAATATCAGTACTGGCGGTTCCACCACTGACACCAGAATCTTCCCGTGTCTCAACGCAGTGGCGGATTCCATGGTGGACCCGGTAGCAGGTGATCCTGAGAAGGTGACTGGCATCAGGACTCATGTTATTGCCTTCAATATTGCGCCTGCTGCTGCAAACGAGGTATCTAATCCTGAGCAGGATTGCGAATTGTTCGACGATGACGCCGTGACCACTGACCCGCTGTTGGCCTGGGCGCAGACTCATGGTCAAGGTGTCGGCGTATCGGCCAACAATGAACGTCGTCTGGAGTGTGCGCTCCAGTCCGTTACCGAGCCAGTAAAGGACAATGCCACCTTCACTGCCGCAGTCCCCGGTGTTGGCATCAACCAGGCCAATCGCTTCACGCATATGGACGAGCTTTATTTCTCCGTCTTCAAACCCAGCGACAAGCCTTTCTGGTATGGCAACCTGAAAAAATACCGGCTGGGCATGGACGGTGATTCCCTTGCCGTTTTCGGCACGAGCTATTCAGGCGACACGGCCAATCGCAACGCGGATGACGATCAGGACGGGTTGTTTGATATGGATGTGTTCGATCTCTGGTTCGACCAATCCCTGTTCTCCACCACGACGTATCCCGGTATCGCCACCAGCGGTGGTGACAAGGTGTTTTTCGGTGGCTCTGCCTCACAGATCGACCCGGATCTGAATACCACTGATGAACGCAATCTGTATACGACGAATCATCAGGAGGAGACCGTCAATCTGAACGATTCCATCCGACGCAATGCCTTGCGAACCGAGGTGCTGGGTTCTGAGCCTGCCGTGGATGACGTGACCAACTATGATAATTTTCTGGCCTGGCTGCGTGGCCTTGATGCGGCAGGCGTAACAAACGAATGGCAGCGATTGACTGGGGTGCCTGATCCAGTTGAGCCCGACGGCGTATTCAAGACAGAGCGCACTCTTTACGGAGCCCCCATCCACTCGGCACCAGCACTGGTGAATTATACCAGCCGGTCGACTACAGGCTTGCCGCTGGAAATCAGTGATCAGACCAATCTGGTATTCGTCAGCACCAACGATGGTAAGCTGTATGCGGTTGATTCCGTGGATGGGAAGGAAAAACTCTCGTTCATGCCACGCGCATTCCTGCAGCGTCCGGCTGCTGATCAGTTGTCGACAGCCGAACGCATGTATCAGGCTGCACGCAGTGATGATCCGGGCAACTTCATCTATGGTCTCGATTCCTCCTGGACGGTCTGGCGTCAGGACATGAATGGAGATGGCAACATTACCACCACTGGCACCAGCAATGATTTTGTTTATCTTTATGGTGGCATGCGTCGGGGAGGCCGCAATTACTATGGCCTGGACATGACGAAAGCGGCGGACGCAAATGCGTCCATGAGCCAGATGTTTGTGCTCGAGGGTGGTGAGACCGGCACCGAGTTTGAAAACATGGGGCAAACCTGGTCCGAGCCTGAGCTGGCGCTGATCAAATTCAATGGTCGCAATGAAGTTGTCATGATCGTGGGTGGTGGATACGACCCGTTGTATGACGGTGGTCGTCCCGATGGTGTGACGCCGCAGGGTAATGCGCTCTATTTCGTGCGTGCACGGGCCGGAACTGGTCGGCCGGCTGGTGACGTGCTCTGGTGGACATCCTCGGCACTTACCGGCTCGGGCAATCATGTCACCGATGCGGATTTGACGGATTCCATTCCTTCGCGCGTCAAGGTGCTCGACAAGGACGGTGATGGATTTGCAGATCATATTTATGTCGGCGATCTGGGTGGGCAATTGCACCGGTTTGATATCCAGCAGAGCGTCAACACGGAAGGCGCTTCGGTGACCACTATCAGTCACGATCTGGTTGCCCAGCTGGGACGGCGCGGTGGCAGCGATGCCGTCGCCGCCGACCGTCGCTTCTTCCATCCACCCAGTGTGGCGATCATGCAGGATGGCACTGGCCGCTATGCAGGCGTTGCCATTGCGAGTGGATTGCAGACGAGTCCGAAAGATGAAGCGGTGGACGAGCGCTTTTATTTCATCAAGGATCGCGAGCCTTTCACGAGCGCGCCGCAAGGGGTGCTGACCCACGTCAGCACAGGGGAAGGCAGCACCGATCTTGAGTTGGTGGATTTGCAGGTGGTGGACGATGATGGTTCTGCCCTGGCAGGGTCTCCGCCAGCAGCGTCTGACACGCAACTCAATGCTGCCCGGGGTTATTCCGCGCCGTTGTTGCTGCAGGCGGAAAAGTCCATGGGTTCTCCGTTGATCATCAAGGGGACGGTGGTCTATACCACCTATAATCGCGAGCAGCAGAGTGGCGGGGTTGGTGATCCGGATAGCGGGTCGTCTTCAACGCAGTGCACGGGGTCTTTGGGTAGTGCTGCGCTCTACTCATTTTCGCCGGAACAGGGCTTCATCTCGCAGGACCTGACGCGCATGCCGCAAACGCTGGCGGGCAATATTGCGGTGCTGTTCCCGACCGACGGAAGCTCAGATTCCGGTGACGATTCATCGGATCTGCGCGATGTGCAGGGGTGGGGCGGTGGTCCTTCTGGTGCGATTGATCTGCCGGATCTGGACCTCGGCAATATCCGCAAAACCCGCTGGGTTCAGTGCCCGCCTGGTTCTGCTGCCTGCAATTGATTGCGGGGAAACAGGTACGGCAATAAACAAGGGGCCTGTGTGGCCCCTTGTCATTTCCGGGAGTTGTGTGGTGCGAGAGCCTCCGTTTCCGGATGGGTTTTCCGTCAACCCGCGCCATTGCATTCAGCGGAGCCGGCCACGTCAGAGGGTGTCACCTTTCCTGCCATGCTGATGGTGATGCGGTATGCATTCTTGCTGTCGCCATCACCAGCGCAAATGTACAGGCTGGCCATGTCGTTGGGCGTCCAGCCGCTGGGGTTGATGGTGACCATGTCGTTGGTTGAAAGATTATTTTTCTTCACAAACAGCGTTTCGTTGAACTGCATACGGTAAATCACTTCATTCTTGCTGTTCACCACCATGATGCCCCTGTCCCAGTTGTTGCCGGTGCAGGTGTTGCCAGAATTCCAGGGGCATACATTGACGGACGCCCGGTCCTGCACGGCAGTGAGGCGGGCGATGCGGAATGCTTCCACCACGGTTTCGGTTGCGCTGCGCACCCGCGTCCTGTCGATCAAATCGCCAAAGGCCGGAATGCCAAACGCCAGAATGATGGCCATGATGACCAGCACGATCATCGCTTCAATCAGTGTGAATCCCTGCGAACGTCGCAGCGTTATACTTTTCATTACCTTTCCCCGTGTCCATTTCCCAGGACCCAACCGGTTGATTACCTCCACCGTGGCCTTCAGCCACCCCGCGGGGTAGGGTACCATGGCTCCCCCAAACCCTTAAACCGGCGAGTGGACAGGCGGCGACATGACAACAGCAGTGATCGTGGGCGGTGGTGTAATCGGTTTGCTGACGGCGCGCGAACTGCTCGCTGGTGGCATGCAGGTTACCTTGGTCGATAAGGCGGACACGGGTGCCGAGGCGTCCTGGGCGGGTGGTGGCATCGTGTCGCCGCTGTATCCATGGAATTATGTGCCGGCCATTTCTGCGCTGGCCTCGTGGGCGCAATCGGTTTACCCGGACCTGATTGAGAAGCTGTATCAGGAAACCGGGATCGATCCCCAATTGAATCCCTGTGGTTTGCTGATGCTCGATCCGCCGGAGGCTGAGCAGGCGTTGCGCTGGGCCCACCAGTTTGGCAAGAACATGCAGCGGGTGAATGCGGATTTTGTGGCGCAGCGGGAGCCAGCGGCTACTGCAGACTTTTCTGATGCCCTCTGGCTACCCTATGTCAGCAACGTACGCAATCCAAGGCTGCTGCAGGCGCTGAAGGCGACTCTGTTGCGGCATCCGTCCTTCACGCTGCTTGGCAACAGTCCTGTACTGACTATCGAAAAAACACAGCAGGGTAGCGCGGTGGTGGTGTGCGCTGAACATCGACTGGTTGACGATCATGTGGTGGTTTGCGCCGGCGCCTGGAGCGCGCACTTGCTGCGTGAAGCCGGCTGTGATTTGCCGATTGTTCCCGTGCGCGGCCAGATGCTGTTGTTCGATTCCCGCCCCGGCCTTATTCACAGCATTATCCTGAAAGACGGCAAGTACCTGATTCCGCGTCTGGATGGCCATATTCTGGTGGGCAGCACCACCGAGGAAGTGGGATTCGACAAGACCACGACGGACGAGGCGCGGGAATTGCTGCTGTCACATGCTTTCGACATGGTGCCGGTATTGCGCGATGTTCCGGTGGTGAAGCAGTGGGCTGGCCTGCGCCCGGGCTCGCCCGGTGGTCTGCCTTTCATTGGCCGGATTCCCGGTTGGAACAATTTGCATGTGAATGCGGGACACTACCGCAACGGACTGGTGCTGGCGCCGGCGTCGGCGCGACTGATGGCGGACCTGTTGTTGCAGCGTACGCCGGTGGTTGATCCGGCGCCGTACGATCCGGCTGGTGTCCGTGCAGTGATGGAGATGGTGTAACCGGACGACAGGCTCAGTCGTCTGTATCCAGTCCCAGTTTTTTCAGCCGGTAGCGCAGCGAGCGAAAACTCATGCCGAGTTTTTTCGCGGCGGCGGTGCGGTTCCAGCGGGTCTCTTCCAGTGCGCGCATGATCGCCTGCTTTTCGATATCGGTCAGATAATCTTCCAGCGAATCGCCGTGCTCGAAGTCCGGCAGGTTGCGGTCACCGATGGCCGGATTGACTCGTGCCACCGGTACGCCATCGGTGGGCAATTGCAGGTGCTCGGGTGCAATCACATCGTCATCGCACAGGGTGACGGCGCGCTCCAGAATGTTTTCCAGTTCGCGCACGTTGCCGGGGAACTGGTAGTTTTCCAGTGCCTTCAACGCGTTCGGGCTCAGGCGCGGCAGATCCATCTGCCAGTCGTTGGCCAGCACCTGTAAAAAGTGCTGCGCCAGAAAGGCGATATCTTCCTTGCGCTCTCGCAGCGGCGGCACGCTCACCTGGATCACGTTGATGCGGTAAAACAGATCCTGGCGAAAATCCCCTTGCTCCACCAGTTTGGTCAGATCCTTGTGGGTGGCGGACAGAATGCGCACGTCGGTGGTGATTTCACGTTGTGAACCTACCGGGCGCACGGCTTTTTCCTGGATTGCGCGCAGCAGTTTCACCTGCATCTGCATCGGCAGGTCGGCCACTTCATCGAGAAACAGCGTGCCGCCCTGGGCGGCCTGGAACAGACCGGTCTTGTCTTCGTAAGCGCCGGTGAAACTGCCTTTCTTGTGGCCGAAGAATTCGCTCTCCATCAGCTCACTGGGAATGGCGCCGCAGTTCACCGGCACAAAGGGGCCATCGGCGCGGGGGCCGAGGCGGTGGATTTCCCGTGCCACCAGCTCCTTGCCGCTGCCGGATTCGCCGCTGATGTAAACCGGCGCCTGGCTGCGGGCCAGTTTGGCGATTTGCGCGTGCAGCTTTTTCACGCAGGGCGACAGGCCCAGAATCGGTGTCTCTGGCGTTTCCGCAATGGCTTCCTTTTTCTGCGCTTTCAGTTTCAGCGCGGTGTTCACCAGATCCCGCAGGCGCTGCAGTTCCACCGGCTTGGACACGAAATCAAAGGCACCCGCCTTGAGTGAGGTGATCGCCGTTTCCATGCTGCCGTAGGCGGTCAGTACTGCCACCGGTAGATGGGGATAGTTGGCCTGAATGTATTTCACCAGCTCGATGCCGTTGCCGTCCGGCAGGTTCATGTCGGTGATGCAGAGGTCGAACTTTTCCTGCTGCAGGCTGACATGGGCGGATTCCACATTGGCGGCGGTGAATACCTCGACGTCCATGCGGGACAGGGTCAGTTCCAGCAGTTCGCGAATATCGGGTTCATCGTCAACGATCAGGGCTTTGTAGGTGCTCATGTCAGATGGTCGCTTTTATCAAATGGTCACTATTCTGGCCGGATGGGAAAAGGTGATTCTGAAACAGCTGCCGCTGCGGGTAGGGACGTAGTCCAGCCGCGCCTGGTTGGCCTCGCACAGTTCCCGCGCGATATACAGTCCCAGGCCGGTGCCGCTTTTTTCAGAGGTGTAAAAGGGTTCGAAGATCTTGTCGCGCATTTCATCGGAAACGCCGGGGCCGCGGTCGATGATATCCAGTGTAGGCTGTTCTGTCTGAATACTGAAATCGGCGATGACACGCAGAAAGCGCCGGCCGGTATTTTTTTCGCTGTAGCGCAGGCCGTTCTGGAACAGGTTGGTGAGCACCTGGCCGATCTGGGATGGGTCGATGCGGAAGGTGAGATCCGGGCGGGTGATCTTGAATTCGATGTCCACGGCTTCATTCTGGGTGGACTTGAAATCGGCGATGAAATTCTCCAGCCATTCCTTCATGTTGAACAGCTCCGGCTCCACCTGTTTGCGCCGCGACAGCTGCAGCACATTTTCGATCACCTTGTTCATGCGCACGCAGTGTTGATGGATGATTTCCGCCAGTCGTGCGTCACCCTTGTTCAGGCTGGTGGATTCCTGCAGCAGTTGTGCGGCATGGCTGATGGCACCCAGCGGATTACGTATTTCGTGGGCAATGCTGGCGGTGAGGCCGCCGAGCGACGCCAGTTTCAGTTGCTGTGCCTGCTGCGCCATGCGGGTGTTGTCGTCGATGAAGATCAGCGCGGTGGGGCTGCCACCGGTTTCCAGAGAAGTGAAATTTGCCTGCACTTCCGGGCCTGACAGGCCGGCGCGGAACGGGCGCGAACGGGCAAACGGATTCAGGCGCCACTGACCCAGCTGCTGTGCCAGTTCCGGCGAGATGTTTTCCAGGTTGTCATGGTCCGACAGGGTGGGCATGCCGAACAGCTTCCAGCAGGCGTCGTTCACCAGCACGATCTGGTTTTTGCCATCCACCACCAGAATGCCGGTGCGCATGCGCTGGATGATGTGGTGATTGAGTTCTTCCAGATTGGCCAGGTCCGCCGCCTGCTTGCCTGCCAGTTCCGCGCTTTCCCGCAGGCGCTTGGCAATCTGCTGTGCCAGGATTGAGGTGGCGAAGCAGGCGATGCCGATCATCGCGCTCTGCAACAGTTCCTGCTGCAGGAACGCGCCCTTTATCACCATGGTGTAGATTTCGCGGTACAGCACGCCCAACGTGGCAATCGCCGCGAAAAAATTCGCCAGCTTGCCTTCCACCAGGATGCTGCCAGCCGCAACCGTCACCACCAGCAGGATCGTGAGATTGCTGTTGGACTGGCCATTGGCATATTCCAGCAGTGCGATGGCCAGGATGTCGGTGACGATGATGATGAACACCTGGATGCTCAGGCGGCCGGTGCGCAGGCGTGCGGTGAGGAGCGACAATACCGTCAGTACGAGATAGGTGGCGGCGGTGGCGAAATAGAGTTGCTGGTCCTCGGACAGCCATTCCGACTGCTTGTTGTCACTGAAGAGCAGCGCCGCCAGCAGGCTCAGCGACAGCAGCAGCCGGTAGTACAGGTACACCTGCAGCAGTCGCCACTCGTTCTGGTGTGCATCCGGCGGAGCCGTGATGTGGTTGTTGCCGCCGGGAATGGTTGCCTCACTCATGCGGGGCGTGTTGTTTCTGGTATTCAAGTTTGTGTGCTTCACTGCAGAAGTGCAGACCTTCCAGCTGCACCGATTCCGCCTCTGGCAGATGTATGCCGCAGTGCGCGCATTTTTTCATGATGGCCTGCCGTTTTCCGGCGCCGGGAATCTTGATGTCCTTCGCGGCGACATACTTGCGGTAGAGAAACCAGGCAGCTGCAATCAGCACTGCCACAACGATAATCCGGGTCAGCATAGGTTCATTCCGTGGTGCGATTCGTGATGTCCGGGGCTTTGCCTGTTCCGGCGATTTGCCCCACAATACGCCCATTTTTCACAGTCTGGGCTGCATTGCTGTTAACAGGATCTAAACTGCATGAAAAACAAGGATTTACAAGTCATTATAGCGCAACTGGATTTTCTGGTCGGCGATATCGACGGCAACACCGATCAAATCCTGCAGGCGGCGCAGCGCGCCCGCTCCAAATTCCAGGCTGATCTCATTGTTTTTCCCGAGCTTACCCTGACCGGCTACCCGCCTGAAGACCTGCTGCTGCGCCCCAGTATTCAGGTGCGGGTGGAAAAGGCCCTGCACAAGCTCCGCTCTGAATTACCCCGTGACCTGTATGTGCTGATCGGTTACCCCCGTCGTCTCGACGGCGGCGCGCTGTTCAATGCGGCCGGCCTGATCCACAACGGCGAACTGATTGCGGAATATCACAAGCAGGAATTGCCCAACTTCCAGGTGTTCGACGAGAAGCGTTATTTCAGCGCGGGCAGCAAGCCCTGCGTAGTGGACATGCTCGACACCCGCGTGGCGATCACCATTTGCGAAGATATCTGGCACGCCGGGCCCGTCGCGCAGGCGAAAGAGGCTGGTGCCGAACTGATGCTGAATATCAACGCCTCGCCCTTCCACCTGCAGAAGGAAAAGGAGCGCGCAAGTCACCTGCACAAGCGGGCAAGAGAGGGCGATATGCCGATCCTCTACACCAATCTGGTGGGTGGCCAGGATGAGCTGGTGTTTGACGGTGGCTCCGCCGTGGTGGATGCGCAGGGGGAAATGCAATTCCGTGCTCCCGCGTTTGAATCCGGTCTGTTTCCCGTTTCCTTCAGCCGTCAGCACGGCAGGCTGGTGCCGAAGCCGGCGACGGTCGCGCCCGATCAAACCGTCGTCGCCAGTGCCTACAATGCGCTGGTGCTGGGGGTGAAGGATTACGTCAACAAGAATGGCTTCAAGGGTGCGGTGCTGGGACTGTCCGGTGGTATTGATTCCGCGCTGACCCTGGCGGTGGCGGTGGATGCACTGGGTGCCGACCGGGTGGAAGCGGTGATGATGCCATTCCGCTACACCTCGCAGATGAGCCTGGAAGATGCAAAAGCCGAAGCGGACATTCTGGGCGTGAGTTACAAGATCCGTCCCATCGAAGCCATGTACACCGCATTCATGGCTACGCTGGAACCGGATTTTGCCGGCACGCCCCGCGATACGACTGAAGAAAACCTGCAGGCCCGCTGTCGGGGCGTGTTGCTGATGGCGCTGTCCAACAAGAAGCGCTTCATCGTGCTGACTACCGGCAACAAGAGCGAAATGGCGGTGGGATACGCCACCTTGTACGGCGACATGGCCGGCGGTTTCGATGTGCTGAAAGATGTGCCGAAAACCCTGGTGTTCCGTCTGTCGGAGTACCGCAATTCCCTGACGCCAGATAACCCGCCGATCCCGCAGCGGGTCATCGACCGTCCGCCGTCCGCCGAACTGGCGCCGGATCAAAAAGATGAAGACAGCCTGCCGCCCTATCCGGTACTGGATGCGATCCTGGAGCGTTACGTGGAACGGGATTTCAGCGCGGATGCGATTGTGGCAGATGGCTTCGAGCGGGAAACGGTGCAGCGGGTGATCCGCATGGTGGATCTGAACGAATACAAGCGGCGTCAGGCGGCGGTGGGTGTGCGGGTGACGTCAAGGGGATTTGGCCGGGACCGGCGCTATCCAATTACCTGCAAGTGGCCGGCGGGGGAGTAATTACCTGTTTTGCCACTTTGGCCGCCGGCGCGATGCCGGCGGTGCGTATTGAATAGTGCGCGTCAAGCGGCGCGGCTAACGCCTGCGGGTCACTTGCGAAACGGCGTGGTGAACACACTGCCAATGAATTTGCCGAATGACAGCGACCAGTCGAAGTAATCCCGCCACTCCGTAATCTTGCCATCCTTCACCACAAACACGCCCATCACGGGCAGTTCGGCGCGGAAGAACTTGCCGCCCAGGGTGTCCACCCGCTCGGTCATGACCACGTCGCCATTGCTTGCGATATTGATCATGTCCACCTTGAACTCGGTCATGGCCTTGCCCATGCCCTGCAACGCCTTGGCAACGTTGCGCTTGCCGCGGGCGGTGTGGAAAGGCACGTTCTGGTACACGCAGTCGTCGGCAATCAGTGCCAGTGCGGCGTCCATGTCCAGTTTACTGCTGGCTTGCAGAAATTCTTCGACCACGGTCCGCGCATCGGCAACGGTCTTGTCCATTACGGTATCCATCCTGGCTCTCCTTGAGTTCGGTCACGCCTTGAATTCAGTCACGCGTTGATCCATTTACACCCTAATCCAGCAACCCGAACGACACCACATTCAGCATCGTCTGTTTGCCGCGCTTGCCCTTCTCATAAACCAGATTCCCGTTGGCATCCAGATCCGGATGCTGCGGATAGTTATGTTTCAGCACTGCCACCGTCGAGGTCTGCAAATCTTCCAGGCCCAGCTCCGCGTACGCCTTGGCCATGATCGCCAGCGCATCCGGCACCGATGGGCTGGAATCGAAATTCTCCACCACATAACGACCGCGATTCGCTGCCGCCACATAGGCACCGCGCCGCATGTAATAATCCGCCGCCTTCAGTTCGTAGGCCGCCAGCAGGTTGCGCAGGTAGATCATGCGCTGGCGTGCATCGGCCGCGTAAACACTGTTGGGGAAACGGTTGATCAGGCGGTTGAAATCCTCGAACGATTCCCGCGCCGGCCCCATGTCGCGCTCGGTGAAATCGCTGGGAATGAAGCGCTCGATCAAGCCCCGGTCCACACTGTAAGACGACAGGCCCTTCATGTAATAGGCATAGTCCAGCTGGGCATGATCGGGGTTGGTGTTGATGAAACGTTCGGCGGTGGCGGCGGCGGCTTCGTAATCCAGCGCCCGGTAATGGCAGTAGATCAGGTCCAGCTTCGCCTGCGACGCATAACGGCCGAACGGATAGCGCGATTCCAGCCCCTGCAGACGCTCGATCGCCATCGTCATGTTGTTGTTTTCGATGGCATCCTGCGCCTCTTCATAGAACTGGCGCTCGGACAGCTGCGGCGTTTTCGGATCGGACGCACAGCCTGTGAGCAGGGCAGTAGCCAGCAGGAAGGTCGCAACAAGGAAAGGCAAAAGCCGGATTCGCATGCGGGAAGTCACTCGGATTCAGGTCGGAAAAGGGAAATCGGTAGCCGGGCATTATAACGGCAATAACTGTAATGGCCACATTGGTCGCCGCACTTGCTAGAATGGCAGACCGATCCCAGCTGAGCGAGTTCCATGACCCAACATATTCAACTGCAGGCCGAAGTGCCCGATTCCCTGGCCGGACAGCGGCTGGACCAGGCCGCGGCCGAACTTTTCCCTGATTACTCCCGTTCCCGCCTGCAAACCTGGATCAAGAACGGCGACCTCAAGGTGAACGGCGCAGTCCGCAAAACCCGGGAAAAGGTGCTGGGGGGCGAGACCCTGGAACTGTCGGCGGAACTGGTGGCGGATGAAAGCTGGGAACCCCAGCCCATCGACCTGGACATCATCTACGAGGACGAACACCTGCTGGTGATCAACAAGCCGGTGGGCCTGGTGGTGCACCCGGGCGCCGGCAATACCGACAGCACGCTGCTCAATGCGCTGCTGCACCATTGCCCGGATCTGGCCACGCTGCCCCGGGCCGGCATCGTCCACCGCATCGACAAGGACACCACAGGCCTGCTGGTGGTCGCCAAAACCCTGAAAGCGCATACTTCCCTGGTAGACCAGCTGCAGGAAAAGACGGCTTACCGCGAATACGAAGCCATCTGCACCGGCGTCATGACCGGCGGCGGCAAGGTGGATGAACCCATCGGCCGCCATCCCACCATCCGCACCAAGCAGGCGGTGACCCACACCGGCAAGCCGGCGGTCACTCATTACCGTGTGCTGGAACGGTTTCGCGGCCATACTTACATTAAAGTGCAGCTGGAAACCGGCCGCACCCACCAGATCCGCGTGCACATGGCCTATATTCAATATCCTCTGCTGGGTGATCCCGTTTACGGCCAGCGCCTGCGTCTGCCCAAGGGCGCCACGCCGGAACTGATCGACGCCATGCGCCGCTTCAAGCGCCAGGCCCTGCATGCCCGCAAGCTGGGCGTGCAACACCCGGGCACCGGGGAGTACATGGAATGGGAAACCCCGCTGCCGGACGACTTCAAAACCATGCTGCAGGTACTGCGCCATGACGCTCAATCGGATTGACGACGCACTGGTCCAACACTGGCTGACTCCTGACTGGTCTGCACCGGATCGTGTGCGTGGCTATGTCACCACCCGCGCCGGCCATCTCAGCGCCCATCCCTATGACGGCTTCAACACCGCCAATCACGTGGGCGATGATCCCGGTCATGTAGAAGCCAACCGGCAGTCGCTGGCGGAATATTTCGACTGGACGCGGGAACCGCAGTGGCTGAAGCAGGTGCATGGCGTTGACGTGATCGAGGCCCGTGGTGACGGCATCGAACGGGATGGAGATGCCGTCTTCACCCGCGAACCGGGCCAGGTCTGTACCCTGCACACCGCCGACTGCCTGCCGGTGTTTTTCACCAGCCAGCAGGGCGATGTCGTGGGGCTGGCCCACGCCGGCTGGCGCGGTCTGGCCGATGGCGTGCTGGAATCCACCGTTGAAAAAATGGGCGTGTCCCCCGATCTGTTACAGGTGTGGTTTGGACCTGCCATCGGTCAGGAAGCGTTCGAAGTGGGTGACGACGTGCGCGATGCCTTTCTCGCCATCGATGCTGCCGCCGAAAGCTGCTTCCACTTGAATATGCGTGACCGCTGGCAATGCGATTTGTACGGACTGGCCCGCCAGCGCCTGCAATCCGTTGGCGTGCAGACCATCAGCGGCGGCAGTTTCTGCAGCTTCACCGACCCGCGTTTTTTTTCCTATCGCCGCCAATCGGTTACCGGCCGCATGCTGGCCATGATCTGGATTGAGCAGGAGTGATGTCGCAGGCGGCGGCAACTCCACCAACAGTTTGATCCAGCGCAAGATTCAGTACGGCTTTCCACCGGGCCGCGCTTGAAAACCCACCCAGTCGGCCCCATCTTTTTGGCAATCAGCACGCAATCCTGTGAATTGCCAAGGGGAACCATTACATGCGTATCGACCGACTGACCAGCAAACTGCAAATGGCACTGTCTGACGCACAGTCCATTGCCGTAGGTCGCGATCACAACTTTATCGAACCGATTCACCTGCTCTCCGCCATGGTGGAGGACGCCTCCGGTGGCGTGCGTCCGCTGCTGGCGCAGTGCGGCGTCAACATCAGCCAGCTGCGCGACGAAATAACCGCGCAACTGATCCGCATGCCGCAAGTGCAGAACCACAGCGGCGACGTGCACATGTCCAACGACTTGGGCCGCATCCTCAACGTGGCCGACAAAATGTCGCAGCAGCGCAACGACAAATTCATTTCCAGTGAAATCGTCGTGCTTGCCATGATCGAGGACAAGGGCACGCTGGGCAGTATGTTCAAAAAGCTCGGCGTCACCAAAAAGGATCTGGAAACCGCCATCGAAAAAGTCCGTGGGGGCGAAAACGTGAAAGAACAGAATGCAGAAGAATCCCGTCAGGCCCTGGAAAAATACACCATGGACCTGACCAAGCGCGCCGTTGACGGCAAGCTCGATCCGGTGATCGGCCGCGACGACGAAATCCGCCGCACCATTCAGGTGTTGCAGCGTCGCACCAAGAACAACCCGGTGCTGATTGGCGAACCCGGCGTGGGTAAAACCGCGATTGTCGAAGGTCTGGCGCAACGCATCGTGAATGGCGAAGTGCCGGAAGGTCTGAAAAACAAGCGCGTACTGTCGCTCGACATGGGTTCACTGCTGGCCGGTGCCAAATACCGCGGCGAATTCGAAGAGCGTCTGAAAAGCGTATTGAACGAGCTGGCGAAGGAAGAGGGCAGCGTGATCCTCTTCATCGACGAGCTGCACACCATGGTCGGCGCCGGTAAAGGCGAGGGCGCAATGGACGCCGGTAACATGCTGAAGCCGGCGCTGGCTCGCGGCGAACTGCACTGCGTCGGTGCCACCACACTGGACGAATATCGTAAATACATCGAAAAAGACGCCGCACTGGAGCGCCGCTTCCAGAAAGTGCTGGTGGACCAGCCCACGGTGGAAGACACCATCGCCATCCTGCGCGGTCTGAAAGAACGTTATGAAGTGCACCACGGCGTCGACATCACCGATTCCGCCATAGTGGAAGCGGCAAAACTGTCGCACCGCTACATCACCGACCGCCAGCTGCCGGACAAAGCCATCGACCTGATCGACGAAGCCGCCAGCCGCATCCGCATGGAAATGGATTCCAAGCCGGAAGAACTCGACCGCCTCGAACGCCGTCTCATCCAGTTGAAAATGGAACGCGAGGCATTGAAAAAAGAGGAAGACGAAGCGTCGCGCAAACGGCTGGAAAAACTCAACGAGGACATCAACCGCATCGAGCGAGAATACGCCGACCTGGAAGAAATCTGGACCGCCGAGAAAGCTGCACTGCAAGGCAGCCAGCAGATCAGGGCAGAACTGGAACAGGCCCGCATCGACATGGAACACGCCCGCCGTGCCGGCGATCTGGCGCGCATGTCCGAGCTGCAATACGGCCGCATTCCCGATCTGGAAAAACGTCTCGATATGGCCGCGCAGGCCGAGATGATGGAAATGAAACTGCTGCGCAACAAGGTCACCGAGGAAGAAATCGCCGAGGTCGTCTCCAAGTGGACCGGCATTCCCGTCTCCAAAATGCTGGAAGGCGAGCGCGACAAACTGCTGCGGATGGAAGATGCTCTGCACCAGCGCGTGATCGGGCAGCACGAAGCCATTGTCGCCGTGTCGAACGCCATTCGCCGTTCCCGCGCCGGCCTGTCAGACCCCAACCGTCCCAACGGCTCGTTCCTGTTCCTGGGCCCCACCGGTGTGGGCAAGACCGAACTGTGCAAGGCGCTGGCAAACTTCCTGTTCGACACCGACGACGCCATGGTCCGCATCGACATGTCGGAATTCATGGAGAAGCACTCCGTGGCCCGTCTGATTGGTGCGCCGCCGGGCTATGTGGGTTATGAAGAGGGCGGCTACCTCACCGAGCTGGTGCGCCGCAAACCCTATTCAGTGATCCTGCTGGACGAGGTGGAAAAGGCCCATCCCGACGTGTTCAACATTCTGCTGCAGGTGCTGGAAGATGGCCGCCTTACCGACGGCCAGGGCCGCACGGTGGATTTCAAGAACACGGTGATCGTCATGACGTCCAACATGGGCTCGGACATCATCCAAACCATGACCGGCGTGGACGAGTATGACCGCATGAAGGCCGCCGTGATGGACATCGTCGCTACCCGGTTCCGCCCCGAGCTGATCAACCGTATCGACGAAGTGGTGGTGTTCCACCCGCTGGCCCACAGCCAGATTCGAGGCATCGCCACCATTCAGCTGGCCAACCTGCGCAAGCGGCTGGCGGAGCGGGATCTTAGCCTGGAACTATCGGATGCCGTGATGGACAAGCTGGTGGAGGCGGGTTTCGACCCGGTCTATGGCGCTCGTCCGCTCAAGCGCGCTATCCAGCGGGAGATCGAAAACCCGCTGGCCCAGGACATCCTGTCCGGCCGGTTCCTGCCGCGGGATACCATTCGGGGCGAACTGCGGGATGGCAGGATCGTCTTTGGCAAGTAAGCGGCCAGGCATCCATCCCCTCTAAAACAAAACCCCCAGCTTCAGACCGGGGGTTTTGTTTTCAGGGCGGGCTCACCAGCCACAGCCTAAGTCTATTTGCAATTTTCCTGGATGTAGGTTTCTGCCCCTTTGGTGCGCTCCGCCTTTTCCTCTTCAGTCAGGTAGCGGTACTCGCCTTTGGCATCCTTCTCGCGGATGCGGGGGCTGTTTTTCAGGGCGCTCAGGTTCTGCTTATAGATTTCGCAGTTTTCCTTGACGATCTTGGCATTTTCCTCGGATTCGACTTTTTCTTCCTTCTTCTCTTTATCGGCAGCCGCATCACCCATCAGTTTGGCCTGCTTCTTCTCCAGGTCTTCCTCGGTCGCAGGCTGGTCGGAGGGCACACCGGTACTCACGCTCACCTTCTGGGCCTTGCTCGGGTCCGGCGGGTTTTCGCCGTAGTGGACTACCCCCGCGCTGTCCGTCCACTTGTAATACTTGCCCGCCGCTTCGGCAGCGGAAACGAAACAGAAGGAGAGCAAAGCAGCCGCCAAGACCGCGGAACGATAGGTTTTCATTGTTGTACCAAGCTCCATGGAAAATACTCCTATTCAATATAGCGGGTTAACTGTCCAGCGCGTAGAAAATCAGGAACAAACTGTGAAGGGGTCGGAAATCTGCCGACCTGACGGTCGAAACAGCCGCTTTCCCCCGGGTTTGGCAGGTTTTGTCGTCTATTGACAAAATCCCCAAGCGTGTCAACATAAGCGGCTCACTGAGGTGGGTGCAGGCCGGCGGGACAAACCCCATGCAGCCTGCGCTAGAGCGAGAATTTCGCCATTTAATCGCAGTCACCATCTGCTTTACCCCGTCGATCTCGCTGGAAGAATCATATGCCCAAAGCGTATGAGGTGGAACAAGCCCCAACCCTTGGTTTTTCTGCCAGCACTAGCTTAAACCCACAGTCCCAGGCTGTACGCAACCATTGCCGCGCATGCAGGGAACTGAATTCACTGAACCATTAACGCAGAAGCAAATGCTTGAGCATCCCCCGGCTTGGCCTCCGGCAGGCGTTGTTCAAGACGAGGTGTGAGATCGTGGAACTTTTATCTGGCGCAGAAATGATCGTCCGCTCCCTCAAGGACGAAGGGGTTGAAACCATCTTTGGTTATCCCGGCGGCGCAGTACTTCATATCTATGACGCACTGTTCCAGCAGAAAGGCATTACCCACGTCCTGGTCCGACACGAACAGGCGGCTGCCCATGCCGCCGACGGTTTCGCCCGGGTCAGCGGCAAACCCGGCGTGGTGCTGGCCACGTCCGGTCCCGGTGCCACCAATACCGTCACTGGTATTGCCACCGCCTATATGGATTCCATTCCGCTCGTCATCATCACCGGCCAGGTCCAGACCGACTGGATCGGCAACGACGCGTTCCAGGAAACCGACATCGTCGGCGTCACCCGCCCGATCGTCAAACACAGCTTCATGGTGAAGCGGACCGAAGATATTCCCTCCACCATCAAGAAAGCCTTTTATATAGCGACTACTGGCCGTCCCGGTCCGGTACTGGTGGACATTCCCAAGGATCTCACCAGTCCTGCACTCACATACGAATACCAGTACCCGTCCAAGGTCAAACTGCGTTCCTACAACGTGGTGAGCAAGGGGCATTCCGGCCAGATCAAGAAAGCCGTCGACCTGATGATGGCGGCCAAACGCCCGATGATCTATTCCGGCGGCGGCGTCATCCTGGGCAATTCAGCTGACATGCTGACCGAACTGGTCCACAACCTGGGCTTCCCCTGCACCAACACCCTGATGGGTCTGGGTGGCATTCCCGGTGAAGACAAGCAGTTCGTCGGCATGCTGGGCATGCACGGCACCTACGAAGCCAATATGGCGATGCATCACGCGGATGTGCTGCTGGCGATAGGCGTGCGTTTCGACGACCGTGTCACCAACCACACCTCCAAGTTCTGCCCCAACGCGAAGATAATCCACATCGACGTGGATCCGGCCTCCATCGCCAAGAACGTTCCGGTCGACATCCCCATCGTTGGGCCGGTCGATCAGGTGCTGAAGGAAATGCTGGAGCAGCTGGAAAAGACCGAGGAGCGCAACGACAAGTCTGCCCTGGAAGCCTGGTGGAAGCAGATCGATGCCTGGCGCGCTTACCACGGCCTGCGCTATGAAACCGCGCCGGGGATTCTGAAGCCGCAGCAGGTCATCGAGTGCCTGTACAAGGTCACCAACGGCGAGGCCATCGTTACCTCCGACGTGGGCCAGCACCAGATGTTCGCGGCGCAGTTCTACAAGTTCAAGCGGCCGCGCCAGTGGATCAACTCCGGCGGTCTGGGCACCATGGGCTTTGGTCTGCCGGCGGCCATGGGCGCGCTGGTAGCCAGCCCGGATGCCACCGTTGCCTGCGTGACCGGTGAAGGCAGCATCCAGATGAATATCCAGGAGCTGTCCACCTGTCTGCAGTACAACTTCCCGGTGAAGATCATCAACGTCAACAACCAGTCCCTGGGCATGGTGCGTCAGTGGCAGGACATGCAGTACCAGGGCCGTCACTCCAGCTCCACCTATGAACAATCCCTGCCGGACTTTATCAAGCTGGCGGAAGCCTATGGTCACGTCGGTATCAAGGTTACCAAGCCGGAAGATCTCGAAGACGCCATGAAGGAAGCCTTTTCCCTCAAGGACCGCCTGGTGTTCATGGACATCTACGTCGACCCCAGCGAGCACGTCTATCCCATGCAGATCAAAGACGGCTCAATGCGCGACATGTGGCTGAACAAATCGGAGCGGACTTAATCATGCGTCGAATCATTTCTATCCTGATGGAAAACGAACCCGGCGCCCTGTCCCGTGTGGTCGGCCTGTTTTCCCAGCGTGGCTACAACATCGAAAGCCTCACGGTGGCGCCGACCAACGACAACACCCTGTCGCGGCTCACCCTCACCACCACCGGCAATGACCAGGTGATCGAGCAGATCACTAAGCAGCTCAACAAACTGGTGGAAGTGGTGAAGCTGGTGGATCTCAGCGAAGGTGCGCACATCGAACGCGAACTGATGCTGATCAAGCTCAAGGCCACCGGCGCCCAGCGCGCCGAAATCAAACGCACCGCCGACATCTTCCGTGGCCAGATCGTGGATGTCACCAGCTCGGTCTACACCGTGCAGCTCGCGGGCACCAGCGACAAGCTGGATGCATTCATCGAGTCTGTCGGTGAAGCCTCCATCCTGGAAGTGGTGCGCACCGGCGTGTCCGGCATCGCCCGCGGCGACAAGGTGCTGGCGCTCTGAACCAACGCATTTTTTTTGAAATTTGAAGTTATCTGATACCTAACGTTAAAAACACGACGCTCAACCCGACAGATCGGGATTTCATATAGAGGAATGAACATGAAAGTTTACTACGACAAAGATTGCGACCAGTCCATCATCCAGAGCAAGAAGGTGGCGATCATCGGTTATGGCTCGCAAGGCCATGCCCACGCCAACAACCTGAAAGATTCCGGCGTCGATGTTGTGGTGGCGCTGCGTCCCGGTTCGGCGTCGGCAGTGAAAGCGGAAAAGTCCGGCCTGTCGGTGAAAGCGGTTCCCGAGGCGGTGAAATGGGCGGACGTGATCATGATCCTGACCCCCGACGAGTTCCAGTCCCAACTGTACCGCAACGAAATCGAGCCCAATATCCGTCCGGGTTCCACCATGGCATTCGCCCACGGTTTTGCGATCCACTACAACCAGGTCGTGCCGCGCAAGGATCTGGACGTTATCATGATCGCGCCCAAGGCGCCGGGTCACACCGTGCGTTCCGAGTTCGTGAAAGGCGGCGGTATTCCTGACCTGATCGCGATCTTCCAGGATGCCTCTGGCAACGCCAAGAACCTGGCCCTGTCCTACGCTTCCGCTATCGGCGGTGGCCGTACCGGCATCATCGAAACCACCTTCAAGGATGAAACCGAAACCGACCTGTTCGGCGAGCAAGCCGTTCTGTGCGGTGGCGCGGTGGAACTGGTAAAAGCCGGTTTCGAAGTGCTGACCGAAGCGGGCTACGCACCGGAAATGGCCTACTTCGAGTGTCTGCACGAACTGAAGCTGATCGTCGACCTGATGTACGAAGGCGGCATCGCCAACATGAACTACTCCATTTCCAACAACGCGGAATATGGCGAATATGTGACAGGCCCGGAAGTCATCAACGACCAGTCCCGCGCTGCCATGCGCAATGCACTCAAGCGCATCCAGAACGGCGAATACGCCAAGATGTTCATCGCCGAAGGTGCTGGCAACTATCCGTCCATGACCGCTTACCGCCGCAACAACGCTGCTCACCCCATCGAGCAGGTTGGCGCCAAGCTGCGCGAAATGATGCCCTGGATCAATGCCAACAAGATCATCGATAAAGCCAAAAACTGATTGGTTATATCGATATGCGAAAAGCGCGGCTCCGGCCGCGTTTTTTGTTTCCGTGGTTGAAAAAACCGGCTGACAGGCTCAAAGTACTTCCACAATCGTGCAACGCATCAGGTCGACTCATGACTGACAAAGATCCCACCAAACACGAATCCAAAAAAGATCCTGCCGCTGCCGTCGTCAATCTGCGCGACGCCAAGGACAAGGAAGAGCCCCGGGAAGAAGCCGAGCCGGACGATGATGGCGTCACCTTCGAAGTGGTCGAAGGCGAAATCGAAGGCGGCAAAAAAGTCCGCCGGCGCGGAATCTACCTGCTGCCCAACCTCTTTACCACCGGCGCCCTGTTTTCTGGCTTCTACGCCATCGTCGCCGCCATGAACGGCCTGTTTGAAACTGCCGCCATCGCCATTTTCATCTCGATGATTTTTGATGGGCTCGACGGCCGTGTCGCCCGTATGACCAACACGCAGAGCGAGTTCGGCGCGCAATATGACAGCCTGTCTGACTGCATTTCCTTCGGCATCGCGCCGGCGCTCGTGGCTTACGCCTGGTCGTTGTCCACCCTGGGCAAGGTCGGCTGGATGGTAGCCTTCGTGTACGCTGCCTGCGCCGCGCTGCGGCTGGCCCGCTTCAACGTACAGATCGACAGTGCCGACAAGCGCTATTTCACCGGCCTGCCCAGCCCGTCTGCCGCTGCCGTGGTGGCAGGCATGGTCTGGCTGGGAACCTCCCTCCAGATCGAAGGCAGCGGGGCTGTCGTATCAGTGGCTGCTGCTGTCATCACTGCCTTTGCCGCCGTCATGATGGTCAGCAACGTACGCTACAACAGTTTCAAGGAACTGGATTTCAAAGGCCGCGTGCCGTTCTTTGTGATTCTTGTCGTCGTGCTGGCGATAGCGGTGATCTTCTCCTATCCCGCCGGCGTGCTGTGGGGCCTGTTCCTCGTCTACGCCCTCAGCGGACCGCTCACTTCTTTTCGCAAGCCCAGGCCGTAACAAACCGGCACCTCCTGCGTCTAACCCTTACATCAAGCGCAGGAGGTGCCCATGCTGATCCGAATTCCCCGCTCATCCGACCCCAAACCCTCGGAAATCACATCCGAAAGCCAGTACCTGTCGCGGCGGGACTGGCTCAGGAACACCGGTATGCTGGGAGTGGGGCTTGCGCTCGGTAGCGCATCGGGCTCGCTTCTCGCAGCACCGTCGGCAGACTGGAGAACGCAGTTGAGCGACAAACTCGCCAGCCGCAGCAAAATCCCCGACACCACCGGCGACACCCTCACCCCATTCGAAGACGCCACCCGTTACAACAATTTCTACGAATTCGGCACCGACAAATCAGACCCGGTGGAAAACAGCCGCAATTTCCGCGTCGATCCCTGGACCGTTTCCATCGAGGGGGCGCTCAACAGACCCCTCAAGCTCAATCTGGAAGACCTGCTCAAGCCCCATGCGCTGGAAGAACGCATCTATCGCTTTCGCTGCGTGGAAGCTTGGTCCATGGTGGTGCCCTGGGTTGGCTTCCCGCTGGCAGACCTGCTCAAACGCGCCGACCCGACCTCCAGCGCCAAATTTGTGCGCTTCGAAACACTGGTGGATCCCGAACGCTTCCCTGCCCAGAAATTTGCCCGTTCCACCATCCCCTGGCCCTACGAGGAAGGCCTGCGCATCGACGAAGCCATGCACCCTCTGACGCTGATGGTAGTGGGGCTCTACGGCAAGGAACTGCTGCCGCAGAACGGCGCGCCGCTGCGGCTCATGGTCCCCTGGAAATACGGTTTCAAGAGCATTAAATCCATCGTCCGCATCGAGTTGACCGACACCCAGCCCGACACCACCTGGCAACGTCTTGCATCCAGCGAATACGGCTTCTACGCCAACGTGAATCCTGACGTCGACCATCCGCGCTGGAGCCAGAAGCGCGAACGCCGCCTTCCCAACAGTCTGTGGGATCCCAACTGGATTCCCACCCGGCGCTTCAACGGATATGAAGACCAGGTTGCGAGCCTGTATTCCGGACTTAACCTGAAAACTAACTACTGAACCATGGCAGTCCCGACTCGAAACTTCGTCAAAGCTACTGCGCATCTCAGTTGCGGCGTACCGCTGATCTGGCTGTCACTGGATGTTCTGGGCAGCGATCTCGGTCCTGACCCGGCGGAAGCAGTGGTGCGAAGACTGGGTTTTTGGGGTATCACCCTGCTGTGGTGCTGTCTCGCCATGACACCGTTGCGGCACATCACGGGCCAATCCATCTGGATTGCGTGCCGCCGGCTGCTTGGTCTCTGGGCTTTCACCTACATCAGCCTGCATCTTTCGGCCTTCCTTCTGTTTTGGAGTGGCGCTGATACTGACGTCATAGCAGAGGAGTTTGTGAAGCGGCCCTATATCGCACTGGGCCTGGCAGGGTGGATTCTCATGATTCCGCTGGCAGCCACATCGACACAGAATGCCCGACGGACCCTGGGAAAGCGCTGGCTTCAGCTGCACAGGCTGGTACATGTCATCGCATTACTCGGCTTGTCCCACCTGATCTGGATCGAGAAACTGGATTACTCGAAGTCAATCACCTTCAGCATCATCCTGATTTTTTTGTTTTTTATTCGCGTCAGGGCTAGACAAAGAAAACCGCCCTCCATAGAATGCGCGTCCTCAGCTTGAGGGACACCAAAAGCTGAACTAGAGTAAAAAGCTCCCGAATCAGGTTGGCCGGCAATACAGGTCAATAGCGCTTGGCGCACTGGTTCGGTCTAGTGGGAATATCAAGGGCGCGTACCCTGATCTGAACCACTGGGGCCTTCACCGGAAAGCGATTGAAATTAAATCGAAAAAACGGTTGACAGGGTGAGCGAAGAGCGTAGAATACGCGGCCTCAGTTGATGAGACTGAAAGCGAAAAAGAGTTCTTTAACAATCAGTTAGAAGTAATAAGTGTGGGTGTTGTTGGTGGACGTGCTGTGTATGTTCTGCTGATGACATCTCGTCAAGAGAGTAGTTAGTGGAGCCGGTTGGTCGCCGTAAAGTGACCGAAACCAAGTGATTTGAACTGAAGAGTTTGATCATGGCTCAGATTGAACGCTGGCGGCAGGCCTAACACATGCAAGTCGAGCGGCAGCGGGCCTTCGGGT
>JABLXQ010000014.1 GCA_013178375.1 Gammaproteobacteria bacterium
TCCATTGCGGTTCTCCGTTACGTGTGCTTGGCGGCTCACGCTTCGGAGTTTCCGCGATGGACTCCAGGATATGTCAAACGTTTGCTGTCTCCCCGGCAGAGCCGGGGGATTTCCCGCTACGGGTTAAAAATGGTGCGTTTTTGTTTGTTTTCTCTTTGGTTGTCCCCGATTTATCCTTCCTGTACAAAAAACTCCCGCCTTGCTTTCGAATTTGTCGATTTCACTGACTATCCTGAAATTTGAATGGGTTCTGATTACACCGTCTTCGAAGTGGATTTTCTGACATGCCTTTGAAAAGCGCGAACATGCAGCGTCTGCCGCAGGAACGGCATTGGCTGAAATGGTGGGGACCGGTCGGCAAGATCAGCATGCGCTGGTCGTACTGGCTGAACCAGCACCGGGTCGACGATGTTGAAAAAACCTTTGAAGGTATCGTACAGACCCGCCGTCAGTTGCTGATGCAATGGGCCGAGCAGCAGTGGGCTTATCTGCACAGTCTGGCACGGGATGTGGAAAAGAACTGGCCCAATCTGTCTGGGGAATTTCTGGGGACTGCCTGCACGCTGCACAAGGAAGCGTCGGAAATTTTCATCATCGATACGCAATACCGGGTGCTGCATTCCAGCGCAGCTGCCCATCAGGGACAGCGTGACCTGAACGCGCAGGCGTGCGCCGCCGGTATGCGCGAACCCTTCCTGCACGGACCCTATCCTGATCCGCTGACGCGCACCCTGGGCGCCACCACGTCCAGCTTTCATGACGACATGACGCTGATGTTCTTCCACCCGTTGCGGGTAAATGGGGCTGTCGTGGGCTGCCTGCGCGTGCGCATTCCCAATGATGTGATGAGCGATATAATCCAGCGCGAAGCGGGCCATGTGTATCACGATTCCGGCGACAATTATTTATTCATGGTGGAATCGAAATTCGATCCGTCGATTCAGCCCGGTGTGGCGCTGTCGCGTTCGCGCTTCGAAGACAATGCCTTTACCCACGGTGACAATCTGAAGCAGGGTGTGCGCACGGATTTCGGCACTGTGAGCGTGCGGGAACGAACGGAACTGGAATTGCGTTTTACCGATCCCGCTACCAAAGACCTGCATCCTGGCGTGCGGGAAACCATTCGCAATCGTCATCATGTTTTCGTCTGTTATCCTGGCTATCCCGATTACCGTCATGTACCGGTGATCGGTGCCGGCCTGACCTTCAACATGCCGGGTTCGATGGATACCTGGGGCCTGCTGTGCGAAGGCGATCTGGAGGAAGTGTATCGCGAGCGCAGTATTGATTTGACGTTGCTGACGCGACTGGCGCTGCTGGGTGGGTTCGGGTTTGCCGTGGCGGAATATGGCAAGCACCTGTTGAATGTGATGGGCGATGCTGCGCTGCTGGTGAATGCAGGCACTGGCGCGCTGATCCTGCTGGCGTTCTGGCTGTTCGGATTGCGGCCTCTGCGGCGGCGGCTGCAGCGGCTGGAGAATTTCTTCCTGGACATCGCGGAAGCTGGCAGTTCGTTGCAGACACGCATCGACGTGGCTACGTTTCCCAAGGATGAAACCGGACAGCTGGCGCTCTGGATCAACAGTTTTGTCGACAAGCTGGATGACACGGTGAAGCAGGTACTGGCGACGGCAACGGCGCTGACCTCGGCGTCCAACACGTTGCAGGCGAGTTCGGAAATCGTCAGTCGCTCGGCACTGGAACAGCACGAGATCGCGCAGGCGGCCCAGCACATCATGCAAAACATCACCACTACTATCCTGGACGTGGCGGATCATTCCACTGAAACGGAAAAAGCGTCCCGCGAGGCGCATGAGATTTCAGAAAAGGGCGGTGATGTGGTAACGCACGCGGCCAATGGCATGGCCGGAGTGGCGCAATCGGTGCGCGAGTCGACTGATATTATCCGTACGCTGAGCCAGTGTGCGGACGAGATCGATGGCATTTCGAATACCATCAAGGAAATTGCCGAGCAAACCAATTTGTTGGCGCTGAATGCTGCGATCGAAGCGGCCCGTGCCGGTGAACAGGGCAGAGGCTTTGCCGTGGTCGCCGATGAAGTACGCAATCTTTCACGTCGCACCACCCAGGCTACCCACGAAATCGCGCGCACCATTTCCACCATCCAGTCGGAGACCGGCAAGGCGGTGAAGTCGATGGAGATGTGTGACGATCTGGCGCAGCAGGGTGTGCTGCGGGCGGACGAGGCCAGCAATGCGCTGAAACACATTCATACCGGTGCGTTGTCGACCCTGGAGCGGGTGCAGACGGTAACCGAAGCCGTGTTCGCACAGAAAGAATTGGCGAATCAGGTGAATGATCAGGTACGGGCAATGACGGTGAATGCGTCCAGCAGTCATGAGGCAGTGCGCGATACGATCAGCACCGTGAACACGCTGGGGCAGCTGGTGCTGGCTCTGCAATCGGCGGCGAATAAATTCAGAAGCTGACTGGAAAATAATCTCCGGCGCTGGGTGATCCTGCAATTCAGGAAAGGCTTATGCGTTCTCCGCCCGCACCTTCAGCGCCTCCGCCATCGCATTGAACCCGCCTTCGATATCCGATTTGAACAGCGCCATCACCAGCGGCGTCAGCAGGCCGGAAAACGCATCCCAGGTTTGATAAGTGCAACGCCGGTCATCCAGGGCTGTCAGCACTTGGTCCCGCTGTGCGCACAGGATGAATCGTGCACCCATTTTCATCCCCCAGGCCAGCCGCTCTGGCTTTTGCACGATGCGGACCTGTTCTTTCTGCGACACTTCGCCGCGTTTTTTGAATCGTACGTACAGATCCACCGGATCGCCAATGGCCAGCGTCGTCTCCACGCGATAGGTGAACGGATTCCACTGCGGATACTGTTTCAGATTGGTCAGAATGTCCCAAACCTGTTCGCGCGGCGCGTTGATTTCCACCACGCGGGAATAAATCGTGTGCTCAAACATGAGTGACTTCCTTGCGCGCACTGGCACCCTGTTCCGGGTGGAGGGATTGCACCCAGGTTTCCGTTTCCTGCCACAGGCGTCTGGCGGCGGCCAGATCGTCCAGTTGTTCGCTGCAGTCGGCGGGCGCGCAACGTTCGTAGTAGATCCCGCCTTTCAGGTCAGGTGCGGTGGCGCAGTGAATCTGCGTCTGCGCGCCCTGTTCCGGTGTCAGCAGTACCAGTGCTTCCAGTGGCGAGAACCATTGCCGCAACATTCGCAGCAAGGGGCGGGTAGCCAGACCCTTGTCGGAAATATTGGTGTGGATGGAACCGGGATGCAGCGCGAATCCCTGCAGGTTGCACTCCGCAAAGCGGCGCTGGATTTCAAATGCCGCGTGGACTAGGCCCAGCTTGGATTGACCGTAGGCGGTCCAGGAATGGAATGGCTGGATCGGCGCGAACAATCCGCCATTGGTGCCTTTGGTGTGCAGGTGCGAGGCGACGTTGACGATGCGCGCATCGCCGGTCATTGTCCCCGTGCTTTTCAGTAGCGGCAGTAACAGGTGCGTCAGGTGCAGGGTGCCCAGATAGTTGGTGCGCCAGTGAATTTCAAATCCGTCCGCCGTCAGTTGCGGCTGCTTCCAGCTGCCTGCCAGATCCAGGTGTATGCCGGCGTTGTTGACCAGAACATCCAGCTGCGAACCGTGTTTTTTCTGATACCAGCGCACAAACTGTAGTACTGAATCTGCAGCGGCCAGATCCAGTGAATGTGCATCGATATCGGCGCTTTTTCCCTGTTGATGCAGGTAGCGGCGTAAATGGTCGGCGGTCGCATTTGAATTGCTGCGAGTGGTGATAATCACACACGCACCCCAGTTTGCCAGTGTCAGTGCGGTTTCAAACCCGATGGAGCCGGGCGAGGCACCGGTGACAATGATTTTTTTACCGCGCAGATTCACCTCTGATGCCATGGGGCTGGCGCCAAACAGACGGCGGCGCAGGTGACCGAGCATGGTGGGGAAATCCTTCATCGACATGGTCCGACTCTCTTCTACCGATGGCTGTGATTCACGCGGGCTCTGTTGTCCGCGCAGGTTCGGTGTAGGGTTGTAACAACGCAGCGCTCTTTTCCCACAGTTGTTTTCCGTTGCCAGCATCGCGCGCGTCACTGGACATGGATTTTTCCCGCATCATGTGCAGATAGACGCCGCTGCGCTGACCCATATTGTTGGCGCAGGCCAGATACACAACCGGTTCCGCCGCTTTTTCCGGCGAGCGGAACAGCAGTTTCATGATCGGCCACAAAATGGGTTTGATAAACGCCGGCGACTCACGCGCAATGTTCGACGCGATGGGGCCGGGGCAGAGGGCGTGAATTGCCACATTCACCTGCTTGCCCGGATTCACCCGGCGCGACAGTTCCGTGGCAAACGTACACAGGTGCAGTTTGCTCATGGAATAGTGCTTCATTCCGTCTTTCATGCCGTAATCGACGAATTCGCCAAAATGGTTGAAGTCGATGGGGTCGGACGACTGGTGCGCTTCCGATGCCACGAACACCACCCGGGGCGGACGCTGCGGATTGGGGCGGATGACACCGTCGGCCAGCCAGCGCTGCAGCAGCAAGCGGTTTGCCAGGAAATGCACGCTGAACATCAGTTCGAAACCCTGAGGCGAGCGCCGCGCATTCAGCGGCATCAGGCCGGCATTCAGAATGGTAATGTCGAGAATGACACCGCGATCGCGCAACTGGTCGCACAGGCGGTTGGCGGATTCCAGATCGCTCAGATCCACCGTCATCAATTCGACGGCATGGTTGCCGCTGGCCTGTTTGATTTCTTCCACCACAGAATCGTGGCCTGCGCGGCACGCCAGAATCAGTTTCGCGCCCCGTTGTGCCATCTGGATGGCAACAGCCTTGCCAAGCCCGCTGCTGGCACCGGTGATCAGGCAGGTCTTGCCATCGACGCGCACGGTGGGTTCGAGGGGAGGAAGTACGCCCTTGTTGCTGAAGCGATCGTAGATCGCAGTGGTGACGGCGGTGACGATGTTTTTGTGGCCTACTGCATTGGGGCCGGAATCATTCTTCGGGTTCATGTTGCGCGTCCTGTTATTCAAAGGGAATGCTGTAGCGTTCCCGGTAAAAGCCGTACTGCTTCTCGATGTCTTCTTTGGTCAAATCGAAATCCTTCAGATCGTAGCGATGCTTGCCATAGCGGTTCTGCACATTGCGTTCGCTGGTGGCCTGGGCTGCGCGCGCCACGTTGGCGTCGAAAGGAATACCGGCCTGCTGGTAGATCCGTGCCACCTGGGCGATGGGATCCTGCAGCAGCTCGTAATAGGACACATCGACAAAGCGCGCTGGATCGGCTGTGGCGCGGACATCGATCGAACGCTGCATCAGGCGGTTCACTTTGCGCAGCCAGTGCCGGGCGACGTTTCTGGCATCGACGTCATCGCTGAATACGCCACGGCCGTGCGCCACCATGCTGCAAAACGATCCAGTGGTTTTTTGCGGATCGCGGTGGGTCTGCACGATGGTCGCTTCGGGAAACACCTTGAGAATGGTGTCGAGATGTTCCATGTGGTGCGGGGTTTTCAGAACCCAGTTTTGTGCGGGGCGTTGCCACTGCAGGATTTTCAGCAGCACACGCAGGTATTCATAGGCGCGGGTATGATCCTGTTGCTCCAGCCAGTGCGCGTAGCTGGGCACATTCAGCGTGGCTTCCGGCGACTGGCTCATGAAACACAGATCCAGCAACAGAATGTCTTCTTCCGGTGCGTCGTGTTCCACCGGGTGAATGGCGAAAAACTCAGGCGCCAGATAGGCCAGACCTTTTTCGGCCATGCGTGCCTGGGCGATGCGCCCCTCCGGATGCCCCGGCTTTTCCTTCGGTAATGGCAGCGGGTTCAGTGCTTCCCATGCCAGCAGTGCGCGCATGTTGGGATCAGCCGCCAGCAGGCGGTGCAGGGTAGTGGTGCCAGTGCGCTGCAGGCCCGCAATGATGATGATCTTGCCCAGCTTGATGTCGTGGATTTCAGCATGATTGCGCAGCAATTCCCTTACCCGCAGACGGGTGGCGAGCGCGCCTTCGAGCCGGCTTTTCTGGATCAGCTTTCCCAGTGGAGTGAGCTTCGCTTCCTGGTTGATGGAATCCACCAGGTGCGTCAGTGGTTCCACAAACCATTCATCGCCAAAATTTTTCAGGCCGGTTTTGCGTCGCGCGGCATTCATCAGATCCGCAACATTCAGGTCCGACAGCAGGCCCATTCGCTCCGCCACACGGCCTGCGCGATTGAACAGGGCAATCGGCAAAGGTCGGTAGGGTTTGTCATAGTGATTAGAGGTCTCGAGCGCTTTCTTTTTCATGCTGAGTCTTGCCTTGTGAAACGGTTGATTGTTGCTGTGGGTTGATGCGCGCGATCTGGGACCACTTCACCACGCGGGTTTGCGGTTGCGGCGCGTCGTCTGGCGATTGAAGTTTGATCCAGCGGAAACACATGGTGCCGCTTTCGTGTCCCGCAGTGCTGAGCCAGTTGGGCAAGCCTGGATCGTGGTGGGCAATGATGATTTTCACTGCGCCGTTTTTTTCATACCGTGCCAGATGCTTGTTGGTGTGGATCTGGAAATTCACGTAGTCCAGGGATTCCATCCAGTAATTGTTGAGCTGGAAATTCCAGTGCTCGCATACCGGTGGTGTGACTTCGATCAGTAGCGCTTCGTCTGGCGCCAGTGCCCAGTGGCTGTGGTAATACCGGATGTTGGGATCGCCACCCGCAGCCGTGGATACGGCGGGATCGAACAGCGGCAGCTGGTTGCTGTGACGCTGGAAATCCCGCGCCCATTTGGCAAACAGCAGCGCCGCACCGGCCACCAGCGTGCTGGCGGATTTCAGGCCGTCGTCCACCTGTTTGGGAGTGAGTGGAGTAGGGACGGCATCGCCGCCCACGCGCTCGATGATCAGGTCGGCGGGAACTTCCCGCGTCCGGTCCAGAAAGGTTTGCCGCACGATCAGGCAGCCGGTCTGCGGTTGCATGGGCAGCCAGTTTTTTGCGTGCGGCTTGCAACTGACATGTACCAGGAAACTGCCGTCCGCTTCCAGTTCGATGGCGGAGCTTTCCAGGTAACCGGAAGGTGGCAAACCGCCGCCCTGGCCGTAATGGCCGATCTGCGTGCCGAAACCCAGATATTTCACCGTGTTGCGCTGGCCGCGAATCACATAGTCGTATTCGCCACTGATGCAGGCAGTCTGATAAAAGTTGTCGGGATTGTCGGCGCCCATTTTTACGGTTTCATGCACGACGCGATGCAGTACCGGTGCGCGCGGGTCGGCGTGTTCCAGAAACGCCATCAGTCCGGCGCGGGCGAGGCGGGTGAGGTAGCGATAGCCTTCCGCCTGATTGAATGGATCGCGCGGCGCACCGGGAAAATTCAGCGCAGCGCCGGCGGCTTTCAGGGTGTCACAGAATTCGTCCCAGGACTGGCCGCTGACGATGCGTTGCGCTGCCACGTCCTGTTCGGTTTTGCCGCGCAGTTGTAGCCACCATAGTGAAAGGCGGCGGAAGGCGGCCAGCAGGCGGATCAGTACCTTTCTCATATGGACAGTCTCATGCCGGCAGCGCTTCCTGTGCGAGGATGCCGCGTTCCTGCAGCGTGGTCAGAATGGTGTCGATTTCGTCATCCAGTGTCTGCAGATGGGAGCGCAGGTGGATGTCGGGCTGGTGTGGCGCTTCATAGGGATCGTCGATGCCGGTGAAGTTTTTGATCTCGCCGGCGCGGGCTTTTTTATACAGGCCCTTGGGATCGCGCCGTTCCGCTTCTGACAGCGTGCAATCCACGAAAATTTCCAGAAACGGCAAGTCGGCCTCTTCATGCAGTTGACGCACCAGTGCGCGGTCGGCGCTGTAGGGGCTGATGAAGCTCGACAGCACGATGACGCCCGCATCGGCGAACAGTTTCGATACCTCGCCAACGCGGCGGATGTTTTCGGTGCGGTCGGCGGCGGAAAAACCCAGGTTGCGATTGATGCCGAGGCGGATGTTGTCGCCGTCGAGCCGGTAACTGAGTTTGCCCTGGCGGGCGAGGGCGGATTCCAGGGCGACGGCAATGGTGCTCTTGCCGCTGCCGGACAAACCGGTGAACCAGAGGGTGGCGCCGCCGTGGCCCAGCATTCGGGTGCGGTCGGCGCGGGAAATCAGGCCGGAATGCCAGTGCAGGTTGGTGGTCATGGGCGGGTTCCTCCGATTTAGCCTATCGATTATTAGGTTGTTTTGGTGAATCTATCCAATGAAAAGGCATTATGCAAGTCAATTGCAAAATAAATGCACGTTGTTTTGACTATCGGTCGATAGGTGTGTGGGCTAGAATGTGGGTACGGCGCAACGTCGCGCCAAAGTCGGGACAAGGTAGCGATCAATGTGGGGTGAAAATGGGGGCGAAGATGAGCAGTGCTAACCGGCGCAGCCGGGCCACCGAGACGGGCGGAGTGGATTCCACCCGGCAGCGTATTCTGGACGCGGCCGAAGAGCTGTTTGCCACCCAGACGTTCGCCGCCACATCGTTGCGGGAAATTGCGGCCCGGGTGGGCATTCGCGAGCCCAGCATTTATGCGCACTATGCGGGCAAGGATGCCATTTATGGCGAGGTGATTGACCGCGCGCTGCTGCCGTTCATGGCGGAGCTCGAAAGCTGGAGCCAGTCCGAACTCACATTGCGCGAGTTGTTCGATATTCCCCGCAAACTGCTGTATCTGCATGAACAGCACCCGTTTCGGGCGCAGATCCTGCATCGGGAATTCTGTAATCCGCCGGAACGCATCAGCCCAAAGATACTGGTCTGGTTGGAGCAGTTCGCAGCGAAATCCGCAGTGTTCATGAGCCACCTGCCGGAAAACCGCATGACCCGCCCGGACCGTCACAAGGTGATCATCAACATCATCGCCCTGACCAACATGACGCTGGGATTTTTCTCGAGCGTGGGTATGCAGCAGCGCCTGTTGGGGGATGCCTATGACCGCGATGCGCTCTTCGCCGAGCATCTGAAGCTGATGTCCAAGCTCTTCAAAAGTCTTCTGATTTGACCCTGCTGCGACAGCTTTGAGATTTTGACCCAGACGCGTTCCTCTTCTATACCTTATTAAATAGTAAAAAGAAGGGGAGTTCCTCGTGTCTGCAGTTTTCCGGTCCTTATTTCCTTTTGAAAAGAAAGCACTGGCAGTTGCTTGTGCTTTGGTTATAGGTAATGCCGTTCAGGCCCAAACCCTGGAAGAGCGGGTGGAAGCGCTGGAGCAGACCCAGAACCAGCAAAGTGAAATCAACCAGGTCGTCAGCGATCTGGTGGGCAAGATCAATGTGTCGGGTTTCGTCAGCATCCGGGGCGGCCAGATTGACGATGAAGATGTTATTTATCTGTCCACGATGGATGACACCTGGACGTTCTCCGAGGAAAGCGTGGCCGGCCTGCAGGTGGATTCCGCCATTTCTGAAAAGCTGTCGGTGTCGATGCAGCTCAAGGCATCTTCCGCCGAAGAAGGTGTGGAGCTGGAATGGGGCTACCTGGAATATGCCTTCGAACCGGATTTGAAACTGCGCGCTGGCCGACTGCGGGCGCCGGGCTTCATGCTGTCGGAATTTCTCGATGTGGGCTACGCCTATCCCTGGGTGCAAGTGCCCACCGAGGTGTATGGCTGGCTGCCGTTTTCCCGCTACGAAGGCATGGATCTGCGCTACTGGACCAGCATTGGCGGCGTCGATTTCCGGTTTAATCCCTACGCTGGCACCACCACCAACCAGCAGCTGGCTATGGGCAATCTCGAATTCACCGACCAGAGCAGCGAGTTCGCGGGCCTGGATGTGCAGATGACTTATGACATCTTCACCGTTCGGGCAGGCTATTCAAAATACCATTTCACGCTGACCGATTCCGTGCTGGACAATTTCATTGGACCGGTGGTGGAAGGGGTCACCATCGTGCCGGATATTCCGCCTTATATCGACGGCGTTTCGACGCTGGGCCTGATCAGTTTTGTCGAAGATGTGATGGTGGGTGACGGTACAGCCAATTCAGGTGTGTTGTCGGATGCGATTTTAGGCGTGCAAAACGACGGCGATCCGTCGAATGATTTCTTCGTGCCCGTGTTGCAGGCTGAACAGGCTTCTCTGCTGGCACAGCTGGAACCCTACCGCACCATTCCCTCCATGAATGGCGCGCAGGACGGCGAGTTCTACGGCGTCGGTTTCAGCGCCGACAATGGTGAATTCCTGCTGATGTCCGAGTTGTCCAGTTCAGCCATCGAGGGCATCTATCCTGATGTGGAATCGGGCTATGTCATGTTCGGTTACCGTTTTGGTAACTGGATGCCGCACATCACGTTCGCCAAGATGTACACCACCAACGATGACGAACGGCCGGAAATCCAGTCCTTTGAACTGAACGAATTGATCTGGAATTCCGATCCCGGACTTGCCCAGCTGGCGGAGGGCCTTAACGGCTACACCGAAGGTTTGCTGGTCACCATGAACATCATCCGTCTTGAGCAGGAGACGCTGACACTTGGCTTGCGATGGGATCCGGTGGAAAGTCTCGCAGTCAAAGCGGAAGTGTTTCATGTGGAGCTGCAAAACGGCAGTTATGGCTTCGCCATTCCGAGCGCCATGCTGGCGTTGTCCGAATCCAACTTCCTGACCTTTGCCGACAGTGAGGCTCCCGTTTATCCGGAACCGGCAGACTCGGTAAATGGCGTGCGCATGTCGCTGGACCTGGTGTTCTGAGCCCTTTTATGCGATCGAATCTTTTCATCCGCGCCGCGTTCTGGTGTCTGCTGTTGCTGATGCCGGCGTTGTGCCGGGCCGATTTGTACATCGTCGTCAACAAGGGCAATACGCTGGAGAGCATCACGGCCGACCAGGTTGAGCGCATTTACATGCTCAAGACGCGTCGTTTTGAAAATGGCGTCAATGCCGAACCCATTGCGCAGAGTGATGGTTCCAGGGCACGCGAAACCTTTAACCGCAAGGTACTGAACCGCACCGAACAGCAACTGCGATACTACTGGTCACGCCGCATGTTTTCCGGCGGCGAGCGGCCACCACAGGTAGGTTTGAACGATTCCGAAATAGAGACCTTTGTTGCCGATCACCAGGGTGGAATAGGTTATCTGACCGCCGCACCAAAGGATGAAAACGTCAAGACCCTGCTGGTTGTAAAAGACTGATGTACATGACCACCCTGTTACTGCTCAGGGCGTTGTCATGATGATGCCACGCATGTTCAACTCCTCAATCAAGCTCAAGCTGATTTTTCTCACGACGTTTGCACTCGTCGGATTCACTATCATCCTGGTGGGCAATCTCCTTTTCTTCAAACAGTCCAGCGAGGAACTGGGGCGGGTGCAGAATGTGGATCTGCGCACCGTGCAGATTGCCAACGACCTGTTGATCGGATTGGCGGATCTCAATCGCCTGTTCGAAGCCGTGGTGGTGGAAATGGACAAGGACACGCTGGATGAAGCCCTGAAAATTGCCGAAGCCCAGAAGTCCAAGATCAACCAGATTGGTGGTCTCAACCCCTCCATGGCCGACGAGAGCAAACAACTGGCCCAGACCTTCATTGACTACATCACGGAAAACCAGACCTACGCAGAAGACGTGATCGAGGGACGTCTGGAAGGCGATGCCATGTATGGTGCCTTCTCCTCGGCGTTGGCCAAGCGCGGCGTCTATGACCAGATGCTGCGGGCGATGGGCAAGAAAATAAATGCGGATTTTGCCGCCACCTTGCAAAACCTGCGCGATCGTTCAGAGGAAGTGACCCAGCGCCAGTTCACGCTGGCTTCATTGCTGTTCCTGGTGTTTGCCCTCGCCATCATCTGGTTTGCCCGCATGATTGCGCGCACCATCGAGAATGTGATCGGCGTGGCCGGGCAAATCGCCCAGGGCAACCTGGACGTGGAAGTGGGCAGGGCCGGCAGTGAGGAATTCCAGCGTTTGTTCAACGCGCTTGATGTCATGCGCGATCGACTGAAACATCAGCATCAGGAAAGCCAGTCGCGGCAAAAGCGCCAGAATCAGCTGGCCAAGCTCAACGAGGCCCTGCGTGGCGAAAAAGGTGTGCAGCAACTGGGCGAAAATATCCTGCGCTGTCTGTCGGAGGAGATGGGCACGCTGGTGGGTGCCTTCTATTTGATGGAAAACAATGCGCTGGTGATGAAGGCAAGCCACGCCTACAGCGTACGCAAGGGTGATCGCAGCCGCTTCGCACTGGGCGAGTCGCTGGTAGGTCAGGCTGCGCTGGAGCAACAACAGTTTGTAGTGCGTGATTTGCCAGCGGACTATGCCAGCATATCCTCCGGCCTGGGTGAATCTGTGCCCACGGAAGTGCTGGTGGTGCCGGTTGCACTGAATGGAAAGCTGTTGGGCGTCATCGAGCTGTTGAGCTTTCGCAGCTTCACTGAAGAGGATCTCGACTTTATCCACCGTGGCGGCGATGGCATGGCCATCGCGCTCAACTCGGCCCTGTCCCGTCTTCAGCTGGCGGAAGCGTTCGAGCAAACCCAACGCCAGGCCGAAGCGCTGGAGCAGCAGCAGGAAGAGCTGCGCGCCACCAACGAGGAGCTGGAAGAACAGGCCTCGATCCTGCGTGCATCCGAGGAGAACCTGCAGCAGCAGCAGGAAGAGCTGCGGGTGATGAATGAGGAGCTCGAAGAGCGCAATCGCTTGCTCGACCGGCAGAAAGACGAGATCGTACGCAACAACGCCGCGCTGGAACGGTCGCGCCGCGACCTGCAGGAAAAGGCCAAGCAACTGGAGCTCAGCGGACGCTACAAATCGGAATTTCTGTCCACCATGTCGCACGAGTTGCGCACGCCGCTGAACAGCATTCTGATCCTGTCCCAGGGGCTGATGGAAAATCGCAAACAGAATCTGGATGAGCGTCAGGTTGAGCATGCCCGCGTCATCTATTCGTCCGGCCGCGATCTACTGATGCTGATCAACGACATTCTCGACCTGTCCAAGGTGGAGGAAGGCAAGCTGGAGTTGCTCAGCGACGATATCGAACTGCAGGACCTGGCAGACAAGCTGATGGCGCAGTTCGAGGCGCAGGCGGAATCCAAGGGGCTGCAATTTTCCATTCGTATCGACAGCGCACTACCCACCAGCATCGTGACCGACGAACAGCGTCTGGGCCAGATTCTGCGTAATTTTCTGTCCAACGCATTCAAGTTCACCCACAAGGGCCGGGTGGAACTGATCATGGAAATGCCGGCGCAGCCACTGCAACTGAAAAGCAGCCTGTTGCAGCCAGAGAATGCCATCGCGTTTCGTGTGCGCGATTCCGGCATCGGCATTCCCGCTGACAAACAGGAACTGGTGTTCGAGGCATTCCAGCAGGTGGACGGCACCATCAGCCGCAAATATGGCGGTACCGGACTGGGGCTCACCATTTCCCGCAAGCTGGCAGAACTGATGGGCGGTGGCATCCAGCTGGAAAGTCCGGGCGAAAACCAGGGTTCTACTTTTTCACTGATTCTGCCACGCGTGCTGGCCAATACTACCGAGCGTCGCGATCCACCGGCTTATCCCGTCAGCCACGCTCTGGCTCCGCCGCCAGCACCGGCAGTCACCTCAGCGCCGGTTGCACCGGAAACACAGCCGGTCAATGCCGAAAACCTGATTCTGATCGTAGAGGACGACACCGGCTTCAGTCGCGTGCTGCACAATCTGGCGGAGGAATTCGGATTCCGCGTGAAGTGCGTGCATACCGTAGCGGACGCCTATCGCTTCCTGGAACAGAATGTGCCGGGATCTGTCATTCTCGATCTGGGTCTGCCGGATGCGCCGGGCGAACAGTTGCTGAATCACATCAAGTCGCATCCGCGCACCAGCAAGATTCCAGTGCATGTCATCTCCGGCAATCCCAATATCAGAACCACTGATCTGCCCGGTGCCCAGGAATTCATTCCCAAGCCGTTTGGCAAGGCGCGGCTGGACCAGCTGTTCAGCGACATCGGTCAGGAGCTGGGTCGCAATCAGAACCGGCGTGTATTGGTGATCGAGGACGATCCGGTGCAGCGCGAAGCGTTACAGGAAAGTTTTGCGCGCCAGAACACGCCCTGTGATCTGGCTGGCACTGGCGAGGAAGCGGAATCCCTGTTGGGGATGGAGCAATACGGCGCCATCATTCTGGATCTGGATCTGCCGGATTGCGATGGCTTTGAATTACTGGAACGGATAGGGAAAAAGAAAGATGGATTTACTCATATCATTATTTATACCGCGCGTGATCTCACGAAAAAGCAGGATGCCGATTTGCGCAGGTACGCTGATCGCATAGTACTGAAAACGGATAAATCGATCGGGCGCCTGCTGAATGAAACGTCTCTGTTCCTGCACTGGCTGAAGGGCGACGGCAAGCGTAATCCAGAGGCGGAAAAACCAGAAGCCGATTTTCTGGCGGAACCAGACGCTGGCCGCCGCATTCTGTTGGTGGATGATGACATCCGCAATCTGTATTCACTATCGGCGGTGCTGGAAGAAGCGGGCATGCAGATCGCCACTGCCAGCACCGGTCTGGAAGCGCTGGACGCACTGGAAAGCGATGGTTCGTTCGACCTGATCCTGATGGACATCATGATGCCGGAAATGGATGGCTTCGAAGCCATGCAACGGATTCGCGCCAACGAACGCTTCCGTTCCATCCCCATCATCGCGCTCACCGCGAAAGCCATGCGTGATGACCGTGCGCGTTGCATGGAGGCGGGGGCCAATGACTACCTGTCGAAGCCGGTGGATACCAGCAAGCTGAAAACCATGATCAGAATGTGGCTCGGACAATGATTGCTGCGGTGGAACGGAACAGCGAATTGCTGGATGACTTCGAGATCGAAGTGGAGTGCCTGCTGGAAGCGCTCTTTCTGCGCTGGGGGCATGATTTTCGTGGTTACTCGCGGGCATCGCTGCGGCGCCGCGTGGCGCGCTATCTGGCGGATACCGGCATCCAGCGCATGGCGGATCTGCAGCACGAACTGATCCGCGATCCGCAACGTTGCCAGCATTTCGTGCGCGGACTTACCGTGAATGTCACCGACATGTTTCGTGATCCCGCATTTTACTCGGTGCTGCGGACCCAGGTAATTCCGGAATTGCGCAGCCATCCTTTCATCAAGATCTGGCACGCGGGCTGCTCCACCGGTGAAGAAGCCTATTCCATGTCGATCCTGCTGCAGGAGGAGGGGCTGGCGGAACGCGCCGTCATTTACGCCACCGACATCAATTCCCGCGTTCTGGAACACGCCCGCACGGGTATCTACCATGACAAGATGCTGGTGACCGCGCGCGAAAATTATCAGGCCAGTGGCGGCAAGGTGCAGCTGGACGATTATATTTCAACGGGATACGAGCGTTTCATCATGGACCCGGTATTGAAGCGCAACATCGTATTCACCACCCATGATCTGGTAACCGATCAGGTGTTCGGCGAAATGCAGCTGGTGATCTGTCGCAACGTGCTGATCTACTTTCGCCGCGAACTTCAGTCCCGGGTGCTAACCTTATTTTATGAAAGTCTGGATATGGGTGGATTTCTCGGGCTTGGCATCAAGGAGTCCCTGAGCGCGCTGCCAAACCAAAATAGTTTCAGAATCGTTGATTCGGCCGTGCGGCTGTTTCAGCGCATCGACTGAAGACTGGCGGCAGGACATGCGGGATCAGCAGCTTGTCATCGTGGGTGCATCGAGTGGCGGGCTGGATGCCGTGCTGGCTCTGCTGGCAGCATTGTCACCGGATTACAGCGTGCCTCTGCTGGTGGTGCTGCACCAGCGGGCCAACCGCGAAAGCGGGGTGCCGGCGATGCTGGCGCGGAATACCCATTTGCAGGTGCTGGAGGTGGAGGACAAGCTGTCGATCAATGCGGGTCACCTGTATGTAGCGCCACCGAACTATCATGTGTTGATAGAAAAAGAGAAGTTATTGTCCTTGAGTATCGAGCCGCCCGTGAATTACTGCCGACCCTCCATCGACGTCACGCTGGAATCCGCCGCGTTCGTCTATCGCGAGTGGCTGGTCGCCTGCGTTCTCAGCGGTGCCAACCAGGATGGCGCGGAAGGCGCGCGCGAAGTGAAGCGTCGCGGTGGTCGCGTGTACGTACAGGATGCCGCAGAGGCGCAAGTGGGGACGATGCCCCAGGCCGTTGCGGCGGCGGTCAGTGTTGATGGCGTGTTATCGATGGGCGGCATGGCAGAAATGCTGAATCGCATGAACCGGTCGGAGTGCGCAACATGAAGCAGAATATTCTGATCGTGGATGATCAACGTCCCAATCTGGTGGCGCTGGAAGCGACGCTGGCGGAGCTGGATATCAACATCATTGCCGCCACGTCCGGCCCTGAGGCGCTGTCGATTCTGCTCAAGCAGAATGTGGCGCTCGTTCTGCTGGATGTGCAGATGCCCGGCATGGATGGTTTCGAAGTAGCAGGCCTGATGCGGCAACGCGGCAAGACCCGTCATACTCCCATTATTTTTCTTACCGCCATCAACAAGGAAGACAGCTACCTGTTCAAGGGCTACGAAAGCGGTGGCGTCGATTTCATTTTCAAACCGTTCGATCCCTTTGTGCTGGTCAGCAAGGTACGTATTTTTCTCGAGCTGGACCTGCGCCGGCAACAGCTGGAAGATGCACTTAACAAACTCAAGCAGCTCAAGACCAGTAACGAAATCCTGCTGCGGTCCGTGGGTGAGGGCATCATCGGTGTCGCCGCCAACGGCGTTATCAGTTTCGTCAATCCAGCCGCTGAATTAGTGCTGGGTTGTGTGGCGATCGACTTGATCGGACAACCGGTTTACAAGTCCGTCATCGTGTCTGCACAGCAAGTGGACCAGCGGAGCTGGGAGGAATCGAAGATCTACAAATTCTGTTCCCAGGGCCAGGCCTATCACACCGACGTGGCGGTGTTTCGCACCTTCGCCAATCGCATGCTGCCGGTAGAGTACACCGCCAGCCCCACGCACTTGCCCAATGGCGGTTTCGATGGCGTGGTGATCGTGTTCAAGGACATCACCGAGCGCAAGAAAATCGAGGAAAAGCTCAACTACATGGCGCAGTACGATGCGCTGACTGGGCTGGGCAACCGCAACCTGTTCGGCTCGGCGCTGAACAACGCCATCACCTTCAGCAAGCACAGCGGGCAGTCCTTTGCCCTGTTGTTCATGGACCTGGATCGCTTCAAGCAGGTCAATGACACACTGGGGCATCATGCCGGTGACCAGTTGCTGAAGGACGTGGCATTGCGGGTCAGCGATGGCATCCGTGACACCGACATTCTGTGCCGTCTGGGCGGCGACGAGTTCACCATCATCATCAACGGCAAGGCGGCGGAGTCGGCGTCGCTGCGGATTTCGGAAAAGCTGATTGGCGCGCTGTCACGCCCGTTCGAAATTTTCGGTCAGGAAATTTATGTGGGTGCCAGTATTGGCATCGTCTATTTCCCTGGCATGGGCGAGGATGCCCAGGAGCTGATCAAGAATGCCGACATGGCCATGTACCAGGCCAAGCACGAAGGGCGCAACCGTTTCCGGGTGTTCGAGCAAGGCATGCGGGCACAGATCGAGGAATCCATGGCGCTGGAGCTTGAACTGCGGCGCGCCACCGACATCATGGATTTTTTCCTGCACTATCAGCCCAAAGTCGACATGCACAGTGGTGACATCGTCGGGCTTGAGGCGTTGATCCGCTGGCGTGTCGGCGATCGGCTGATATCACCGGCCGTCTTCATTCCAGTGGCGGAGGAGACGGGCCTGATCGGCAGCATCGGGCGCTGGGTGTTCGAAACCGCCTGCGCACAAGTGCGGGCATGGCATGATGCATTCGACCTGCCGGAAGGATTCCGCGTCTCGGTCAACATGTCGGTGCAGCAGCTGCAGGACCCGAATCTGGTGCATGAACTTACCCGCATCATGCATCACTGCCAGGTGCTGGGTGACTGGATGGAACTGGAAATCACCGAAAGCCTGTTGCTGGAAAAAACCGAGGAAAACATCGAGCGGCTGGCCAGCATCCGCCAGCAGGGCTGCGGTGTGGCGCTGGATGACTTTGGCACTGGCTACTCCTCCATGAGCTATCTGGCGCAGCTGCCGCTGAGTGTCATGAAAATCGACAAGATCTTTGTTGACGACATTCATCGTCCCCAGGGCAGCGCGATTGTCTCGGCTGTGCTGGCGCTGGCGCGGGGCCTGAATGTGGATGTGGTGGCAGAGGGGGTTGAAACGGCCGAGCAGGCCCGGGAACTGAAGGCGCTCGGCTGTCGCTTTGCCCAGGGCTACTACTTTGCAAAACCGCTGGGCGTAACCGATATCGACGTGCTGCTGATGCAGAAATACGCCCGCGCTGCACAGGACCGCCGCGTCAACCCTTGATCACCGACCGCTTTTCCTTGAACGCGGCAACGTGCTCCCTCAGGGCCCGTTCCATGTCGCTCAGATCGTCCTTGGTATTCAGCACCGTCTCGCCATCCCGTGGCGACATGCCTTTGTAGATGTAGACGCTCTCCAGCATCATCTTGCGGATGGGGGAGTGCTTGTCCAGGCCACGCTCTTTGCAGATGATGTCCACCGACAGCTCGAATGCCTTGTCGTAGCCGTGCCGGTCGATGGAGATGGTGCGGAACTTGGGTTTGCTCAGCTCCTCGGAATTGACCCGGATTTCAAACACGTGGGCTGGCTTGCGGCCTTCCCGGTGGCGCACGCGCTCCTTCAGGCCTACGATGCGGCCCTCCGGGTGAATCAGCCTCTCTACCGACAGATCCTTGCGCATGAAGTGGGCGCGCTGGCGCTGGGCCAGTTCAACGTCCTTGGCCTGGGCTTCCTCCAGCGTTTCCAGCAACTCATCTTCCGTCAGGAAGCGGCCATTCTTCTTCAGCGGGTAGTAAACCTGGTATTCCTTGCCATTCCAGGCGCGGTAGACACGAATGTAGTCTTCACTGACTGATATCGCCATGCGTTCAGGATTCCCGGTGGATAGTACGATTGGGTTACTTTACCAAAGTCTATCAACGGGCGGCATTTTTCAACCGGCGAATATTCCGTTGATCCAGAAAGAACCCCTCCCTATAATCCTCCCTTCTTTTTTTTCGCTTGTCCATTGCCCGGGTGGCGAAACAGGTAGACGCAAGGGACTTAAAATCCCTCGAGGGGTGACCCTCGTACCGGTTCGATTCCGGTCCCGGGCACCAGTCTGTCGCCACATCCACCCGTGGCAGTCCTTTCCAGGTCCATTTCCAGATTCATTCCTCCCGGCTTCCGGCAGGTTTTGTTACTATCCCATCGCCATCCCATCACCGGTCCGGTTTCAATTGACTGCTTTGTGAGCAATAGCTTTTGGCTATCCAGCATTTCAAAACATTCAATTTGTTTGAAAGCCACAAGATCCTTATGCTTTGCACCGTACCTGACCACAAACCAAGGAGATACTTCAAAATGTCACTGATCAATACCCAGGTTCAACCGTTCAAGACCCAGGCTTTCCACAACGGCAAATTCGTTGAAGTTACCGAGCAGTCCCTGAAGGGCAAGTGGTCCGTCCTGATTTTCATGCCGGCTGCCTTTACCTTCAACTGCCCCACCGAAGTGGAAGACGCTGCCGACAACTACGCCGAGTTCCAGAAAGCCGGCGCTGAAGTCTACATCGTCACCACCGACACCCATTTCTCCCATAAAGTGTGGCACGAAACCTCGCCTGCAGTAGGCAAGGCCAAGTTCCCGCTGGTGGGCGACCCGACTCACCAACTGACCAACGCCTTTGGCGTACACATCCCGGAAGAAGGTCTGGCTCTGCGCGGTACCTTCATCATCAATCCGGATGGCGTGATCAAGACCCTGGAAGTGCATGACAACGCAATTGCCCGCGATGTATCGGAAACCTTGCGCAAGCTCAAGGCAGCCCAGTACGTTGCCAGCCATCCTGGCCAGGTTTGCCCTGCCAAGTGGAAAGAAGGCGCCAAGACCATTGCTCCCTCCCTGGATCTGGTCGGCAAGATCTGATCCGGCGACGGACAGCTCTTTCAGGCACACATGGAAGCCCTGCCTGACGGCGGGGCTTTTTATGCCCGGCATATTCCGGCCGGGTGCGCAAAACCGATTTATTCAGTCCGAGTCAACCTCAGGAGTCGAACATGCTGGACACAACACTCAAAGGTCAATTGCAGGCGTATCTGGAACGGGTCGTTTACCCGTTGGAGATCAACGCATCCGTTGATGACAGCGCCCATTCGCAGGAAATGCTGGACCTGCTGAACGACATCGTGGGGCTGACCGACAAGATCAAGCTGAATGTCAGCCGCGACGACAAGGAGCGCAAGCCCTCGTTCGCGCTGTATCGTGAGGGTGCCAACATGGGCGGCGTGCGCTTTGCCGGCATTCCCATGGGGCACGAATTCACGTCGCTGGTGCTGGCCCTGTTGCAGGTGGGCGGGCATCCACCGAAAGTCGAGCCGGAAGTGATCGAGCAGATCAAGTCGCTCGACGGCAAATTCAACTTCGAAACCTTTATTTCGCTGACCTGCCACAACTGTCCCGATGTGGTGCAGGCGTTGAACCTGCTGGCGGTACTGAATCCGAACATCAGCCACGTGATGATCGATGGCGCACTGTTCCAGGATGAAGTGAACCAGCGCGAGATCATGGGCGTGCCTACGGTGTACGTGAATGGCGAGCCGTTTGGCCAGGGCCGTATGACGCTGGAGGAAATCCTCGGCAAGATCGATACCGGTGCGGCTGCCCGTGAAGCGGCCAAGCTGGAGCAGAAAGAAGCGTTCGACGTGCTGGTGGTGGGCGGTGGTCCGTCAGGTTCGTCGGCGGCTATTTACGCAGCGCGCAAGGGCATCCGCACCGGCGTGGCGGCGGAGCGTTTCGGCGGCCAGGTGATGGATACCATGGCAATCGAGAATTTCATTTCGGTGCTGGAAACCGAGGGGCCCAAGCTGGCAGCAGCGCTGGAATCCCACGTCAAACATTACGCAGTGGACATCATGAACAATCAGCGCGCCACTGCGCTGGTACCGGCCAGCCAGTCCGGCGATGGCATGGTCCATATCAAATTTGAAAACGGCGCCACCCTGCGCAGCAAGACAGTGATTATTTCCACCGGCGCCCGCTGGCGCAACATGAACGTGCCGGGCGAAACGGAATACCGCACCAAGGGCGTGGCCTACTGCCCGCACTGCGACGGCCCGTTGTTCAAAGGCAAGCGTGTGGCGGTGATCGGTGGTGGCAACTCCGGTATTGAGGCGGCCATCGATCTGGCCGGTATCGTCGAACATGTCACTGTGCTGGAGTTCGACAGCAAACTGCGCGCAGATGCCGTGCTGCAGAAAAAGCTGTACAGCATGAACAACATCAAGGTGATTCTGTCGGCACAGACCACCGAAGTGACCGGCGACGGGCACAAGATGGATGGCCTGATCTACAAGGATCGCGTTAGCGGCGACGTGCATCGTGTGGATGTGGCGGGTGTGTTCGTGCAGATTGGGCTGGTGCCCAATACCGACTGGCTGAAAGGCGCGGTGGAGCTGAGCAATCGCGGCGAGATCATTGTGGATGATCGTGGCCAGACCTCCGTGCCCGGTGTGTTCGCAGCAGGCGACTGTACCACCGTTCCCTACAAGCAGATCATCATTGCGATGGGCGAGGGCGCCAAGGCATCCCTGGCGGCATTTGACCATCTGATCCGCAACTCGTGAAGGTCTGATCCGACATGGATGTCGTCTCGATTGGTGTGATCCTTTTTGTGCTGGCGGCATCCCTGTTCGCCAGCCGTCATGCCAGTGGCTGGGAACGGGACCGCTGGCTCAAGTCAGTCGGCTATTCGCTGTTGTCGGTGGCTGCGCTGGTGTTGATCGGTCTGATCAACAAGCGCATCTATCTGGTGCTGATCGTGCTGTATGCCGTTTTGTTCTGGCAGCTGGAGCGGGCGGTGAAGTCCCGCTTCGGCCATCTCTGGTTTTCCCTGTTTGTCGGCGCCAGCGGCGTCATTCCGATTGCGATTTACCAGCTGTTTTTCCTTTAACTGGCCGCTTTGGTTACAGCCCGGATTTCAGGCTGCTGCGCATCGTGTTCAGCTCCTGCATCACCTCGGGTGGCAGATTTATGCCGGCAGTGCCGCCATAGTAGAAATACAGGTGAGCCTCAAATTCGTTCAGGCATTTGCGTGAATACGTCGGCACGCTGAGTTGAACGCATTCTTTCAGATAGAGGTTCGCCAGCGACAGCTCGCTCTGGTCCCCCAGCATGCGTTCCAGAATGGAAATCAGGTACAGGTGACGGGCCGTGTCGGTTTTGTCGCTCACGGTGTGGCTTGCCTTCTGCAGTTGCGCGCGCCAGGCCAGGGCCAGCGGACGCCTGCTTTCGTCCAGAATGAATTCATGCTTCAGGTTGAAGACATCGCTGAATTCCCGGTACAGGGTCGCTTCCAGATCCGCATCGGTCGACGGCGCCTGTTGCAGGGCGGTGAGCCCCTTGATCCATTCCTCGATCCGCTGCTTCAGTTCCAGTTCCAGGTTTGGCAGCTGCTGGTATTCGCGCAGACGCTCGCTGATCGCGGCCGGCTGGCGGTGGGTGATCAGGGTGATGTCCAGCAGCCGCTCGAGGGTTTTGCCGCCCTGAATCAGGGAAGACTGCACTTCTTTCTGCGCCAAGTGCTGTTCGAAGCCCTTCATCGCCACCGGATAGTTGCGGATGTAATAGTTGAATTCGGCAAAGCTGTAGTCGTTGGCGAACTGGTCGCGCCGGACGGCCGGTGCGCTGCTGGCGGTGATGCCGTCCTGGATGTGGCAGTTGCTGCACAGCACGGGCACCCCGCTCAGCAGATATTGAGCGGTAGCGTAGTTGCCGGTTTTGAACAGGCTGCGGGCCTGTTCCAGCTGATTCTGCACGCTGGTCTGGGACAGGCGGCGCAGCAGTGCGTGATCGTTCATCAGGGCGGGGGAAGCCTGCATGGAGCGGATCAACTGGTCCAGCTGCAGTTCGATGATTTCCCGGTTGCCGGGATTCCGAAAACGGGTGTCGTTATAAATGAATGGAATCAGCGCAGACAGTGCGCTACCGGCTTTCTGCATTTCAGTATTGATATCTTCGGCCACAGACCAGGGGCTGGCCATCAGGATAATGCAGCAGACAAGTTGTCGTAGACGATGTTGGAGGCGGGGCATGATTATTCCTTGTTGGATGTGGGCGTCTCTGGTCGAAGAATTATCAGCCATTTATCGCTCTGGCCAGCGGCGCAAATCAATTGTTGCTGAGAAAACCTGTTGCTTGGCCTATAGTTGAACTAATTGTTCACAGGGACAACGAACCATGAAAGCAGCCGGTCTGGAACGGGTTCATATGTTACAGGGTGTTCCCACCTTTGGTGGCATCAACGATTCTGTATTGTCGTTTCTGTTGCGGGAGTCCAGGACGATCAACCTGTCGGCGGGTACCCTGATCTTTGCTGAAGGGGAATATACCGCGTCGATGTACATCGTTGAAGACGGCGAAGTCGCGATCTACAAACATAAAGACGGGCGCGACTGCATTATGGCCATTCTGGGCGAGGGCGAGTGCCTGGGTGAGATGGCCCTGTTCGATTACATGCCCCGCAGCGCTTCTGCCGTGGCCAAAACGGATTGCCGCCTGATCGAAATCACCTCGCAGAATCTTTATGGCGTTTACCAGATGGACATGGAGCAGTTCGCGCTGATCCAGATGAATCTGGGTCGCGAGATCGCGCGCCGCCTGCGCAAGGCGGATGATTTGTGCATGAAGTGTCCGCTGCGCGCCGATAGCGAAGTGAAGACGTTCCGGCCAGTATCAGCAGGTAAACAAGAAAAGTCAGGAACGCACTAATAATTAGCCAGGCAAGTAGTCAGGGGGGGAGTTATGACCGATACGGATACCGGCACCCGGCCGGGCAAGACGCTGGTGGCACCGTCGCGCAAACTGGAGTGGTCGGCCCCGATCCGCTGGCTGAAACTGGGCTGGCAGGATTACAAAAATGCGCCCCGTCTCAGCATCGAATATGGTTTGTTTTTCGCGGTGGGCGGCCTGGTACTCACCGTGCTGATCATGCTGTTCGGCGACAAGATCCTGCTGTTCAGCCTGGGCGGATTGTTTATTTTGCTGGGGCCATTGTTCGCGTTCGGCCTGTATGACGTGAGTCGCCAGCTGCAGAAAGGGGAAACTCCCACCTTGCGCCATTCCATCGGTCAGATCCGCAGCAGCGCGCCCAATCAGTGGGTGTTCGCCGTGGTGGTGATCGTTGTCGCGCTGGTCTGGATGCGTGCCGCTACCATCATTACGATTTTTTACCCGGACGATCCTGAACCTGCGCTGGAGGAACTGCTGACGTTCTTTGCCATTGGCACCGGAGCGGGCGCATTTTTTGCGGGACTGGTATTCGGCATCAGCGCGTTTTCACTGCCGATGATGGTGGATCGCAATGTGGATGCGATTACGGCCTCGCTCACCAGTTTGAGTGCGGTGCTCAACAATACCGGTGTGGCGATATTCTGGGGCTTCCTGATCGTGTTGCTGGTGACGCTGGGATTCGCCACGTTGTATCTGGGGCTGATTCTGGTGCTGCCGCTGATCGGTTATGCCACGTTCCACGGCTACCGCGATACGATTCCCCGCCAAACCGTTTGATCCTGTGGCAGGCGCGTTTCAGGCCTGCTTCCTTCCCGCCAGCATATAACTCACCGCCATCGATTTCTGCAGCGCGAAACTGCGCCGCCACGGATTCACCCGGATTCCCGTGCGCCAGAAGCAGTCGACACCGCCTGCGTTCAGCAGCGTTTCCAGTTCCCGGGGCGTCACGAACTTGCGCCACTGATGTGTGCCTTTCGGCAGCAGCTTCAGCACATATTCCGCGCCGAGAATGGCAAACAGATAGCTCAGCGGCGTGCGGTTGATGGTGGACACGATGGTGGTGCCGCCGGGTTTCAGGCGCGCCTGACAGGCTTGCATGAACGCGGGCAGGTCGCCCACGTGCTCGACCACTTCCATATTGAAAACCAGATCGAAATTTTCCTGCAGCCGGGTCACATCCTGCACCCGGTAATCGATGTCCAGACCGGACTGCGCCGCATGTTGCTGCGCGATGCGAATATTGCGCTCCGCCAGATCGACGCCGGTGACCCGTGCCCCCAACCGCGCCAGCGATTCCGACAGAATGCCGCCGCCGCAGCCGATGTCCAGCACCTGCTTGCCTTGCAGTGGTTGTGGCAGGTGCCGATCGATCAGTCCCTGCGCGTGCAACAGGTCCAGAATAACCTGCACCCGAAACTCGTTCATCAGATGCAGCGGCCACATCGGGCCGGACGGATTCCACCAGGTGGCAGCCAGCGCGTTGAAGCGTTTTATTTCGTCCGCATCACCGGTGGCGCCAAGGGTTGCACCCGAACCGGACTTCACTCAGCGCACCACCCGGTAACAGGGCTTGTAGTTGCCTTCACCGATCTTCATGCGGTTTTGTTCGACGAAGGTACGCAGCAGCTTGTCCAGCGGCTCCATGATTTCCGGATCGCCTTCCAGTTCGAACGGGCCTTTCTCGCGAATCAGCTTGATGCCGTGTTCCTTCACATTGCCGGCCACGATGCCGGAAAACGCGCGGCGCAGATTCGCTGCCAGCAGATGCACCGGCTGGTCTTTGTGCAGGTTCAGTTTGCGCATGGTGTCGTGAGTGGGCTCGAACGGCGACTGCAGTTCTTTCGGCACGTTCAGCTTCCAGTTGAAGTAGAACGCATCTTTGTGTTTGCGGCGGAACTTGAACACCTGGTCCGAACCGGATTTGATGGAGCGTGCCACCTGTGCTGCGTCGCCGATGATGATTTCGTAACGGGCGCGGGCCTGCTCGCCCAGGGTCTGCTGGATGAATTCGTTGATGGTGTCGAAATAGCTGGCGCTGGATTCGGCGGCGGTGAAAATCAGCGGGAAGGGCATGCGGGTGTTGGACGGGTGCAGCAAGAGGCCCAGGATGTAGAGAATTTCCTCTGCCGTGCCGGCGCCACCGGGAAACACGATTACGCCGTGGGCGGTGCGCACGAAGGCTTCCAGGCGCTTTTCGATGTCGGGCATGATTACCAGTTCGTTGACGATCGGATTGGGCGATTCCGCCGCGATGATGCCGGGCTCGGTGATGCCGATATAGCGGCGATTCACGATGTGCTGTTTGGAATGGCCGATGGTGGCGCCCTTCATGGGGCCTTTCATGGCGCCGGGGCCGCAGCCGGTAATGATGTTCATGTCGCGCAGGCCCAGTTCATAGCCCACTTTCTTGGTGAAATCGTATTCGTCGCGGCTGATGGAGTGGCCGCCCCAGCAGACGACAAGAGGATTGGTTTCACCCTTGTGCAGGACATTGGCATTGCGCAGCACATGGAACACCGCGTCGGTGATGCCGCTGCGGGTGGCCAGGTTGAAGCGGTGCGAGTTGCGGATTTCGTTGGTGACGTAAATGACGTCGCGCAGCACGGAAAAAAGCTGTTCGCGAATACCGCGGATCATGCGGCCATCGACAAAGGCGCTGGCGGGAGCGTGACGCAGCTGCAGTTTGATGCCCCGGGCCTGGCGGATGAAGCGGATGTCGAAATCCTTGAACTCTTCCAGGATCTCGGCGGTGTTGTCATTCACGTTGCCGGTGTTCAGCACCGCCAGGGCGCAGCGGCGGAAGGTGCGGAACAGGTTGGGGTCGGTCTGCCGGACGAGCTGGTCGACTTCAGAGGGGGACAGCAGCTCCAGCGAGGCTTCCGGGGAAACCGTAACGCAATCGATCTTGGGTGTCATGAAGAACGGGATTCCTTGAGAGCAAATTGGCAATTACCAAAACAATAATGCACTAAACGCTTAATTATTTTACGATTATCGGATTGTGTACCGGTAACTATAGCAAACCGGCATCTCCGTGAGACGGGCTTTTTTGGCAAAGCCTACCAGCATACAGGGAGTCACCCTTGGACACCATTCGCACTGTCAGTACCCAGCCCTTCAAGGATCAGAAGCCCGGCACCTCCGGCCTGCGCAAGAAGGTGCGCGTGTTCCAGCAGCCGCATTATCTGGAGAATTTCGTCCAGGCCATCGTCAATGCGCTGCCCGAGCAGCAGCGTCGGCGCCTGGTGTTGGGCGGTGACGGCCGCTTCTACAACCGGGAAGCGATCCAGACCATTCTGGAAATCCTGGTGGCTAATGGGGTGGGCGAGGTGCTGGTGGGCGAGGAGGGCATCCTGTCCACGCCAGCGGTATCGAACCTGATCCGGCAGTACCAGGCGGATGGCGGCATCGTGCTGTCCGCCAGCCATAATCCCGGCGGGCCGGACGAGGATTTCGGCATCAAGTTCAACAACGCCAGCGGCAGCCCGGCGCCGGAATCCCTGACCGAGCGCATGTACCAGGAAACCCTGTCCATCAACCAGTACAAGCGCCTGCCGCTGCCGCCGCTGGAACTGAAAGCCGGCCGCGAATATCGCCACGGCAACACCCTGATCCGGGTACTGGACAGCGTGGACGACTACGCCGCGCTGATGACCCGCCTGTTTGATTTTGACCGTCTGCAGCGGGCGATCCGCCAGGGCAAGGTGAGCCTGACCTTCGACGCCATGCACGCCGTGACCGGGCCCTACGCCCGCCGCATTTTCCACGACATGCTGGAATTGCCGGCCCATTTGCTGCGCAATGTGCAGCCGCTGCCGGATTTTGGTGCCGGCCACCCGGACCCCAACCGCGTCCATGCCCATGAGCTGTGGGATGCCATGATGGCGGACGGCGCGCCGGACCTGGGAGCTGCTTCTGACGGCGACGGCGACCGCAACATGATCATGGGCCGCAACATCTTTGTGAGCCCCAGCGACAGCCTGGCCCTGATCGCCGAGCACCATCGCTGCATTCCCCAGTTTCGCTCCGGTCTGGCGGGCGTGGCCCGCTCCATGCCCACCAGCACCGCCATCGACCGCGTGGCGAAGCACCTGAAAGTGCCCTGTTACGAGACGCCCACCGGCTGGAAGTTCTTCGGCAATCTGCTGGATGCGGGCAAGGTGCGGCTGTGTGGGGAGGAAAGTTTTGGCACAAGTGGCGATCACGTGCGGGAAAAAGATGGCGTGTGGGCGGTTCTGTGCTGGCTGAGCATTCTGGTGGACACTGGTCTGCCGGTGGATGAACTGCTGCTGCGGCATTGGCATGCCTTCGGTCGCAGCCATTATTGCCGTCATGACTATGAAGGGTTGGATGCTGCCGCTGCCGACGCAGTGCTGCAAGGGTTGCTGGCACAGGCCGGTTCGCTGCGTGGTACCAGCTGCGATTCTGCCAGTATCGCCACGGTGGATTCCTTTACCTATGAAGATCCGGTGGATGGCAGCGTGTCCCGCAACCAGGGCGTGCGTCTGCTGTTCGATAATGGCTCCCGTATCATTTACCGGTTGTCGGGCACCGGCACCGGCAGTGCCACCCTGCGGGTGTATCTGGAGCAACTGGAACAGCGGCGCGACAAGCTGGCGCTGGATTCCATCGAGCACAACCGGCGCCTGGGGCAGTTTGCCCATCAGGTCAGCCGTATCCAGGCCCTGACCGGTGCGGCGGAGCCTTCGGTCATCACCTGAACCGTTTGGCCGGCACCATCCGCCGCCGGCTCTTGACTGGGCCGGCGGCAATCCACAGAATCCCTGACTTCCCACGACAAGGCCCCCGGAATCAACGATGAAAACAGCCGAACGCGCGCATGCCGAACTGGCCGGCGATGAACTGGACTACCAAATGTATTGCCATGCGTGCGCCGTTACCGGCCAGGCCGCGTCCCGCCAGGCTTTCGAGCAGGGTTATGGGGAAGGCAGATTTCACTTTCACCAGGACAAGGCACTGCTGGCGGATATGCTGGAAACCTACCGCATCAATGTGCAATACCTGGCGGACAGCTGGCTGGCGTCGAACCTTGTTTCCAGCGCCTGGGGCGAGACACCCAGCGAGGCGGTGTGCCGCCTGGTGCTGATCCTGAAGTCAAAATACTGATAACGACTGCTACCGGGCGAGCCGGCCTGCTGTAGTTCTCACCCTGTATAAATGGAGACGCCATGAATCCGTCCCTGAAATTCCAGCTTGCCTCTGACGATATCGCGCTGATCACACTGAACCGTCCGGACCTGCGCAACGCCATCGACGAAGACATGATCGACGGCATCGAGCGTGCGGTGCAGAAGGTGAATAGCGAGGACAACATCAAGGTGGTGGTTCTCACCGGCGCCGGCCCGGCTTTCTGCGCCGGCGGCAACGTCAAGGACATGCAGGCGAAAGCCAACATTTTCGGTGGCACGCCGGCCCAGATCCGCACCAACTACCAGCGCCATATCCAGCGCATTCCCCTGGCCCTTGCAGACCTGCGGGTGCCGGCGATCGCCGCGGTCAATGGTGCCGCTTACGGTGCCGGCTGTGACATGACCCTGATGTGCGACATGCGCATTGCCTCGGAACAGGCCACCTTTGCCGAAAGCTTCATCAAGCTGGGCCTGATTCCCGGCGACGGTGGCGCCTGGTTCCTGCCGCGTGCTGTGGGGCGTGCCCGGGCCGCGGAAATGAGCTTCACCGGCGACGCAATCGATGCCAAAACCGCTCTGGAGTGGGGGCTGGTGAATCGCGTGGTCAGTGCTGACCAGCTGCTGCCAGAGGCGCTGGAGCTGGCCCGCCGCATCGCCCGCAACCCTGCCCACGCCATCCGCATGACCAAGCAATTGCTGAAGGAAAGTGAAGGCCAGTCACTGGCCAGCCTGCTGGAACTGTCCGCCGGCCTGCAGTCCATTGCCCATTTCACCAAGGATCATGCGGAGGCCGTGAATGCCTTCCTGGAGAAGCGGCCCCCGGTATTCACCGGCGACTGACCGGCGCAATTGCCGGCAAACGCTATACTCTTCATTGCGTTGGCCATTCTGGTGGTTCTTGCAAGACAACCTGCCGAGGGGGCGGAGTGACTAATCCGGCACTCAGAATCCAGTTGTTAAGAAAGCTGTGGGTCCACCTGACGCCACGGGAAATGTACGGCCTGACGCCCCCTGACCGGGTGCAGCGGGCCGGTCAGAACCTGGGCGAGGTGCGGCGCAAGGAGCTGGCCAACCTGCTGGGCATTGAACGCCAGCTGCACGAACTGCGGCGCGGTCACGCCAGCCTGGATGCCGGCGGCAAGATCATCAAGTCGGCGGAAATCCGTGATATCCGCGAAGTGAAATTCTCCTCCATCATCGAGGCGGCCGAGCAGCAGGAAGTTCAGAGCGAGGTGCTGCCGGATCTGCCCAAAATGCTCGAGAATGCGCTGGAAATAGCGCGTTACGACCAGTTGGAACGGTTGTTGCGGCTGCAGAAACTCTACCTGCTCACCGAGCGCATCATCCTGGGCCTGGACGTGGATGACATCGACACCGGCGCGCTGGACCGGCGCTGGTTCAATCGCTGGAAACTCAATGCCTGCGAGATTTCCAACGGCGCGCTGCAGCAATTGTGGGCCCGTATTCTGGTGCGCGAGCTGCGGGCACCGGGCAGCACCAGCCTGAAGGCGCTGGAATACCTGTCCTTTTTTACCCTGCAAGACGCGGAAAACCTCAACCGCATCGCGTCCTGGGCGCTGGAGGATTTCATCTACCGCAGTGCGCTGCAGGCGTTGCCCAATCATTTCGACGCTGACCTGTTCGACCGGCTGGAAGAGCAGGGCATCCTGCGTGGCGTGTTTGGCAAGGTGCTGTCGAAAGCCCTGCTCAGTACCCGCCTGGACAGCTTCGAATGCCAATTGGCGCTGGCGGACCGCCGCCTGATCGTCAGCAGCCCCCAGCCCCGCACCGAGCTGCACGTGCCGGCCTACATCATCACCCGGGTCGGACGCGAGCTGCTGAGCCTGGTGGCGCCACCGGCTGACGCCGACTACCTGGAACTGGTCAGGCAGGATCTCCAGGCCCGCGGCATGACCGTGCGCGTTGCCGAGCTGCCGCGTGATACCCCCAGCTTGGAAGTTGGCTGATTTTCCTCGACTTACCTGTGATCCTCCGGTTTTTGTCTAAACTTGTTTTGGACAGGCCGAATTTTGACGTTTGACAATGGGTGGTGTCGTGGACCAGCGGAAGTTTCCCAGACAGGGGTTGGGGGTTGATGCAATTTTTGTCATCGCAGACGACGGTGGCAACAGCGGGATTATCCAGGACTTCAATCAGGAAGGGCTGTTCATCACCTACAGCGACGACGATCAGTTCATTGAACTCAAGCGTCGCCGGATTGACCCCGGTACCGCGCTGGATGTGTTGCTGGAGCAGGATGGACGCCAGATCAGCATCGCCGGCCGGATCGTGCACATCAACGACGGCGGCATCGGCGTTACCCTCACAGGCGACAAACGCCGCAGCTACCAGCTTCTGGATACGGCCCGCCGCCGCCACGACGCCGCCGCCCTGGACACCACCAACCAGTTTGTCAGTGGCCACCGCATTTCCGATGACGCCCGCAAGATCAAGATTCTCAATGCCTGTAACGATCACCTGAAAGCGTTTCTGAACGAAATGCTGCAGGAATATTTCGCCGTGCTGGACGAAACGCTGATCAAGGAAGCGAGCAAACAGAAGAACGATGCCGCGCAACATCCGTTTTTTGACGCTATCGCCTACTTCAAGCGCAGTCGCAGCAGGCTGCCGGAACTGGTGATCGGCAAGCTGCTATCCGATGCCCAGGATATCGTGCACGGCCGCTACAAGGCGCCGGCCAGTGTCAACGTACAAAGCACCAGCGGCGCTGAGCTGTCGCTGGTGGAAAAAAGCGAATTCGAAGACTGGTTAATCATGCGGGTTGTGGTGTCGCGGGCTGAACTGCAATTGCGCGATCCCATGATAGAACTGCAGTTGCGCCTGGATGCAGCATTTGGCAAGGATGATGGCAAACGCCTGGTGAATCCCTACGCGCCTTCCGCCATCGCACAGTCGTATCACTCCGCCATTCATGGCTACAAACTGTCGTCGACGCTGGAACGTCTGGTGTTCAAGGTGTTCCAGGAAGTCGTGCTGAATAATCTTTCGCGACTGTACAAATCGCTCAACAACACGTTTGTGAAATTCGGCGTGTTGCCGGACGTGGATGTGACCCGCTACCTGGCGGCGGAAGCGATGAAAAAACACAAGTCCGCCAATCCGATCCTGCCTAAACCGGTGCCAGCCCCGCAACCAGCGGTGCCACAACCACTTGCGTCTAAACAGGCGCAACCGGCGCCGGCTTCTGCACCTGCTACTGCAGCAACGTCAACGGCCAGTGCAGCGGCAGGGCAGTCCGCCATTACATCGCCGCTGCGGGCCGCCTCCGGTGCAATTCCGGGAGCCTATTCAGCGGTGAAGGAGGGGCTGGAACGGGCTCGCAACGCCTACAGTGCCGCCACCAAGCTGATGAGTGTGCACCGCAATCTGGAGCAGGAGAATTCCGCGCAGGTACGGCAGCCAGAATCGCTGCAGCAACCCATTCCCGCGTCCCAGCCGGTTTTTCGGGCCATCGGCAGCATGCAGCAGGGTTTGTTGCAGGGCAGCATCGACCTGGACGAGCCCGGTTCGCTGTCACACCACCTGGCGCAGGCATCCGGTGTCAGCATCAGCCAGCTGCCGCCACAGGAACTGGAATCGGCGGAGATGGTGGAAAACCTGTTCAGCAATATCGTTGAACACCAGCGTATCCTGGACGATCTGAAATCGGAAATGCGCAAACTGGAAGTGCCCATTCTGCGGGTATTGCTGCAGGATCCGAAGCTGTTTTCCGCCGATTATCATCCGGCACGGCAAATGGTGAATTACGTTTCGTTGCTGGCGGACCGCGACAGCGTGAATATTCAGGCGAACCGGTCAGCCATCGTCGACAGCATTCGCCTGGTGCTGGAAGCGCCGCAGGAAGACAACGCCGTTTTCGACGCCGCGCTGGGCAAGCTCGACAAGCTGGTGGAACGGGAAAAGAAAATCATCGAGCGCAATGTGGCGCGGGTGACGGAAGCATGCGAAGGCCAGCAGCGGATCAGGCTGGGCAACGAACGGGTGGAACGGGAACTGGCGCGACGCCTGAGTGATGTTCTGATTCCCCGCGAGATGCATGATCTGATCCAGACTGGTTGGAAAGATCTCATGCGCCTGTGTTTTTTACGCGAAGGTGTGGAGAGCAGAGCATGGGAAATGACACTGGTGGTGATCGATCAGCTAGTGCTGCGACTGGTGGTCGGGCGCTACGACGAACAGGCGCTGCTTTTCAAAGTGGAAGAACTGATCAAGCTGATCCGCAAGGGGCTGTCGAAAGTACCTTCCTCCAAGCACAAGCATGATGCACTGATCGACGCGCTGGAGGAATTGCTGAAAAACGGGGTAACGGCGGGGACCGAGCTGGTGACCTGGACCGCTGCGACACGTCCCGATGATACCGTCAGCCAGACCGATGAGGATGACAAGACGCTGCAGCGCTGGGCGAAGCGTGCTCGCGGCCTGAAGGAATCGCAGTGGCTGGAATTCGACGCCCGCTCGGAATCGTCGCATCTCTATCAGCTGGCCTGGGTTGCCGATCAGCAGGAACGTTTCGTTTTCGTCAACCATCACGGCATGAAAGTCGCCGATCTGGCGCTGGACGAAGTGGCACTCAAACTCAAATCCGGCGAAATTGTGGTGCTGAGTGATGCCGGATTGCCGGCGGTGGAAAAAGGACTCGATTCTCTGGTGCAAAAAATCTATGACCAGCTTGCCTTTGAATCCGCACACGACCAGCTTACCGGCATGAAAACCCGCAAGGAATTCGAACGTTGTCTGGCACAGGCAGTGGCGCGGTCCAAACGCAATAACCAGTACTATGTGCTGATCTATATGGATATCCTTCAGTTCAAGATCATCAACAACACCTGCGGCTACGAAGCGGGTGACAGCCTGCTGCGGGAATTTGGTGAACGCATTCGCAGCGTGCTGGGCGACGATATGGTGGCTGGCCGTATCGGTGGCAATGAATTCGCAATCCTGGTGCCAACCGAATCCGAACACAAAGGCTTTTTGTTGGCAACGGAATTCAAGGCGGCGGTGGAGGAGAAGCGGTTCAGCGCCAGCAACCAGAGCTTTGCGATTGAAATCGTAGTATCGCTGGTGGGTTTCGATCAGAACAACGATCAGGTGCTGGAACTGTTGCGCTCGGTGGAATCGGCGGCGGTGATCACCAAGAAATCCGGACACAGGGAAATTCAGGTGGTGCGTCCAGGGGATTCCCGGATCGAGGAGCGTGACGAAGTCATGTCCTGGGTGGCGCGCATCAATCGCGCCCTGGATCAGAATACGCTGAAATTGCGTTGTCAGAAGATCGCGCCGGTAGCCGTCGATTCCGGCAGCCTGCCCCATTATGAAATCCTGCTGACGGTGGTGGACGACAAGGGTGAGCATCTGCCGCCGGCGGACTTCATTCGCGCTGCCGAAGAATACAGCCGCATGGGAGCGGTGGACCGCTGGGTGATCGAAACCGTGTTGAGCTGGATGGTGAAGAATCGCAGCGTGCTGGAAACAATGGGTGGCTTTTCCATCAACCTGTCCGGCCATTCCATGAATGATGATTCCTTCCTGGATTTCATGTTTGAAAATCTGGTGCGGTACGAGGTCCCCCGTGACAAGCTGATTTTTGAAGTGACCGAAACCACTGCAGTGGCAAACCTTGAAGACGCCGCCGATTTTATCCAGGAAATGCGCAGCATCGGTTGTCGCTTTTCGCTGGATGATTTCGGTGCCGGGCAGTCATCGTATGCCTACCTCAAGCGTCTGCCAGTGGATTTCATCAAGATCGACGGTGCTTTCGTCAAGAATATTGCCAGCGACGATGTGGACTATGCGCTGGTCAAATCCATCACCGAAATGGGGCATTTCCTCAATAAGAAAATCATTGCGGAATATGTGTCGGATGCAGACATTCTGGAAGTGGTCTCTGATATTGGCGTTGACTATGTCCAGGGCTTTCATCTGGGCCGGCCGCAGCTTCTGGACGAGCTCTCGGCCGGGGATGTGGTGGCGTGATCAGGTTTGATGAATACCGCCAGCTGGATGCCTGTGGCATGGCAGAGCTGGTACGGCGCGGAGAAGTGACGGCGCAGGAACTGCTGGAGTGTGCCATTGCCCGCGCGCAGCAGGTCAATCCCGCCATCAACGCGATCAATGTGCCGATGTTTGCCAATGTGCGCCGTCATGTGCAACGGCATCCGCCGCAGGGACCTTTTGCCGGCGTTCCCATCGTATTGAAGGATTTGCTCGCCAATTTCGCGGACGTGCCCACCAGCAACGGCTCACGCGCCTGGCGCTATTGCGTCGCAGGGCATCATTCCACCCTGGTGGAGCGGTTGTGCGCGCAGGGTCTGCTGGTGATCGGCAAGACCAACACACCGGAACTCGGGCTGCTCGCAACAACAGAAAATCGCGCGTTCGGCATCACCCGCAATCCCTGGGATCTGAGCCGCACGGCGGGTGGTTCCAGTGGTGGTACGGCGGCGGCCGTTGCCGCAGGCATTGTGCCGTTCGGTTCTGCTGGCGACGGCGGTGGTTCGATCCGGATTCCATCTGCCTGCTGTGGTCTGTTCGGGCTGAAACCCAGCCGGGGATTGGTACCGTCCGGACCGGATTACGGTGAAGTCTGGGATGGTGCTTCGGTGGAACACGTGATCACCCGCAGCGTACGCGATTCTGCCGCCATGCTCGATGTTCTGGCAGGCGGTGATGCGGCGTCGCACGTGGTATTGCCGTCCACGGAGAACAGTTATCTGCAGGCACTGGAGCAACCCCTTCCCAAATTGAAAATCGGGTTCAGCACCGAGTCACCCATGGGTGGCACGGTGGCGGTTGAATGCCGTGACGCTGTGCGCAACGTGGCTGATCTGCTGCAATCGCTGGGGCATGAGGTGCACGAGGCTGCACCTGATGGAATCGATACCACCCGACTGTCCCGCGCATACGCCGACATTTATCTGGCCCACGTGCTGGCCGATGTGTTGCAGATTGAACGCGCACACGGGCGCCGCTATGCCGCGCGCAATTTCGAACCGGCCACACTGTTTATCGCCAATCTCGGGCGGCGCTTTTCCGCCGGCGCCTATTTGCGTTCACGTCAGTACTGGGTCCAGTTGCGCCGGCTCATGGCGGAATTTCATAACCGTTATGATTTGTGGCTGACACCCATTCTTGCAGCGGAGCCCTATCGTCTGGGTGAGTTGCGTTCCAGCCGGGTGGAGGAGCAGGCGATGGATATTCTCAATCGTTCCGGGCTGCATCGCCTGGTGCCATTGTCGCAGTACTATCACATCTCGCTGCAGCAATTGCAGCGGGTACCTTTCACACAGATTGCCAATCTGACCGGACAACCGGCCATGTCGGTTCCGCTGGTGTGGAGTCGCAATGGACTGCCAATGGGTGTGCAATTGGTGGGACCGATTGGCTCAGACCGGCGTCTGTTGCAACTGGCGCGGCAGCTCGAGCTGGCTCGCCCCTGGTTTCATCAGCAGCCGCGGTTGTGAAGGGCGGTAATCAGAGCAGGATGGTGATCAGGTTATCGCGAATTCGTCGCGATTCGTGCTGGCCTGCAGTTCAGTTTTTTTCAGTTCTGTGCGGATCAGATCCTTGAGCCGGTTTTCGCTGGCCGGTCCCTGCTCGATAAAGGCATCCAGCATTTTTTTCACGCGCACCAGATGCCACTCAATCTCATCCAGCATCAGCGACACGTCATCGATCTCGCGATAGGCAAATGCCAGTCGATCCTTGCGCACCTGCTGCAGCCAGCGCAGATATCCCGCATCCAGAATGCCAGATCCGCGCACAATGCGCATGACCTGGATCAGCACGGTTTTCGCACTGGCAAGAAGTTTGTGATTGACGCCTTCCTTGAACAGACCCACCACCTGTTCCATGCTGTTGAGCAGCAGGCTCAGGCGATCATTGTCGCGCGTCAGCTTGTCTATCTGCGCATCCAGGGATTCATTGGTGGTGAACGGAGATTCATCCAGTTCGGCATTGCGCAAAATCAGGATCAACGCCTTGTAGGTATCATAAAAATGACTTTCGCTGTTGACCTGCAACAGCGGCATCAGGTCACGCAGATTGCGACCGTTCGGCAGCAGACGCTTGATGAACACGGCGATGACGCTGTCGGACAAGGCTATGACCTGACCCTCAACGCAGAGATGGTGGGCGAATTTTCCAACTGGATAACCCGAGCCATCGCAGCGTTCATGATGCTCGCTTACTGCCAGCGCAACCCGCTGGTCCATACCGGAAACGCGTTCCAGCACTTTCTGCGCAATGATGGTGTGGGCCTGGATCTGGCGCCATTCGGCAGGTGTCAGTGTTTCTTGCTTGTTCACCACCAGCGGATCGATGTGCATCATGCCGATGTCGTGCGCCAGTGCTGCCAGAAAGCAGATCTCGACTTGTTGCGCCGTCAATTTCATGTTCTGTGCAATCACCACCGACAACCAGGCAATACCCAGCGATTGCCGGTAAAGCTGGTTCATCTGTTCCTTGAGCACGGTCAGTTTCTGTTTCAGGATCGCGAATTTTGCATATGAAGAACACAGCTGCTTGATGGTACCGTCGATCTCGATCTGCTGGTGCACCAGCTTGATCTGCGGATAGCGCTCCAGTATCTCCATCAGGTCGCGGTAAAGGTCTGCAGCATTCAGGCTGTTGTTGATGTCGACACTGGCTTCGATGGGCTTGATCAGCTTGAAGCGAATGATCTTGTCTGCCATTCGCTCGTTGATAGGGGATCCCTTTTTGATTAGCAGGATACCCTGATCGTTGTAAATGTCTTCGGAGGCGACAATTTCCCTTTTTTCACCAAGTTGGGTCAATCTTTGCGCGTACGCGGTGTCGTGCAAGGGATCGAAGTCGGCCATGTCCTGCTACTGCAAAATTGAGAAGTGGATTAAATTTAAATTGCATTAAATTTAGTCAGAGATCGGCCGATAAGCAATGCAAAAAGCACCATTTTTGTCGGATTGGCGGTCATCCAAAGTCAAAATGCCGGCGCCATCTGCAACAGCAAGTTAGCTTCACAATCCTGTCAATTGCGCGGGAAAGTATAGGTTGTTGACACTGTCCGCCGGGCAAGCTGCCTGTCAGCGCTCGTTGATGATGCGTGCCAGTGACAACAAGTCGGAGTTGATCAGCAGGCCGCTTTCCATGGCTTTGGAAAGATTGATCTCGAATTGCTGCTGGTCGCGGGTACGCAGTATGTTCACCACGCCGCCTTTTCTCGCGAAATCCTGCGTGTTACCGATGCTGAGTACGAACAGGTGGTTGAAATTGCTGAAAAAGGATTCCAGTTCACCGACTTGGTCGATGCCAACAAACAGTATGTGGCAACCACTTTTGATTTTGTTGTAATCGGTGGTACGTATTACCTGCAGGAACCGGCTCCGTATCTGGGCTCCGTTGACCACGTCCAGAAATTCCCCGAATGGCACAGCGCCGTAAAGACACATCTTCAGCGGACTGCCGGGATTTTCAAACGCGTTGTCCGGCCACTCCACGAAATTGGCAAAATTGTAAAGAAACAAGGCCTTGACCTGATATTCCTTTACCAGCTCCAGATCGGTATCTGCACGCACAGAGGATGTGGCCAGCAACAGCAGGACCATGCCCAGCGCGGGCAGGATCTTTCGTACTCTGTGTCTTGCGCTCAACCCTGCCATCAACCTACCTAAAAACTGAAACTGATATAACCGAAAACAACCGGATCAAATTCCTCCTGACCGGATTCAAGCTTTTCCTGCAACGGAATTCCTGCGGTCAGGCGCGCACTCAGCGAAGCTCCGTAATAGGCATCCACTCCCACGCCAGCGGCAGTAAAGCTGGCTGTCACACCAAAATCGGTGTTCTGTTCACCCTCAGCATAGTCGGCAAACAGGAACGGGACGAGCGTCGCTCCCACCGTTGGTTCAAAGGACATCAGCGACTGCTCCAGGCTCAGTTGCCACGCGAAATCCGCGCTGAACAGCGCCGGTTCGTAGCCGCGTACGCCGTTGGCGCCAGTCAGCACCGTACGCTCGGCCGCGGGAATCACCTGGGGCGTGTAAAGCAGGTCCAGGCTGACAGAGCTGACGTACTGCCGCGGCGTTGCCGGTTGCCAGCGATACTGGAATTCATAATTGGCTTTCAGCATATAGAATTCGCTGTCCAGCAGCGGATTGCTGGTATCTTCAACCAGTCCCAGTATTGGCGTGAGCACCAGGGCTTGCCGGGTCCGGTTGTCTGGCGCCAGGACTGCTGCCTGAAAAGCGGATTGCAAAACGAAATAGTCTACGGTTTCACCCAGAATCTCATCGAACAGATCGCTGGTGACGCTGGATTGCTTCAACGCAACGCTGGAATTGAGATCGGCACGGGCATTTTTGGCATACAGCAGATTGTAATTAAGCAATGCGCTAATGGCTTCCAGGTGTCCATTCAGGCCAAATTCCGCCAGAGGGCCGGCAATTTCAAACTGGTTGGACAGCAGGCTGAATCCGGTCTGCAGTTCGGCATCCAGCGGAATTCGATAGGCCAGGCTGCCATAAAAATTTCCCGTTTCGTTGGTCGCCAGCACGAGTGCCTGCAGAGTGTCGGCGCGATCGGAAATGTTGTTGCGCTGGTACTGATAGATCACCCTGGCCACGCCGGTGTCCTGTACGCCCCAGTTATCGAGCCGCAATGATTGCACGTTGGCGGTCTCACTCAGTACGCTCAGATTGAGACGGGATTGGCCCTGAAAAACGCCGACGGAAAAAAATCCGAACACCCGCAGGCCCGGCATGCTGTTGGCTTCGAGCATGGCCGCCTGGATCGCCGGTTCGTAGATGACCTGTCCCAGCAGGTGCTGGAACGGTTGCTTGATGCGTTCAGCACTGTACAGATCGTTGCGGGCCACATTGATTTCCGCCAACCGTCCTGCCAATACGTTAAGCACCAGCGTGTTGTTTTTGATTTCCTGCGGAATAACAAATACTTGATTAAAGGTCAGGCCTTTTTCATGATAGGCAATGGTCAACTCGTCGGCCATGCGGTGCATGTCGGCGATGGCCATCCAGGACGATCCACGCTGGAAGGATTGTCTGAGCCGCTGGTTCAGAAATTTCTGTGTGATGCCGTACTGGGGGTAAAGGGCATCACCCCGCAGTTCCACCCGCCGTATTTCAATTTTTCCATTTACAATCAAGTCTTTTTTGCCATCCGGTTGTGGCAATGAGGGGATGGCTGTGGCAGATTTACCGGACGTGGGCAACACAATGTTGACGCTGGCGTCAGACCCGGTCTCCGCCAGCAGGTTATCAGCAGCAAAAAAGGCTGCGATCATCAGAATCAGGCTTTGCAGGAACAACGTTCGCAACGGGGAATATCCAGGCGCATGCAACCGGTCGATCGGTCGTGAATTTATCGCCATTCACTTGCCAAATCGAAGCAACGATACTTTCATTTAAGTATGGTCGTAAGTATATATGCTGTTTGAAAAAATGTTGGGAAATTCAGGCGCTGGCCACATTGCTGGACAAACCCCGGCAGCCATGGTTCGGGGCGTGCGTTCAGATCGCATGCGTTCAGGGCGATAAATCACGACATGCTGAAGTTTCGCAAGCTTAAAATAAAAACCAAATTGATCCTGGTGGTGCTGCTTACCAGCACGATAGGCCTCGTCCTGTCGGGTGCGGGCGTTATCGCGTACGACCGCGTCAAGCAGAAAGAAATACTCGCCGAAGAGCTGTCGATTCTTGCGCGTGTCATTGCCGAGCGCAGCGCGGCGGCCCTGAGTTTTCGCGATAAGCCGCGGGCGCAGGACAATCTGGCATCGCTGCTGGTGCGTGATTCCATCCAGGTTGCCTGCATGTACGATTCCAGCGGGGCTGTTTTTGCCGAAGCGAGGCGTCAGGACCAGAGCCGTTTTACCTGCCCGGGGAAGCCGCAGGAAAACGGTGAATATTTCTCGCAAAGTTCTCTTGAGGTCTATCAGGCGATACGTCTGAACGGTTTGCCGATCGGCAGCGTCCTGGTGTTGACGGATCTCAAGGATCTGGATTACCGCCTTCGCCGGCAGATGCTGGCCAGTCTTGGCGTGCTGGCGTTATCGTTGTTGATTGCGTTTCTGATGACGCGACGTTTGCAGCGCGCCATCTATGGTCCCATCGTGCAACTTGGCAATGCCGCCAAGAAAATCACCGAGCACAACAATTTCTCCATCCGCGCCCACAAGCTGAACGACGATGAAATCGGCGATGCCATCGATGCCTTCAACGCCATGCTGGGAAAGATCGAACAGGACAAGGAAGAGCTTACGCGGCTGGCTTACTATGACCCGCTCACCCGGCTCGCCAATCGTCGCATGTTCAGCGAGCGGCTGGTGTTTGCGCTGGAAAATGCGCGACGCAGTGGTGAACAGATGGGCCTGATCTTTCTTGATCTCGACAAGTTCAAGAATATCAATGACGAGCTTGGTCACGATATTGGTGATTTGTTGCTGAAAGCGACGGCCAAGCGGCTGGAAACGGCCATTCCGGAAACCGCGACCGCATTCCGTTTGGGTGGCGATGAATTCACTGTGCTGCAGGTAGGCGCGACGGAAAAGTCGATGACAGAGACCGCCGAAAGAATATTGCAGGCGTTCGGTGAGCCCCTGATTCTGGCCGGGAGACAGTTGTCAATTTCGTCCAGTATCGGCATTGCCATTTCCGATGGCCATGACAATGTCAGTTCAATCATGAAGAGCGCGGATGTCGCGCTTTACCGCGCCAAGGATGCCGGCCGCAGCAACTACAAATTCTTTCACCAGGCCTGAGGTCAGTCCGGCAGGCTTCCTCCGATCAGCAGCCGTCCCAGATAGCGTTTGATTGCATTCTGCTTCTTGCAATCGCTGCTGTCGTTCTCATCCTCATTGCAGCTGGAGATCAGATCGTCAACGTTGGATGCCGGCTTGCGCGGCACATCACCTGCAAGGCCGTTTGAGCTGTCATCCGTATCTTTCACGAAGGAATCGGAAATGATGTCCACCGCGTCGCTCTGATCGTCCGGCTCGATAGGGGCGGGTTCCAGTACGATAGACTGGTCGATGTTGCCATAGCCAATGCCCACTGCGTTCACCAGGCCTGTGTTGTTGACTGCCTGCACATTCAGCGAACTCTGGTACCGGATATTGATGGCTATATTGCCTTGCACCGCGCGGATTTCACCGCTGTTGTTCAGCAATGCACCGCTGGGAGCCAGGGTCTGGCCAAGCCCCTGGCTCAGTTGCACGCCGAGCATGCCGGAAGCATCGGTCACCACAACCGGTCCATCGGCAATGGCGAGATTGATGTTGCCGTTGTTGGCGGTGAGCGTGCCGGAATTATCGATGTACTGGCCAATCAATGTGATGCCATTGCGGGTGCTGGTGGTCACGGCACCCTGATTGACGATGCCGCCGGCAGAGGGATCTGATTCGGTCAACGTCATCTGGTTGTCGGCTTGCAGGCGCGAGAATTCTTCGTCGCTGATCGACAGATCCGACACCAAAAGACCACCGACATTGATGGCAGCCGACGGCCCGATCAGCACGCCTGCAGAGTTGAACAGGAACACCTGACCGTTGGCCTGCAGACTGCCGAACAATTCACTGGGAATGCCGGAAAAATCGCGGTTCAGCGCCACCGAGGATGTGCCGGGCTGAACGAATATCACCTGTTCGCCGGACTGGATGTTAAAAGAGTCCCAGTTGATGGCCATATGCTCGCTGTTTTGCTGCACTGACGTCACGGTGCCCGACGTGATAACACCTTCGCCGCTTACGACCTCTCCGCCACTGGGTTGCGCCAGACCGGCAGACGGGAATAGGACTACCACACTGCAATTCACTGCCAGGAAGCAGCCCGGCAGAGCGCCCAAAACTGTCGAAACCGCCTGTCTTTTTATCACTGGGTCTGCTCCGCGCCGCGTACTGTCAGCCGTCACCTGATAACAACTGGTACTAGAAGCTTAGCACCGGCCCGGCCAGACCGTCGGGCTATCCCAATCGCCTCAGAACCAGATCAGCATACCCACGAAGCCGCCTTCCTCCAGGTTGAAATCCCGGGACTGCTCGTCTTCCAGCATTATCCGGCGATAACCCAGATACAGCCACGCCTGCTCGATCACGCGATACTGCACGCGGGCGGAAACGTCGGCAAAATTCTCGATGTCATCAAAAGACAGCACGTCCGGCGCGTAATAAAGGTCACCACGCAGGCCGAGGTTGGGTACAGACGGAATATCCCAGTTCAGGAATCCGCCCAGCGCCAGACCCTTACCTTCTGTGCTGTCTTCGTCTGCATCGAGGAAATAGAAACGAGTGCCCAGACCCGCCAGCAAACCGGTTTCCTTGTTGACGCTATCCGCCACGAACAGGCTGGCGTAATAGGCGTCGCCGTTATCCTTGTGATGCAGGAAGCCGCCACCCAGGTTGAGTTCCGATTTGGGCAACTGGCCACTGTAATCAAGGGCCACTGCATCGTTGTTGATTCCCAGGTCCAGTGTGTGAGCCTGGCTGGCGCCTGCGAGGGCCAGAACAGTCAGGCCAAACAGAGAGGACAAAATTTTAGGGGAGCGGGTCTTGAAAGGCATGTTCAGGGTCCTGGATGGGGGGTTGTATAAGGATGATCGCGCCATTATCAGTTGCTTTCCGTTCCTGTTCAATCTGGAATGGAAAGCAAAATCCGGCGATTTTCAAACGGTTAGACCGTGATGTCCGGCAAAGTTGCCGGGAGTGGCAGGTCCGGGAAAACGGGCGGTGGGCTGCTGCGTTTCGGACAAACCTGCCGGGATTTGCTGTAATTAGCAAAATTACCTGTTTTGAGGGCTCAACTACGCCTTGTAAGCTTATAATTTTTCACAAATAATGATCAATATTGGATGCATGGTCTATAGTTTAGCCAGTTACCCGGTTGATATGATCAATTTGCCTGTCAGTCTGTCATAGGGAATATGATTCACGATTTTGCCACACTCCCAAGAACACCCAAAACGGTCCGCCCGGTTCCCGAGGCTCGCAAAACGCGCCGCCCCATCGGTCGCATACTGCTGGCAACCGTGATTGTCATTGCGGCGCTTGCCGCAAAGCGCTGGCTTCCCGCTGAAGCGCCGGAACCGGATTTTGTGCCGGGTGCGAGAGAAGCGTCGGAGTACCAGGCTGCCATGGAAATCGAGGCAGCCGAAGCCAGCCGCGAGCAAAAGGGAAAGCCGGCAAAGGCGGCAGAAAAGCCATCCCCTATCAGTTCGGAAATCGCCGCGTTCGAGGAAAAGCTCAAGAACGCCCGCTCTGGCGAGCCGCAATTCGGCTTCTATGATTCTCTGGCGGGAAGCTCCTGGAGCGTTCCGGTGCAGCGTGGTGTCTACATTACGGAAGAAGACCGCAAGCGGGCCGGACAGCGTTACCTGCTGCAGGCGGCGTCAGTGCGGGATCTGGCGGAAGCCCAGCGTCTGGTGCAGAAGCTGCGCTCGCTGGGCATGGAAGCCTCCTATCAGAGTGCCGACTCTGCCGGCGCGGGCTGGTACCGGGTTAACGTGGGCCCATTCGACAATGTGTCGAGAATGAACAAGGCCGAGGATACGCTGGTGTCCTTGCGCATGATGCCGCTGAAGCGCCGGATTCCCTGATCCACCGGATTCGTTTTCGAGATTTCAGTTTATGAAGAATATTCTGATCACCGGTGGCGCCGGTTTCATCGGCGCCAACTTCATTCATTACTGGCACGCGCAGCATCCGGCCGACAAGCTGGTGATACTGGATGCACTGACGTACGCCGGCAACCGCGCCAGCCTGCAGGATTTGATTGCCGCAGAGGCGATTCATTTTGTCCAGGGCGACATCCGGGATCAGGCCCTGGAGGAACGGCTGCTGCGGGAGTTCGCAATCCAGGTCATTGTCAATTTTGCCGCTGAAAGCCATGTGGATCGTTCCATTACGGGCCCCGATGCCTTCATAGAAACCAATGTGGTGGGAACGCATGCGCTGCTGAAGGCAGCCCGCCAGGTGTGGCTGGTGGAACAGGGCGGGCTGCAGGGCCACCGCTTTCATCATATATCCACTGACGAAGTATTTGGTTCCCTGGGGCCCACCGAACCGCCTTTCACCGAGCGCACTCCCTTTCAGCCGAATTCGCCCTATGCGGCGTCGAAGGCTGCTTCCGATCACCTTGTTCGGGCTTACCACCATACCTATGGCCTGGCGGTCACTACCAGCAACTGTTCCAACAATTACGGGCCTTATCATTTTCCGGAAAAGCTCATTCCGCTCTCCATCTGCAACTTGCTGCTGGGGCAAACAGTTCCGGTCTATGGCGATGGTGGCAACGTCCGCGACTGGCTTTTTGTAGAGGATCATTGCCGGGGCATTGAGCTGGTGCTGCAGCGGGGCGAAGTGGGGGAGACCTACAACATAGGTGGCAACAACGAGCGGGATAACCTGGGTTTGGTAAGGCTGCTTTGCACCATTGTGGATCAGGCTTTTCGGCAGGATACCAGCCTGCCCCGGCTGTTTCCCGACTGTCCGGCGGCAAAGGGGCAGATCTGTGAATCGGCGATCCGGTTCGTCTCCGACCGCCCGGGTCACGACCGCCGTTATGCCATCGACGCCGGCAAGATAAACCAGCAACTGGGTTTTGTGCCCGCCACCCGATTCGAAGATGGACTGCAGCGCACCGTCGACTGGTATCTGCACAACCGCCATTGGTGGCAACCGCTGCTGGATCGCAACTGTTCTTCCGCGGCCAATAATTGACTTTTGCTCATTCCGTTTCCCTGGAGATTGGCGGGATTGTGTTAAACTTGTTCGGATAAACGATGCCCAGTCGTCTGTTTTGCATTGTATGACCTGTTTGAAAACCGCCTGTTTGCGTGATTTAATCCAACCTTCTGTTTGTTAAAGGGATTTGGCGTGTTCCACATACGCATTTTCAAGCATTACCTGCCGCTCCAATACATCATCCTGGCCCTGATCGAGTACTGGTTGCTGGTACTGGCGGTTTATCTTGCGGTGTCTATCCGCTTGCCGCAGGAAGTGATTCATATCCTGGACCATCGAGATCCCTACGCTTACAGAAGCTCGGTATTTGCGGTCGTGATGCTGTGCTGCACGCTGTCGCTGGGGGTTTATGAATCCAAATTGCGGGAAGGATTTTCCGGGCTGGCCGTCAGGTCGGTTGTGAGCTTTTTCCTGCTGGGATCCGCGGCGCTCACTGTTCTCTATTACATTTTCCCGATGTTGCAACTGGGGCGTGGGGTTCTGTCCATTGCCGTCGTGCTGGCACTGATCCTGTGCCTGTTGGCACGTGCGCTGTTCTTCTTGCTGGTGGATATTTCGCGCCTGAAACGCAACGTGCTGGTGCTGGGGGCTGGTCCACGCGCGGAGGAAATTCGAACCAATCTGGAAAGCGGCGATCGCAGTTCCGGGTGCCAGATCATCGGTTTCGTGCCAAACGGTTCTGCTGAACAGGTTGTCGATCAGGAGCGCCTGCTGGACCTCGGGTCCGACCTGCTGGAATTCTGCAAGACCAATCGCGTGAACGAGATCGTGGTGGCGCTGGACGAGCGACGTCGCAACATGGGTGGCAACCTGCCTATCGATTCGCTGCTGGATTGCAAGCTGGCGGGAATCGATGTCATCGACGCAGTCGGTTTTTGCGAACGGGAAATCGGTCGTATTGAGCTGAATCAGCTGGATCCCAGCTGGATGCTCTTTTCCGAAGGATTCCGCTATTCCGGCGCGCGCGATCTGTCCAAGCGCATCTTCGACATCATTATCAGCCTGATCCTGGTGGCGATTGCCTGGCCTTTCATGCTGCTGACTGCCCTGGCGGTGTACCTTGAAGATGGCGCTCCGGTGTTGTATCGGCAGACCCGGGTGGGTCTCAACGGCAAGCATTTCGATCTCTTCAAATTCCGCAGCATGCGTACCGACGCCGAAAAGAATGGTGCAGTCTGGGCCCGCCAGAAAGATGACCGGGTTACCCGGGTGGGGGCCTTCATCCGCAACACACGGCTGGATGAATTGCCCCAGATCTACAATGTACTGAGTGGCGACATGAGCTTTGTTGGGCCGCGCCCGGAGCGCCCGGAGTTTGTTGGCAACCTGAGCAAACAGATTCCCTTCTACGACGAGCGCCACAGGGTCAAGCCGGGGCTGATGGGCTGGGCACAGCTCAAGTATCCCTACGGTGCGTCAGTGGAGGACGCCGCGCAAAAGCTGCGGTATGACCTCTACTACACAAAAAATCACAGTCTGCTGCTGGATATTTTGATAGTGATCCAGACTGTCGAGGTTGTATTGTTGGGTAAGGGCGTTCGTTAATCCAAACAGACTTAGACCATAAGGAATGACTTCATGAACAAGATTCTTATCGCATTATTCAGCCTGGGATTGCTGGCAGGGTGTGCGACGTCGGACAAAGGGCCTGCGGCTCCGACCGAGTCCCTGCAACTGGACAAGGAAATCTACAAGATTGGTGTGGGCGACAGTCTTTCGGTTTCAGTCTGGAAGAACCCGGAGCTGTCGGTAACCGTTCCGGTACGGCCGGACGGCATGATTTCAGTGCCTTTGGTGGGTGACGTGTCCGCCGCTGGCAAGGAACCGGCCGGACTGGCTCACGATATTACGGTAAAGCTCGAAAACTATGTGCGGAATCCGCAGGTTACGGTCGTTGTTACCAATGCCAGCAGCTCCGAGTTCCTGCATCGTGTGCGGGTTACCGGCGCGGTCCAGAATCCCTCATCAGTGCCATACCAGAAGGGAATGACTATTATGGATCTGGTACTTGTTTCCGGCGGCCTGACGGAATTTGCTGATGCCAATTCGGCAAAACTGTACCGTGTCACTCCGGAGGGCACCAAGGTATACCCGGTTCGCCTGAAAGATATTCTGGACGAGGGTGACATCAAGACGAATTATCCGGTGCTGCCGGGCGATATCGTCACCATTCCGGAAAAAATGTTCTGAGGTCAGTTGAGAAATCATGAGCGGTACTTCATCCCAGATCGCCTATATATTCGAGTTCATCCGGGTCCTGTTGCGGGAGATGCTCCGCTACAAGACCTGGGTAATCCTGATTTTCGCGGTGATCAGTCTGGTGGTAGTAGCCGCGGGGCTGTTGTATCCCAAGAAATACATGTCGTCATCCAGCGTGTTTGCTGACCAGCAGAACATTATCAAGCCGCTGCTGGAAGGCCAGGCGTCCACTACTTCGGTCACAGACCAGGGCCGGGTGGTACGTGAGGTGGTGATGTCACCCCGCCTGCTGCAGCAGGTGGTGACGGATCTGGGATTGACGCCCGACGTCAACAATGAATATGAAGTGGAAGCGAAGATCAACAAGTTGCGGGCCGGCCTCAACGTGGAAAACATGGGTTCGAACTTCATCAAGCTGTCGTACACCGGTAACGATCCGAATGAAGTCTATAACATCATTTCCAAGGTGACGGATCTGTTCATCAAGAACGCCTCAGACAGCAAGCGCAAGGAAAGCAGCGAGGCCTTCATGTTTATCGACAAGCAGGTCAAGACCTACAAGGCGCAGTTGCAGGAAGCGGAGGAAAAGCTGAAGGCCTTTACCTCCAGCAACTTTGATGGAACTGATCAGGCGGTGGAAGCCCGCATTGCAACCCTGCGTGGTGAAATCGAAACCATCCGACTCAATATTGAGGAATCCACCACCCGCGTTGCCTCACTGGAGCGTCAACTGTCATCAGAAAGCCAGTTCGTGGAACGTCGTTTTCGCTCTGACGTCTATCGCGAACGGTTGATGGAGGCGCAGTCAGAACTGGCAACGTTGAAACTTACCTACACCGAATCACATCCGGATGTGGTGGCGCTGCAACATCAGATCGACGACATGCAGCGCGCGATCCGAGATACCGAAACCCGTCGGACACAAAGTGGCAGCAGCAGAAGTGCCGATGCCAACGTGAATCCACTCTATGAAAGACTGCGTTCCGAGATCGCCACGGAGCGCGTGTCGCTGGATTCGATGCGGCGGCGGCTGGATCGTACCGAATCCCTGCTCAAGGACGAATATGCGCGCAAGCAGCGCATTGCCGCACGTGAAGCCGATCTGTCGGAGTTGACGCGCGATTATGACGTTAACCGATCCATATACGAAGATATGCTCGGCCGGAAGGAGCGGGCGCGTTTGTCCATGACTCTGGACGTGGAGGGGCAGGGTGTCACCTACCGCATCCAGGAGCCGCCGGTGTATCCGCTGACACCCACTGGCTTGCGCTTCCTGCACTTCTTCGTGATGGGACCCGTGCTGGGTTTCCTGGCGCCCATTGGCGTGCTGGTGCTGTATCTGCAATTCGATCCCCGCATCCGTTTTCGCGGACAACTGGAGGCTGTGTCCAAGGTGCCGATCCTCGGCGTGGTACCCCACATCACCAGCCCCTTGTCGCAACGCATGATGCGGAGTGACGTGATTTTGCTGGGTGGCTTTCTGTTCCTGTTTTTCTGTGTGTACTTGGCTATCGCGGCAGCACGCTTTAAAGGGATCATTTAATGGAAAAAGATAACTTCGCTGATGGCAAGCCACGTCGCTCCCAGGTAGTGGATCTGCCCAAGTCGACCTCCGGCGCAGCCCGTATTTCCAACATGGCCGAACTGGGGCGCATGAGCATCGAGGAGATGGCCGAGCGCCGTATCGTCTATCCCGGCATGCCCAATAAGGAAGTGCTGAACACCTTTCGCGAGCTGCGTACCCAGCTGCTGAAGCTGGGCGGCAACAGCAATATGGTGATCATGGTTACATCCCTTGCCGACAAGGCCGGCACCAGCTTCATCTCTACCAACCTGGGCGCCGTGTTCGCGCTGGACAAGACCAAAACCGCACTGCTGATCGATTGCAATCTCTATGATCCCAGTCTGGAAAAACTGCTGGACGTGGAGCCGGATTATGGCCTGACCGATTATCTGGCAGAAGAAAAACTGGATGTAAATGACATCATTTACGCAACGGGCATTCCGCGACTGCGCGTGGTTCCCGTGGGGACACATACGGAAGTGGGCGCCGAGTATTTTTCTTCCGCGCGCATGGCGGGCTTTATCGAAAATCTCAAGACCCGTTATCCGGATCGCTATCTGATACTGGACGCACCACCCATCGGTGTATCGGCAGAGGCACGCATCCTCACCGAACTGAGCGATCTGGTTGTACTGGTGGTACCTTATGGCCGGGTCAATGAGGCTCAGGTTGCAGCCGCCGTTGACACGATCGGCGAAGACAGACTTGCCGGCATCATCTTCAATAATTGATTTTCTGATCTCAGCTATCTGAGGGTTTACCCAATGCGCGGAGTTAAATACCCATCTGTGGGAATGGTGCTGCTTTGTGTTTCATCGCCAGGTTTTACGGCGGTGGAAACAGGCGTCACTGCCGGCCTGAGTGCCGAATGGACCGACAACGTTTTTCTGTCGAACGAGGATCGTCGCAATGACTGGGTTGAAACAATTGAACTCGGTGCCGATCTGCAGGACCAGGAAACCTTTTACCAGTATGCCATCGATTACGCTATCTCCCATGAGCGTTACGAGCGGGACTCATTTGATGCCACCAGCTACTACAACGGCACGGCCAACCTGAATCTGTCGCCTTTTCCGGGCCGCTTCGAGTGGAACAACTCGATCCAGTCGGAAACTACCACGCGCGACAGCTCTGCGCTGAATACTCCGGAAAACCGCGATCAGCGTAACCGCTACACCACTACACCTTCACTGACGCTGATCCTGCTGCCGCGGGATCGTGTGTTGTTGATTGGTAACGCTGAACGAGTCACGTTTCGTGAGTCCGGCGACAGTGACAGTGATCGCGCGGGCGCCAACGTGGACTGGACACATGCCGCTACCAGCCTGCTGGACCTGAGCCTGAACGTTGGCCAGGAGAAGGTGCAGTTCGAGCAGGACGAGGACTACCGCTCAACGGATTATCATCTGGGCATTAACCGCCGTATCAATGGCGGCAACATCTGGCTGGCGCTGGGGCATGTCACGGTGGAGCCGGAAGTCAGCGAAGAGACCGATGAGCCGCAATACGAGGCCAACATCGACTGGAGTAACCAGTTGCACTCGTTGACCTTTAGCGCCTATCACGATGTAACGGATAGCAGCGTTGGTGCCAGCCGTTTTTTTGAGCCCAGTGACGATATTGAATTGCCCAATGACGTCAACACCGACGAAGTGGAAATCGTGAAGCGAACCCGTTACTCCCTGGGGTACGGGTATGGCACCGAAGCCACATTCACCATCAGCCCCAGTATTTATCTGGATGATGAGGAAGCGGTGGATGGGAGCAGTGACACCTTGCGCAAGGGCTTCAATCTGCTGATGGAGCGCAATATCTCCTCACAGACGCGCGCCAGCTTTGAATTCAATTTCACAAGAGATGACAACAAGGATGTGCTGGAGACAGTAACGACGCAGCAGGTTGATTACACGAAGTACTATCGCCTGGCGTTGGAACACGATTTCTATGAGTCATTGGGTGCAGACTTCTGGATAACCCGGGAAGATGCTGACCGTCAGCTGGATGAGGAAAATTACGAGGTTCACACCGTCGGTGCCAGCGTCGGTCTGCGGTTTTAGGATATCAGAAGCAAGACACATGGTTTATGCAGAAGGCCGGCAAATGCCGGCCTTCGTCGTTTCATCACCCAGTGCGCTGCACCCTTGCGTCAGCGGGCATTACGCACCTGCGTCAGGTGGTCAGTGATTTCCGGGTTGTCAGGCAACAGGCGGGCTGCCTGTTCCAATGCGCTCAGGGCAGTCGCGGTATCGCCGCTCTTGAAGGCAATCCAGCCATAAGTATCAAGAATGGATGGATTTTCGGGGCTCAGACGCTGGGCGGCAGAAGCGTTCTGCAGTGCATTTTTGAGATCACCGGCTTCCAGTTGCAGCCAGGCCAGATTGTTGAGTACTGCTGGCTGGCGCTGGTTGATGGCCAGTGAGCGTTTGTAGGCTTCTATTGCAGCCGCACTGCTACCCTTCGACTGCCGGAACAGGCCTTCGATTGTCAGCGCCTGAAAGCTGGCAGGAATACGCTTTTTCCATTCCTGCAGGAATTTTTCGCGGACTTGATCGGTATCCTTTTCCATCCGCGACCACAGGATATTGCCCAGTCGATCCGAAGCCTGGACTTTCCAGGCGTTCTGATAGGCGGTGAGGGCGGCGCTCTGCTCGCCCTTGGCCTCGGCGAGATCGCCGGCAGCCATGTAGGCAAAATGGGAGCCGGAGGCCATCTGTTCCATTTCGCCCACGAGTTTTTCCGCCGACTTGATATTCTTTTCCTCCAGCTCGACCGCAACCAGCAGATGCATCAGCTCAAGGTTAGATGGATCAATCTGCAAGCCTTTCATCAGGGTTTCCCGCGCTTCGGCAAACTGGCGATTGGCAGCCAGTTGCTGTGCTTTCAGGAAATGCAGTTGCGTTGCCAGTACTGTGGTGGTGCGATTGAATGCGGAGCGGGCAAGAGCGCTCTCGGCATGCTGAAGGGCCAGGTCAATTTTGCCTTCCGCCAGGTTATAACGGGCCAGCACGAAATCCGGGCCCCAGGCATTGGCGTTCTGCTGGCTCAGTGAATTCAGGTACTCCACAGCCGCCGCGTCCCGTTTCTGCGTGATCTCTGCCTGGGTGGCAACCGACAAGGCAAACAGATCGTCTACATTGAGGGAGATGAGTTCCTTCGCGAACCGCAGGCCGTTGCTATGGTCGCCCGCAACAGTGTAGCGGGCGACCTGGGCACGCAAGACTGACATATCGAGCGGCGCTGCCTGGTAGGCTTTGTCCAGCAGCACGGCTGCTCGTGCCGGATCACTGGCGAGCATGGCGAGCCCCGCCAGCGCCTGGCTTTGGGGTGCGGGCTTCTTCGCCAGAGCATCCACCAGCAGTGCCAGTGCAGAATCCTTCTTCATGATACGGTACTGCTTGACCAGCCGTTCCTGCACTACTATGTCATCCGGTGTGGTGCTGTAGGCGGCTTCCAGTTGCAGCAGCGCATCGTCGAATTTTCCCTGCCGGTTGTAGGTGTCCACCAGGGCCAGCCGCAGACGCGAGCGCGCCGGATCCAGCTTCAGGGCGGCCTTGATCGTTTCGATGCCCTTCTCGTCATGCTGGGTGGCTAGCAGTGACAATCCATAGATGCCGAGGATATCCGGATCATTCGGATGCTCGCTGACATTGGCTTCGATGGTTTTCAACGCCTGCTCCGGATTCTGCAGTCGCAGCTGCGATTCGGCAAAGGCGCGCAAGGCTTCGGGCGAAGCCGTCTCCGGATCAACGGTATCCTGCAGCAGTTGCGCAGCCTGCTCGAATTCGCCCTGCTGGAACTTGATCAGGCCCAGCACCGATCCGGCCAGTGCCGTGTGTTCGCTGCTGTAGAGCTTGCTGAGAATGGTCTCGGCTTCCTTGAGATTGCCGGCCTTGAGCTGGTCCACGGCGGACTGGAATTCCGCCTGAAGTTCCTGGGCCTTGGGATTGGCTTCTGCGATCAGCTTGGAATAGACCATGGCTTCCACAGAGCGGCCCTGACGGGTGAGCGTCGCCACCATGGCCTGCAGGATGTTGAGCCGCTTGAGGGTGATGGTGTCGGTTGACGGCAGTGCCATCAGAGCCTGACTCAGCACGTCTTCAGCCGCCTCGTAATTGCGGTTCTGGATGTAAAGGCGGGCCTTTTCCACCAGCGCATCGGTGTTGTTGGGTTGATGGCGCAGGGCGCTGTCCAGAGCTTCCATCTGCCGGGTCTGATCGCCTTGTGCCTGCCAGGCCTGGGCGCGCACCACTTCCAGTTCTGCCAGTTGCTCCGGCTTGGTCAGACGGCCAGCAAGCGTCTGCAGCAATGTTTGCGCCTCCTGCGGCGCCTCGTGGCGGGCGAGACTGCGGGCCAGCAGGAGCTGGAATTCGACGGAGTCGCGCGCGTCATCACGATCCTTCAGTGGTTGCAGCAGTTGAAAGAGGGATTTGTATTTACCCTGGTGTTGATAGGTGTGGCCCAGCAGGATGACCACCTGCAGATTGTCCTGCGGCAGTTCCAGCAATACCTTGGCTGCGTTGTTGTAGTTGCCCTGTTCCAGATAGATCCGCGCCAGCAGCAGAAAGGCGTCCAGGTTGCTGTTGTTTTCCTTCAGCGCGTTCTTCACCTCGATGGTGGCAGCATTGAACTGGCCCTGCGCAAAGTAGCTTTCTGCCCGCTTGAGGATTTCTGTCGATTTGTTTTCGGGCTGGCTGGCTTTCTCGCACCCTGGGGCGAACACCAGCGCCAGCAGCAGTACGAGCAGGTGGGCAGACATACGCAGCATGATTCAGTCCTTGCAGTTTTCAGACACGTGAATATTGTATTTCTTGATTAGATCGTAGAGGGTCGGGCGGGTAATGCCCAGCAGTTTTGCCGCTGCCGAGATGTTGCTGTCGGACATGCTGATGGCGCGGATGATGGCCGCGCGCTCGGCGTCCTGGCGCACGGTGCGCAGGTTCAGCGAAATGTCATCCGGTTGGGGCAGGCCCAGGTCCGCGATTCCCACGTTGCGCTGATCGCACATGATCACCGCGCGCTTGATCTTGTTTTCCATCTCGCGGATGTTGCCCGGCCATTCGTAGGATTCGATGGCGGCGGCAGCTTCCGGAGTGAAGCCGCGAATGCCCTTGCTGAGCTGATCCACATATTTGGTCAGCAGATGCCGCGCGATGAGAATTTTGTCCCCGCCCCGTTCCCGCAGGGGTGGCAGTTCCACCACGATTTCACTGATGCGGTAGTACAGATCTTCACGGAATGAACCTTCCGCGACCATTTCACTGAGATTTTTGTTGGTGGCACATACCACGCGCACATCGACCCGGATTTCCTCGCGTCCACCCAGCCGCTCGATGACGCGTTCCTGCAGGAAGCGCAGCAATTTGGCTTGCAGCGGCAGCGGCATGTCGCCGATTTCGTCCAGGAACAGGGTGCCCTCGTGCGCCACTTCCACCTTGCCCAGCGTGCGTTTGGCCGCGCCGGTGAAGGCGCCTTTCTCGTAGCCGAACAGTTCGCTTTCCATCAGGTTTTCCGGCACGGCCGCGCAATTGATGGCGACGAAGCGACGATCGCGACGTTTGCTCCGATTGTGGATGGCGCGCGCAATCACTTCCTTGCCGGTGCCGGATTCGCCCAGGATCAGACAGGTCACATCGGTGGGTGCCAGTTTCTCAACGGTGCGGCAGACACTGTGCATGCGCTCGTCCGAGGCGATCACACCGGGCAGGGGCGCCGCGCGGGTTTCCTGCAGCCGCTTGTTTTCCTGTTCCAGCGACCACATTTGGTGGGCCCGCTGCACGATCAGGTCCAGCGTGTCGGTGTTGACGGGTTTTTGGTAGAAGTCATAAGCGCCAAGCGCCACGGCGCGCAGCGCGTTTTCATAATCATGGTAACCGGTGACTACGATGATCTTGGTGGCGGGTGCCAGGCGCAGGGTTTCCTGGATGGTGGCGAAGCCTTCCTCGACACCTTCCTCATCCGGTGGCAGGCCCAGGTCCTGCAGCACTACGGCAGGCTCGTGCATGCGCACGGCGGCGATGGCGCTCTTGCGGTCGGACGCGATAATCACTTCGTACTTGTCGAAATGCCAACGCAGCTGGCTTTGCAGCCCAAGATCATCTTCGACGATGAGAAGTGCGGGCTTGTGGTCTGACATGAGGAGGCGATCCATCGTAGGCTTGTTGTTAGGATACGGCTTTGGCCTGGGCTTCGACCGGAATGTAGATCGTAAAAGTGGTGCCGATGCCGGGTTCGCTTTTTACGGTGACGTCGCCACCGAGGTTGCGGATGAATTCCCGCGTCTGGTACACGCCGATGCCCATGCCCTTGCCGGATTTGGTGGTGTCGAAAGGGCGGAACAGGCGGTTCTTGACAAAGTCCGCATCCATGCCCGAACCGTTGTCTTCCACTTCGATGAGGGCATAACCACTGTCATTGCGCAGTGTTATGTCCACGTATCCGTCGGCCGCGGTTGCTTCCTGCGCGTTCTTGATGATGTGCGTGATGATCATCTCGAGGTTGTCTTCATCGGCCACCACTTTAAGTGAATCGCTCAGAATTCTCAACGACGGGCGCGGCACCCGGTCCTGGCATTTCTTCACGGAATTGATGACGACATTTTTCAGCGGCAACGAGCGGCCGCTGGTGGGCTGGGTCTGTTGCAGCTTCTTGAGTAGATTGCTCATTCTTTGCACAGAGTTGTCGATGGTGCGGATCATGTCATCGATGAAGGCGGGATTTTCCTTGTGCTTGGCGGCGTTCTCCACCACCAGCGCCTGTTGCGCGATCAGGTTTTTCAGATCGTGCATGATGAAGGCGGTGAGCTTGTTGTAGGCGTCGAACTGTTTCGACTGGGCCAGCATTTCAGCAGCCTCGTTGCGGGACAGATACACTGCCACTTCTCGTCCTACGGTTTTCAGCAGGTCCAGATCCTCCCAGGTCAGCGGTGATTCCTGGGTTGGCGCCGCCAGCACCAGAAATCCGATCAGTTCATGGTCGACCAGCAATGGAATGATCAGCCACACGCCGGGAATCCGTGTGATCCAGTGCGGCAGCATTTCATTGTGGGTTCCCAGTTCGTGATCATGGGGAGCGTGGGGGGAAAAAACCCATTCCTCCTCCCGCAGCACGCGACAGAACGGGCTTTCAGCCGGTTCCTCGAAATCCATGCTGTCCACTTTCATGTTCATTACGGCAACGGGAATCAGTTTGCCGAAACGGTTGTTCAGCCACAGCATGCCGCCCGGACACTTGAACGTGCTGGCCACGGCCTGGATTGCGCGATGATGGATGTCCTGGCCGCTACCGCCGGATGAGGCCGAAAGATGATGGATCAGGTTCAGCCACTGCGAGCGGTAATCGTATTTGTGCACGAAAAAATGCTTGTCGATGAACACGCTCAATTTGGTGCGGGTGACGTCCGACAGGAACACGATGGCGATGGCCACCAGCGAACTGGTGATGACAGTGATCTGGATGACGGTGCCCCAGTTGCCGCCGTAGAGCTTGATGTAATAACCGCCGGCTGCCATCAGCGCCAGGAAAAATCCGGCAGTGGTCAGGCTGGTGGTGTAGAAAGCGACAGGGCGCGAAATGGCAACCCGTGTTGGTTGTGGCGCCGCGCGGCCGGTGACGCCAAGCATGCCAATAGCCAGAAAGATGGCGACGCTGCCGCTAACCGCGCCCCGCGCCTGCCAGAGTTCGGCATCCAGCACGCCAAACAGTGCAGCATGGGAAAACAGGTACAGGTCATACAGAAACTGCGCCGCCAATCCGATGCTGAGAAACTTGCTGATGCGATACTGGGCGGAATTGCGGAACAATTGTTCCACCGCCACCACGCCCAGAATGGACAACAGCAGGCTGCCCCACACATACAGCATCTGGTCGGAATCCGGCAGCAACAACGGAAACAGCAGGACAAACAGAAATCCGCACAGCACCCACAGGCAATTCAGAATCAGAAATGGACCGCGGTGCACGCCGCTGTGATTGTAGAAGCGCAGTTGCTGCAGCATGGCGCTGATCCAGGCACCGGTGCGCATGGTTTCCAGCAATAATAGCTGGCGTACGCTCAGTTCCGGATGCAGGGAATCAACGGCCAGCACGCCGCACCAGACGGCTGACAGCAGCATCGCAATCAGGGTGGAAAGCGTGAGCTGCTGTCGCGAAACCAGGTAGAGGGTTATGAGGGAGAGGGCGGAAAACAGAATGCTCCCGCCGATGTAACTGATAAAGGTTACGTTATCCAAAAGCATCCAAACAAAGGCAGCGTCGGTGGATTAGCCAGCCATTTTCTTCAGTTTGTCACTGATATTGTCCATGGCCCTGTCGAACAGCACGCCCGATTCCAGCAGTTTCACGTAGCCTTTCTGCATGTCGTGGGCGAATTCGTTGAGTTTTTTCTCGAACACCCGCAGACCGAAGCGGTTGACGAAAACGTAGGATTCGCCGGGTTCGGTGACCATTGCCAGTTTGCAACGGAAGGAACGGGCGCTGTTGGGTGGAGTATAGATCATCCAGGTGCCCGAGCGGATGCTGCTGGCCTTGGTGACGTATTCCTTGGCGGCAGCCTGCAATTTCATCTGCTGGCGTTCCACCGCTGTCATCTCTTCCCAGTCTTTGCCATGGGCGTTGGCGACCTGTCCGAGCGCCACCAGATGCTCCGGGCGCATACCGGTCAGATCCTTCTCGGTCAGACGGCGGGTCAATACCATTTCGAAAATCTGCTCGATCACCGACAGCGTGTTAAGAATGGTGTCGCGGGAAATGGACACACTTTCCAAGCCGTTGGAGACCTTGCGGATCACCTCGTCCTTGACCCTGTCCACCCGGTTCATGGAGCGGTCATCCTGATGCGGGCGCACGGCCCACACCAGATCGTCGATCACTTGCTTGGCTTCAAGCCACTCGGTGCTTTCGGTGCCCTGTTTCAGATTCACGTACATCAACACCTTCTGCCACTCCTTCACCAGGAACGACAGAATGCTTTCTGGCAGATGGGCATCCCGCAGCCGGCTCAGCAACACCTGATTGGCTTCCTCGCGGGCGTGTTCGGCTTTTGCCTTGCCCTGGGCTGCTTCCTGGGTACGCTTTTCCAGCACGTTGGCCTTGGTGACTTCCAGCTTGAGCGCCTGCTGCAGGGAAATCAGCCCTTTTTCGAAGATGGTGATATCGCCAGTATAGTGCTCGATAATTTCATGCACTACGCGGTTCACTTCCTTGTACAGATGATCCTGCGCTTCTTTTTCGGACTGGTCCCAGCCCACGGCGGACGCGGCAATTTCGTTGATCAGGCGACGGGCCGGATGATCGGTGTGACTGAAAAACTCGCGATCCTTCAGGGCCACTTTCAATACCGGAATTTGCAAACGGCTGATCAGCGCCTGGAAAGGCACCGGCAGGTTGCGGTCGTCCAGTACGAAATCGAAGAACATGGCTACCAGGTTGATGATGTCTTCATCGGACTGGTTCAGGGCGTCGGGTTTGCCGCGGCTGCGGTTTTCCTCCAGCACTTTCTCGACGACGCTGCGGATGTTGTACAGATGCGGCTGCGCCACGTAGTCGGACGACAGTTGCAGATGGGTCAGTGCATCGATCAGGGTATCGGGGTCCACCGGGATGGCGTTGCCAATCACCGGACGTGAAACCGCATTGGGAATCTGCACGCCGTTTTGACGCAGCTGCTGGAACATACCCAGCACCTGTCCCAGTGTTGCATTGGCGATACCGGATGAAGCAACACCAGGCATGCCCTGCGGCTGGCTTGCCAGCGCAGACTGCAGCGCTCCCGCCAGCTCAGCCTGATCCGCACTGATGGGGGCGGGAACAGCGGTGGGGCCGGTGACGCTGCCAGGCTGCTTTTTCACGCCGAAGCGGATCTGCGGCAGCACGCCGGCATTGATCATCAATTCATTGGCGAGGGAATAGATGTTGCGCAGCTCAACGATCACCGTGCGATCCAGATGCTTGAGCAGGATCACCTTGCAACGGATATCCAGGTCCAGCACACGCAGCGCCTTGCTGACCGCGTTGCAGATCTGGGAGGGATCGAGCGGATTGTTGCCTTCGTTGACTTTCACATCTGGCAACAGGTAATCAAAGCGGCAGTTCAGCTGATACAGCTGTTCCTGATTTTCAGTGCGGGCCTTGTTGACGATGCCAGTGATGGCAACGTCCTGTTCCATGTCTTCCTTGTCCACCAACTGCATCGTGTCCAGATTGAGCGGTTCCGGCGCCGATTTTTTCTTGCCGGAAAGACGGCTCTTGGTGAGATTGCGGAAGTTTTCCTCGTAGCCGTCCTTGAACAGGGACCAGACCTGCGGCTTTTTCATGCGCACTTCGCGCATCGAATCGAAATAGAGATTCTGTTCCTTGTTGGAACCGGCCTTGCTGGCGAGATCGAAAAACAGATCGTCGCAGCTGCTGAAGAAGTGGCTGAAATTATTGGACAGGATGGCGAAGGTGTTGTCCTTCACCTGTTTCACCAGCGACGGGAGCGTGACTGCGACACTGGAAACGTTGCCGCCGCGTTGTTCAGTATCACTCATCATCTTGGTTCCCATAGCGGATCCCACCATGTCCCGTCATTGGCCCGTATTTCCTTATTCTGGCTGAACTTTAGCCAGGGGACAATGCACAAAAGTCACAGTTTGTGTGAATCCGGATTACACAAAAGTTATCTGATTGTATCTGTGTGAAGCAACGGACATACCAACCAGTTACTTATAGAATAAAAATCAGATTTGTCGCAAGGATTCTACAATCCTGTGGGCAGCAATGTAAGGCGTTGTCTGACCGGCATTTACCTTATTTTGCATGGCGTCACAAACTGCCTTGGCGTGCGGATCGTGACTCAGGCTGCGATTGATCAGTTCGTGCACCAGACGCCACATCCATTCCTGGTTCTGGCGGGCACGCTTGGGGTGGAAGACGCCGGCGTCGAGCGAGCACTGGTGATACTGGGTAACCATCTCCCAGATCACATCTATGTTCTTGTTTTCCATGGCAGAACAGAGCAGTACGCGGGGCTGCCAGAAGTGGTTGTGATGCAGGATCGACAGGGCATTGTTGTAATGCTGGCGGGCCTGATCGGCCATGGCGCGGGCCGAACCATCGGCCTTGTTGATCACGATGGCGTCTGCCAGTTCCAGAATACCCTTCTTGATGCCCTGCAGCTCGTCACCGGCGTTGGGCAGCATCAGAACCAGGAAGAAATCCACCATGCTGGCCACTTCGTACTCCGACTGGCCCACACCCACGGTTTCCACCAGGATCACGTCGTAGCCTGCGGCTTCGCACAACAGCATGCTTTCCCGGGTTTTCTGCGCCACACCGCCCAGGGCACCGCCGCTGGGGGAAGGGCGGATGAAGGCATTTTCCTGCTGGGACAGCACTTCCATGCGGGTTTTGTCACCCAGGATGCTGCCGCCGGTGATGGGGGAACTGGGGTCCACCGCCAGCACCGCCACCTTCTTGCCCTGTTTGATCAGGTAGAGACCAAAGGCTTCGATAAAGGTGGATTTGCCCACGCCGGGAATCCCGGTGATGCCGATGCGGATGCTGTTGCCCGTGTGAGGCAGCAGCGATTCCAGCAGGAGTTGTGCCTCCTGCCGGTGGCTGTCGAGCTTGCTTTCCGTCAGCGTGATGGCTTTTGCGAGGGTACGCCGGTTGCCCTGCAATAGCGCTTCCCTATCGATGGACATCAGGGGTCAGTCCGCAATGCTGATGGCATCGAGCACCTTGCGGGCCGCCAGCGGGATTTTGGTGCCGGGGCCGAAGATGCCTTTTACGCCGGACTGGTAGAGGAAGTCGTAGTCCTGACGCGGAATGACGCCGCCGACCACCACGATGATGTCGGTGGCGTCCTGGGCTTTCAGGGCGTTGATCAGGTCGGGTACCAGGGTCTTGTGGCCAGCGGCCTGGGAAGAGACACCAATGACGTGCACGTCGTTTTCGATCGCCTGTTTCGCCACTTCGCTGGGTGTGGAGAACAGAGGTGACAAGTCGATATCGAAGCCCACGTCGGCAAACGCAGTGGCGATGACTTTGGCGCCACGATCGTGGCCGTCCTGGCCCATTTTCGCCACCAGCATGCGCGGACGACGGCCGTGTTTGTCTTCAAAGGCCTTGATGTCGGACTGCATTTCGGTCCAGTCGGAATCGTTTTCGTAGGAACTGCCGTACACGCCGGACACGGTTTTGCTGTTGGCGTTGTAGCGGCCCCAGACTTTTTCGATGGCGTCGCTGATTTCGCCAACGGATGCGCGGGCGCGGGAGGCCTTGATAGCCAGATCCAGGCCGTTGCCTGTGCCGGTTTTGGCCCATTCAGTGAGCGCGTCCAGGGCGGCCTGGCAGGCCTTCTGGTCGCGGGTTTCGCGCATCTGCTTGAGGCGGGCGATCTGCTGGTCACGCACCGACGAGTTGTCGATTTCCAGCACGTCAATATCGTCTTCCTTCTTCAATACGTATTTGTTGACGCCGACGATGACGTCTTCGCCGCGATCGATACGTGCCTGTTTGCGGGCAGCGGATTCCTCGATGCGCAGCTTGGGTTCACCCTGCTCGATGGCCTTGGCCATGCCGCCCCGGGCCTGGATGTCCTCGATGATGCCCCACGCCTTGTCGGCGATGTCCTGGGTCAGTTTTTCCATCATGTAGGAACCGCCCCAGGGATCGATCACCTTGGTGATGCCGGTTTCTTCCTGGATGATGATTTGGGTGTTGCGAGCGATACGGGCGGAAAATTCGGTGGGCAGGGCGATCGCTTCGTCAAACGCGTTGGTGTGCAGGGACTGGGTGCCACCGAACACGGCTGCCATGGCTTCGATGGTGGTGCGTACCACATTGTTGTACGGGTCCTGCTCGGTGAGCGACCAGCCGGACGTCTGGCAGTGGGTGCGCAGCATGCGGGATTCGTCTTTCTTCGGGTTGTATTCCTTTACGATGCGGTCCCACAGCAGGCGCGCGGCGCGCAGCTTGGCGATTTCCATGTAGAAGTTCATGCCGATGCCGAAGAAGAACGACAGGCGCGGCGCGAAATGGTCGATGTCGAGGCCGGCTTTCAGGGCGGTTTCGATGTATTCCTTGCCGTCGGCCAGGGTGAAGGCCAGTTCCAGCGCGGCGTCAGCGCCGGCTTCCTGGATGTGGTAGCCGGAAATCGAAATGGAGTTGTATTTCGGCATGTAGGCCGAGGTGTAGCCGATGATGTCGGCGATGATGCGCATGGAACCTTCGGGCGGGTAGATGTAGGTGTTGCGCACCATGAATTCTTTCAGTATGTCGTTCTGGATCGTGCCGGACAGTTTGTCCTGCGACACGCCCTGTTCCTCGGCGGCGACGATGTACATGGCCAGCACCGGCAGCACGGCGCCGTTCATGGTCATGGACACGGATACGGTATCCAGCGGAATGCCGTCGAACAGGATCTTCATGTCTTCCACGGAATCGATTGCCACGCCGGCCTTGCCGACGTCGCCGGTGACGCGCGGGTGATCGGAGTCGTAGCCACGGTGGGTGGCCAGGTCGAATGCTACGGAAGCGCCTTGCTGGCCGGCAGCCAGGTTTTTGCGGTAGAAGGCGTTGGATTCAGCGGCGGTGGAGAAACCTGCATACTGGCGGATGGTCCAGGGGCGGCCGGCGTACATGGTGGCTTTCGGGCCGCGCACGTAGGGGGCAAAGCCGGGCAGGGTGTCGGCGTTCTGCAGGTCCTGGGTGTCGGCGGCGGTGTAGAGGGGTTTGACGTCGATGCCTTCGGGTGTCTTCCAGACCAGGTGATCGGAGGATTTGCCCTTGCTCTCTTTGGCGGCCATCTTTTCCCAGTCAGCCAGCGAAGGCTTTTCGATCTTGTCTGTCATAACTACCTCAAAATGCAGGATTCGGTGATGTGTCCGGACGGTCATCGCGCGCTTGCCCCGGGCCCTGAATCCTATGGATTGTAAGGGTAGTGGGGGGATTTCGGAATGGCGTGCGGCAAGCCGGAGCAGGGTTCGCCCTCGTAAGGCGGTCGGTAGACTACCCAATTCACGCCGGAAAATCACCCATTGCCGGGTCGCAATCCTGTAACAATTGGCGACAACTTATTGATGTGCAGGGATTGATGCCGTGGATTGATGGCGAGGATTGCTTGAGAGGAACGATTGGTGGAGAGGAGCAATGTGGTCTTGGCCAGCTGAAGTCTGCCGCTCGGCTTCCCCCGTCCGGGCATCCTCCGTAGAATAGTCGCCCTTGCACCGGTCGTTGATAACTTTATATGAGGGGAACACCATGATCATCGGTTTGGACCATATCGCCATCGCAGTTCCGGATCTGGAAAAGGCCATCAAGCGGTTCGCGGAAGACTTCGGCATTGCCCTGAACGGCACCGAGGCGGTGGAGGATGCGAAAACCACCACGGCGTTCTTCCCCATCAGCGGCACCCAGATCGAGCTGGTTCACCCGTTGCGTGGTGAAGGCCCGATTGCCAAGTATCTGGAGAAAAAGGGCGGCGGTCTGCACCACCTGTGTTTTCGCACCGATGACGTGGAAGGCGACATGAAGCGGCTGAAGGAAAAGGGTTATGAATTCCTGTCCGATGCGCCCAAGCCCGGCGCCCACAACACCCGAGTGGCCTGGATTCATCCCAAGTGCACCGACGGCGTGCTGATCGAAATCGCTGAGCATCCGCACACGGATTACGACTTGTAAGACCGGTCTGCCGAATATTGGCCCGGAAGCTTTCCGGGCCAATATCCACCATCTCACTCTTTCCAATGAATTGCTGACGTTGAACCTGCGGTTACTGATCTGGTGCAGGCGTTCACGGACAGCGCGCCGCAATCTCCCGAATTTTTATCCAATCCTGCTGTTGCAACAATTTCGCCGGCGTCAGCCAGCTTCCCCCTACGCACACCACATTGCCGCAGTTCAGAAAATCCTGCAGTGTGGTTTCGCTGATGCCGCCGGTGGGGAAAAATTTCATGGCCGGGAAAACGGCCTGCATGGCGGTGATGAATTCGACGCCGCCAGCCAGCGTGGCAGGAAACAGTTTTACTGTGTCGAGGCCGGCGTTTTCCGCCTGCATCAGTTCGGTTGGCGTCATGATGCCGGGCAGGATCGGAACCGAGACTTTTTGCGCTGCTTCTACCAGACGCAGATCCAGGCCCGGGCAGACGATGAAGCGGGCGCCGGCGCTGAGCACGGCCTGCAGTTGTTGCGCGTTTTTCACAGTGCCGGCGCCTACCACCAGTTGCGGACGTTCGCGGGTGAGCAGTGCGATGGCGTCCAGCGCGCAATCCGTGCGCAGGGTGATTTCCACAACGGTCACACCGCCTGCCGCCAGCGCATCCACCAGCGGCAGAGCCACTTCCAGAGACGGCAGGGCAATCACTGGCACCACTTTTTTGCTGCGCTGCAGAAATTGTTGGAATGGGCTCATGGCAATTCTCGCAGAATGAAACTGGCGCCCTGATCGGCGGCGGTGACCGTGGCGCGGGCGCTGGCAAACAGGCGACGGCCCAGCGTGTTGGTTTGCGGCGGCAAAACATAATCGGCACGTTGTGCAAGTTCAGCAGCTGCCACATGCAGTTCCATGCGCCCGGTTTTCCAGTCGAGTTCGATCAGGTCGTCATCGCGGATTTTGCCGATCAATCCGCCGCGTATGGCCTCCGGCGTGACATGAATGGCGGCGGGAAATTTGCCGGAGGCGCCGGACATTCGCCCATCGGTCAGCAGAGCCACCTGCAATCCCTGATTCTGCAATGACGTCAGTGCCGGGGTGAGTTTGTGCAGTTCCGGCATGCCATTGGCAGAGGGGCCCTGGCCAGGCAGAACGGCTATGAAGTCCTGGATCAGTTCACCCGCCTTGAATGCTGCCTGCAGTTCTTCCTGGCTGTGAAAAACCCGCGCGGGTAACTGCATGGTTTGCGGCAGATGGGTGGGCAGGGCAGAAACTTTGATAATTGCCCGACCCAGATTTCCACTCAGCAGGCGCAGGCCGCTGGCTGAAAACGGCTTTTCCACCGGCCGCAGTAATGTGCTTTCCGGATTGGGTTGCCTGGCCTCGCGCCACGTCACAGCCTTGTCGCCCGGTTCGGGAAAATGTGTGGCGTTGGTGAAGGGCAAACCGTAGGCGGTGCGAATTTCCGGAAACAGCAGGCCATGCTGCAGCAGGGTTTTTATTACGGCGGGTGTGCCGTCCTGCTGGTGGTAGTGATTGACGTCAGCCGCACCGTTCGGATACAGCCGCGCCAGCAACGGAATCACGTCTGACAGTTCCGCAAAATCATTCCAGTCCAGGATCCAGCCGGCAGTACGGGCAATGGCGGGAATATGCAACGTGTGATTGGTTGAACCACCGGTGGTCAGCAGGCCGATCATGGCGTTGACGATGTTTTCCGCCTCCAGCAATTCTCCAATCCCTGTGCCGGATTTTCTCGATTGTTCCACCAGAATGCGCACGGCTTCGCGATTCAGTTGCTGGCGCAATTCTGAATGGGGCGCCACGAAGGAACTGCCCGGCAGTTGCAGCCCCATCATTTCCAGCAGCATCTGGTTGGAATTGGCGGTGCCATAAAACGTGCAGGTACCGGAGGAGTGGTAAGACGCTTCCTCCGATTGCAGCAGGGTTTCATGGCCGACCTTGCCTTCCTCGTAGGCAACCCGCACGCGCGCTTTTTCCTCATTCGACAATCCGCTGTGCATGGGGCCGGAGGGCACGAACAATCCCGGCAAAAATCCGAACGACAGCGCGCCCATCAGCAGGCCCGGCACGATCTTGTCGCAGATGCCCAGGTACAACGCACCGTCGAATACGTGATGAGAAAGTGCGATTGCGGTGGACAGTGCAATGGTGTCGCGGCTGAACAGTGACAATTCCATGCCGGGCTGACCTTGTGTCACGCCATCGCACATGGCGGGCACGCCGCCGGCCACTTGTGCCGTAGCGCCAAATTCCAGCGCAGCGGATTTGAGAAGATCCGGATAATGGCCATAGGGTTGGTGTGCCGACAGCATGTCGTTGTACGCGGTGACGATGCCGAGATTCGGCGTAATTTCCGTGTGGCGCAGCAGGATTTTTTCGTCGGGCTTTGCCGCTGCGTAACTGTGGGCGAGGTTGGTGCAGCCCAGGTGGGCCCGCGAGGTAGGGCGGGTCGCTCCCAGTGCGCATTCCTGCAGATAGGCATCGCGGCTGCCCTGGCTGCGGTCGCGAATTTTCTGCGCGATCTTGAGGACGACGGGATGAGTCATGATGAGCGCTTCCGGGTGGTGATGACGGTCAAGCGCGTGTCTGCCTGCTGCGCCAGCGGCCGTATCGGCGAAGTGGATTTTTTGTCTTTCACAATGCCATTGAATACATCGCGTTTGTCGCGGCCCGGGATAAACAGCACGATCTGCCGCGCGGACACCAGCCAGGAAAAACTCATGGAGATGCGGGGATAAGGAGCGCTGGTGGGATGCACGGAAACATAACGGTCCGTCGTTTGCATCGCGTTGGAAAAATCCTCGGCGTCGGGAAACAGGGATGCGGTGTGGCCATCCAGACCCATGCCCAGCAGTACGATATCCGGCTGCTTGATGGTGGCCACCGCTTCGTTACAGGCAGCCAGATTGCGGGTGAAATCGGTATCCAGCAGTAACGGGTGGAATTGGACTGCTGCCCCGCGTTGCGTCAGCAGATGCTCCTGCACCAGCGTGGCATTCTGATCCTGCGGATGATCCGGCGCCCAGCGCTCGTCCACCAGAAACAGATCGACGTTCTGCCAGGGAAAGTCAGTGGCGGCCAGCAGATCGAAAACGGCAGCCGGCGACTTGCCACCGGATACAAAAAAACTGATTCGCTGCTGGTCCCAGCGCCGGGTTTCCAGCAACGCCAGTAACCATTCTGCGCAGTCGGTTGTGGCATCTGCTTCGCAAGTCGATTCCATCAGGCGATACATGTCATTTCGATCCTTCGTACCAGAGGCGTCCATCCTGCGCCAATAAAAGCGTGGAACCCGACGGCCCCCAGCTGCCGGCCACATAGGATTCCGGCGGCGCACTGGAGCGTTCCCAGTGCAACAACACCGGGTCTACCCACGTCCAGGCTTCTTCCAGCTCGTCCTGCCGCAAAAACAGGGTCTGGTCGCCTTTCACCACGTCCATCAGCAGGCGTTCGTAGGCTTCGGGCGAACGCCGGTTGCGGGAAGTGGGGCTCAGATTCAGATCAACCGTACGCACATCCATGCCGGGGCCCAGGCGCTTGCCGCACAGGCGTAACGTAATGGATTCGTTGGGCTGCAGGGTGATCACCAGCTGGTTATCCATCAGCGGCCCTTTGGCGGTATTGAAAATCCAGTGCGGAATTTCCTTGAACTGCACCACGATCTCGCAACTGCGACGTGGCATGCGTTTGCCCGTACGCATGTAGAAGGGCACGCCGGACCAGCGCATGTTATCGATCTGCACTTTCATGGCGACAAAGGTTTCCACGGTGCTGGTGTCGGCCACGCCTTCTTCTTCGGTGTAAGCAAAAGATTTTTTTCCATCCGCCGTGCCGGCAGTGTACTGGCCCCGTACCACCTGGGAATTGATCGACGCCTCCTGCAGTGGTCGCAATGAGCGCAACACTTTCAGTTTTTCATCACGAACCCGGTCGGGGTCTATATTGGCCGGTGGCTCCATTGCCACGATACACAGCAACTGCAGCAGATGGTTCTGCACGATGTCGCGCAGGGCACCGGTTTCCTCGTAAAAATCGCCACGTCCCTCCACCCCGATGGATTCGGCTATGGTGATCTGGATGTGATCAACGTAATGATGATTCCAGAGTGATTCGAACAGGGGATTGGCAAAGCGCAGCACCAGCAGGTTCTGCACGGTTTCTTTGCCAAGGTAATGGTCGATGCGATAGATCTGCGACTCGGTGAAGTAGTTCGACATCTGCCCGCTGATGAGCTTTGCCGACGCCAGATTACGGCCGATGGGCTTTTCCAGCACCACCCGCGACTCCGGTGAAATCAGGTTCATCGAGCCCAGGCTGGAGGCCACAGCACCGTACAATGATGAGTGGGTGGACAGATAAAACACCCGGGGCCGGCCATCGTCGCTCAGATGCTCCCGCAACGCGCGATAGGACTCCGCCCGCTGCGCATCAAGGGAGGCAAAATACAGGTGCTTGGAAAACTGCTGCCAGGTCACTTCATCCCAGCTTTCCACTTCCAGGTGTTGCTGCAGGCGGCTTTCCACCAGAGCCAGGTAGGCGTCACGCTTGAGTGGTGCCCGGCCCACGCCGATGATGCGGGAGGAAGGGTGGAAGGGTTTGGACTGGTAGATATGGTAGAGGGCCGGTAGCAGTTTGCGCAGGGCCAGATCCCCACGCCCCCCGAACAGTACAAAGTCGAATAACGCATTGCCCGACTCTTTCAAGGTGCACGCTCCCTGACGATCAGTGTCGCTGTCAATGTCCTGAATCAAATTCCCCGTTGGGCTTCAGTATAACCGATGCGCCGAATCTGGCAGTTGTGCACGGATCTGCAATTAGCCAGCCAATTATGGATTCGCATCGGGCAAAACGTGTAGAATTCGCGCTTTCCTGCCCTTACTGCAATTACTGAGAGCCTAGCCCATGATCACGAAATGTATCTTCCCGGTGGCCGGTTACGGTACCCGCTTCCTGCCCGCCACCAAAATTCAGCCCAAGGAAATGCTGCCCATCGTCAACAAGCCGCTGGTGCAGTACGGGGTTGAGGAAGCCATGGATGCGGGCCTGACCGATATCGGCTTCGTGACAGGCCGCGGCAAGCGCGCCATTGCCGACCATTTCGACATCAGTTATGAGCTGGAACACCAGATCAAGGGCACTGGCAAAGAGCGGTACCTGGACAGCATCCGCAATGTTATCGCCAACTGCACCTTCACCTATACCCGTCAGCAGGAAATGAAAGGGCTGGGGCATGCGATCCTGACATCGCGGGTCATGGTGGGCGACCAGCCTTTCGGCGTCATCCTGGCAGACGACCTGTGCGTGGAGCAGTCGGAAGGCGTAATGGCGCAGATGGTCAAACTCTACAAACAGTTCCGTTGCAGCATCGTGGCGATCGAGGAAGTACCGATGGCCGACATTTCCCGTTACGGTGTGATTGCCGGCGAATGCATCAAGGATGGCCTGTACCGCGTCACCGACATGGTGGAAAAACCCCCCGCCGACAAGGCACCGTCCAACCTGGCGATCATCGGCCGCTACATCCTCACCCCTGATATTTTCGAGATTCTGGAAAAAACCCCGCCCGGCGCCAACGGCGAAATCCAGATCACCGACGCTCTGCTGCAGCAGGCCAAGGATGGTTGCGTGATGGCATACAGGTATCGTGGCAAGCGCTTCGATTGTGGCAGCGTCGACGGCTTCGTCGAAGCCACCAATTTCATGTATACCGAGTACTACAAGCACGGCAAGCTCTGAATCTTGCCCTGGCACGGCGCCGGTGATAACCGCGCCGTGGCTTGGGTCGGAGGAGTGGAATTCACACAGCTCCTCCGTTCTTCCTGATTAATTCTCTATGAAACGTTGAAAAAATCGATCAGCCCCTGGGTGGAACCATCCAGGCGGGGATCAGTGCTGCCGGCTTTCAGGATCGAGGTGATCTCGCCACTCAGCTGCTTGCCCAGCTCAACACCCCACTGGTCGAATGGATTGATATTCCAGATCACCGACTGTACGAACACCTTGTGCTCGTACAGGGCGATCAGGGCACCCAGAATGCGGGGTGTCAGGGTCTCGTAGACCAGAGTCGTCGAGGGTTTGTTGCCGGCAATCACCCGGTGTGGCGCCACCCTGCCGATCTGCGCGGAATCGACTCCCTTTGCCTGCATCTCCTGCTGCACTTCTGCCAGACAGCGGCCCTGCATCAGCGCCTGGCTCTGTGCCAGGCAGTTGGCGTACAGGTCGGCCTGCTGTTCAGCCACTGGCGTCTGGCTGCGGACACCAACAATGAAGTCCACCGGTACTATCAGGGTGCCCTGGTGCAGCAACTGGTGAAAGGAATGCTGCGTGTTGGTGCCAACGCCCCCCCAGAGCACGGCACCGGTTTTCCATTCCACTGGCTGGCCGTTGCGTTGCACGCCCTTGCCGTTGCTTTCCATATCCAGCTGCTGCAGATAGGCCGGGAACTGGGCCAGATTCTGGTCATAGCAAATCACCGCCTGGGACTGGCAACCGACGAAATTCACATGCCAGACGCCCAGCAACGCCATGATGACAGGCAGATTCTGTTCAAACGGCGCGGTGCGAAAATGCTGGTCCAGCTCGCGGGCGCCATCGAGAAATTCGCGAAAGCCGTCTTCCCCCAACGCCAGCGCGATCGACATGCCGATCGACGACCACAGGGAATAGCGCCCGCCCACCCAGTCCCACATCGGAAACACGTTTTCTGGCGTAATGCCAAAGCGCGATGTAGCTGTGACGTTGACCGACACTGCAGCGAAATGCAGCGCCACAGCGGATTCACTGCCGGCACGCTGCACAAACCAGTCCCGCGCGGCCTGGGCGTTGGCCAGGGTTTCCAGCGTGGTGAATGTTTTGGAGGCCACGATGAACAGTGTGGTTTCCGGATCACACACCCGCAACGCGCGGGAGATATGGGAGGGATCGACGTTGGAAACAAAAAGAAAGCGCAGGGAGCCAGTGTGGAAAGACTGCAGTGCATCCACCGCCATGTTCGGCCCCAGATCGGAACCACCCACACCGATATTGACGATGGTGTCGATTCGCTTGCCGGTATATCCCTTCCACTCGCCGGACTGAATCCGGGCCACCGCCGCAAACAGCCGCCGCCGGGTATCCAGCACCGCATCTGCCACCGCCGGGGGCAGTTCCTCGTCCCGCAGCCGCAGCGCGGTATGCAGCGCCATGCGGCCTTCCGTGTGGTTCACCGGCTGCCCGTCGAACAGGGCCTGGATCGCATCCGCCAGTCCGGCCACCCGGGCCAGCTCCATGAGATCCGCAAGCGCGTTGGCGTCCAGATGATTCTTGGAATAATCCATCAGCAACCCTGCCGCCCGGGCGCTGAAGCGGCCGAAGCGCTGCGAATCCTGGCGGAAAAGGTTGATCAACCCGGCCCCGAACAGGCGTTCACGATGGGCGTGCAGACGCTGAACCAGGCTGGCGTTCATCAGGGCCGGCGTGGCGGAAAATTCGAACGATGCAGTCGTCATGACATTACCTTGTGGTTCAGTTCAGGCAGGGAGCGCGATGCAGGTAACAACCCATTCCCCGTAAAACAGAAAGCGACCCTGCAGTTGCCGAATGGGACGACGCGGCTTGGCCTCGGGATTGAGGATGAACGCGCTGAAGGTCTTGTTCCCCCAGTCCAGCTCGATCCTGGCATCCAGAAAATCCAGGGTGTGGCCGTTCAGCGGAAAATAGGTCTTGTGGACCGATTCCTTGGCGCTGAATACCAGCTTGTCCAGCGCTGCGCCGGCACCGGCCAGACGGCCAATGTCGCGCAGGTGGACCTGTTCGTCCTTGCTGCAGATCATGTCCAGGATGTCGGGTTTGAGCGGCGTGGCCTGCTCAACATCCACACCCAGGCTGGCGTACTTGCTGGTGGAAGCGATGGCCGCCATGCAGATGCCGCTGGTGTGGCTGATGCTGCCGGTCCAGCCGGCGGGCCAACCCGGTTCCCGCTGCATGCCGCGCAGCAGGGCGGGGCAGTCGGCACCGACCTCACGAAACAACGCGTGGGCCGCGTGGCGACCGGCACGGAATTCCCGTTTGCGCTTGTCCACGGCCTTTTCGACCAGCGCCTCTTCGGCGGCATTGACGGGGGTTTCCCACATCCACGGTTCGGCGACGCGATAAAAAATCTGGTCGGGAAAAACGTTATCCAGCATGGATCAGCCGCGCTTTGCCTGCAGTTTGCGCTCCCAGGCCAGGGCCGAGCGCACGATTTCCTCAAGGTTGTCGAGGCGGGGTTCCCAGCCGAGAATCTTGCGGATTTTCCCGGCGGTGGCAATCAGGGCGGCAGGATCACCGGCCCGGCGCTCGGTTTCGATGATGGTGAGCGGCTTGCCGGCCACCTTGCCCACCATATCCAGCACTTCGCGCACGCTGTAACCGTGACCATAACCTGCGTTCAGGGTGATGGAGTCCCCGTCTGCCCGTAGATAATCCAGCGCCTTCAAGTGGGCGCTGGCCAGGTCATCCACATGGATGTAATCGCGCACGCCGGTGCCATCCGGGGTCGGGTAGTCGGTGCCGAAGATATACACATGCTGGCGCTTGCCCACGGCCGCTTCCACCGCCACTTTTGTCAACAGAGTTGCTTTTTCAGTGTTCTGACCGATGCGGCCGCCGGGATCGCACCCTGCCACGTTGAAATAGCGCAGGATTACATGCCGCATCGGACAGGCCGCTGCCAGATCCCGCAGCATGATCTCACTCATCAGCTTGGACATGCCGTAGGGATTGATGGGCTGCGTGGGGGATTCCTCGGTGATATCGGGAATCTCCGGCTCGCCATAGACGGCGGCGGTGGAGGAGAACACAAAATGCTTCACACCGTGGTTCTGGCAGCATTCCAGCAGGTTGCGGGTGTTGGCTGTGTTGTTGCGGTAATACTTGAGCGGGTTGGTAACGGATTCAGGCACGATGGTATGCGCGGCAAAATGCATGACGGTTTCAATCTGGTGCTCCTGCAGAACCCGGCTTACCAGGGCCATGTCGCCGGTATCGCCTTCAACCAGGGTGCCGTACAGAACGGCATCGCGGAACCCGGTGGACAGGTTGTCGAGCACGACTATTTTTTCGCCCCGTTCACCCAACTGCCGTACCACGTGACTGCCGATGTAACCAGCGCCGCCGGTTACCAGAATGGTTCCATGTGCCATTTTCTCACTCCAGCCAGTAAAAAAACCCGTTAAATCAAAGTCTAATCAGTATATCACGGAAGCTGTGACTGCTTCAGTTCTGTCGCGCGGTGCCGACTATAGTTAAATCATTATGCAATTTCACGAGTTACTCATGCCCCGATTTCTCCGCTGCAGTGTTTTTTTTCTTGATGCCATCGTCGGTCTGGCGATCCTTTCCCTTGTCACCGGCGGACCCGCCCCTGTCCAGGCGCACGAAGTGGACACCTGTCTGGCCCGTCTGTCCCAGACCGCGCAGTTGCTGAAAGCGTGCCAGATTGCCCAGTCCAGCGCAGATCAGTGCGACAGCCTGAAGGTCCGGCTGGAACGCAATCGCCAGACCTGTCGTGCCGAAGCGTTTCCGGAACAAAGCATTGAGCATGCCATCTCGTATGGCAGGGGCGAGGTGGAAGGTGCGGTGGAGCGCAGCCCTTACCGTCAGAACGTCGAGCAGCGCCGGCGGGAGCAGAGCCAGATGCAGCCCAATCTGGTCCGCTTCAACAAACTGTTTCCTCAGTATGGCCACTTCCGGGACGCCGTAGCGGAACGATTCGACAGCCGCTTGTGTCCCAATGCCTATGAAGGCAGCCGGGATCGCTGGCTCTATACCGGGTCGATGACGTTGCTGCAATACAGCCTGAGTGATGTGAAGTCTGAACCGCCTGCCAACCGTGAAGTCCATTTTTTTGCCCAGGGCAAGGCGGGGGAGTGCTATGCAGTGAAGCCGGATCTGGAACCGGGGGCGCCGTTTCTGGTGCTGAACCTGCCCGACCAGATGCTGTCCCAATTGGAGCAAAAGGCGGGTGTAGTGAAGTGTGAAAGCGCCACCTGCGCCAGCGACCGCGCAGGTATGGAGGAAATGTTCCAGCAGTATCAAACCAGCTACCGCAATTACCGGCAACTGCTGAGCTGCGTCGATCTGGCCCAGCGCAGCCGGGCCCAGGCGGCCTCCAAAGGTGGTGCACCCACACAAAGTCTGCCCCCTTATTGCCCGACCAAGGAGCTGAACGTAGCCATGCTGAACGCCAAGGGACTGGTGCAGGATCTGGATCTGCGCCTTTTTGGCCTGCGCACCCGACCGCTGAATGTCACAAAAACAGAGTAATATTAACGATTTGTAATCAATTGATTAAAGCCCTCGGGAAAGGCATCATACCGGGTTCGACCGCAACGAAAGTCGAACCATAATAATGATACGGCGCCAGGCCAGAGTGCTATTCCCCAGGCGTCAGTTCCCTTTGATCGCGGGCAGGATGCCCCGGGCATGACAAGGCACCACACACCAGCCCGGCGATATTGCATAAGGCGATACTGGATCGAGAGTCAGCCAATATGACAGAACAGACAGCAGCAGTTTCCGATACCGGCACCGAATCCCGCTTTCGCAAGCGTCTGCCATTTTCCTTCGCCAAGCGACATGGCGTAGTGGTGGAACAGATTGGTGAAGTGGATGCCATGGTGGCCTACAAACCCGGAATTGCCCCCGGCACCATCGTTGAAATCCGCCGTTATCTGGGCATGCCGATCCAGTTCAACGAAGTCAACGACACCGAATTCGAGCGTCGTCTTTCCAAGGCCTACGAAAACAGTTCCAACGAAGCCATGCAGATGGTGGAAGGACTGGGCGATGAAATGGACCTGACCAGCCTCGCCAACTCCGTGCCGGAAACCGAAGACCTGATGGAGCAGGAAGACGACGCGCCCATCATCCGCCTGATCAACGCTCTGCTCACCGAAGCAGTTAAATTGAACGCCTCCGATATTCACATTGAAACCTTTGAGAAACGCCTGGTTGTGCGCTTCCGCGTGGATGGCGTATTGAGGGAAGTGGTGCAGCCCAAGCGGCAACTGGCGCCTCTGCTGGTGTCGCGGATCAAGGTTATGGCGAAGCTCGACATCGCAGAGAAACGCGTGCCGCAGGACGGCCGTATTTCCATCCGCGTGGGTGGTCGCGAGATCGATGTGCGGGTGTCTACCATGCCCAGCAACAGCGGCGAGCGCGTGGTGCTGCGTCTGCTGGACAAACAGGCCGGGCGACTCAACCTGACCCACCTGGGCATGGCCGGCTTCGATCTGGCGCGCATGACCGAGATCGTCAACAAGCCCCACGGCATCATTCTGGTAACGGGCCCCACCGGTTCCGGTAAAACCACCACGCTGTATGCAGCGTTGACGCAGCTGAACGACGCCACCCGCAATATCCTCACGGTGGAAGATCCTATCGAATATCAGCTGGAAGGCATTGGCCAGACGCAGGTCAATACCAAGGTGGAAATGACGTTTGCCCGCGGCCTGCGCGCCATGCTGCGCCAGGACCCGGACGTGGTGATGGTGGGCGAGATCCGCGACGTGGAAACCGCTGAAATTGCCGTGCAGGCGAGTTTGACCGGTCACCTGGTGCTGTCAACCCTGCACACCAACACTGCCATCGGCGCAGTGACCCGTTTGATGGATATGGGCATCGAGGCGTTTCTGATTTCGTCCAGTTTGCTTGGCCTGGTGGCCCAGCGTCTGGTGCGCGTGCTGTGCAAACATTGCAAGGCGCCCTACACCCCGGACGACAAGGAATGCGAGCTGTTCGGTTTCGACAAGGCCAATCGTCCGACCCTGTTTCATGCCAAGGGCTGCGAACATTGCAACGATCTGGGCTACAGCGGCCGGACCGGTATTTACGAATTGGTTGTCATCGATGAAGAGCTGCGCACACTGATTCACAGCAATGCCAGCGAGCAGGCGATGACGAAATCGGCGCGCAAGCATGGCCCTGGTATTCGCGACGATGGCAAACGCAAGATTCTGGAAGGCGTGACCACGGTGGAAGAAGTACTGCGCGTGACGCGGGAGGAATAACCGGTGCCCGCATTTGACTATGTGGCACTGGATGCCAAGGGCAAACAGAAAAAAGGAGTGCTGGAGGGAGACAGCCCCCGTCAGGTGCGTCAGCAGCTCAAAGAGCAGGGGTTGGTGCCCCTGTCGGTGGAGACCAATACCCAGAAGGCCAAGGAGCAGACCGGGAAAATCAGCATCGGCCGTGTTTCCATCAGCGCCGGTGACCTCGCTCTGGTGACGCGGCAGATGGCAACACTGCTGGCTGCCGGCCTGCCTCTGGAGGAGGCGCTGAGAGCCGTATCCCGGCAACAGGACAGGCCCAAGATCAAGAGCATGATGCTGGCGATCCGCTCGAAGGTGACGGAAGGGCATTCCCTGGCATCCAGCCTGAATGAATTTCCCCAGTCCTTTCCCGAACTGTATCGGGCAACCGTGTCTGCCGGTGAACACTCCGGCCACCTGGACCTGGTGCTGGAACAGCTGGCGGACTACACCGAATCACGTTACCGCACCCGCAAGAAAGTGCAGGGCGCGATGATCTACCCCATCGTGCTGACCCTGTTTGCTTTCGTCATCGTCACCGGCATGTTGACGTTCGTTGTACCCAAGATTGTGGCCGTGTTTGAGGATTCGAAGCAGGAACTGCCGCTGATCACCAGGGTGCTGATCGGCACCAGTGATTTCCTGCAGGGCTGGTGGTGGCTGTTGCTGCTGCTCATTGCGGGATGCGTATTTGCCTTCAAACGCGCGTTGAAGAACGAAGCCTTCCGCTATCGCTTTCACGGCTGGTTGTTGAGGGCGCCGCTGCTGGGGCGCATCAACCGGGGCCTGGACGCGTCCCGGGTGGCCAGCACCCTGAGTATTCTGTCCCGCAGCGGTGTGCCGCTGGTGGAAGCCATGCGCATCTCCGGTCAGGTGGCCGGAAATCTTTGCATTCGGGAATCTGTGCTCGATGGCGCGGTCAAATTGAAAGAAGGTAGTTCATTGTTCGCTGCTCTTGATGGCTCTGGCCATTTTCCGCCGATGATGATGCAGATGATCGCCAGCGGTGAAAGCAGCGGCGAACTTGATTCCATGCTCTCCCGCGCTGCCACCAACCAGGAGCGCGAACTGGAAGATCTGATCGACACGATTGTCGCCCTGTTTGAACCCCTGATGCTGGTGGTGATGGGCGGGGTGGTGATGATGATCGTGTTGTCGATCATGATGCCGATCCTGAGCATGAATTCGCTGGTTGGAAAATAAGGTTGGAAAGTAACGTCAGATTCGTTCATTACATAAAAAAAGGAAGTCGAGGCACTATGAAAGGTTTCAAACATTCCCAAGCGCTGCGCCAGCAGGGCTTCACGCTGATCGAAGTAATGATCGTGGTGGCCATTCTGGGTATTCTCGCCACCCTGGTTGTTGTCAGCATCGGTGGCCGGCAGGATCAGGCGTTAGTCACTGCGACGAAAAGCGATCTGCAGGCCATTTCCCAGGCGCTGGACCTGTACAAGCTGGACAACTTCAAATATCCAACGACGGATCAGGGGCTCGAAGCGCTGGTGGTCAAGCCGGACAATTCACGCAACTGGCCGGAAGGCGGCTATCTGAAGAAGGTTCCTGTGGATCAGTGGAAGAACCCGTATGTTTATATCAGTCCGGGCAGCACTGGTGCCTATGACCTGTATTCCCTCGGTGCTGACGGTGCCGAAGGTGGCGAAGAAACGGCAGCCGACATATCCGTAGCCGACCTGTAATTTCGATGCCAGTCCCGTCTTCCCGCCACCAGGGTTTCACGCTGATCGAAATCATGGTGGTGGTGACCATCATCGGCATTCTGTCTGCCATGATAGTCGTCAATGCCGTAACCTCCGATCCACAGAAAGATCTGGATCGCGAGGCGCGCCGCTTGAAAGCCGTCATCGAGCTGGCGGAAGAGGAGGCGCTGTTCGGTCAAGTGGACATTGGCATCATTGTGAAGGAAAGCAGCTACGCGTTTGCGCGCTATGAGCTGCCACCGAACAACACGGCGACAACTCAGCCTGCTAGCCCGACCGCCACCAACACACAGTCCAACGTGTCGCCACAATGGACCATGATTGAGGACGAAACCGAGTTCCGCCAGTATGAACTGTCCGAGGACTACGAAATCATTCTGGAGGTGGAAGACGACGAAATCGATCCATCAGGACTCGGCAACACCAACAACAGTACTGGCCCTCTCACGCGGCCGTCATCCAAGATCACCGAAGATGAAGATGCAATAGTGCCGGCGATCTACATCAGTCCGGGTGGCGAAATTACCCCGTTCGTAATGGAAATCTACATCAAGGAAGACAACAATCTGATGGTGAAAATCTCCGGTGACGAGTTCGGCCGAATATGGATTGGCGATGAAGAAGAAATCTGAGGGATTCACCCTGATCGAAGTCATGATTGCCCTGGCCATCTTCGCCGTGGCGATGGGTGCCCTCATGTCCGCCGTGCGCAACAATCTCAGTACGATAACCGGTCTGCAGAACCGCACCATGGCCCAGTGGATTGCCAGCAATCAATTGGTACGATATCACTCCATCAATGCGCAGATGCCCGTTGCCGACCGCAAGGACAAACTAACCTACGCCGGACGGGAGTGGGCGATCCGCACGGTCGTGATCAAGAAGACCGATCGTATCAACGAGGTGAACATCAGCGTCGGGGAGAAAGTGGGCAGGGAAGAAAATTACTACACCACGCTGACGGGATACCTTTCCAATGTGGACTAGCGCGCGGCAGGTGCGGCAGTCCGGCATCACCCTGATCGAATTGATGATTGCCATGGCGATATTCGCGGTCATGGCTGCAAGCATGTTCATTGCCTTCAACAGCATCCAGCAGTCGAAAGCAGGTGGTGATGCGGCGTCGCAGAGGCTGCGCCAATACCAGTTCATGTTCAACCGCCTGGGCCAGGATTTTCAGCAGATTACGCCGCGCCCGATCCGTGATGAATACGGTGATCCGAAAGGCGCTTTGATAGCAGGCCCCGAGGGCGGCATCGAATTCACGCGCACCGGCTGGACCCGCTCCCGTTTCAGCCGCAGCCAGCGTTCCAACCTGCAGCGAATCCAGTACTACCTGGAAGATGGCAAGCTGGTGCGGGCCTACTGGTATCACCTGGACCGGGAGCCGGCGGCGCAACCTGCGCGCTCGGTGCTGATGGAAGGTGTCACCGAGCTGAAATTCAAGTTCTATTACAGTTTCACCGATGATGGCCTGGAAACTGAGCCGGTGGAGGAATGGCCTCCTGCGGCAGTCCTGGCAGGGGGCGGTGGCGGGGCGACCGCTGGCGCTGCTCCGGCCTCACCCATCATCCCGCCGGTGGAGCACATGATCCTGCCTCGGGTGATCGAAGTCATCCTGACAACCGAGGATCTGGGTGAAATTACCCGCCTGTTCCTGGTGGCTGACCGCTGGAGCACACTGCCGCTATGAAGAAATTGCCGCGATTGGTGCGCTCAAGGGGCACGGTGCTGGTGACGGTGCTGCTGATGGTGGCAGTGGCCGCCATCCTCGCCACCGATATTGCCTACCGTCAGCGGCTGGATATCAAACGCACCAGCGCATTTCTGGCGCGTGAACAGGCATTCCAGGTTCTGCTGGCGTCGGAAGAGCTGGGGCACGCCTTTCTGATGGATGATCTGCAGGACGATGCCCGTGCTGTCAGCGCCAACACCGATCCCTTCGACAATCTGGGAGACAAGTGGTATCAGGTTGTGCCACCTGCGCCCGTGCTCGGTGGTGCCGGGTTTGTCAGTGGTGAACTGGAAGACCTGCAGGGGCGGTTCAATATCAACTCGTTGTTCGCGACAGACCCGGCCGTGGCTGCATTGCAAAAACAGCGGCTGACGCAGCTGCTCACCAATTTGCAGGTGCCTGATCCCAATGCGCCGTCTGTCACTGGCGTAAACGCATCTGGTCTGGTTGAGCGGATCATGGACTGGGTGGATGACAACGACCAGCCGACTGGCAGCGAAGGGCGTGAAGACAATGCCTACCTCAACCGGGACAGCAAACCCTATCGAACCGCCAATCACATCATTACAGACGTCTCGGAGTTGCTGCTGATCGAGGAATTCACTCAATCGGATATCGACAAGATCCGCGATTTCATCTGCTTCCTGCCGCGGGATGCCACGTTGAACCTGAATACTGCTGGAGCGGAAGTGTTGCGGGCGTACGGGTTCACGTCACCGGACGCTTTCATCAAGGACAGACCGGACCGGGGCAGGGAGGATGGGACGGACTATTCGGATATATCGCAGATTATGTCGATTCTGGATCGGGAAGGCACTGTGTCCCAGCAACAGGCCCCGCAGCAACCGCAATCACCCTTGCCACCAGGAGGAGTGACCCCTGCGCCGCCATCAGCCCCCCCTGGAAGCCAGCTCCAGGGCTTCGGTGTCACCAGCAATTACTTTCTCTTGAAGGCAAATGCCCTGATTAATGGTAAAACAGTCAAAATGAATTCGATCATCTGGCGGATAGATGCCAAGGACTTTGCATCTCCGCAGCCAGGCCAGCCCAAGGTCACCCCGATAAAAACCGTGCTGAGAAAGCTCGTAGACCCGCTGGAATGAGTATAATTAAAACAAAAGAACGTTAGGGCATGTCCTGTGACTACCAAAGTTTACCTGCGCTTTATCAATGAAAATCAGTGGATTAGTCTGTGCGACTCGGTGCTGGATGACAGCCCGATCGACATGCTCGACGACCTGCTGGTGGAATGGGCCTGGTCCGACGCCGAGCATCCGGCCTCCGAATCCCAGGTCGTACCCTTCAGTCAGTTCGTCACCGACGTCAAGGAACGCTGGCCCCATAGCTATCAGTACGGTATCGACCTGATCCTCTCCGGTGCCTATGCCGTTGGTGCATCAGTCAATATTCCATCCAAGCAGATGCGGCACATCGCCCAGGCGCTGCCCTACATGCTGGAAGACCAGCTGGCTCAGGAAGTCGGCCATTTCCACCTGATCCACGGTAGCCGCAGCGAGGAAGGTGCCCTGCCGGTACTGGCTGTTCCGACCCGCATCCTGGCCGTCACCCGTCGCCTGTTCAGCGAACAGGATCTGCCGCTGGACGCTGTAATGGCCGACATGCTGTGCCTGCCGCACAGGGCCGGGGAGTGGACCATGCTGGTTGACGGCAAGCATCTGCTGCTCAGGCAGGGGGACCTTGCCGGTATCGCCATCGAGATCGATGCCGCGCCGGTGGTACTGGCGTCGATTTTCCAGCACTGGCAACCCAGGCCCAGCGTGCTGCGCGTATTGCTGTGTCAGGACCACCTGAATGACAACCTGAAAAACTGGGTCAAAACCCAGATCAACAGTGCCCTGGCGGATCAGGATATTGAAGTTGAATATGACGAGATCGCATCGAACTATTTCATGGTGCTGTGCGATCACCTGCAGCATGTGAATCGCAAGAATCCGGCGAATTTCCTGCAGGGGGCGTTTGCCGCCTCTGGCCGGCGCAAGCCGTCGACGTACAACTGGAAGCCGCTGGCGGCGCTGGTAGCCACGTTTGTGATTCTGCATACCGTATTCCTCTATACGCAGTCGTGGCGGTTGAATTCCGAGGTCAGTCGACTGGACACCGAGGCGACCACCCTTTACAAGCGCCTTTTCCCCGGCGACCGCAAGATCGTGAACGTGAAGCGGCAGATGGAGCAGCACATCCAGAATTTCCAGAAAGGGCAGGGTGGCGACAGCTTCCTGGCCCTGCTGGCAAAAACCGGCGAACAGATCCGGTCCATGAATTCCACGCAGAAGGGTTCCATCACTCCGCAGCGGGCAGCATTCGACGACAATCAGGGCGATTTGCGGCTTGATCTGATGGCGAAGGATTTCGCGCAGCTGGAAAATCTGAAAAACCGCCTGGAAGCAGCGGACCTTGCGGTAGAAACCGCGTCTGCCGCGCAGGATGCCGGGGTGGTCAAGGCCCGCCTGAAAATTCGGAGTCAAGGCACATGAGCGCCAACGCAAAAGAACAGTTACAGAATTATGTTGACATGGCTCGCCGTCGCTACGACAGCCTGGCTGATAACGAACGCCTGATCGTCAACGGCGTGGGCTTGCTGGTGCTGGCGGCACTGGTTTTCGTGTTGTTGGTGGCGCCAGCCCAGCGTTCCGTGAGCGAGGCGCAACTGAAAGTCAGTGGCCAGCAGAAGCTGGTGCAGTGGATGAAGGAAAACGAATCGGTTGCACGCATGGCGGCGGGCGCGGGCACGGCGGCTGTCGCCAAGAGTGATCAGCCGTTGCAGACCATTGTCACCTCAACCGCCGGACCGCTGGGTATCACCGTAAAGCGTTATGAAAACGAATCGGACACCAAGCTGCGGGTATGGCTGGAAAAGGTGCCGTTCGACAAGACGGTGCGCTGGCTGGACCAGCTGGAAAGCCGTTATGGCGTTCAGATCATCAGCGTTTCGATCGATGCCGAAAAGGAGCCGGGAATCATCACTGCCAAACTGGTATTGCAGGGTTAAATGTACGAACGTTTTTTTAACCTGAAGGAAACGCCGTTTTCGATTGCGCCCAATCCCCACTACCTTTACATGAGCCGCCAGCATCATGAAGCGCTGGCGCATCTGATTTATGGTGTGGGTCGGGACGGCGGCTTCGTGCTGCTCACAGGCGAAGTCGGCACCGGCAAGACCACGGTTTGCCGCTGTTTTCTGGAGCAGATTCCGCAGGACACGGATGTTGCCTTCGTGCTCAACCCCAAGCTCGAAGTCGAGGAACTGCTGGCCACGATCTGTGACGAGTTGTCGATCCCCTATATCGATGACAGCGTGTCCATCAAGGATTACGTCGACTGCATCAATATTTTCCTGCTGCGCCAGCATGCCAATGGCCGCCATACGGTACTGATAATCGACGAGGCGCAGAATCTCAGCGCCGACGTGCTGGAACAGTTGCGTCTGCTGACCAATCTGGAAACCCACGAGAAAAAATTGCTGCAAATCGTGCTGCTGGGGCAGCCGGAATTGCAGGAGATGTTTCGCCAGCCGGAATTGCGCCAGTTGTCGCAGCGGGTCACGGCGCGCTTCCACCTCAATGCAATGCATGCAGAGGAAGTGGGGCCCTATGTGTATCACCGTCTGGCCGTTGCCGGCGCAGCGGAGCCCCGCAGCATGTTCCCCGCCAATGTCATCGCGCGTCTGCACGAGATCTCCAAGGGCATTCCCCGGGTGATCAACCTGGTGTGTGATCGGGCCTTGCTGGGCGCCTATGCGCGTGAAACGCGGGTCGTCGATCTGGAAATCCTGAATACAGCGGCCAAGGAAGTGCTGGGCGCGGAATTCTTTGGCACCAAAGGCCTGCGCAACTGGCACTGGCACCCGGCGGCCGTGGGTGGCATTGCGGGAGCGCTGGTGACGAGCCTGATTGCCATGGTTGTCTTCCTTTTTGTCAACAGTGGAACGGAAGCGCCCGTGGCCGACGTTGTGCAATCGGATCTGCCGGAGTCCCCTGTTGTTGATGTCGACATGCCACCGCCCAGTGTCGCCGCAGCCGCAAGTATCCCAGCAGAAGCTGAAACCGTTGCCGCCGAAAGCCCGGCGCCCGCGCCCGCAGAGCCCGCTGCCGAGCAGCCTTTGTCACTGGGTGAGCTGATGCAACAGGCCGCCACGCCGGATGTAGCCATCGCCTACGTGGATCTGTTCAAGACCTGGAAACTGGCGTTCACTCCCCGCATCAATGGCGAGGCCTGCAAGCATGCTGAATCAGTAGGGCTGGGCTGCCTGAGCAAGACCGGTAATCTGGGTTCGGTGCGCCATCTGGGAGTGCCGGTCATGTTGAAACTGTATGATCAGCAGGGCAGCGAAAAATACCTGGTGATCAGCCAACTGGAAGGCGATGTCGCCCGGGTTTACTTCAACGGCGAAGAAAAACAGGCGGACATGAAGGATCTGGATACCTACTGGCGCGGCAATTACAACCTGCTGTGGAAAAAGCCGCCGTCCTATCATGGCCCGCTGGAGCCGGGTGCCATTGCGCCGCTGTCAAAATGGCTGGCGTATCAACTGGATGTATGGGAAAAGAAACCCAACCCGGCCATGGGCCGCTCGAGTTATGATCCGGTACTGGTGGAGCGTGTGAAGGCCTTTCAGCGCTCTGTGGGGGAAACAGACGATGGTATCGTGGGTGTCAGCACTCTGATCCAGCTGTCGCGCCGGGTCGACGAAACCGTGCCGGCCCTGATTGCTGCGGAGGGAGGTTCCTGATGTCCTACATTCTGGAGGCTCTGCGCAAATCGGAACAGGAACGGCAGCGGGGCAAGCTGCCTGACCTCAACAGCTTCAAGGAAGAGTCCACCCCGGCCGAAAAGCGCATCAATCCGTGGCCCTGGGTGGCGGCTGGCGCGGTAGTCATCAATCTGCTGGTTGTCGTGGTCGTCTGGGCACCCTGGCGGGGTGAGGAAACGCAGACTGCATCGACCCAGCCGGCGCCGGTGGAAGCCCCCTCAGCCACAGTGGCACCACAACCGGCGTCGCAACAGCCGTTGCCACAGCCTGTGGCGCCCGTGACGGCCCAACAACCCGCTCAGTCACAGGCGCAGATGCCCCCTGCCGGCCAGCCGATTCAACCCCAATACGCCCAACAACCGCCGCCACAGACCTACGGGCAGCCACCGGCGCAATATGGAGCACAACCCCAGCAGCAAGGTTATCCCCAGCCACAACAGGGCTATGCGCAGCAGCAGGGTTATCCCCAGCAAATGCAGCCGCCTCCGCAGCAGCAATTCCAGTCTCAGTACCAGGCCGCCTATCAGCAGACCTACCGGGCCCAGACTCCCACGGTCACCATCATGGCACCCCAGGTCCAGGATCAACCCACGGTGGTCTCGCCCGGCGGGAATGCAGTCGCGCCCACGGGGGAGGGTGAACAGTACATCGAACCCTATTCACCGGATTTCCCGCCCGCCGATACCGGCCGTTCCCCCAACGTGGCCTACATGCCGCAGCTGGAAGAACTGCCGCCCGAGGAACGCTCCGTCATTCCTGACATGACCTTCTCGTCCCACATGTACTCCAGCATGCCGCGCTTCCGTTCCATCATCATCAACGGCAAGCGACTGAAAGAAGGGGAGTATTTCAACGATACCCTGCAGGTGCGCGAGATCACCGACAAGGGTGTCGTCATGAGCAACGGCAGCACCCTGTTCAGCGTCGACGTGCTGGGCCGCTGGGCGCAATAAGCCACTCTATTACCGGAAGAAAGCCGTTTACTCGTCTAACCTTAATAAAAATACCCTGTTGAAGGTTAGACCCATGGAAGCACAGGCCCCCAACCCGCAGAACAAGCGCACGGTTGCCCGCCGTCATCTGATCTATTACCTGCGCGTGTTCAATCACCATACCGGCGACCTGATCGGCAACCTGGTGGACATCAGCACCAAGGGCATCATGGTGGTGTCCGAGAAGGTCATTGAACCCAATACCCGCTACCGGTTACGCATGGTGCTGCCCGACACGGTCGATGGCAGCAAGGAAGTGGACTTCGATGCTGAAAGCCGCTGGTGCCGCAATGATGCCAATCAGGCGTTCTACGATACCGGGTTCGAGTTGCTGGATCCGTCGATGGAATTTCTCGATGCGGTGGACCGTCTGGTGGAAGACTGCCTGTTCAAGGAATGATACAAATTAGCCATGACGCGTCATCGGCTTTTGGTTATAGTCGGGCGCATTGTCATTGATAAAGTTGAAAAAAATGAGCGCGCTCGAAGCACTCAAGCACAATCTGCATTTTGCCCGTGCGCTGATCGTGGATGGTCGCGATCGTTATCTGGGCGTCACCCGTACGGCCTTCTCCATCGAGCAGATTTACCGTAAATACCGCAACCGCGCCAAGGTGCTGTCAGCAACTGAAGCGGAGTCGGTGCTGAAGGAAGCGCACCGCGAAAGCGCCGACCTGATCTGCGATCTGTGCAAGGAAAACGGCGCCATCTGGGTCAAATTCGCACAATTCCTCAGCTGCCGCCCCGACATTCTCCCGATCGAATACATTTTCTCGCTGCAGCGTCTGCAGAATGACGCCAATCCCGCTCCCTTCGAAGACATCCACCCCATCATCCTGCAGGACTGGGGCAGGGACTGGGATACCAAATTCAAATCCTTCAACGTGATTCCAGCCGCAACCGCATCCGTGGCCCAGGTGCACCGGGCGACGCTGTTATCCGGCCAGGAAGTGGCCGTGAAATTCCAGCTGCCGGACGCGCGCGAACTGTTCGAACAGGATTCCCTGGTGTTCAAGACCTTCGCCGGCATCCTGGCGCCGCTGGTGAAGGAAATCGACATCAAGCAGGTCACCGAACAGCTGATCAGCATGACTATCGAGGAACTGGATTTCGGCCGCGAGGCCCGCAATCTTTCCACGTTTGCCAGCAAGACCCATCTGCCAGGAATTCGGGTGCCGGCACTGGTGGAATCACTCAGTACGCACCGCATCATGGTGACGGAATGGATCAACGGTGTGCGCCTGACCGATTATCTGGAGCAATACCCTCAACGCGCGCAACCGGTGTTGAAGCGGCTGCTGAACAGCTATATCCAGCAGATCACGCAGCTGGGCATCTATCATGCCGATCCCCATCCGGGCAATTTCCTGATTACACCGGAAGAAGAGATTGCAGTGCTGGATTACGGCGCCATCGTCACGCTGGATGCGGAGCAGCAAACGCGCTACGCCAACCTGTTGCTGGGCCTGCTGGGTGTGCATCCGGAGAAGCTGGGCGAGCTGTTCCGCCAGGCCGGATTCATCTGCGAGAAACCGGAAGTGCTGGAGCAGATTTCCGACCACTTCATCGGCGACAATCGCCGCAATCTCAGCGTATCGGACCGGCTGGCTGAAGTGCTCGACAAGCTGCGCCGCAACCGGGTGCTCATTCCCGACTCGTTCGTGTCGATGGCGCGGGTGATCATAAGTGTGGGCGGGTTCCTGAAGCGCTATGATGTGCCCTTCAGTTTCGAACCCGTTTCCGCCGGGTAATATGTAAACAAGACTTACACGGGCCGTACAAAATAGGAATTGTGACAGAATGGACAGCACCGTATATTTCCCCTTATCGAATTAAAAAAACTAATCACCAACACCAACTAACCTGAATGGATTTGGAGTCGCTTGTGTTGACTCGTGCATCGACCTGTCTTCTTGCATTGATCATCTGTTTTTCCCAACCTGTCCTGGCAACGGGCGAGCCCGCCGCCACTGACATCGTCTTTCAGGAAGCCCTGTCCCAGACCATGGCCAGCGGCCAGTCCTGGCGCTACAGCAATGGTGATGTCTACCAGGGCGAATGGCGCAATAACCGTCCTCATGGCCAGGGTCACTACCAGCGCATGAACGGGGACGACTATACCGGCCTGTTCCACAATGGGCGCTTCCAGGGCGAGGGTGTCTGCAAATACGGCAATGGCGATACCTACAAAGGCAACTGGGAAAACGGCCAGCCGTCTGGTCAGGGTGAAATGCGTTACCAGAACGGCAACCGCTATGTGGGTGAATGGAAGGCGGGCAAACGCCACGGCAAGGGGCAACTGTTTTACCGCAGCGGTTCCTACTACAAGGGCAACTGGGCCGAAAACGAAAAATCCGGCAAGGGCTTCATGCAGTACCGCAACGGCGAGCGCTACGTGGGCGACTACGCCAGCAATAATCCCCATGGTTTTGGCGTGCAGGTGGAAAGCACCGGCGATGTGTATCGCGGCACCTTTTCCCGTGGAGCGCGTCACGGCGCTGGCGAATGCAACCGCGAAGGCGGCGAGGTGCGGGTCTGCCTGTTCGACCGCGGCAATGAAATCCGCGATCCGGTCAAACTGGATCTGGCCAAACAATATCTGGCAAAGAAGCGCCCGGTGTATGAGTTCAATGGCGGTATCGCCTACCAGATGGAAGATGAATTTACCAAAGCCCGCTACCACGTCAGCAGCGAGCGGGTGTGGTGGGAAAAAACAGAAGCCATGCTGAAAGACCAGCTGCGCATTCGCAGTGAAGACGAGAACCAGTTCATCTACCTGATCGTCAATGGCTACACGGGCCCTGGCACCTACCATTTGCACAAGGGCGAGATCATTGCATCGTCGCGGGATGGTGAGCCGGTGGAACTGTCGGATGAGGCGGTGGCGCGGGTGGACATCAAGAGTGATCGTAACGGGCAGATCGATGGATCGTTTTCGATCTCGGGGCTGAAGGGCGAAGGAGACAATGCCCGCAGTTATCGCCTGTACGATGGCCAGTTCCAGGCTTCGGCGACTCCGCCAGATGATGCGACAGCCTCTTCCGAAGCGGAAAAACTGCTGGTGAAGAATCAGCAGGAACGGGACTGATCAAACGCAATTTCCAGAACGATATTCAGCGCCACAAGCTCACGATGATCGGCAGTAGCAGCGCCGTCAGCACGCCGGTGGTGCCCATCGCAAATGCGGCAAATGCGCCGCATTCCTCGTCCTCTTCCAGCGCCCGTGTCGTGCCGATGGCGTGGGCGGTCAGTCCCAGCGTCACGCCCTGCACGGCCTTGTCACGAAATCCCAGCTTTTCCATGATGGGAATGCCCACCACAGCGCCCAGCGCCCCTGTCACCATGACGATCACTGCAGCAAGTGGCGCGATGCCGCCCAGCTTCTCGCTCACCACCATGGCGATGGGTGTGGTGATGGATTTTGTGGTGATGGTCAGCAGGCTGGATTCCGATCCTCCCATCAGCCAGAGCACACCAACTGCAATTCCCACGGTCAGCACCGATCCAGTGATCAGCGTGAGCAGGATGGGCAGCAACAGCGCACGAATGCGTCGGGCGTGCAGAAACAGTGGAACGGCCAGGGCAACTGTGGCAGGGCCCAGCAGCAGATGCAGCATTTCCGCGCTGCGGTAATAACGCTCATAGGGAATGTCTGCCAGCACCAGCACCAGAATCACCAGCACCATGCTCGCGACCACAGGTTGCAGCCACGCATTGCGGCCGCTGGCAATGTACAGGCGCTGGCCGCAGTAAAACGTCAGCAGCGTCAACAGCAGTCCGAACAGCGGAAAGGCCGTGATCCAGTCAAGCAGCGTGTTCATCGTGATGCTCCCAGCACACGCCGGTAAAAACGGAAAAGGTAGGGAGTGATAATGAACGAAGCCAACGTACTGATAACTATTGCGGCGCTCAGTGCCAGCCATTCCTTTTGCAGCAACGCGCCATAGCGGATTACGCCGGCACTGGCAGGGATCAGGCACAAGGGCAGGAACGGCAGCAGCTTGCCAGTGGCATCCAGCAACGACTCGCTGGCGGAACGCCGCACCATGAGGAACAGCAAAAGCAGTATCAGCCCCACCACAGCAGCCGGAATCGGCAGATGCAGCGCGGTGGTCACTATGAAACCCAGCAGGTAAAACAACAGCAGTTGCAGCAATCCGGCCAGCATCGCGCAAGGGCTCCTGAGGAAGGGAAAGGGGTCGCTAGCCTACCAGATCAGGATTTTCCCGTCTCTTGGCCTGCCACTCCAGGCTTCGCCGCAACCCTTCGGCAACCGGAGTGGCTGGCCGCCAGCCCAGCTGTTCCGCCGCGCGCCGGTTGCTGAAATGGAACTCGTTGCCGAAGGCTTTAACGTCGGTAGTGCTGAGCAGTGGTTTGGCAATGAGTCCGCGCCGGGCCAGCCACTGCGAGCAAACAGCCAGCAGCAGCATCAGTCCGTAGGGCACATGGTGAACCCGTATCGGCAGCTGGAAATAATCCGCCATGGCTCTGAACAGCTGTTCCGGCCGCATGGCGGTTTGCGTGTCCAGAATCAGATATTCACCATTCTGCTCATGGGTGAGCAGACACTTGAGCAGGGCGTCTACCAGATCATCAATATAGGTCAGGTTGATTTCATAGGGATCGCGCTTTTCCCAGGTGAACACATGGCGATCCTTGATCATGTCCAGTACTGCCGGGAAAAACTGGCGATCGCCGGGGCCATAAACCCAGCCTGGATAAACCAGCGTTACGGGAAGCCCCTGCTGGTCGCGGTAGCGGCGGGCAGTCTGCACCGCCTCGATCTTGGTGTCGGCGTAGGGCTCGTTCCAAGGTTGCAATGGTGAGTTTTCGTCCAGCGTTTGCCCCGGCTGTGGAATGCCAAATACGTCCGACGTGCTGACGACAACCAGCCGTGCAATTCCCGCAGCCAGGCTGGCCTGGCAGATATTCGCCGTGCCCAGCGCATTGACCCGGTGAAATTTGCTGAAACTGGCAACGGAATTGAGGAGGGCGGCGGTGTGCAACACCCGGTCGCAGCCGGCCAAGGCCCCTTCCACATCGCGATAGACGGCCACATCGCCCTGCACGATATCGACGGGACCTGCAGCGGCCCAATAATCCACGAAGTGCCGCTGCAACGGGTGTCCCGGCAGTTCCAGCACCCGGACATCATGCCCCCTCTGCAGCAGATCAAGAACTGCCTTGCTGCCTACAAAACCAAATCCGCCAGTCACCAGAATCCGCATATCCCCTCCTAAATGGCACGATCGTACTATACAGTACCGGCGATGCCCTATGGCAGTGCTTCCTGCGCCCCTGATTATTCTTTTTGGTTATTTTAAATATTGCTATTTGATCTAAAAAACGGAAGCAGATCCATTTCAGATCGAACGTCGGGGACTATACTTATTTCCACCTGATCCTAAAAACTTATCCATTGGCCGCTTGTTGCGGCCCGTTTCGTTATCGTCGAGAGACTCGTCTCAAATAGGAGTGCAGTCATGGATACCAAATCCAAAGAGATCTACAACAAAATCGAACATTACCTGGAGGAGCGCAAAAAGCAGGATCGCCGCGATGAGCAGCAAGCGGCTCAGCAGGCGCAGATCAGCGAAGATGATCGCCGCAAGAAGCGGGATCGTCGCACCGGCGCCGAGTAAATCTCTCCCGGCATTATTGAAAAAGCGGAGCAAAGTCTCCGCTTTTTCGTTTTCATGCTGGACTTATTCAGGATGGGTTAATGTAGAATCGGCAACACTTTCAAGCCGTATCGTCACAATGCCCACTGACAGGAGAATATGATGAACAAATGGTTTTGCAGTGCTGCCGTAGGCGCATCCCTGATGCTTGCCGGTTGTACTACCGACCCGTACACGGGTGAGCAAAAGGTCAGCAAGGCTGCCATGGGCGCCACTGCTGGCGCGCTGTTGGGTGCTGCTGTTTCGAGCAAGGATGATCGGGCCAAGGGAGCTGTGATCGGAGCAGCCGTGGGTGGCGGTGCCGGTTACTACTTTGACCGCCAGGAGCAGATCCTGCGGCAAAAACTGCAGGGCACCGGTGTCAGCGTTACCCGCACCGAGACAGGCATCATCCTCAATATGCCCGGCAACATCAGCTTCCCCAGTGGCCAGTACGCGATACTGCCGTCGTTCTATGACGTGTTGAACAGCGTGTCACTGGTGCTGAAGGAATTCGACAAGACAGCGGTCAAGGTGACTGGTCATACCGACAGTACCGGTGGTTTTGAGATGAACCAGACGCTGTCGGAAAACCGCGCCAAGAGCGTGGCTGATTACCTGGGCAGCCAGGGTGTTGCCCGCACGCGGTTGCATTCCTATGGCTACGGTCCCCGCTATCCCATCGCTTCCAACGATTCTCCGGATGGCCGCGCTGCAAACCGCCGGGTAGAACTGGAAATCCTGAATCCCTGATGCGGAGGGAGGTCTGAAGATGACGCGCTTCAGACCTCCCGGTTGTTTGTGTTACGTCCCTCTGCGTCAGTCTTTCTTTCCGTTCAGGAGCCCATTCCTTGAGCCAGCATGATTTTGATTTATTCGTGATTGGCGCCGGATCAGGCGGTGTGCGTTGCGCGCGTTTTTCCGCAGCGCTGGGTGCCCGCGTCGCCATTGCCGAGGACCGCTATTTCGGTGGCACCTGTGTCAACGTGGGCTGCATACCGAAAAAACTGTTCGTCAATGCCGCGCATTTCAGCGAGGAAATGGAAACGGCCTATTCTTACGGCTGGAACGTGCCCGCCGCTCAGTTCGACTGGCCGACGCTCATCGCCAACAAGGACCGGGAAATCAGCCGCCTGAACGGCATTTACCGGTCGTTGCTGGAAAATGCAAAGGTGCAGGTGGTGGAGGGCAGGGCGGTGCTGAAGGGTTCCCACGAAATCGACGTGGGCGGAAAACGGTTCACCAGCCGCCACATTCTGATTGCCACCGGCAGCTGGCCTGTGATGCCTTCTATTCCCGGTATTGAATTCGCGCTGGATTCCAATGATTTCTTTTTTCTGCCCAATCTGCCGGAGCGCGTGTTGGTGGTAGGTGGCGGCTACATTGCGGTGGAATTCGCCGGCATCCTGAATAACCTCGGGGTTGATACCACGCTGAGCTATCGCGGCGAACTGTTCCTGCGCAGCTTTGATCAGGATATTCGCCAGCATCTGCGGGATGCATTGGTTGCGAAGAAAATTCAGCTGCGGTTTCAGCATCAGGTTGTGGCACTGGAAAAACGGCCGGATGGCAAAATTCTGGCTACGGATTCCTCCGGTGCCTGCGATCAATTTGATGCCGTGATTTACGCTACCGGCCGCGCACCGAATGCCGATAGTCTTGGACTTGAGCACACGGCGGTACAGCGGGACGAGCGTGGAGCGATCCGGGTGAATGATTATTTTCAGTCTGACGAACCCAGCGTTTACGCGATTGGCGATGTGATTGGTCGGGTTCAGCTGACACCCGTGGCATTGGCCGAAGGCATGGCCGTTGCGCAGACATTGTTTGGTCCATCTCCCAAAACTGTGAATTACGCTGCCATTCCCACGGCGGTGTTTTCGCAACCGGCGGTGGGTACCGTTGGGTTGACGGAAACGCAGGCGCGGGAGCAGGGGATTGATGTTGCGATTTTCCGCTCCACCTTCACGCCACTGAAATTGTCACTGGCGGAAAAGAAGGAAAAAACGCTGATGAAGCTGGTGGTGGACAAGGCGACCGACCGGGTGCTGGGAGCGCACATGGTAGGGCCCGACGCCGGCGAAATTATTCAGGGCATTGCCATCGCCATTGGCATGGGCGCCACCAAAGCCCAGTTTGACCAGACCATTGGTATTCATCCCACCTCGGCGGAAGAATTCGTCACCATGCGTACGCCGGTGGCCTGAACCATTCAACTGCGAAGCGGATTCACTTCCACCGTGATGTGCACCAGTTCCTCATGGATCTGTAGCCGGTCCTTGAAGAACGCAGGTTCCACCGGTTTTGCAGTGGACAGCGCAACAATGCAGGCGTATTTGCCTTTGCCCACGCGCCAGACATGCAGGTCAGTCAGCTCAGCACCTGCCTGCGCCTCGGTGATTACAGCCTGAATTTCCCCGACCACCGGCGCATCCATTTCGGCATCCAGCAAAATCCGTCCGGTATCGCGCATCAGTCCCACGGACCAGAGGGCAACCAGAATCGCACCGACAATACCCATCACCGGATCAAGCCAGACCAGTCCCCAGAATTTGCCGCCGATCAGCGCAATGATGGCCAGCACCGATGTGGCCGCGTCGGCCAGAACATGCAGATAGGCAGCGCGCAGATTGAGATCATGGTGATGATGATCGTGCGGCTCATGGTGGTGATGCGGTTCGTCGTCATGTGAATGGGAGTGTCCCTTGAGCAGCCAGGCACAGACCAGATTCACCAGCAGTCCGACGATGGCCAGCACAATCGCGTGATCGAAATGAATGGCGGCGGGCTCAAGCAGACGCTCAATGGATTGCCACGCCATCGAAATCACCACCAGCACCAGCAGGATCGCACTGGTGTAACCCGCCAGAACTTCAATTTTCCAGGTGCCGAAAGCGAAGCGGGGATCGCTGGCGTATCGGCGGGCCACAACATACGCCAGCAGCGAAAGGCCAAGTGCCAGTGCGTGCGAACTCATGTGCCAGCCATCCGCCAGCACCGCCATGGAATTGAAATACCAGCCGCCGGCAATCTCGGCAACCATCGTGACGGACGTAAGAATCAGTGCCCACAGCGTGCCGCGTTCTGCCAACGGATTGCCTTCATCGAAAATATGGGTGTGCCGCATCGGGTTATTGTCCTGACCTTCAAGGCGTTGGGTTTCAACGATGTTAAAGCTTGATCCTAGTACAGGATGCCGTGCGATGATTGACCTTTAGCAACAAAAACACGTTAATAGTGGCTGTTTCAATGCGATTGGGGACGCCATGAAAGTCAATACAGAAAAACTGCGCCACAGTCGCGAAACGCCCTATCTGGTCATCGACTTCCTGATGCTGGGCCTGGTGATAATCAATCTGACCTGGCTGGTATTCGACAGCCTGTTTGCCAGCCGGATGGTGCGTGGCGTTCTGGAATGGCTTTCCGCCGATTTCACAGGTTTCTATGCCGAACACGTGCACACCAATTTTGTGGTGTACGATTTGTTTTTCGTTGCCATTTTCCTGGCTGAGTTTCTGGTGCGCTGGATCGTGGCGGTTCGTCAGCACACTTATCACCGCTGGTTTTTCTATCCGTTTGTCCACTGGTACGATCTGCTCGGCTGCATTCCCGTTGCATCGTTCCGCTGGCTGCGTCTGCTGCGCATCATTTCCATCATCTACCGGCTGCAGAAATACCAGATCATCGACATTTCCAACATGTATGTTGTGCGCGTCATCAAAAAGTATCTCCACGTCCTGCTGGAAGAACTGAGTGATCGGATCGTTCTCAATGTCCTTGATGGTGTGCAGGATGAAATAGCAGTAGGAACGCCCGTGGTGGAAAAGATCGTTCAGCAGGTGGTGGTGCCTAACAAGGCAATGCTGGTCGACTGGATCGCGTCCCGTGTCAATGAGCTGTCAGACCATATCTATCAACCGCGCCGGGCAGACATCAAGCTGTATCTGGACGAGGTCATTGCCAATTCCATCGCCATGGACAGCAAGGTTGCGGCTCTGGAAAAGCTGCCTGTATTGGGAGAAGCCATCACCGACGTGATCGAGTCCACCGTGAGCGATGTGGTGTTCAATGTCGTCGACCGGTTGGTGACTGATGTTGGCCGTGAGGAAACCGAGGTGTGGGTGCGCGAGATTATCGATCTCATCGTAGTGCGCCTGCTGCAGCCGGACGAAGGCTTCCAGGAGGCCAGCAGGAACGTACTGATCGATATCATCGATGTGGTGAAAGATGAAGTGCGAATACAACGCTGGAAACTGAAGGAATCGGAATTTGATGATGTTTGACGAAAGTTTATGATCGTAAAATCAAGAACCGTCGCCGCGTTCACGCACTCAGAATTCAAACAGGTAACTGGCTTCGAGCAGCACGACATCCAGACTTGCCGTGATATCAGTTCCGGAATAGGGGTTATAGATTAGCTTGGTTGGATCCTCGGAGTTGCCCAGTTCGCTGGTGTTGCCAGGCATCGTATAAGAGGATTGCATGGTGGCTATTGCAAAGTTGAACACCTGTCCGCGGCTGGGTTTGTATTCAGCGCCAACCGCTGGTGCAATGGGCTAGCATGAGCGCGGTGGTGTTTTTGCAGCAATCCAAATTTCACGACTGGCTGAAGCAGGCTGATATGGATGTGGCCAGCGAATTGCTGGTGAGGATGCTGATATCGGCAGTGCTTTCACCCGGCGGTTTGCTCGGCGGCGATGAAGAAAACCTGCGCAGAGCGGCACGTTATCTGCTGCAGCCGCTACTGCTTAAACCGGAATAAAAATACAGGGTTCACCCAATCAACAGGTTCTGCTGGCCTGGATCGTCATATCTTTAATTCCGCATAATATATATTATGTTAATATGGACACCAGTCGTGTCTATGTCAACTACGTAAACCACGATACCAGGATTGCCCAATACAATGCCAGGCACCATGATATGCCCACTATGTCCATTAGGCATGGGTATTTGACAAAATTCGGTTCTCTCATCCAACAAAATAAAATAAGTCATTGAAATATATTAATATTAGGCTGTGCGACACCCGCGTAATGCCATCTTCTGCGCATGCTAGGCCGCCGTGATATACGTCTCAAGGGTATTTGGTCGAGGTGGCCTATTACTGCGTGACAGGTGCGAACTTAGCAGACCCTGGATTTGGCAATGATCATCAGGGCCAGACTCAATTGCCGTCATAGCCCTCCCAAATGTGGCACAGTACGGTCGATCAACGCTCGCTGGATTGCCCGGCCCTGCAATGCTTGAATGCTGCGGCGGAAGACGACAGCCTGCATGTGATCTTGGCAGCCGAAAATACGCTTCCTTTCACGCAGCTTGGACGCCACCTATGTCTGTTACGGAAGCCTGCTTGGACAAATCCTAAGTTCTAATTTTCATATTTCTCATTTGATTGATCGTTGCTTTAAAAGATTTTATGGGTTTGTGGTCGAAATCGTAGACGCCATGGATATTTACATGACGCCATGAGATTACGGAGCCTTCGGAAATCGACTCCAAAACATGTTCAATTTCCTTCTCGTCATTCAAACCAAGAATGTAGTCTGATAAGTACAGGTAGTTCCACAAGATAACGATGTTCTTTAGAAATGTCTTACATAGCATGACTTTCTGAATATCTTCCTCGCCTCCAACGCTCAATTGACCTTTCTTCCCGAAAAATAACGCGTTGGAAAATTTTTGTCCAAGTTCAACTCTGTTGAGCTGTTTCTGAATCGATCTCCGTAATTCCTCGTTGGCAATATAGTTCACGATGAAATATGACTTAATGAGCTGCCCCAGCGCTTTGAAAGCCTTGTATAGTTCGCTTTCACGCTTGCCTGACGCCAAGCGACGAAAAATCAAGGACGCCGACTGTTTTCCGCTCTTAATGGTTGCCATCAGCCGCAGCATGTCATCCCAGTTTTCCAGTATTAGGCGTTTGTTGATTTGTTGCTTAGGGCCGATGATATAGCCTGAGTTTTTTACAAGCGATTTGCTATCATAGGCAAACAATGCTCGGCTTGGTAAATCTGTAAGCCTCGGTGCGAAAGAAATATCCAGAAAGTGTAAGCCTGCAAACATCGCATCTGTGTATCCATGCATATCAGTAGAATGCTTGTGATTGTTAAAGAAATCCGAGTCGATTTCGTCGTGATGCTCGCTGAAGATGGAGGATTTTGATTTGGCCATTCCATCCATCATGTAAGCCGCTTCCCTGTCTGAACTGGTTAACACATTCACATGAAAAAATGATTGTTTAGTATCTACAAAGCTGTTTACGGTGACTCCCTGTTCCTTGCCATAATACTTGTAGGAGTAATTTGCCAACAGCGAATCTACAGCAACGATAATTTTTTTGCCATCGCTACTCGTATGTATCATGTCGTTGCTGTCATTGAAGATTGTCGGAAGCGGAAGCTCCTGAATGAGTTTAACAATTTTATCGTTAGTGTTTTTTACGTTGTTGGAGCTGAACCAAATTTTTTCAGTATCGCGAAGCTGCTTCACGCTAAATTTTCTGCAAGCTTTCGCCATATCCGTATGGCCCAGATTCGTTCCGAGACTCATCAAGACTGCGTAGAGCAGCTTTTTGTCAATGGCCTGCTTGCCATGATTGGTCTGATAGTTTTTAAAATAGTCGCTAAAATCAGTATAACTATCGATTTCACTCAGCATCTCATAAAGCGTTCGAGAGTTGCCGTCATTAATTAATTTGGGAATAAACTCGGAAGCACTGTGGTCTGCTTCGTCCTTTTTTGTTTTCCAGTTGTTTTTATCGGCTATGATGAAGCTATTGTTTAATATATCTCTATTCAGAAATTCATAAGCCTGTGTAACTTTATTCCCTATTCTATCTAAAACTTCTTTCCCGTCTTTAAAGTGAGAAAGATTGGTGGCAAACAATATTTCATCCTCGTTCTGTGCCCAGTCCGATTTTGATATTAGGAAGTCAGGGTTGGCCAAGAATCTGTACGAATATTTGAGCGTTAATATCCTGTCTCGAATCGATTCATCTATCTGGGACAACAAAATAATTTTGTATTTTGTGATCTTTGCTATTCCGTCGTCTCTCTCATAAGCAGCCAGGTCTTTGTTTTTCAGAAAAGCAAGCGGTGTCTTGTTGTCAATTTTGAAATTAGCTTCTTTAAACGCACGAATGGCTTCTAGAAGTGCCTGATTTGGACTTGCATCGTCAAATACCAGCACTTTTACCAGCGGGCACAAGCTTCTAATCAGAGGGCTTGAGTTGCCGAAAAGGTAATCATAAAAATTGGTATAGAAGGATGTAACCTCCAGCTCTTTCTCCATTTTGGCAACGTGATCGTCAAAAGCAGGGTCGATTGCTTCAAAATAGTTATCGACAAGATTAATAACCCTTTCGTTTCTTTCAGGTAATGAAAGTGTGTTGTCTTTCGATATTTTCCCTATTAGCCTGATTACGCCATTTGCATTCTTCGCCGAATACAGAACTGCTTTTTTAGCCTCTCGAATCTCTTCCTGAAGTGATTCTCTCTGTTTACGATCATGACCGCGGGCTTTGTTCACAGTTGTTCTGATTTTCTTCATGATTGCGTCAATGGCATAATCCTGGCGCAGGTAAAACTGATCTCTGATAAAGGCCGCCAATCGAAGGAGTAGCAACGGCATATTTTTGAAACGCTTTATCTGTGTGAGATCGGAATTATAAATCCATCTTGAAAGCTCCTTGATCGCCTGGTTCGATAGAGAAAGCTTGTCCAGCAGTGGTAAAACTTCAAAAAATGCATCCCTGAACAATTCCAAGATCCTCGCATTTTCAATCAGCGATGTCAGATCAATTCCTTGGTTTACGCGTTTTATCTTAGAAAGGTTCTTGGCGATTTCCGGATTCTCAATAAAAGACAGCAGCACATCCCGCTGTCTTTTCGTTATGTAGTTGTCGAGATCGGCTAGCTTACTCTGTAAGAATTTATCAAATGCATCGACTACGATGCCCTCCAGGATGCTGTATCCGGGAATCTCAACTTTATTCCTCCAACAATATTCAAGCAGGGAAAACAGTGCGTCCTCCATGTCAAGTTGTTCTTTTGAGTGTATTAGTGCCAAGTCTACGAGGCTGGCTTTGGTACCGGCGTCAAAAGGTTTCCATCCATGTTGCGCCCGAATTATTTGGCGATGGGTTGCCGCCGTCTTGTCGTTATACTGGGTAATGTCGCAGGGTATTCGAAGCCCCAATGATTTTTCAGCTTCCCTGATATCGGCTTTCTTAAACTGCTCTGTTTTGAAGAAACGACCCTTTGATTGGAAATAAGCGCGCTGAACCAAGAAGCCAACCTTGTTTTCTTTTGAGCGAAGGTTTCTGGTGATCGACTTGGCCTCCCTGTTTTGTATCATGAGGGCTTTTCGATCGGCGGGAGACAGATTAGGCACACCGTCAAAAACGGTTTTTCTAGCTTTGGAGAGAATTCTAAACCCAGACATAAATATTGTTTCTTGTGTTAGTGTTATAGGGTTCTATCGATCCTATCTACTTTTTTCGGTTATAAACAGCCAATAATTGATAACTAAAAATCGATTTTTTTGTAGTGTACACTACAATTTTCAGTAAAAAGCCCTCTTCATAGATCATTTTTCACTCATTTTGAGTGTTTGTTGTCCTTTTCTTTGCGCGCGATTTTTATGTACATCAGGAAAGATGTACAATCACCTTATTTGCTTTGTACATGGATGAACAAATGACGCCATCCAGCGAGCTCTATTCTTCGCTCCAGATTGCCTTTTCCCATTTCAATGAATTGTTGTTCGGCAACCAGTTGCCAGAGGTGATATTTACTGTGCAGCGCCAGAAGGGCGTGATGGGTTATTTTTCGCCGAAAAGGTGGGGAAGTTTGGCCGGTCGTAAATGCGACGAGATTGCGATTAACCCATCCTATATTGCCAATTGTCGACTGATAGAGGTGATGCAGACGCTAGTGCATGAAATGGTTCACTGTTGGCAATACAACTTTGGCAAGCCGGGCAGAGATTACTATCACAACAAAGAATGGGCTTTGAAGATGATCGCTGTCGGATTGATGCCGTCGTCCACCGGTGAACCCGGCGGTGAAATCACAGGACAACATATGGGGGACTATATAATTGAAGGCGGCAGGTTTCTGAAGGCATTCGGACAGCTTGAACAAGAACAAGCGTTTCAACTTGCTTGGGTTGATAGAAAAGCCCTGCCACGCTTATTTAATCCCGTCATTGCGAGCTCTGATCAAATTGACTTGGCAAAGCCGCTTCCGTCGAATGACAGTATGGCAGCCCTAACAGAAAGGAGAGAGACTGTTGCGGTTATAAAGGATTTTCCTGTATATGCACATCAAATTGAACCTGGAACATTCAGATACACAGAACTATTGCCGGAGAATTTTGTAGAAGTTGGGGAGCCGCCGCGCAAAACCCGATCACGTTATGTTTGCCATGGCTGCCGTGCAAAAGTTTACGGAAAACCGCAGCTGAATATTCGCTGCGAGGATTGTAATCTTCTGTTTGAATGCGAGGAAATATAGCGGGTAACTCTCGTCAACTATGATGTTGCTTAGTTAACCTTCCGGCTCTTACCACTTTCGGCTCGCACTCGATTCTCAGTTTGAACATAGACCGTGTCAGTAGTAGCCATGCTGGAATGACCAAGATCTTCAGACAGATCTTTCAGCGCTCGGCCTCGTTCAACTTCCATGCTGGCGCCCGTATGCCGAAGCCAATGGGTTGAAGCCTCTTTCAATTTTCGTGCATGGTCTTCGCCTTCAACTGCGCGCATTTTTTCGTAAGCCCGGTCAAAAACATCTTGCACGATTCGGGTAAGCTGCCGCGCCGTCATGCCACCTTGCCCACGTATTTTCTCCACTATTGGTTGATTCTCGCCGGTGGAGGGCAGGGGGCTTAATCCCCGGTATGCACGGTATCGTTTTACATAATCAATGAAATGGTTGGGCACAGTGATATCGCGTAGTTTGCGGCCTTTCCCGAAGACTTTGAGCCACCAGTTCCCATCAAAATCCTGCCAAAAATGGCTCATTATCGGAGTCCAACTGGTTCGTTCAGACAGTTCTGATATCCGTAAAAACAGGGTTTTTAGCGCACAGATGACAAATAGGCTGCGCTCGTAGAGCGGATCTTCATTCGCCAAATCCAACGCCACATTAAACGTGTATTGCCATTGGGCTTCCGTCAAACGACGAATTTCTTTGACTTGTGCGTCGGTTACAAAATGCCGGCAATCCGACTTCGCAATTTGAGCCGGATTACCGTAGAGATATTCTTCATTCATTAAATACTTGTAGAACGCAATTATCGCAACAAACGTTGCCGTTAAGGTTTGCTGAGAGGGTTTGTATTTCTTCTTGACCGGCGTCTTGTCGGGATCGCTGCTTTTGGGAAGTTTGAGCTTAAAGGGAGCCCAGGCAGTATTTTGGGTATATCGGCCATCCTGAAAAACGAATTTTTCATGGTTGGCCAGACAGATCCAGGACACCGGTGGCTGCCAGCAGAAATCGGCATACTCAAGAATGTCAGCTTTTCGCAGCTGCTCCATGGGTTTGGCTTTGACCAAAAACACCCACAATAGAAAACGTTCGGTTTCACTACGGAACCGTGTAAACGTGTGTTCCGACTTGTTGCGTCCGATGTAGCCCAGGAATTCTTTGCCCCAGATCCAATGCGACATCCACCAGGTATCACCAGAATCGAGAAACAGCTTTAGCTCCTGGAACTCATCAAAGTTGAAGTCTTTAAACTCGTTGTAGGTCGGATACAGGGCTACAGGCTTTGGGATGGACATGATGGATAGAGGCCTTGATTAGGATTGGAGTCATTATAGAGGCTTCCGTACTCTATGTCGAATACTAGAGGGTATTGGACATAACTACGGATAGCTGATAGATACATTTTTCATTTCAGCAGCATCAGTTCAATTATGCGGTTTTCGTTAGGAGCTAATTTTTTGGAGACTGTACGTCGCCGCCCTATCAACCGGGCATATCGTTTACGATGCCAAATGAGGATGCCGGTCACCGATAACATGGCAACCGCCAGCCCGACGGCAGCAACGAACACTTTGAAAGGAGTCCCCCAGACAGCTGCCATATGCAATGAGAACAACCAGTGGGTAATGGTGTTGCCGATGGCCTCTCCGGTGGCAATATAGGTCGCACGGTATTCGCCAGTAGAGGCATCGAAATAGACCATCGTACTGCCCCAATTGTCGCGAATATCGCGGTCGCTCTTCACCACGTAGCGATAAAGCGCTTTGGCAGGATCATAGGCCAGCATGTGCTCTTCAATGATGCTGAAATTGTTGGCCCGCGCTTCAGCCGCCATCAAACGGCGACCGATTTCGCGCGCTTCGATTAGGGAGATTGCCGGTGTGAATTGAGGTTGTGCCAGTGATGGTTTGGGTTCTTCCCGATCCTGAAATGGAAAGAAGGTACCCATGACCGGGTTATATACCTCAGAAAGATTAAAGCCCACGCTCGACCAAGCTATAATAAATAGCATCACCCAGGGCCACAGCCCCCCTGCGCGGTGCAAATCGAAATTGAGTTTGCAGCCCGCGCGCTGTGTTCTCACCTTCCAGGATGGGGACCAACGCGTCAGCCAATTACCAACGACTCGAAGAAGATTTCCGTCTTTAACAGTTGATTGGCGTCGTCTAGGGGGAAATGTCAGGTAGGCCCCGATGAAACAATCAATGGTCCACAACAAGGCTACGATACCCAACAGGTATTCGCCCAGTGAATCAAGTGCTAGCGAATAGTGCAGCCGGTAGATGAAGGGCATCAGATTTTTCATGCCCTGATCAATGGCGCCCCACTTGCGCTCACCCAATATCTCACCGGTAAAACGATCGACATAAACTTCGTCATTGGCGACATCGGCCTGTGCGCCAGTGTGAGGATCGATTTCTCCATCAAGCCCCATTAGTTGGGCCTGCCCTGGCGTCTGCCGCAACATGACGAAGCGCACGTACGCATCGGGATAATGCTCAGCGACGGTTTGCGCCAGCGTCAGTGGATCCTGTGCGGCAGCTCCTTCCACCGTTGCTGGCGGTTGCACCATCGCTGGATTGAAGACACTGTCCAACTCGTGATACCAGGCCAGCAAGCTTCCTGTCAGTGCGGAAAAAATCAGGAAGCCGGCGAGGCAGAGACCCAGATAACGGTGAACGACAACGATGTTCCGGCGCATGAATTTTACTGAGTTTCCTCTGACTGATTTCTCTGCGATTTCATTAGGCGGCTACTACTTTTCGATTGCACTCGCAGCATGAAAAAGGATTTGCGCCACATGGTCAATCTCGCCTTCTGTAATGATCAGCGGCGGCAGAAATCGCACTACAGCGCCATGCCGCCCACCCAGTTCGAGAATCAAGCCCCGTTCCAGGCAGGCCCGCTGCAATTGCCGTGCTTTGTTGCCATCCGCCGCTGGCGTACCTTCTACCAAGCCCGCAGGATCAACGATTTCCATGCCCAGCATGAGCCCACGTCCACGAACGTCGCCGATCCAGGGGAATTCCGCCTTCAATGCCAGAAGATGGTTGCGCAATCGAGCCCCTGCCCGCTCCACATGCGCAGTGAGTTGCTCTTGTTTGATGAATCGCAAGGTTGCCGTGCCCGCTGCCATGGCAAGCTGATTGCCCCGGAATGTGCCTGCGTGAGCCCCCGGCTGCCATTTGTCGAGCTCTTCCCGATAAACCACGACCGCAAGCGGTAAACCACCGCCGATGGCTTTGGACAAGGTAATGACATCCGGAATTATACCGCTTTCCTGGAAGGCGAACATATCGCCGGTGCGGCCGATGCCACACTGGATTTCATCCAGAATAAGCGGAATATCATGAGTCTGGGTGAGCTCGCGGACCCCTTGTAACCAGGCGGCAGGCGCGGGAATCACACCGCCCTCCCCTTGGACGGTCTCCAGAATCATCGCGGCTGGTTTAGTCACCCCACTTTCGGGATCGCTCAGCAGATGCTGCAGATAATGCAAATGGGTAGCGAGCGCATTTTTCCCGGTACCGCCCAGGGGGCAACGATACTCGTGGGGAAACGGCAGGAACTGCACGCCGGCAAGCAGGCCGCCAAGAGATTGCTTGGGGCCAAGGTTGCCACTGAGCGAAAGCGTACCTGTTGTCATGCCGTGATACGCCCCCTGGAACGCCAGAATAGAATGTCGCCCGGTGGCGGTGCGGCACAGCTTCACTGCCGCTTCAACGGCATCTGCACCAGTGGGGCCACAAAACTGGATGCGGGCATGGCGCGTGAATGCGGCGGGCAGGCAAGCGAAAACCTCCTGCACAAATGCGTCCTTCACTGGTGTGCTCAGGTCGAGCGTATGCATGGGAAGACCGCTGTTCAGCGCGGCCTGGATGGCTTCCACCACCACGGGGTGATTGTGACCCAAGGCCAGTGTCCCCGCCCCTGCAAGGCAGTCGATGAATACCTGGCCGCGGGTATCCTGGACATAAATGCCATGTGCGCGTTCTAACACCAGTGGAATGCGTCTGGGGTAGCTGCGCGCATTCGATTCCTGGCGCGCCTGACGCTCCAGAACGGGATTGGTGTCCAAGCAATACGGCGATTTCAATCCTGAATGTTTGCGTCGCAGCTCATTGGTGCTGTCCGCAGGCTGGGTAAGCGTATTCATGAGTTCCAAGATCCATGGAAGCGAATTTCAGGTTGGCGGAAATACGTGATGAAGGGGAATCTCATCAACGCGAACTCATACTAAGGTGAGGAACTCGCTATTGTAAAGCCAAATATAAATGATTATCATTATCGAAAATCCATGCCTGGCATTCAGGAACTTACCGCTTAATTTTGCCCGTTAACGCAAAGGAAATGCCCATGTGGGGGATAGATCTGGCTGTTGTTAAACGATTTGAGTTGAAAGATTATGCCTTGGATGTAATAGCCCCGGAGCAGGCGTTAGCGTTGGTGGTTGAATGCCTGAAGAAGCGCCCGCTGCAGGATCTTGATGATGACATCAAGGCGCTGGTGTTGGACCAGCTCACACTGACAGGCGCGGTTCTATTTCGCAATTTTACTGTTTCGTCGCCGGTGGAATTCAAACGTTTCGCCGCCAGTTTTGGCCGGCCGCTGGGCACCTATGAATTCGGATCAACGCCACGCAGTAAAGTCTTTGCCGGGGTTTATAGCTCCACCGAATATCCCGCCCATCAAAGTATTCCGCTGCATAACGAGCAATCTTATACGCGTCACTGGCCCGATTGGATCTGGTTTCATTGCATGAAACCGAGCTTGACCGGTGGCGAGACGCCAATTGCCAACAGCCGGTTGGTCTACCAGCGCATTCCTTCCGAAATTCGGGAGGAATTTATTGCAAGAAAATTGTTGTACGTTCGCAACTACAGTACCGCACTGGATGTGCCTTGGCAGCAGGTATTCAATACCGATGATCGCCAGCAGGTGGAGCGTTATTGTCGGAAGCAGGATATTCAGTGGGAATGGAAAGCTGACGGCGAATTGCGTACGCGGCAGCGGTGTCAAGCAGCGATTCAACTTCCCGGTGCAGAGGAATGGGTGTGGTTCAATCAAGCGCATCTATTTCACGTATCGGCGGTCGATGCCAGCTTGCGCGACACGCTCATAAACTCGGTAGGTGAAGCAAACCTGCCGCGCAACGTGTATTTTGGCGATGGTGCGCCGATACCTGACAGCATGCTCGATGTCGTGCGCCGGGTATATGCGGAAACCGCCGTTACATTTCCCTGGCATGCCGGCGATGTGCTGATGCTGGATAACCGGTTGGTGGCCCATGGCCGCAATCCTTTTACCGGTGATCGTAAAGTCATTGTGGCGATGGCGTAGCGAGCTTGCGCTCAGGCGTCACATTCCAGGTTTTCCAGGTAAATCTGATACAGATAACGAATCTGCTCCTCTTGCGGCCGGCGATGTAGCTTGGGGCAGGATTCACACCAAACCGGAAACTGGCCTTCCACCGTTTCATGTAGCTGAAAGTGCAGACAACAATGCACCCGAAAGGGAATTTGCTCCGATAGTTCAGGCGCGGGTGAGGCAACCATGCGCTGCAATCTGCGTAGTCTGTGCTTGCCATTATTCACGCTGGCCTGCTCCAGCCAGCGGTGCGCCGTCGCAAAATCCTCTCTGGCCGGAAAATAGCAGTGAAGCCGGTCAAACAGCACATCCCAGGCCGCCACCAGATTATTCCACAGCACTTTGGGCGCGATATTGCCTATGGTGGCCAGCCCGTTCACCAATGGCTCCAAATGGGCGTGCAGCAAGTTCTGGACAAAATGAGGCAATTGCTGTTGGCACAGCTTGGCATGCACAGGCTTGACTTTTAGCGCCACCGGTCGAGCTTCGTCATGCACAAGCTCCACCCCGCCCTCCCACACCTCGATGGCGGTATTCAGGGTAAGCGCAGAACCAATGACGGCCGGCAGCAACTTGGAGAAATAGTTCATCGACCACTGCGAGACAATCGCTGCCTGATTGCAGCGGGGATACCAGCAGGAGAATTGCTGGAGGAGCGACGTCAGAATTTGGGGATCGTGCAGTTGCATGCAGTCGACCGCTGCATGGCCGCTGCAACGGAGAGTGAGGATTTCTGCCAGATGCGGCCACGCGCCGACAGCCCATTCCGGTGTATTGATGACGAGCCTCCAGGAATCGCAAATAGCCAATCACCACGGTTCTTGAGAATCCACACCCGACAGATTGCAACTGCCGGGTAGTGGATATTCTTGCTAGCGATCGGACCTGCGCTCAGAAATCAAAGCGTGCGGCGACGCCTGTCGTAAGCGGTGCGCCCACATCCAAGGTGTCATCGCCCTGATTATTGGCAATGTACTCTTTGTCTGTCAGGTTTTTGACATAGGCGCTCAAGAGCAGGGAATCCATTACCGGATAGTCAGCATTCAGGTTCACGAGCGTATAGCTGTCGTTAGGGCGTTCTACGATCATGCCCGGGTCATCGACGACCAGGGTAACGCTGTCATCCTGGTGGATGATGTCGCTGCTAATTCTCAAGCCGTTATTAAAGCTGTAACTGCCGCCAACAGTAACCTTGTACTCGGGCGCAAATGGGAACTTTTGTCCGTTCAGGTCCTGGGTTTTGAGCAGATCATCATTCCAATCCACGTACTGATAATCGAATTCGCTATATTCAGTATCGGTGAACGATGCTGCAAGCCACAATTCCAAACCCGCCGTAGCCTGATACTCCAGTGATGCCTCAAAGCCCAAAATATTGGCGGCGGCGGCATTTTCTACGAAACCAATGCCATTCTCATCCGCGATCTCAACCTGCTGATCTTTCCAATCCGTGTAGAAGACGTTGGCCGTGGAGCGCAGTTTTCTGTCCAGCCAGGCGCTGCGCCAGGATGCTTCATAGGTATCAGTGGTTTCAGCATCGTACGGCAAGTGCGCAGTGGATGTACTGATATCAACGCCGCCCCCGCGATAACCCTGATACCAGACCAGGCCGATCAATTGATCACTGCCAAGCTCATGGCTAACCCCTAGCTTGGGCAGCAACTTGTCAAAGGATTGGTCATCTTCGGCGCTGGGAACAGTGGCGAAACCCAGTGGATCATCGTAATTGAATTTGATCTCGCTATTCTCTTTGTCGTAGCGCAAACCCGCGATCAATTGCCAGCTCTCGATGAACTCCCAGTTGGTCTCGCCGAAAATGGCGGAGTTCTCGTTACGCACTTCGCCATCAACGACCAGTGCGGGATCTTCCACCCCATTCACCTTCAAATTAAGTTGATCGAGTATATCGTTTTGATGAATGCCATAATAGACGCCCAGGAAGCCCGTTACGCTGTCACCTTCAAAACTCAGGCGAATTTCCTGGCCATCCAAATGTTGCTCATGCTTGCGATCAGCTTCCCTTGCCCGAACGACGCCCTGGTCGTAATCCAGCAAAGAGAGATATTCAAACTTGGTCGACGTCGTTAAGCTGGTCAGTGTCCAGTTGTCAGATAGTTGATAGTCCAGCTGAACGATGGCATCCGTTTGATCCGTTCTATCCCTTTCTGCCGTATTCAAGTAAATCGAATAGTATTCTGGTTTGCCATCCATGGCGCTGACGGCATTTGTACCTTCTTCTTTATTGGTGTTCGAGACGGTGAACAGCAGATCGAGACGACTGGTCGGCTGTACGAGCACTTTGGCACGGGTGCTGGTCGATCGCAGCGGGTTTGCGTCTTCGCCGAGGGTTTCATTGCTGATATAGCCGTCCGCGGTTTGATAATCGACTGACAGCCGTGCCGCTACCTTATCCTCCGCCAACTCCCCGTTTGCCATGGCGGATACGCCCTTCTCCCCATATTTGCCGGCGTTGGCTTGCACGGCAAACGCGGGTGCATAAGTCGGATCTTTGGTTTTCATGACGATCGCGCCCGCCAACGAGTTGCGACCCATGACAGTCGATTGCGCTCCACGGAATATTTCCACTTGCTCCATATCCCACAGACTCGCCGGATTCAATGTTACCGATCGGTGGGGTTGAGCGGCACCGTCCACGAACACGGTGACCGCACCGTTCATGGTGCCAGCGCCCTGCTCGTCAAATCCCGACACAGGAACGCCACGAATTCCCCAGTTTTCGTTCCCGGATTGGCTGTACACACCCGGCGTGCGTGCGAGGACCTCCTGCAAATTCGTATCGCCGTGGACTTCCATCTCCTCGCTGGTCACAACTTCTACGCTGGTCAACGTCTTGTCTTCAGGGCGTGCGATTTTTTCGCCCGTCACTACCACTTCGTCCAAACGGGCAGGCTCAGCATTGGCAGCAAAGGCAGGAGCAACCATCAGGGCAGACGCAGCAACAACATTGGATGCAAACGCAAAAGTCATTGTTTTAAGGGAAAACGGTGGTGTAGCAGGCACCCCAAATTTATTCGCGAAATGGATCATGAAACCAGATTCCTTGTGGCAGTGAAGACTGCAATTTGATCAGGAAAAACTTGGCCGTCACGGCCAAACCAGCGGACACCGCCGCCCCAAGAGCTGACGAACACCCGACCAGCGGATCCTACCCGGCTCCTTAATACCTGTAAAGCGTAATGTAAATGATTTGCGTCAACATTTAATTGCCAACTCAAATGATAACGCATATCATTTAAAAATATTAAGGGAAAAGGTTGTCTGTTCAAAAAGACAACCTAAATATTTGTTACTTAAAAGCAAATTGGTCATGGATATCGACTCAAAACCTCACCCCATTTCACGCCCCGTGCCGACGGATCACACTAACGTTGTGCAGCAGTCTCACGCTCAGCGCCGGCTCTGGTTTCTGTTTCAACTGAATCCAGAACAAGCCCAGCACAATCTCCTGTTCCGGCTGAGCCTTGCGGGCCCGGCGCTGGATGCATCCAGACTTCAGGCGGCGTTTGGCGAGATTATCAAGCGCCACAGTGTGCTGCGTACCTGCTACCGTAATTCGGCGTCGGGACCGGAGCAGCTGGTGCTGACATCCGTGCCGATTGAGATCCTTGCGCAGGATCTGACGGAACTGACACCGGCTCAACAAACGCAGCGGGTCGAACAACTTCTGCATCGCGAACTGCAAAAACCGTTCGATCTTGGCAATGGGACTGTCATGAGAGGGCTTCTGTTAAGCCTTGGCTCTGACCGGCAGGAGTTGATCTACACCGTTCACCACATTGCGTTTGACGGCCGTTCCCAAGAAATTTTCCTGGTCGAGCTGGCGCAGCTCTACGAGGCGGATAGCGCCGATGTGCTGGCACCGGTGTCGCTGCAATACGCAGATTTTGCCGCTTGGGAGCCGATGCACCAGACAGCCGAGCTGACCGAATCGACGATTGCATTTTGGCGTGACTATCTGGCGGGCATGCCTGCGCTGATCGATTTCGCTGGTCGCGCGTGTGCCGGAGGCACTGCCCGCCCCGCCCAGCACCAATTTGTCGTCCCGCCCCTGCTGACCGGCCGGCTAAAAACAGCGGCCAAAAGCCGTGGTCAAACCTCTTTCAGCACACTCGTCGCTCTGTTCAGTATGTGGGTCCATTATCTCTGTGGGCGGGACCGTTTTTTGATTGGCACCGATGTACATGGCCGCGACCTGCCTGAACTTGCCGGCATCATAGGTTTTTTTATCAATCAGCTCGTCATCAAGTGCGACTTGTCGGGAGACCCGACCTTGGCGGAGCTGCTGCAACGTTCATACACACACACAAGCGACGCGCTTGCGCAGCGGCAATTGCCGTTTGATACCTTGGTGGCGGCCCTGGCGCCCCAGCGTGAACCCGGCCGAACCCCATTTTTTCAAGTCAAACTCAATTATCAGCGTTACCAGTTTCCTGTCACCAGACTCGGCGAGGCGCAGATTGTCCAGACGCAGATTCTGCAGGAGTTGGCGGGGTTTGATCTGGTGCTCGATTTGACTCACGGCCCTACCGGCATTGAAGCCAGCCTGGAGTACGACCGGCAACTGTTCAGCACCGAGGAAATCGAAAGGCTCGCTCCACTGTGGCTGGACTTGATAAGCCATTGCGAAACCGTGCTCGATCAACCCCTGAGCCGGTTACATCAGCAGTTGCAGCAATGGGAAAACACCCAGTTGCAACAGCAACAACAGCAGCATCACCAGCGCAATCGTGCTCGCCTGGTGGCGGCCCGAAAACGCCCGCAAAGTTCGTGAACCCGCTTGTAATCCCTGTCAGGAGACGCCATGACCACCGACGACACAACGATGAGCCGCCGCCCTGGCGTGGGTTCCATGCGCCGCAAAGCAGTAACGGTTTCCGAGTCCTCCCTGGTGCGGGAACGACTGCTGGATGAAATCGCGGGATTGCCATGGCTGGTTGAACCGGCCGTCGCCGGGGTGGATCTGGTTGAATGGGCGCGTCAGCATCGGGATCACCTGGAACAGAAAGTGCTGCAGCATGGCGCTGTGCTGTTGCGTAATTTCGATGTCAGCTCCCTGGCCCGCTTCAATGAGGTCATCAGCGCCCTGTCCTCTGGCGCGCTGGAATATATGTTTCGCGCCTCGCCCCGCACACGTGTGGACGGCAATATTTATACTTCCACCGATTATCCGGCGGATCAGGTGATCTTTCCGCACAACGAGCATTCCTATTCACCGCGCTTTCCATTGAGGCTTTTTTTTTACTGCCACCAGCCTTCGGCAACGGGCGGTGAAACACCCATCGGCTTGACGCGCAGTGTAATGGCACTGATTCCGCCCGCCATCCGCGAACGCTTCCAGGTCCGCAACATTCTCTATGTGCGCAACTACGGCGACGGTTTTGGCCTGCCCTGGCAAACCGTGTTTCAAACGGAAGATCGGGCCGAAGTAGAAACCTACTGCGCGAGTGTCGGCATCGATGTGGAATGGAAGGCGAACAATCGTTTGCGTACGCGCCAGATCGGGCCCGCGATCGTGCGCCATCCACGCACTGGCGAGGAAGTCTGGTTCAACCACGCCACATTCTTTCATGTCAGTACTCTGCCGCCGGCTATCCGCGATTCGCTCAACAGCAATTTCGCCGCCGATGATCTGCCCACCAACACTTTTTACGGCGATGGCAGCCCCATCGAGGCCGGGGTATTGGAAGTGTTACGTGACGCTTATCTGCGCTCGCTGGTGAAGTTTTCCTGGCAACAAGGTGACGTGCTTTTCATCGATAACATGCTTGCAGTACATGGGCGCGAACCTTACAGCGGTCAACGCAAAATTCTGACCGGCATGGCTGAAGCGCTGTTTAGCAAAGACGTGCAAATCTGACTGAAAAAAATAATTACCAGGGGGTAACGCTATGTCAACAGTGACCGGTTTTCGCATTTCTCCACAACAAGCGGCTTACTGGCAACAATGCCGGGATGCTGACGTTCAGCACGGGAATACGTATCTCGCCATCGAACTCGAGCAGGCCCCAGACGAACCGCTATTACGCGAACGGCTGCGACAGCTGGTGGCGGGGGAAGAAATCCTGCGCACACGATTGCACAGCTTGCCCGGCATGGCGCTGCCAATCCAGATGATTGACGGCACCGCCGACATTGCCCTGGAAACCCGAGACTGGCGGGATATTTCCGCGTCGGAACAGGCAGCCCGCCTACGCGAGCTGAGCGAGCAGCCCATGGGAAACGGCATTCTGCGGGTCGTGTTGGCACGCACGGCGGCGAGCCATTGGGCGTTGCTGCTCATGGCAAGCAGGATTCATCTGGATGCAACCAGCCTATGGCTGATAACCCAGGCGTTAGTAGCCGAAGAGATTGGCCAAGACCGCTTGCAATATGCCGATTATGCGGAATGGAAGCACAGCCTCCTCGAAGATGACCCGAGCGGCCCCGGGGTGCAGTTCTGGCGGCAACTACGGGTGGAGATGAATGCCCCACTGCTGCCCGGCCTGGAGATGCCATCTGCCCAAATGGGATCCACTGAGTTCGACGCCACTGATACCGGCATCACTTGGCAGGATCTGCAACAACGGTCCGCCGCGCTGGGCGTAAAGCCTGAAGAATATCTGTTTGCGGCCTGGTGTGTGTTGCTGGGACGGCTGCGCGGACAGCGCGGAGTTTCACTCGCCTGGATCGACGCGGGCCGCGGTGAAGGATTGGAAAATGCCCTGGGGCTGTATGAGCAGGCATTGCCGGTACAGGCCAGTTTCGATTCGGCTCTGCCGCTGCAGGTTCAGTTGGAAGACCTGCTCACGCCATTGCGGTCGGCGCGGGGCTGGCAGGACTATTTTGACAGCTCGCAGTCCTGCGATTGCTACTTCGCTTATCGCAGATTACCGGGCCTCAGCAGCGTCGGCGCCCAACTCGACCTGCGCAGCGTCAATGGTCGGTTCGGCCTGGGGCTTGACTGTATCGAGATTGCCGAAGCCGACCAAGTGCGCGGGTTGCAGTGCCGGCTCTCTTACGACAACCGCCGTTTCAGCGCCATCGCCATAGCGTGTCTGACCGAACAGTGGCGGCTGTTGTTGCAGGGACTGCACCTATCGTCCGTCGCGGTGGGCGCCATTCCATTGCAGGGTGAACTGCAAACGGGGTTGCTGACACCGCCGGCAACGGAACCTGTCATCGAACCGGTCAGTCTGCCGGAATTGATCGCACGCCAGGTCCGCGCTAATCCCAACGCACTGGCCCTGGCGGACAACAGCGGTACCCTCAGTTATCAGGAGTTGGCGTCCCGTTCCAACCGACTGGCGCGCTGTCTGCAAGCATCTGGCCTGCAGCCCGGGGACGTGGTCGGCATACTGCTGTCACGGGGTAACCCGATGATCGTCGCGATTCTTGCCGTGCTCAAGGCGGGCGGCGCCTATCTGCCGCTCGACCCGAGCTACCCCGCCGACCGACTCGCATTCCTGGTGCAAGACAGCGACGTTCAACATGTGCTGAGTACTCAAGCGCACAGCGCGCTGCTGCCGCAAGGCACCCAGTGCCTGCTGCTGGAGGATGTGCCCTGGTCCGATCTGGTGGATGACGACCTGCCGCCGGTCAGCAATCTGGGGCAACCTGCTTATCTGATTTATACCTCCGGCTCCACCGGGCGGCCGAAGGCGGTGGAAATCACCCATGCCAATCTCAGTCATTCCACTCAGGTGCGGATTGGGTACTATGATTCGCCGGTGAACGCTTATCTGTTGCTGTCGTCGTTCGCTTTCGACAGCTCGGTGGCTGGTATTTTCTGGACGCTGGCGCAAGGTGGACTGCTGGTACTGCCGGCCAGTGGCGAGGAACTGGATCTGGCGATACTGGCCAATCTGATCAAGCGCCACCGCATCAGTCATAGCCTATCGTTGCCCTCGCTGTATGAAACACTCCTGGATTACGGCAATCGCGATACCTTTACTTCCATTACCACCTGGATCGTGGCCGGCGAGCCCTGCTCGCCCCAGGTTTTGTCCAAACACCGCGGCAAGGCTCCCAATGCGCGGCTGGTGAATGAGTATGGTCCTACCGAAGCAACGGTCTGGGCCACGGCCGATGTGCTGTACGCACCCACCGCCGCCGATGCTATGTGCCGGCCCCTGCCGCAAACCGCTTCCGACATCAGTATTGGTCGCCCCATTCCGACCCTGTCGCTCTGGTTGGTAAATGAAAGTGGCATGGTGGCCGCCATCGGCGAGCCGGGGGAAATTCAGCTGGGCGGACCCACACTGGCGCCCGGCTACTGCGGCCACCCCGAGCAGACCGCGCAGGCATTTGTATCCTCGCCTGACATTGCCGCCGGCGCACGCCGCTACAAAACCGGAGATCTGGCGCGCTGGGGCCTCGATGGCCGCTTGTGTTTTCTGGGGCGCGCCGATCACCAAGTCAAGATTCGCGGCTACCGCGTAGAGCTGGGCGAGATCGAGCGCCTGCTCGTCAGCCACAGCGAAGTGCGCGAAGCCGTGGTGATCGCCCAGGATCTGGCCAATGGCAAGCGTCTGGTCGCGTATATCACGGATCGCCATGGTTATCCGCCCGAGACGCGGGCCTTGAGCGATTACCTCAGTTCCCACTTACCTGCGTACATGGTGCCGAGCGCTTTCGTCCACCTGAAGTCTCTGCCGCGCACACCCAATGGCAAGGTCGACCTCAAAGCGCTGCCCGATCCAGTTGAAAACGCCGATGCTGCAGCCGATTACGTGGCACCGCGCAATGAGATGGAAGCCGAACTTGCCGCCATCTGCGCCGACGTGCTGCGGCGCAAACGGGTTGGGGTACACGAGAATTTTTTTCAGATCGGAGGCGATTCCATTCTCAGCCTGCAGATCGTGGCGCGCTCCAACCAGCGTGGCATCCGTCTGACCGCCAAACAGGTTTTCGAAAGTGAAACGGTGGCGCGGATGGCGGTCGTCGCCACACCCATCGATCTCACCACAGCGACGGCAGCGGCCGGTGTTGAAGCTTGCCAGGCCGGCCCCCGCGATACTGCATCGAGCCTGGATTTGTCCCTGGCCGGTCTCGACGCCGATGGCTTCGAGGCCTTGTTGGCCGAACTGGAATCGAACGATTAAAGGAAGCTGTCAGAATGGCCATTTCAAGCGCACACATCGAAGACGTTTATCCCCTGTCACCCCTGCAACAGGGCATGCTGTTTCAAAGCCTGCTGCATCAGGATTCCGGGGTTTACCTGATGCAGGACAGGTACCGCATCGGCGGCCCCTTGCAGGTGGATGCGTTTCTGGAAGCCTGGCGGCTGGTGGTGGCGGCACATCCCGCCCTGCGTACCAGCTTTTTATGGAAGACCCAGAAGCAGCCCTTGCAGGTAGTACATAAAAAAGTGGAGCTTCCGCTCGAATACATCGACCTGCGTGATCGCGTGCCGGCGGAACAGGAGGCTTGCATTCAGGAGCTGCTGACGACAGAACAACGCACTGGTTTCAATCTTGCCAAACCGCCGCTGATCCGGTTTCGTCTCGTGCAGCTGGATGACGACACCCACGAACTGGTACGCAGTTTTCACCATATTCTGATGGACGCCTGGTGTATTTCCCTGGTGATGGTGGACTGTATCGAAGCCTATGACGCCTTGCGCCAAGGGCAGCAGCCGCAGATGCGGCGGCCGCGGCCGTTCCGGGAATACATTGCCTGGTTGCAACAACAGAACCAGGACGAAGCCCAGGTGTTTTGGCAGCAGCAGTTGCAGGGGTTGGACGCTGCCACGCCGTTGGCTGTGGAATCAGCGCCGCGCCAGAGCCAATACCGCGAAGCGGTGCTGGTGGACGATTGTCTGATCCGTTTCGACGAATCACAGACCCAGACCGTCACTCGTTTCTGTCAGGCTCATCGCGTTACACCGAATACCTTGTTCCAGGGCGCCTGGGGCTTGCTGCTTTCCCGCTACAGCGGCAATAGCGATGTCGTATTCGGCGTCACCGTGTCAGGACGTCCGCCGGAGCTGCCGGGCGTGGAAGACATGATCGGTCTTTTTATCAATACCTTGCCTCTACGGGTCAGGGTTGACGAAGACCAGGCCGTGGCGCCCTGGCTACAGGCGCTGCAGGGCGTCAACCTGGATCTGCGCGAGTTCGAACACAGCTCGCTAGTGGACATCCAGGGCTGGAGCGCGTTTCCGCGCGGCGAGGAACTGTTCGATAGCATTCTGGTTTACGAAAATGCGCCGTTCGATGCCCGGTTGCTGGATGGCGACCTCAGTTTCCGCCTGGAGAACATGGAGCATAGCGTGCACACCCACTATGGCCTGACGGTGGTCATCATGCCGTGGGGTTCGCTGGCGATACGCATTTCCTACGACCGCCGCCGCTTCCAGCGTGATTGCATCGAACGCATGCTGGGCCATTTGCGGCAACTGGTGCTCGCCATGGTGGCTCAGCCCACTGCCACGCTGCGAACGTTGGCGATGCTGACGGACAATGAGCGGCATCAGCTGCTGGTGGATTGGAATCAGACTCGCCAGGATTTTCCGTTGGACAAGACCTATGCCCAGCTTTTTGCCGCCCAAGTCGACGCGCACCCGCTGCGCATCGCTGCGGTCTGCCAGGGCGAGAGCCTCACCTACGCCGAACTGGATGCGCGCGCCAGCCGCCTGGCGGCCCGCTTGATCGAAGCCGGCGCCGGGCCTGACCGTATCGTTGCGGTGCTGGCCGAGCGTGGCCTGGGCTTTCTGACCAGTATCATCGCTATTTTCAAGGCTGGCGCCGCCTATTTACCGCTGGAAGTAAAACACCCGCCCCAGCGCCTGACGGAAATTCTGACGTTGAGTCAGGCAAGCCTGCTGCTAGCCGACGAGGCCCAGGCGCCATTGGTGGATCAACTGTGCTCGTCGCTGCCGCAACCCCACTCCGTGCTGATCATCGACGCGCTGGGCCAAAGCGCAGGACCGGCACCGCGGTTGGAGCCAAGGGGCACGCCGGCCGATCTTGCCTATGTCATCTTCACCTCCGGGTCCACCGGCACGCCCAAGGGCGCACTGGTCGAACAGCGTGGCATGCTGAACAATATTTTTGGCAAGATTCCCTCTCTGGGTTTGTCCGAGCAGGACCGCATTGCCCAGACCGCCTCAGTCGCGTTCGATATTTCGGTGTGGCAGTTCCTGGCGGCACCACTGCTGGGCGCAACCGTGCATATTCTGCCGGATGAGGTGAGCCATGATCCGGAACGCTTACTGGAACAACTCGAACAGCAGCAGCTGACGGTGCTGGAAGCCGTGCCATCGGTGATAAGGGGGCTGCTGGCGGCCAGCGGGCCGCAGACCCGCCTGGACTCTCTGCGCTGGGTGCTGCCCACCGGCGAAGCACTGCCGCCAGTGCTGTGCCGGGAGTGGTTCGCGCGCTTTCCGCAGATTCCGTTGATGAATGCGTATGGACCGGCCGAGTGCGCCGATGACGTGGCGTTCCATGCCATTACCCAGGCCAGCGACGAACAATCCCAGGCCATGCCCATCGGCCGCCCCACGCCCAATAATCAGCTGTTCGTCCTGGATGCGACGTTGCGCCCGGTGCCGGTGGGTGTTCCCGGCGAAATCTGCGTTGCCGGCGTCGGCGTGGGCCGCGGGTATCTGCATGATCCCGAACGCACCCGCGCCGCCTTCGTGTCCCATCCATTCCAACCCGGCGCCCGTTTCTACCGCACTGGTGACATGGGCCGCTACCGCGCGGACGGTGTGATCGAATTCCTGGGGCGGCGCGATCAGCAGGTCAAGGTGCGTGGCCACCGTATCGAACTGGGCGAAATCGAGGCACGCCTGCAGCAGCACCCTGGCGTTCTTGAAGCGGCCGTCAACGCGCGCCCGGATAGCCGGGGCGAACTGCAACTGGTGGCTTACTGGGTGCGACAGGCGGACAGGGTGCTGGACAGCGAATCGCTGCAGGACGCGCTCGGCAGCCAACTGCCCGCTTATATGATCCCCGTGCTGTGGCTCGAATTGGACGCGCTGCCCCGCAACTCCAACGGCAAGATCGACCGCCGGCAGCTGGCCCGGCGCGAACTGGACTGGAATGCCGGCGGCCAGGAACCGGTAGCGCCCGGTACCGCGACCGAGCAAACCTTGTATCGGATCTGGGCCGAAATTCTGCTGTTGGATGCATTCAGCATCAAGGACAGTTTTTTTGCGCTGGGCGGCCATTCGTTGTTGGCGACCCAGGTCATATCCCGCATCAGGGCTGCATTCAAGGTCGAGCTGCCGCTCAAAACACTGTTCGAGTATCCCACCGTCATGCAGCTGGCGCAGGCCATCGACGCCCGCTCCGGACAGAACGCCGGCACACTGGTGGCCGCCATTGGTCCGATGGTGCGTCCGCAATGTATCCCGCTCTCGTTCGCGCAGCAACGCCTGTGGTTTATCGAACAACTCAATACCGGCACTGCGCATTTCAATGTGCCGCTGGCGCTCAAATTGTCCGGCCATCTGGATATGGCTGCGCTGCGTCAAAGCCTGAACAAGCTGATCGAGCGCCACGAGGTGCTGCGTACCGCCTTCGTCAGCACCGACGGCGAACCCTGGCAGCAGATTCTGGACAGCGTGGCTATTGAAATTCCGGTGGTTTGCGCCACCGCGCCGGCCCCCGTCATCACGCCTGAATTGCTGCAGTGGTTCGAACAGCCCTTCGACCTGCGCCAGCCGCCCCTGCTGCGGGCACAAGTGCTTACCTTCGCCGACAATGAACATATCCTTGCCATCACGTTGCACCACCTGGTGTCGGATGCCTGGTCGGCCACCGTAGCCTTGCGCGAGTTGGCCCAGCTTTATGCGGCGCTGCGTGCCGGGCAGGCGCCGGCGCTGCCGCCGCTGCCAATCCAATATGCGGACTTTGCCCTGTGGCAGCGGAAGCACCTGCAAGGCGAGGTGCTGAACCGGCAATTGGCCTACTGGAAACAAGCCCTGGCACCCGCCACTGGCGAAGCCAGCGACTATCTGCTGAACCTGCCCTCGGACAGGCCCCGCCCCAGCGCGCAGAGCTACCGTTCCGGCCTGCTGGCGACACGCCTGGCACCCGACCTGAGTGACCGGATTCGGGCGCTGGCGGAGACCCTGCGGCAGTCGCCGTTCAGTCTGGTCATGGCGGCCTTTACCGTGTTGTTGCACCGGATGAGTGGCCAGAACGATATCATCGTGGGCACGCCGGTCTCCGACCGCAGCCACACCGAAACCGAATCACTACTGGGCATCCTGCTCAACAACCTGCCGATTCGCGCCGACCTCAGTGATAATCCCAGCTTCGCCCAGCTGGCGCGCCGGATCGGCGACACCCTGCTGGACGCTCAGCGCCATCAGGATCTGCCCTTCGAGCAACTGGTGGATCGACTGGCCCTGCCGCGCAGTCTCAGCCACGCGCCCTTGTTCCAGGTGATGGTGGCCCAGCAGTTGGCGGTCGAACATCGGGTACAGTTTACCGGCCTGGAACTCGAGGTTCTGGAAACACCGCTGAATCACTCCGAGTACGATCTGGATCTGCACGTGCTTACCGCTGCGCAGGGCCCGATCGAGCTGCAATTGATGCACGCCCTCGATCTGTTCGAAACCGCCACGGCCCAACGCTGGCTGGAGCGCTTCGAACTCTTGCTGCGCAACCTGGTGGCGAATCCGCAAATGCCCGTGGCGCAACAGCCGCTGCTGACGCCAGCGGAATGGCGCCGGATCGTGGTGGACTGGAACAGAACCGAGGCGGACTATCCACGCGACATCACGCTCCACGAAGCGTTCGAACGCCAGGTGGCGCGCACGCCCTCCGCCACCGCCGTCGTGCTAGCCGACCGGCAGCTGAGTTATGCAGAGCTGAATACCCGCGCCAATCGCTTGGCCCATTTCATGCGCGATCATGGTGTCGGCCCCGATAATTTGGTGGCGCTGTGTTTCGAACGCTCGCTGGAAATGTTCGTGGCCATCATCGGGGTGCTGAAGGCTGGCGGGGCGTATGTGCCGCTGGATCCGGCCCATCCCAGCGAGCGTCTGGCGGATATGATCGCCGACGCCGATCCTGTGCTGATCCTCACCCAGAAAGCGCTGACGCAGCGTCTCGCTGCGGCGCGAGCATTGCGATTGTGTCTGGATAGCGACGGCGATGTACTGGCGGATCAACCCACTATCAATCCCGAAAACCGCACCCGGCCCGATCAGCTGGCTTACGTGATCTATACCTCCGGCTCCACCGGCAAACCCAAAGGCACACTCATTTGCCACAGTGCGGTGATCAACCTGGCCTGGGCGCGCATTCACGGCATCTATCGTCCCCTCGGTGTCGATCGAATGCGGGCGAGTTTCAATTATTCTTACGCCTTCGATGCGTCGGTGGCTGAATTCATTCTGTTGCTGGATGGCCATACCCTCTATATCACGCCCGAAGACGTCCGCTTCAGCCCCCCGGAGTTGATCCGCTTTTTCCAGGACACCCGGCTGGACACCTTTGAATGTACGCCGGCACAACTCAAATACCTGATCGATAAGGGCATGACCGCACATCTGCCCCGCTTTGTCCTGTTCGGCGGCGATGCGATCGATCCGCAACTCTGGCAGCGGCTACAAGAAATTCCCACCTCCATTTTCTTCAACACCTACGGCCCCACGGAATGCAGCGTCGATGCGATTGCCTGCCGCATTGAAGCGCACCTGCCCAGGCCGGTGATCGGCCGGCCCATTGCCAATGTGCGCGCCTATATCCTGGATGCGCACCTGAACCCCTTACCTGAAGGCGTGGCCGGCGAACTTCATATTGGCGGCGACGGCGTGGGACAGGGTTATCTGAATCGGCCCGAACTGAGCGCGGAAAAATTTATCACCGACCCTTTCAATCCAGTCCCCGGCGCCCGCATGTACAAGTCAGGGGATCTTGCCCGCTTCCTTGTCGATGGCACCATCGAATACCTGGGTCGCATCGACCAACAGGTGAAAATTCGCGGCTTCCGTGTGGAACTGGGTGAAATCGAATCCGCCCTGGCCGCGTTGCCGCAGGTGCGGGAAGCGGTTGTTGTGATTCGGGAAGATCGCCCCGGCGACAAGCGTCTGGTGGCTTATCTGGTGGCTGCCGGCACGCAACTGGATCTTGCCGATCTGCGCGTGGCGCTCAAGCAGCGGTTGCCGGACTACATGATGCCGAATCATTTCCAGGTGCTTGACGCCCTGCCCTTGACCGGCAATGGCAAGATCGATCGCAAAGCCCTGCCCAAGCCGGACTGGGACGAAGCGCAGGAGGCCATCGAGCCTCCCAGCAATGATCTGGAACGGCGCATGGCGCAGCTGTGGTCGCAGGTACTGGATGTACCGGTGGAGCGCATCGGCCGCGACGCCAATTTCTTCCATCTGGGCGGACACTCTTTGCTGGCCACCATCCTGTTCGCCCGCATCGGTCAGCACTTCGCGGTAACGCCAGCGTTGCGGGAACTGTTTGAATATCCCACGGTTGCGGGATTGGCCAGCCGGGTGGCCGGGGCCGCAGGACACAGCAGCTCGCCCCTGGCAGCGATGCCGCGGCCACCACGCCTGCCCCTGTCCCATGCCCAGCAACGCCTGTGGTTCCTGGAGCAGTTGAGCCCGGGCATGGCGGAATACAACGTCACGTCCGCTATCGCGTTTACAGGCAGCCTGAATGTGGAATGGCTGCGCCAGGCACTGGAACGGGTCATGCATCGACACGAAATCCTGCGTAGCCGGATTCTGGCCCAGAACGGCATTACCGAAGTGCTGATCGATCCGGCCGGACCTTTCCGTCTGCCTGTCGAAAGCCTGCGTGCCGATGAGGATGCAGACTGGCAGGGACTGATGCGACAGGCAGCCGATGCGGAAGCCAGCCAACCTTTCGATCTGGCGCGCGACAGCCTGCTGCGGGCGCGCGTCATCCAGCGTGCGCACCATGCCGAGGCGCTGCTGCTGTTGACTCTGCATCATTGCGTTACCGACGACTGGTCGATTCAATGCCTGAGCGACGAACTGGCCGAGGCTTATCGGGCGCAGGCCGAACAGCGCGCAGCGCAACTGCCGGTGCTGCCGATTCAATACATCGATTACAGCCTGTGGCAACGCAACGCCGCGCAACAGGCGCTGTACCAGGAACAGTTGGGGTACTGGCGCCAAACCCTGGGCACCGGTGATTATGTGCTGAATCTGCCCACCGACCGCGCCCGTGGCAGTCTGACGGATACCAGCGCCGGCAGCCAGTTTCTGACGTTGCCCGACGAGTTGACCGAGCAGCTGCGCCTCTATGCCCAGCGCCAGGGTGTAACGCTGTACATGATCTTGCTGGCCGCCTTGAACCTGTTCCTGAGCCGCTATTGTCAACAGCAGGACATCCGCATCGGCACCGCCGTGGCCAATCGCCGCCAGGCCGAGGTGCAACCGTTGATTGGCTGCTTCATCAATACGCTGGTCATCAAAACCGAGGTCACGCCGACCGATACCTTCGATCAGTTGCTGACGGCCGTCAGGCATCAGGTGCTGGCCGCGCAGGAACATCAGGATGTCCCCTTCGAGCAGGTAGTGGAAGCGCTTGCCCATGAACGGCATCTGGAACGCAGCCCCCTGTTCCAGGTCATGTTTACCCATCAGACGGCTTCTGTCGAAACCCGCCGCTGGCCGGACCTGCAAGTGCTAGAACTGCCGGTGGCGATGGCGGCGGCAAAATTCGATCTGAATGTCGAAGTCCACGACAACCAGCGCGCGATCTCGGTGCTGTTCGAATACCGCAAGGCACTGTTCGACGACGCCACCATGACGCGCTGGCTGAACCAGTGGCAAGGTCTGCTGACCTGGATTGCGACCGATCCGACGCAAGCGCTCGCCCGTTACGACCTGCTGTCCGCGCAGGAAAGACAACGGATTCTGCAGGACTGGAATCAGACCCACACCGATTTCCCGCTGAACCAGACCTACGCCGCCTTGTTTGCGCAGCGGGTGGCCTTGCACCCGACACGTATCGCCGCGGTTTGCGAGGGCGAGGCCCTGACTTACGCCGACCTCGATGCCCGCGCCAATCGTCTTGCCAGGGCGCTGATCGCGCGCGGTGCCGGCCCTGATGTGGTGATCGCCCTGCTGGCGGAGCGGGGTCTGCCCTTGCTCACCATGATGATAGCGGTGTTCAAGGCGGGCGCCGCCTACCTGCCGCTGGATGTCAATCACCCTCCGCAGCGCCTGAGCGAACTGCTCGATCTCAGTGGTGCCACCATCGTACTGGCCGCTGACGCCAGCGCAGCGCTGCTGGATACGGTATTGGCGGACGTGGCAGCCGAACCCCTCTTCCTGATAGCGGAAATGCTCTGGCTGACGGGCGATGCCGCCGCGCCGCCCCTGGTCGGAACGGCGGACGATCTGGCCTACGTGATTTTTACCTCCGGTTCCACCGGAACGCCCAAGGGGGCAATGGTGGAGCAACGCGGCATGCTCAACAACATCTATGGCAAAGTTTCCGCCGTGGGATTGGGTAAAAATGACCGGCTGGCGCAGACCGCGCCCATCGCCTTCGACATCTCGGTATGGCAGTTCCTTGCCGCGCCGTTGCTGGGCGCTACCGTCCACATCCTGCCAGACGCCATTTCCCGCGATCCGCTGCGCCTGCTGGAAGCGGTCGATCGCGATGGCATCACATTGCTGCAGGTCGTGCCCTCGATGATGGGCGCGATGTTGGCAGTCAGCACGCCCGCCATTGCGCTTACCCATCTGCGCTGGTTGCTGACCGCCGGCGAAGCCCTGCCACCGGCCCTCTGCCGCCGCTGGTTCGCCCGCTTCCCCTGCGTCCCCCTGCTGAATCTGTATGGCCCTACCGAATGCGCCGACAATATCGGTTTTCACTCGATTACCCAGGCGCCGGCGGAGTCCTGCCTGCACACACCCATCGGCCGCCCCACGGCCAATAATCATCTGTTTATCCTGAACGATGATTTGCAACCCGTTCCTATCGGCGTGCCAGGGGAGATCTGCACCTCCGGTGCCGGGGTCGGTCGCGGTTATCTGAACGATCCCGAGCGGACACGCCAGGTTTTCGTGGCGCACCCGTTCCAGCCCGGCGCGCGCTTCTATCGCACCGGCGATATAGGCCGCTTCCGTCCCGATGGCGTGATCGAATACCTGGGCCGCAGGGATCATCAGGTGAAAGTGCGTGGCCAGCGCATCGAGCTGGGCGAAGTCGAGAGCCGGTTGACTCGCCATCCCGCCGTCGCCGTCGCCGCTGTGCTGGCCCTGCCGGACGCCGCTGGCGACACGCGTCTGGTGGCTTACTGGCATGCCAGGCCCGGCGCTGCAATCGACTCCCCCGGCTTGCGTGACGCCCTGGCGCGGGATCTGCCTGCATTCATGGTGCCCGCACTGCTGATTCACCTGGACAAGATGCCGCTGAACGCCAATGGTAAACTCGATCGCAAGGCATTGGCGGCCACACCGATAGCGTCCGGCAAGGAAAGTCAGGCCCGTTATGTCGCCCCGATCACCGCCACCGAACAACGGTTGGCGGCGATCTGGGCCGAGATCCTGGGCCGGCCGCAGGTCGGCGTCGCGGATAATTTCTTTGCCCTGGGTGGCCATTCGTTGCTGGCCACCGTGCTGCTGGCGCGGTTGCGGCAGTGTTACCAGGTTACGCCCACCCTGAGGCAGCTGTTCGAACAACCGACCCTGGGACAGATGGCGGCACTGACCGCCGGGCCGCGCGAGCACGACACCGCGCTGCTGACGCCACAGGCCAGACCGCAACGCCTGCCGCTGTCGTTTGCCCAGCAGCGCCTGTGGTTCCTGGAACAACTGGACAAGGACGCCGCCGAGTACAACATCACCCTTGCCGTTGAGTTTTGCGGTTGCCTGCGGCTCGACTGGCTGCGCCAGGGGCTGGAAACCATCGTCGCCCGCCACGAAATCCTACGGGCCCGGATGCGGGAAGTGGGAGAAGGCCCCGAGCTGATCATCGACGCGGACGCCACGTTGCCGCTACCCACGGAAGCAGTGGCAGGGGATGACGCCAGCTGGGAACGAATGGCCAGGCAAGCCACGAACCAGGAAGCGCAAAAGCCCTTCGATCTGGCCCAGGACCGGCTGATCCGCGCCCGGGCGTTGCAGCGCAGGGGGCACCAGCAGACCCTGTTGCTGCTGACGCTGCATCACACCATCGCAGATGACTGGTCGTTGCAGTTGTTGCTGGACCAACTGGCCCAGTGTTACCAGGGTTACGCCACGGCGGCCCCGGCGCAGTTGCCGCCCCTGCCGGTGCAGTACGTCGATTACAGCCTGTGGCAGCGGCAGCCGGCCCAGGCCGAACATTACCAGCGCCAATTGGCCTATTGGCAACAGACCCTGGAAGACGGCGACTACAGTCTGGATTTGCCCACCGACCGCCCGCGCCGCGCCGAGGCGGACATCGACGCCGGCATTCAGGATCTGCATTTACTGCCGGAGCTGTCGCAACAGCTGCGGGCCTGTGCCCAGCGGCAAGGGGTCACGCCATTCGTGCTGTTGCTCGCGACCACCCAGGTGCTGCTCGGCTGTCTTGCCAACCAGAGGGATGTCCGCGTCGGCACCGCCGTGGCCAATCGGAGTTTGCCGGAGACCCAAGCGTTGATCGGTTGTTTCGTCAATACACTGGTCATTCGTGCCGAACTGGAACCGCGGCTGCGGTTTTCCGATTTTCTCGATCAGGTCAAGCAACGCGTACTGGCCGCGCAGGAACATCAGGATGTACCGTTCGAACAAGTGGTGGACCTGCTGGCCACAGGTCGCGACCTGAGCCGGACACCGCTGTTTCAGGTGATGGTGACGATGCAGAACACGCGCCTGCGCTCCGACCATTGGCCAGGCTTGGCTCTGCGGGAAATTCCCTCCGATCAAGGCACGGCCCTGTTCGATCTGGACTTGGACATTCATGACGACTCGCAGCAGTTCTCGATCCGCCTGCACTATCGTCGCGCCTTGTTTGACGCGGCGACCATCGCCCGCTGGCTGGCGCTGTGGCAACGCTTGCTGACGCAGATGCTGGCCGACCCCGGCTTGCGCTTGAACGAACTGGAACGGGTAACGCCTGACGAACGCCAGCTGCTGGTGGAGGAATGGAACCGGACCGCCCAGGATTTCCCCCTCGACCAGACTTACGCCCAACTGTTCGCGCGGCGTGTGGCCATCGATCCGGAGCGCACTGCCGCGGTATGCCTGGGTGAGTCGATCACCTACGGTGAGCTGGACGCCCGCGCCAGCCGTCTGGCGCAAGCGCTGATCGCGGCCGGCGCCGGGCCCGATACCTTGGTGGCCCTGGCCGCTGAGCGGGGACTGCCCCTGTTGGCGATGATGATTGCCGTGCTCAAGGCCGGTGCCGCCTGTCTGCCACTGGACGTCAATCACCCGCCCCAGCGCCTGCGGGATCTGTTGCAACAAAGCCAGGCGCCCATTCTGCTGGTGGCCGACGTTGCCGACGCCAGCGCCGCCCTGCTGGACGCTGTACTGAGTTCGCTGACCTCGCCTGCGCCACAGGTGTTGGTGGCGAAATCCCTATGGCGGCAAGGTCCATTACCGGCATTGCAGCTTCGGGGCAAGCCCGAGGATCTGGCCTACGTGATCTTCACGTCCGGCTCGACCGGCACGCCGAAGGGGGCCATGGTCGAGCAACGGGGCATGCTCAACAACATATTCGGCAAAGTACCCGCCTTGGGATTGGGCGCGGCCGACCGGATAGCGCAGACGGCTTCCCCCGCCTTCGATATATCCGTCTGGCAATTCCTTGCTGCGCCGCTGCTGGGTGCCACCGTGCATATCCTGCCTGACGAGGTGGCCCGTGATCCCAGCCGTTTGCTGGCTACCGTGGCAAGCGACCGGCTGACAATCCTGGAAGCGGTTCCAACCGTCATCCGTGGTCTGCTGGATGCCGCCGGGCACGGCACCGACCTGTCCGCGCTGCGCTGGTTGTTGCCCACCGGCGAGGCCCTGCCGCCGGATCTGTGCCAGGCCTGGCTCGCCCGCTTCCCGCATATTCCATTGATGAACGCCTACGGCCCGGCGGAATGCGCCGACGATGTGGCTTTCCATCCCGTCAGCGTGGCACCGCAAGATACCGGCGCCGCCATGCCGATTGGCCGGCCCACCGTCAATAACCAGCTCTTTATCCTCGATGAGGATCTACGCCTGCTTCCCATCGGCATACCGGGTGAGATTTGCGTGGCCGGAGCAGGCGTGGGCCGGGGCTATCTGCATGATCCTGAAAAAACCCGGGCTGCTTTCGTGGATCATCCCTTCAGCCCTGGCCAGCGTTTCTATCGCACCGGCGATCGTGGCCGCTACCGCGCCGACGGCGTCATCGAATTCCTTGGCCGCCGTGATGAACAGGTCAAGGTGCGCGGGCATCGCATCGAGCTGGGGGAAATCGAAGCCTGTCTGCTGACGCAGCCAGCCGTGGCGCAGGGGGCTGTCATTGCCCGCACCGACCAACGGGGCGAAAGGCAACTGGTGGCCTATTGGGTCGCCGCCGAACAGGCGGACACCGGTGGTGCGCAAGCACAGGAACACCTGCTGCGTGAAGCGCTCGCTGCGCGGCTGCCGCACTACATGGTACCCGCGACCTTCGTGCATCTGGCCCAACTGCCGCTGAACGCCAACGGCAAAATCAACCGCAAGGAACTGGCGCAGCGTGAACTGCCGAGCCGCGACGACACCCGCGCCCTCGTCGCCCCCCGCACCGACAACGAGCGCATCCTGTGCGAATTGTTGTGCACGCTCCTGAAACTGGAGCGCATAAGTGTCACGGACAATTTCTTTGCCCTGGGCGGAGATTCCATTCTCGGTCTGCAGCTGATCGCGCGCGCCAAGGCGCAGGGAGTTGCCCTCACACCCAAACAGCTGTTCCAGCAACGCACCCTTGCCGATCTGGCGCTGGCGGCGCGCCAGACGCTCCAGATTGAAACCGAACAGGGGCCCTTGCAGGGCGACGTGCCGTTGCTGCCGGTTCAGCACTGGCTGTTCGAGCAGAGCCTGGCCAACCTGGGTCACTGGAACCAATCCCTGCTGCTGACGCCCGGCGAACCGCTGCAGCCGCAATCTGTACGCGCCACCCTCGCCTTCCTGGTGGAATACCACGATGCCCTGCGCATGCGTTTCACCCGTGACGACGACGGCTGGACACAACAGTACGGCCAGGTCGACGCCAGCAATGCTGGTCTGGCGTTTGAGGTCATTCAGCTGGCGTCGGAGCAGTCGTTGCGGGAACGGCTGCAACCGGTTGCCGCCGGCTTCGATCTGGCTCACGGCCCACTGCTGCACGCCGCGCTGGTTGAACTTCCCGATGGCAGACAGCGGCTGTATATCGCTATTCACCATCTGGTGATCGATACCGTGTCCTGGCGGATCCTGTTGGAGGAATTCGCCACCTTGTATCGGCAGATCACCGCTGGCACCGTACCGGCGCTGCCCGCCAAGACCAGTTCCTACCGCCAATGGACGCGGCGCCTCGGCCGCTACGCCGAAAGTGCCGCGCTGGCCGCCCAGCTGCCCTTCTGGCTGCGGCAGGGCGGCCACCGGCCCTTGCCCGTGGACCATCCCGCCGCACCGCGACTGGTGGGTGATGAGATCTGCCTGATCGAAAAGCTGTCGCGGCAGGAAACCCAACAACTGCTGCACGATGTGCAACAGGCTTACCGGACCCAAGTGCCCGAGTTGTTGCTCACCGCGCTGGTGCAAACCCTGTGTGAATGGAAGGGTGACAACGCCCTGACGGTGGAATTGGAAGGCCACGGGCGCGAGGCACTTTTCAATGAGTTGGATCTCAGCCGCACGGTGGGCTGGTTCACCAGTCTGTATCCACTCTGCCTGCGACTGCCGGCGGCGCAGGATGCGGGCAGCTGCATCAAAGCCATCAAGGAACAGCTGCGCGCCGTGCCGGAACACGGCCTGGGCTACGGCGTCCTTCAGTATCTGACCCGCGCCGGGCTGCCCGCGTCGAGCCACGGGGTGTTGTTCAACTATCTGGGCCGCTTCGACAGCAGCCAGGACGACGGCCTGCTGCGCATTGCCGATGATCCCGTGCCCGCCGACCGCGATGGCACCAACACCCTGCACCAGGAGCTGGAAATCGTACCCATGGTGATCGTCGACCAGTTGCAGGTGGAATGGCGCTTCAGCCGTCGCCGCTATGACCTGGCAACCCAGGAACGCCTGCTGGCGCGCTATATGGAGCGTTTGCGCGAACTGTTGCGCCATTGTCTTGACCCGCAAGCCGGTGGCTTGACGCCCTCGGATTTTCCGTTGGCCAGACAGCTCAACCAGAAATCGCTCGACCAGCTGCTCGGGAAACTCAAACCCAATTCGAAAACGCCTGCTTAACGGGAAGTAACCGCCATGGACAATATCGAAAACATTTACTCCCTGTCACCGCTGCAACAAGGCTTGCTGTTTCATAGTATTTCCGAGCCGGATTCGCGGGTTTACCAACCTCAGTTGAGTTTGCGCATCGACGGCCGCCTGGACGTATCCGCATTTGCCACCGCCTGGCGCCAGATGCTGGCGCGCCACGGCGTGCTGCGCACCGCCATCCTGTGGGAAGATCTGGACGATGCCTATCAAGTGGTGCTCAACGCTGTGCCGTTGCCACTGACCGAGTTGGATTGGCGCGGCCGCAACGATCAGGAGGCGGCACTGCGGCAACTGGAAATTGCCCAGCGCGAGCAGCCGCTTGATTTTGCCACGCCGCCGCTGATGCGCATCTGCCTGGTGCGGCTGGCGGAACAACGCTGGCAGTTTATCTGGACCCATCACCATATCGTGCTCGATGGCTGGAGCGAAGGCATCGTGCTGCGGGACTGGCTGGCCTGCTACCGGGCGCTGAGCAGCGGGCAGACGCCGGCACCGGCGCCCACGCGGCCGTTCCAGGACTACATCGCCTGGCTGGCCGAACAGGATGAAAACGCCGCCGAAGCCTACTGGCGCAGCCGCCTGGGGTCGATCAGCGAGCCGACGCCACTGCCGAATTTCGCCGCCACCGCCCCCGATCCGAATGGGCTTGCCCAGCCCGAATTGCGCTACGCCGAGCAGAGCCTGGTGCTGTCACCCGCGGCCAGCCAGCACCTGGTGGAATTTGCCCGCGCCCAGCAGGTAACGTCGAACACCCTGATCCAGGCGGCATGGGGCTGGCTGTTGGGTACCTATGCCGGCCGCCAACAGGCACTGTTCGGCATCACCCTGGGAGGCCGTCCCGCTACCCTGGCCGATGCCGATGAGCGGGTCGGATTGTTTATCAACACCCTGCCGCTGTGTCTGGAATGGAATCCGGATGTGGCCATCGGTGACTGGTTGCGACAACTGCAGGCCGAGGTGGCCGAGCTGCGTCAGTATGAATACAGCGCCCTGGGACGCCTCAAGGCATTCAGTGGCATTCCCGCCGATCGGGCCCTGTTCGACGCCATCCTGGTGTTCGAGAATTTTCCGCTGGATGAATCCCTCAGCGAGGAATCTCTCGGTGACGCGGCGGCGGAACTGCGCTTCAGCGCCGTTGAGGGCGGTATCGAGATGGGTGCCGTCCGGCTCACCCAGGGCCGCAACAATTTTCCGCTGTCATTGATTGCCATTCCCTCCGGCCAGGCGTTCGAGTTTGCGCTCAGCTATTCCCGGCACCGCTTTCATGATGAGCACATCGCGCAGATGCTGCGCCACTTTCAGATTGTGTTGAACCAATTGACCCAGGATGGCCAGGCCAGCATTGCTACCGTGCACGGATTGGCGGTGGAGGAACGGCAACGGCTGCTGGCGTGGGGAACTGGCCTGGCGGTGCAGACCCCGGCGCTTGAGTTGCATCAATTGTTTTCCCGTCATGCCCTCGCCCATCCCGAGCAGACCGCACTGGTAACGCGCCATGGCACACTCAGCTATCAAGCGCTGGACGTGCAGTCCAACCAGCTTGCGCGCTATTTGCAGAGCCTCGGCCTGCAGGCGGGTCAATTCGCCGCTATCGCCCTGGAACGGGATGCCCATTTCATCGTCGCGCTGTTGGCGATATTGAAGGCCGGCGCCGCCTATCTGCCGCTCGATCTGAAACAGCCCCCCGCCCGTCTCAACGAATTGCTGACGGACTCTGCTGCCGCGCTGGTGATCAGTCACAGTTCCTGGCGGCGGCAGCTTGCGTCATGTCCGGTTCTGCGCGTGGAATTGGACCCATTGCAGGCGGAACTGGCCACCCTGGCGCCGGAATCCGTCGTGACCACAACGCCGCCCGCCGCCGCCTACCTCATTTACACATCGGGCTCTACCGGTACGCCCAAGGGTGTGGTGGTGGAACACGGCGCCATCGTGAACTACCTGCACAGCGTCCATGCGCTGCTGGCCCCACCGGCCGCCAGCCGCTACGCCATGCTGTCCACTGTCGCGGCGGATCTCGGCCATACACAGTTATTCGGCGCGCTGTGCCTGGGCGGCACCCTGGTGCTGGTGGACGAGGACACCAGCTTCAATCCGATTTCCCTGGCAGACTTCCTCGCCAAACAACAGGTCGATATCCTGAAAATCACGCCCAGTCATTTGCGCGGCCTGCTGGATGCCCTTCCCTCTCCGGCCCTGTTACCCCGCTCAATTTTGGTTTTCGGCGGCGATACACTGGATGGCGCATTGCTGCAACGCGTGCGCGCACTGGCGCCGGCGCTGCGCGTTTTCAACCACTATGGCCCCACCGAGGCCGCCGTGGGCGCGGTGGCGACCGAGCTGCCGGCGCCGGGTCCTGGCGGCGTCGACATGGGCGCCATTCCCCTGGGCAAGCCGTTGCCCAACCGCCGCCTCTACGTACTCGATGCCCAGGGACGGCCGGTGCCCACGGGCGTGCCCGGAGAACTCTACATCGGCGGCGCCCTGGCGAGAGGCTATCTGAATCGTCCACAACTCAACGCGGAACGCTTCGTGCCTGATGTCATTGCCGGGGACGGCGGCCGCCTGTACCGCACAGGCGACAGGGTGCGCTGGTTGAGCAACGGCGAGTTGGCGTTTTTGGGACGGATGGATAATCAGGTCAAGATTCGCGGCAATCGAATCGAACTGGGCGAGGTGGAAGCGCAGGTCCAGCGGCTCGCGCCCGTGATTCGTCAAGTCGTCGCGCGCCTGGTACAAGGCCCGGATCAAACGCCGAGACTGCTCGCCTATGTGGTTGCGGACGGGGCGCTTTCCACGGAAAAACTGGAGGCCGACATCCGATTGCGGGTGCCGGAATACATGGTGCCTTCAGCCTTTGTCCTGCTGGATGAGATCCCGCTGAATGCCAATGGCAAGATAGACTTCAATCGACTCCCTGTTCAGGGCGACAGGCAAGGCCGCGCGGACCAGTATGCTGCGCCTCGCAACGAAATGGAACGGCAGCTGGCGGAGATCTGGCAGGCCGTGCTCAAGGTGGAGCGCGTTGGCATCCACGACAACTTCTTCGCGCTCGGCGGCGATTCCATCCTCAATCTGCAAATCATCGCCCGCACCGGACAGTTGGGCTACAAACTCACGCCGAAACAATTGTTCGAGCACCGCACCATCGCCGCACTGGTCGCTGCTCTTGGCGCCGGCCCCGACACCGGGCGCTCAGACCCGCGGATCCAAACGCTGCCGTTGACAGCTGGCCAATGCGCGCGACTCGCTGCCGGCCCTTTGACGGCGACCTGGCGCTGCGTGGCGCTCGAACAGGCAATGGACCTGACGGTGCTGTCACATGCCCTGCAAGCCGTGCAACAACATCACCGTGCTCTGCGGATGGGATTGAGTGCCACTGAGGATGGCATTTGGCAGCAGACACTGCCATCGGTCCCCAAACCTGTCTCGATCCGCCGTCACGCCTTGCCGGTGTCCGATCCGGCGACGCTCGCCGCACTGGCCGGGCAGTGCCTGGCCGATCTTGATCCGGCGCAAGGCGAGACCTTGCACGCCTGCCTGGTCGATGAAGATCAGCAGACCTTGTTGCTGCTGGCCCACCCGCTGGCGGTGGATGAGGCGTCCTGGCCCTTACTGCTGCGCGATCTCAATCTGGCACTCGACCAACTCCATCATCGGCGCCCAGTGGCGTTGTCGCCAACCGGCGGTGAATGGACGGCGTGGACGCAGCATCAGCAGACCTATGCCCGCAGCGATGCATTGGAAGCTTCCTGGGAATACTGGCTGCAATACGCCGGCCTGACATTGTCACGGTTCCACCTGCCAGCCGCCGCAGAATACCAGCACCGCTGCTTGCGACTCGGCGCGCGCGAATCGCAAGCGCTTGCCCAACTTCAACGAACCAGCCGCACACCCTGGGAAGCACTGTTAGCCACTGCCATTGCCAGCCTGCTCGGGGAAGAACTGAGTGACACCACCCTGCTGCTGGAGCTGCAGAGCGGACGACCCGGCCTTGCGCATCTGCCCATCGAAGCGCCCATCGCCCGCGCCGATTTCGATCCCAGCCAAATGGTCGGCGCCCTCGCGCATGGCGCTCCACTGTTCCTGAACTGGGACCGCAACGCCGCGCCGTTGACGCAACTGCAACGGACGGCGGGCCAGATCGCCGCACAGCCGCAATGGGGAGCGGATTATGCGCTGTTGCGCTACATGACCGACAACACGTGGTTGCAGGAGCCCTTGACCGGCCTGCCAACGCCGCAGGTGGGCCTGAGCTGGCTGGGCGACTGGGACAGTCATCGGGAACCAGCGGGACGTTTGGGGCGCGTTCTTGCGGCCAGCAAAGCAGCCGCCAAGGCCGAAGCATTCCACGTCAGCGCCTACTGGCAGCAGGACCAGCTTTGTCTGGATTGCCAAGGCGCCTTCGCCGCTGCCTGGTCGGAGCGCCTGCGGCAACGTCTGCACGATTGGACACAGTTGGGCAGGCAAGCCCTCGGCGCACCGGCGCCCGATCGCTTCCCGTTATGTGCGGCACAGCGATTGGATATCTCACGGCTGCCGCTGGACTGGGCCGACATCGACGATCTTTACCCGCTCTCACCCACCCAGCAAGGCATGTTGCTGCACACCCGACTGGCACCCCACAGCGGCATGTATCTGGTGCAGGAACGTTTCCAGTGGAAAGGTCCGTTGCAACGCGCGGCGCTGGAAAAAGCCTGGGGTGTGCTGTTCCGGCGCTATCCGATATTGCGCACTGGCTTTACCTGGGAACACAGCGACACGCCCCTGCAATACGTGCTGCGCGAGGTGGACGCCCAGCTGGATTGGGTAGACTCGCGTGCGCTCGAGCGCGACGCGCGGGATCGGCAACTGGAAACGTTTCTGGAAGCCGAGGTTCGCCAGGGTTTCGATCTGGGCCAGCCGCCGCTGATGCGGCTGCGCGTGTTCCAGATGGGTGAACAGGATTATCTGCTGGTGCGCAGCTTCCATCATCTGCTGTCGGATGCCTGGAGCTACAATCTGGTCATGCAGGATCTGCTCGCCCACTACCAGGCCGAGTGTCACCAGGAATCCGTCGCCCGCCCGCTGGGGCGCCCATTCCGCGACTATATCGGCTGGCTCATGCGCCAGGATCTGCAGGCCGCCGAACGTTTCTGGAAGGAGGAGTTGGCCGGGTTCAGCGAGCCAACGCCCTTGCCGATCGAGTGGGCTGGCCAGCAGGACGCGGTGGAAAATGTCGCTGATATTCAGATCAACCTCAGCATCGTCCGCACCGAACAGCTCCAAGCCTTGTGTCAGCAACACCAGCTGACAGCCAACACCTGGCTGCAGGGTGCCTGGGGCTTGCTGCTATCCCGTTACAGTGGCAAGCGCGACCTGGTATTCGGCGTGACAGTGGCAGGTCGTCCCGCCGAATTGCGCGATGTGGACGGCATTGCCGGCGTATTCATCAATAGCCTGCCGCTGCGGGTCAAGATCGACGACAACCAGCCCGTCGTATCCTGGCTGACCGAACTGTTCGCGCGCAATATTGCATTGCGGGATTACGAGTACACGTCGCTGGCGGACATTCAACGCTGGAGCGAGATCGGGGCCAACCAAGCCTTGTTCGACAGTCTTCTGATTTACGAAAACGCGCCGTTGGAAACGACCGAATCTTCCGACCTGACGGACTTCAGCATCGATCTGCAGGAAGACCGCAGTCTTACCAACTATCCCATCAGCCTGATGGTCATGCCAGGCTCCCGCCTTGGCCTGAGGCTGAGCTACGACTGCAAGCGCTTCAGCCAGGAAACCGCGGGGCGGATGCTCAGGCATCTGAGCCAACTGCTGGAGGCCATGCTGGAGCGGCCCGAGGCAGCGCTTGGCACCCTTGACCTGCTGACGCCTCCCGAGCGCCAACAGATACTCTACGACTGGAATCGATCGGAGGCGGATTTTCCGTTGGATCGAACCTACGCGGACTTGTTCGCGCAGCGCGTGGAGGAACACCCGGAACGAATCGCGGCGGTGTGCCGGGGCGCGTCGTTCACCTATGCGGAGCTGGACCGGCGCGCCAACCGAATCGCCCACGCCCTAATTGCCGCTGGCGCCGGGCCGGATACTCTGGTCGCGTTGTTCGCCGAGCGGGGCCTGCCATTGCTGACCATGATGATCGCGGTATTCAAGGCCGGCGCCGCCTATCTGCCGCTGGATAGCCACCATCCCGCCAGGCGTCTGGGCGAGCTGTTGAATCAGAGCGCAGCGCCCATCGTCCTAGTATCCGTTGACGCGACGGCGCTGTTGGAATCGGTGCTCACGCAGGCCGCCGCACAACCCGTCTGCCTGGTCGCCGAAGAACTCTGGCTGACGGGCGCGGCGCACCGCCCGCCCCGGCTGGGCACTTCTCATGACTTGGCTTACGTCATCTTCACCTCGGGTTCCACCGGCACGCCCAAGGGCGCGATGGTGGAGCAACGCGGCATGCTCAACAACATGTTCGGCAACAGGCTCTCGCTCGACCTCGGCGCCGGGGACCGAGTTGCGCAAACGGCCTCCCAGGCATTCGATATTTCAGTCTGGCAATTCCTGGCGGCGCCGCTGCTGGGCGCCTCGGTGCACATACTGCCCGATGCGATAACCATGGATCCGGCGGCCTTGCTGCATGCGGTGGAAGCTCAGGGCATTACCCTGATGGAACTGGTGCCCACCCAGATTCGCAGCCTGCTCGCCGCCGCCGACGCCAACATCTCGCTATCCTCCCTGCGCTGGCTGCAATCCATTGGCGAGGCACTGCCACCCGTGCTGGTGAGCGACTGGCTGGTGCGTTTTCCCCATGTGCCCCTGCTCAATGCCTATGGACCAGCGGAGTGCTCCGACAACATCGCCTACCATCCCATAACCAAAATACCGGCCGATCTCCACCGTCCCATTCCGATTGGCGGGCCCACGGCCAACAACCAACTGTATGTCCTCGACGACGCCCTGCGCCCTGTCCCTGTCGGAGTGCCAGGAGAAATCTGCGCAAGCGGTGTCAGCGTTGGTCGCGGCTACTGGCGCGATCCCGCGCGCACCGCCGAGGTTTTCGGAAACCACCCCTTCGCGGCCGGCGAACGGTTCTACCGTACCGGCGATATCGGTCGCTGGCGCGACGACGGCATCATTGAATACCTGGGAAGACGCGATTTCCAATTCAAACTGCGTGGCCTACGCATCGAACTGGGCGAGATAGAAGCCCGCCTGGAGGCACTGCCCGGCGTCGCTGCCGCCGCCGTGGTTGCCACCGTTACGGAAGACGGCAGCCAGCACCTGATCGCGTACTGGAGCGGCACGGAAGAACGCCCCGACGCCGAGTTCCGCCGCCTGCTGAACGAACAGTTGCCCGGTTACATGACACCCTCGTTGTTCGTTCATCTCGATGCGCTGCCGCAAAATCGCAATGGCAAAGTTGATCGCAAGACGCTTTCGAAACGGCCGGTGAGCTTTGCCCCGCGCGACGCCCAGGCGCCGCGTAACGACACCGAACGGCAACTCGCCGCGGTCTGGGCTGAGCTGCTGCCAACGAGTGCATTCGGCATTGATGACAATTTCTTCAGTCTTGGCGGGAATTCCTTGTTGGCGATGCAGGTCATATCGCGCATACGAGCGGCCTTCAGAGTGGCATTGCCGTTACGCGCCCTGTTCGACCATCCAACGGTCGCGGCGCTGGCACAGTGCATCGATACCGTCGGCAACCAGGCGTCCGGCATACCGTCCTACCCGCCGCCGATAACACCGCAATCCCGTGACGATCGCTTGCCGGTGTCGTTTGCCCAGCAGCGGCTATGGTTTCTGGAACAGCTTTCACCGGCATCGAACCTGTTTACGATGCCCTTTGCCCTGACCCTCAGCGGCGAACTCGACGTCACCGCCCTGCAGCAGAGTTTTGCGTTCCTGGTCGACCGGCACGAGATTCTGCGCACCACGTTCGAAGCGGTAGAGGGCGAACCCTGGCAGCAGATTCATGCCGCGACCGGCTTCGATCTGCCGATGACGGATCTGTCCGCCCAGCCCGGTGACGCCAACGCCATCATCCAGCAGCAACTGAACGCGTTGAGCGGGCCCTTCGACCTGCGTCGGCCACCGTTGTTGCGCGCCCACCTGTTCCGGTGTGCGCCTCAGCGTCACGTGTTGCTACTCGCGCTGCACCATATCGTGATAGACGATTGGTCACTTGGGCTGTTGGTGGATGATTTGATGCGCGCCTATCACGCCTTCCTTCATGGGCAGCCACCGCAGCTGGCACCGCTGGACCTGCAATACTCCGATTTTGCCGCCTGGCAGCGCCAGCACGTGTCAGGCGCCCTGCGGCAGCGACAACTGGACTACTGGCGCCAGCAATTGGCAGGCAGCCCGTCCTTGCTCGACTTGCCGGGACGCTTGGGCGATGAGCACACGGGCAACGCGCCTGCCAAGCCACCGCGGGGCGGACGTCACCGCCAATTATTGCCAAGCGCACTGACACAGGCCCTGCAGGCACAAGCCGACGCCTCGTCCAGCTCCTTGTTCATGGTTTTGCACGCGGCCCTCAGCGTGCTGTTGCATCAACAGACCGGACGCACCGATTTGCTGATCGGTACCGATATAGCCAATCGCCACCACCAGGAGACGGAAACCATGCTCGGCTTTTTCGTCAACCAGTTGGTGCTGCGTTCCCGGTTGCAACCCGAACAACGCTTCGACGAGGTGTTGGCCCACTGCCGCGACACCACCCTTGCCGCGTACCAGCACCAGGATCTGCCGTTCGATACGCTGGTGGCGGAACTGCTGCCCCAGCGGGATGCCGGGCGGTCGCCCTTTTTCCAGATCAAGCTGATTCTGCAGAACGCGCCGCAAAAGGATCTGCAGCTGCACGGCCTGCGGCTGGAAGAGTGGGCGCTGGACATCCGTGAAGCAGAATTCGAGCTGTCGATGAACGCCATTCCCACTGCCGATGGCCTGCAACTGCTCTACAACTACCAGCCGAACCGCTACCGCCGACATTACATCGAACAGTTCTCTGCCCTGTTCGACACTCTGTTGGGCGACATCGTCAATGCCAGCGACACCACGATCACCGACCTGGTGCGGCGCCTCGACCAGCGGCAACGGCAGTGGCAGCAACAGCACCTGGAACAGCAACAGCTGACGCTGGAAAGTGCCCGCACCGTCCGCGACCAGCAACGCGCAAGCTTGTCCACGGCACGCCGCAAGTCAGTCATCCTCGATAATTCACAATGAGAATAGTCCCATGACGTCCAATCCCCCCTTAACCGCCGCAACAGGCGCCGAAGCCATTCTCGAAGGTTACGAGCTGTCTCCGCAGCAGGCACGTCTCTGGCAATGGCAACAGTCGAACGGTGGCACGCCTGCCCGTGCCGAGCTCTGTGTGCGTGTGCCGGGAGACACTGACAGGGCACGTCTGCTGGACAGCCTGAACCAGCTCGGCGATTGCCACGAAATCCTGCGCAGCCGCTATCCGCAGCTGCCGGGCATGAAACTGCCAGTCCAAGTGATCGACCCGCATTCGACCCTGCGCCCAGAGATTCAGGAACAACCCAACGGTGATCTGTTGATTCGCCTGACGTTGCCGGCGGTGAATATCGACAGCGCCCGTCTGTGGCAACTGGCGGCGCAGTGGGCCGCACTTTACAGTGGCGATACGCCCGCAAACCCCCTGCAATACGCTGACTACGCCGCTTGGCGCCATGAACTGATCGACAGCCAGCCCGAGGCACGCGCCTTCTGGGAAACACAGTTGACGGCATTGTCGCCCCTGCCAAGCCTGCCCCTGCGCCGGCACTTCACAACCGCTGCCAGCACCATGGCGTCGGCCCGAGTTGCTTTGGCCGCACCTCCGCCCCAGCACCAGCAATGGCTGACGCTGGCCGACACCCTTGGCGTTCCAGCCTGGGTGCCGGCGCTGGCTGCGTGGATAACCCTGCTGCACCAGCACAGCGAATCCGAACGCCTGAGCCTTGGGCTGGACTGGCAGCAACGGCATGCGGACCCCGAATCGGCACTGGGCGCTGCGCTTGGCTTGTACAGCGAGCCATTGCCGTTGACGGTGGATAATCTGGATCAGCTGAATTTCGTTGCACTGTGCGAGCGACTGCACCAGCAGTGTCCGGCGTTGCTCGAATGGCACGATTATTTTCCCAGTAACCGCGTCACAGGTCCTGTTGCCGCCAGTTTCACCGCGGCAGGATTTCGTTTCATCGATGCGAATGCCCCGACCGATGTCGGAACCGAGGCATTGGCCGCCTGTGGTTGGCGGGTAGAGCGCCTCGACAGCCCCACAGCCCCCTGCCAACTGCTGCTGGAATTGAATGCGACGGCGACTGGCACGGCACTGGTGCTGCACTACAACAGCGACCTGTTCAGCACAGAGGCCATTGCACTGATCGAGGATCAACTGGTAAGCCTGCTGGACGATGCCTGTCGTCATCCCCAGCGCAAGCTCGGCGAGCTTTACGCCCGCAGTGCGGAAGAGCGCCGCCGGCTAGAGCAGACGCTCAGCCACGCCACACCGCTGACCGAGGCTCAGGAACGTTGTTATCGCCAAATCGTCAATCTGCCCCATCTGGCGGCCTGCTTCTCCACCCGTGGCGAGGCTGCGGCGCCGGCGGTGGTGGGCTCCAGCGGTGCCTTGAGCTATGGCCAGCTGGAACAACAGGCCAACCACCTGGCAGCCCGGCTCGTCACCCAAGGCGCGGGCAACGGCACGCGAATCGGCCATTTTCTTTCCCGTGATGTGAACGCCATCGTCGCCATGCTGGCCATTTTCAAGGCCGGTGGTGTCTATGTGCCGGTTGACCCCAATTATCCGGCAGCGCGCATCGCCTATATCCTCGACGACAGTCAAACGGCCTTGCTGATCACGCAACCTGATCTGATGGAGCGGCTCCCCGATGCGTGGAAAGCCCCCGAACGCCAGTTGCTGATGAGGGCAGAGAGCCACGCCCTTGCGGAGCAGCCGGCACCGGCCTCCCATCTCGTGGAATCCCAGCCCCTGAAAGCGCCGGCTATCGATCCGCAACAGGCCGCCTACCTGATCTACACCTCCGGCAGTACCGGCGAACCCAAAGGCGTATTGATCACCCATGCCAATGCCCTGCACTCGCTGGCCGCCCGGAACGCCTTTTATACGGCGCCGGTGCGCCACTTTCTGCTGCTCTCGTCCTTTGCCTTCGACAGTTCCATCGCCGGGCTGTTCTGGACCCTGGCCCAAGGCGGCTGCCTGCACCTGACCGACGAATCCGAGCAAAAAGACCCGGCACGGCTCGCCAACCGCATCGTCCAGTCGGGCATTACCCACCTGCTCGCCCTGCCGTCGTTATACCAATTGCTGTTGCAGGCGCTGGCTAGCATGCGGCAGGGCGGCGCGAACTGCCCGCTGACCACTGCCATCGTGGCGGGTGAAGCCTGCCCGCAAACCCTGGTGGACAGCCACTTCGACCTGCTCCCCCATGCGCACCTCTTCAACGAATACGGCCCGACAGAAGCCGCCGTCTGGAGCACCGTCGCCGAATGTCAACGCGCGCCACGTGCCTCCCAGGTCAGCATCGGGCGCCCCATTCCGTACAGTCGCGTGCACCTGCTCAACGGGCGGCTGGAACCGGTCGCCCGCGGGCTGAAAGGTGAGCTCTACATTGGTGGGCCCGGCGTCAGCCCCGGCTATCTCCAGCGTCCAGCACTCACCGACGAGAAGTTCATCGATCGTCAGGGCGAGCGCTTGTATCGCACCGGCGACTTCGGCTGCCTCGACGAACACGGCGAATTATTGTTCCTGGGTCGGGGGGATGCACAAGTAAAAATCCGCGGTCACCGTATCGAACTGGGCGAAATCGAAGTGGCCCTGCGGCGCGTCAGCGGTCTGGAGTCCGTCGTGGTGCTGGCGACGACTGACCTGCATGGCCAGGGCCTTTTGCGCGCCTTCATCGAATCCGGCGCAGACCCGGATACCGCCTCGCTGCGTCAAAAGCTCGCAAACCAACTGCCGGACTACATGATCCCCTCTGATATTCAGGTGTTGCTGTCGCTACCACGCACCGCCAACGGCAAAACCGACACCCAGGCCCTGCTGGCACTCCCCCTGCGGGGACAACGGGCGCCCTACAGCGCACCCCAATCGGCGATCGAACAAACCCTGGCAACTTTATGGGGTGAATTGCTGCAGGTCGACAACATCGGCCGTGCGGACAACTTCTTCGCCCTGGGCGGGCATTCACTGCTGGTGGTAAGGCTGGTGCACCGGATCCACGCGGCGCTGCATGCGGAGGTTCCCGTCAGTCGGGTGTTTCAACACCCGACCTTGGCCGCGTTGGCACACCACCTCGAACGACGCGTCCACCAGCAGAACGACCTCATCGTGTTGCAGCCGGGTGAACCCCCACATCCGCCGCTCTTCTGTCTGCACCAGCCCTCCGGCGACGTCTGGCATTATCAGCCCCTGGTAGCCGGGTTGTCGTCGGCACAGCCGGTCTACGGCATTCCGCTGCCGGCAGGCTGCAACGGCGCCACTACCACCCTCCCGCAACTGGCGAGCGACTATTGCGAAAAAATCCGCGCGTTACAGCCACAGGGGCCGTATTACCTGTGCGGCTGGTCGATGGGCGGCTTGCTGGCGTTAGAAATGGCCAGCCAATTGGAACAAACAGGTCAACAGGTGGCGTTCCTGGCCCTGATCGACACCACCTTCAAGGCCAACGACGAACCGTTGCCGTTCGAGCGCCTGCTGGCCTTCTATCGCGATGAACTGACGGAAGAAAGCCTGAGTCGCTTTGCGACCCTCCCCAGCGAACAGCTCGACAATTTAAGGCAACAAGTCAACGGCATGGGTAAGCTGGAGCAATGCGAGCATCTCCTCTGCCAGTGGTCCCTGAGTCAAGAACTGATACTGAAGGCCGCGCCGGAAGTGGTGAATTTCACCTTCACCTCGATGCGCAATGGGCGGCAGTGGGTTAATGCTTATAGCCCCTCCGCCGTGACGTCAACCGTTCACGCCTGGTGGGCCGAAGATACCCTCGTCGCCGATCCAACGCTTCCCAACCAATGGGCCAACACATGTGGCGCCCCGTTCCGCAACCAAACCATAGCGGGTGGGCACGATGACATTCTCGGCCAAGCCAGCTTGCATGGCCAATTCCGTGCTGCGCTCGATCAAGCGCAGCAGCAGGCGGTTGCGAGCTGCCGTCCGCGTATTTGCACCGAACAGGAGACGATTTAGCATGGCCTTGTTGTTGCTGTTGGCGCGCCGCTCCTGGCGCGCGCTATTGGTTGCCATCGTTACCGGCCTGGCCTGCGGTCTGGCCGCTGCCGCTCTGATCGCAGTCATCAACGACGGTCTGACGAACTTTACCCAACTGAACGCGACACATGCGTTGAAGTTCACCGCGCTTACACTGGTAGTGGTGCTGACCCGCATCGTCGCCGATATCAGCCTGCTGGAACTGGGGCAAACAGCCGTCAATGATATGCGCCTGCATTTGAGCGGCAAATTACTGGATACTCCGTATCGACGCCTGCAAACCCTCGGCAAACACCGGTTGCTGGCCATGCTCACCGATGACACCCACACCATCAGTCAGGCGGTCGAACTCATGCCAATTCTGCTGGTGAACGCCGCCATCGTACTGGCCTGTCTTGGCTACCTGGGTTGGCTGAGCCTGCCGCTGTTGGGGATCACCGCCGTCCTGATCGCCGTTGGCGCCGCCTCCTTTCAATGGCCTCAGCAGCGCGCGCTGACCTATCTGAACCGGGCACGTGAACGCAAGGACCAACTGTTCCATCAATATCGCTCGCTGACCGACGGCAGCAAAGAACTGCAACTCAACCAGCGTCGGCGGCAAATGTTCTTTGAGCGCTCGTTGCAGTCCACCAGTCTGGCCTACAAGCGTGATTTCGTCCGCGGCATGAGTATCTATGCCCTCGCGCTCAACTGGGGCAATGGCTTCTTTTATTTGCTGATCGGCGTGGCACTTTACCTGGCGCCACAACTGGTGCAGCTGGATGTGGCACTGGTAACCGGCTACATTCTTACCATTCTCTACATGATCACACCGTTGTCGGAATTGATGAATGCGCTGCCGACCATCGGCCGCGCCTCAGTGGCGCTGAACAAAATCAAGGTGCTCGAAGGCCAGCTCGAAACCGGCGACAGTGGCGAACAGAATGCGGCTCTGATTGAAGTGGCGAGGCTGACCTGTCATTCGGTGTCCCACACCTATCTGCGGGAACAGGAGGATGGCCGCTTTACCCTCGGCCCCTTCAATCTCGATCTGAATCCGGGCGAACTGACATTCATCACCGGCGGCAACGGCAGTGGCAAAACCACCCTGGCGCTGCTGCTGACGGGGCTATACGAACCAGAAGGTGGCGAGATTGTCATGAACGGCGTCCTGTCCTCCACACGGCAAAACCATTACTACCGCCAACATTTCGCGGCGGTTTTCACCGACTTCTGTTTGTTTGAGCATCTGCTGGACAGTGACAGCCCAGCCATCATGCGGAAAGCGCGGGAGTATCTGGCGCTCCTGCAACTGGACCACAAAGTGACGATCGCAGATGGCCAGCTCTCCACCGTGGATCTGTCCACCGGCCAGCGCAAACGCTTGGCATTGCTGGCGGCCTACCTCGATGATCGCCCCTGCTATCTATTCGATGAATGGGCAGCAGACCAAGACCCGGTGTTCAAACGCTTTTTCTACACGAAAATCCTGCCGGACCTGAAGCAACGCAACAAGCTGGTCATTGTCATCACCCACGATGATGCCTATTACCATCTGGCGGACAGGCTGCTAAAGGTGGATCAAGGGAAAGTAATTGGGCTGACGCCACCTCTGCCATCATCAAATGTACACGCTGAAAACAAGATCGTATTGGCATGAGGTGCCCGCTGATGAACCCAGCGGCCTGATCAAACTTGCCTTTGGTGGCGCCTGTCATGATCGTCATAGGCCATTTCGGTTAAAAACATTTATCCGGATTATCTATTTCCGCTGCAACATTAGCCTTCATGCATCAAGCGCAACGAGGATTCTGACATTCGCTATACCGCAATGGGCGAGGTGCGGCTCCTCGCTTGATGTCGCCTGTATACCTACCGACATCGTAAAGCGGACCTCCGCAAATCTGGAGGAACTACTTAACTTGGGGAACTCGGAATCCTGGCGCGCAACTCACCGAAAAATAAAAAAGCCACTTCGCTCTGCTTTTATTTTCCGGTGAAGTCATTCTTAGACAACGGTTCTACCTTCGCGTTTGGTGATGTACGGTAACGCAAAAAGATACAGACCGGTAACCAGCTCTAAAAGATCGGGGGCAATGGCGAGTACGTTATCCACAACGAAGGCTCTGAAGAATCTACAGCCTTGGCTACGAAATTGGCAACAACTGCCGCTGCAAAAACGATGGAGAGACAACGATGGCTTTGTCGAATCCAGGGTTCCAGTTCATTTCGAACTCCTTGATAGCGGAGTGGGTGCTGCTTCGATCATCTTCGATCCGTTGCCCGAAGGATCCCGAAAGCCTGCATCTACCGCACCATATCGTTCCACAGGTTCCTGCGTAAATTCCACGCCACGCTCACTCAGACGTTCGAAAGCTTCGCTACAGTTATCCACGAACAGTACCAGGGGAAACATAGCACGCTTTGCAACTATTTCATGCAAGGTCCGCGCTGTTGCAGCGTCATGCACTGGCGGATCCGGCTTGAAAATGTGGGTAGATGGCGTCGCTCTTGAGCGGGCCCAACGGTTCTGTTGCTGCCAAAAGTTCGATCTTTGGGGTGTTACCGCGGCCCATTGCGTGGCAGAGTGAAGTGAAACGTGGCGCCGATGCCTGGGACGCCCTCCGCACGAATTGTCCCTCCATGCTTATTGATAATGCGCTGGACTGTCGCCAGGCCAATGCCGGTACCCTCAAAATCCTTGTTACTGTGCAGACGCTGGAAGGGGGCAAATAATTTGTCTGCGTACTGCATATCAAATCCTGCGCCGTTGTCGCGGACACAATATTCTACTGTTTCATCTGCACCCGCCCGTGAGCTGAACTCGATGAGCGCTTTGTCTTTCTTGGCCGAATATTTCCAGGCGTTGGATAGCAGATTTTCTAACACCGTTGTAATCAATCCAGCGTCACATTTGATCTGTTCATCATCGTACACCCAGAATTCGACAGTACGGCCCGGAGCCCGGCTGCGCAAGTTCGCGACAATCTCATTGGCCAGATAGCCCAAACTGATGGACGTCAATTTAAGCTCCGCCCGACCATACATAGAAAGTTGCAGTAGATCGTCGATCTGGCCTGACATCCTTTTGCTTTCAGAGACAATTCGTTGAAGATAAAACAGGCTGTCTTTATCGAGCTGTTCATTGGCCTCATTGATCAATAGATTGCTGAAGCCGTTGATCGCCCTTAGCGGGGCACGCAGATCGTGCGAGATGGTATAGGAATAGGCTTCCAACTCCTTGTTTGCTTCTTCCAACTCCTTGGTGCGGGTGATAACGCGATTTTCCAGTTCCATATAAACTTGTACATTTTCCATTGCTACTGAGGTGGTATTGGCCAATGCTTGCAGCAGTTCCACCTCGGCGGGTGTGGCTTTGTGAGGATTTGCCCAGTAGTTGCCAATGGCACCGATAGGTGCGTCGGTTCTGATGGGAACCATGACCAGACTTTTCACAAAGGTGGGCTTGTATGCGTCGGCAGGAATGCGATCATCCGCGTAAATATCTTCGATGCAGGCTGTTTGCTTGTTCAGCATGACCCATCCGCTGATGCAGGCCGACATGGGGAAACGCATGCCTTTCCAGAGTGGACTGATGGCATTCTCTTCCGCATAAAAACATTGACCGTTGTCACGTAATACAAAGGTGGCCCCATCTGCCCCCGTCAGCTGACGGGCAGCGACGCGCACGATGGACATGATGGTTTCCAGATCCCGTGCCAGTGACAGCGCTTGAACCACATCCACCAACAGCTTCATGGCTTCAATATGCAGGATGCGAGATTGATCCATCTATTGCCTCCACTCTTTTACTGCGTAAATTGTATGATCCTCTGCCGATTTCTGTAAATGCGTTGCAGTGTTAATGACTATTGCCCATAGAGACGCTGGGGTTTAACAGGCTGTTGAAAAAACGGCCTTACCGGGCCTTATGTTGGTACCATATCACGTCCAAAACCTTTTCAGAGATGAACATGCGCGGCCCCGATATTACCCAGGAATCATTGTTCACAACCGTCCACCTGGAAACCTTTGTCCCCCGCAATCACCCACTGCGCGGCTGATTAACTGTACCGCGATATACTGACACACGGGTTTGAAGCGGATGTCCACGGGCTTCGTCCAAAGGCAACGGCTGCCTGACTCGCTTCGCGCCGAATCAGGTTGTAAGTCAACAACAATCCCCAGACCTCCTGATAAATCAGCTCCACTTTCTTGCTGCGCAACGTCACCGCATTCTGCTGCATCGAGCTTTTGAGATCCCGGAACCCCAACTCAATTTCCCAGCGCTCCTGATACAGCTGTGCAACCGCCTTGGCACTGTATTTATCCGCCGGCAGCGATGTCAGCACGGTTTTCACTGTGCCCCGCACCTCATAGCAGTCTTCCCGAACGTCCCAGTGTGCAGGTAAATCCGGATTGCGTTTGCGTGCCTGCGGCGACACCCTCATCCGCAATAATCGGTCTTGTTTGCCGTAACGGGTGATTTCTTCGCTGACCAGATTACGGCGTGCCGGTATCAGCCAATGGCGGTTATCGCCTGACGAGGCAAGGCTCAGCAACAAGTCGGCACCCCAGAAGCCCTTGTCAAAGAGCGTCACGGAATGATCGGGTATCTGCTGCAAAAAGCAGTCTGCCAGCCGCATCTCACTGCGCCGGTAGGGGCTGAGACTGGCATCCAGGATAATGTGGGAACGCACATTCATAAGGGCAACCAGGCGCATCATCGGGAATGGCGTTTGGCGCTCGGTTGCTGTATTGCCAGAACCGAAGTGGGCTCTGAGATCAGGTGCGTCAGGCGTCCGCAGCAGTGCGCCATCAATGGCCAACACTTGCAGGTTATGCCAATGATCGCCCTCGTAGCGTTCACGTCCCCATTGCTGGCCAGTTTTACGGAAGAGGTATTCAACCGGATCAGCGCCCAGACGTTTACGCGCTTCGCAGACACCGCTTTTGGCAAGCAGGGAATCGGATGCCAGACCCTGAGCGCAGATGTTCAGGCGCCGTGCGACTTCATGAACCGGCTCATCGCGGAATAACGCCATCCCCAGCACCAGCCACAGCACTTGGTCGGAAGGTAAACGCCGACGCCGGATGCTGGCCTGAGCGGAGAGCTGCAATGCCGACTCAACCCATTCAACGGGGATGTGTTGGGTAAAGGTGCTGAGGTCGGAGAAGTTGAACAGGTCGTACAGATCGAGCAGAGACTGCTGAAAAGACATAAAAAATCCGGTGACTGAAAGCAATCACCGGATTTTCAGGGAAGTCCCTTTCTGACTCAAATGCTTAAGTGAACAGCATTACGCCGTAAGCGGCATATACACGACCTGCGGCCGTGGGATGCAACGATAATAGCCAGGCGAACAACTCCAGACTTGCCGCTGCAGGAACCAGCAACCAGGGCGACCTGTCCTGCTTCAACCACAAGTATGGCAAGTAACAGCCGACGATTTCCGCGACCGCAGTAACCAAAAAAAGCATCAGGGTTTTCAGTTCAACCATGGATGGGTTTGCTCATGAAGGAGAAATTGAAAATGTCGGGCTTGACCATAGAGCGTACTCCGCAGTCTATCTCGGCGGAATAGTTACGCGAGACCTTTTTAGGGACAGTTCTAATAGGCTGTTACAACAGGAGACAGCTAGCGACATTGGTGCTATCTCTTGAGGACAATGGAGTCGTTAATGCAGTTGCACCGGCTGCGGGAATCCGTGTCAATTTGCGTCCACCTCGGAAGCCAATCGATCCCAGGTGCGGCGAGAATGAACACATCTACAAGGAACGCGAGAGCGGTGAGTGGTATCGGCAGTGGGGTCTTACCATTTTGCGCGAAGGTCGATGCGAGCAAATCCCTCCCGTTTGGCTCGTGCTCGGACAAGATCCGTCTCCAACGGTGTAACTGGCTAGGCTGATATAGACATATGCCTGCCACACTATTCAGCCCGCGCGAAGCCATTCGCTACCTGTGGTCTGTGAATTGACACTATATTCTAATATTCGTTAGAATATTATCTCATTTGTCGTCCTCCTATGTGATTCATGACTTTACGCCGCGCCCTCAAAGACATGCTCTACGAACAGGTTGGCAGCTTGGTCAAAGGAATGGCCAATGCCAAGCGTCTGGAACTGGTCGAGCTGCTTTGCCAGGCACCCAAGTCTGTCGAAACCCTGGCCAGCGAAGCTGGAATCAGCATCAAGCTGGCCAGCGCCCACCTCAAAGAGCTGCGATTGGCCCATCTCGTTGAGGCTGATCGGCAGGGTCGCCAGATGATCTATCGCATCACCTGCCCGGAAGTAGCGGGATTTCTAGTGATGGCGCGTGGCTTGGCCCGAAACCGTTCCTTTGAACTCCGGCATGCGTTGCAGGAGATTACAGCCAGCGCTGCTTTGTGGACGGCTGCCGACGACCAGACCCTACTGAATCAGGCGAAGCGCGGCGAGATCACCTTGATTGACGTGCGCCCCGCCAACGAATTTGCCGCGCGGCATTTGCCCTATGCCCTGTCCATTCCAATGATGGAACTGAGCGCTCGATTGGCCGAGTTGCCACTGGGCAAGCCAGTGGTGGCCTATTGCCGGGGGCCGTTCTGCTCCTTTTCCGTGGAAGCAGTACGGTTCCTGCGCGACAAGGGCTTCGATGCTTTCCAGTGGCCGGCCGGCGCAGCTGATTGGATTTCCGCAGACCATGAGAGCGAGTCAGCACTGTTCGGAGGTGCCGCATGAAAAAACTGGTGTTCGTGTACAACGGCGACAGCGGTCTGGTAAATGGTGTCATGCATTACCTACACAAGCGCATTTCGCCTGAAACCTATCCCTGCCAACTCTGTGGCGTTATCTACGATGGCATGTCGGTCAAGCAGGAGTGGCTGGCCTTTGTCAATGCTTTGGATGTAGCCACGGAATTCCTGCATCGCGATGAATACAGCAAGCAATATGGCAAGACCAGCCTGGCCTGGCCGGCAGTGCTGCTGCATGAGGACTTGGCGTTGCAAAAAGTGGTGCTGAGCGCGAGTGACTTCAAAAATATTTCCACGCTGGCTGTGCTTCAGCAAAAACTGGGCGATTTCGTTCGTAACGAAATGGTGGGCGATTCCAAGGCTGTATTTCCTACCTAGAAAGAGCTGAACGGATTTTCGCTTTTAAGGAGCAATATCATGTTCTTTCGACAGAAAACCAATGATGATGCATCGGTCTCTTATTTCTTCGGTTGTGCAGGTCATGGCAAGGCGGTGGCGGTCGATGTAGTTGCTGGTGATGAAGACTGGTTCATTGCCGCCGCCCAACAGGCCAATGTCACCATCACTCATGTGATCGACACGCACATACACGCCGATCACTTTTCCGGTGGCCGGGAGCTTGCGCGCCGCACCGGATCACTATATGGCCTGCACGAATCCGATCTTGACCAAGTGAAATTTGCGTTCGCTCCCCTAAGCGACGGGCAGCTACTCGACATAGGCAACGTCAAAATCAAAGTGCTGCACACACCAGGTCATACGCCCGACAGTATCAGCCTGCTGGTGACCGATCTGCGGCGCGGAAATGAGCCCTGGTTCGTCATCACCGGCGACACTTTGTTCGTGGGGTCGGTGGGCCGTCCCGATCTGGCGGGAAAAGAGCGGGAAATGGCTGCCGTGCTTTACCGAAGCTTGCAGGACAAGCTATTGACGCTGTCGGATGAACTCGAAATCTTTCCGGGCCACCAGGCGGGTAGCGCCTGTGGTGCCGGTTTGTCAGGCAAACCCTCATCGACACTGGGCTTTGAGAAGCGCTGGAATACCTTGCTGACGTTGCCACAGGAGGAATTTGTGGCTCAACTGATCGCCACGATTCCACCGCGTCCGGCCGCCATGAACGCCATGGTTCGATTCAATCAGGGCCTGGTGAACTAACGTGAATGCTTCTGCCATTCAGCTCGGGCTGCGCGAGAATCTCGCCCAGTTTGCGCTACTGGTTCTGGTGAATGCTTTCGTAGGTGCAATGGTCGGCTTGGAGCGCAGTATTTTGCCCGCCATTGCCGAGCAGGAATTTCATCTAGCGGCCAAGGCGGCGATTCTGTCGTTCATCGTGGTCTTTGGTGTTACCAAGGCAATAACCAACTATTTTGCCGGTCGGTTGGCGGATCGAGTCGGGCGCAAACAGGTGCTCGTGAGCGGCTGGCTGGTAGCGATGCCAGTGCCATTCCTGCTGATGTGGGCGCCGGACTGGAACTGGATCATCGCGGCCAATGTGCTGCTGGGAGCGAGTCAGGGACTGACTTGGTCCATCACTGTCATCATGAAGATCGATTTGGTAGGGGCCCGGCAACGAGGCCTGGCCATGGGATTGAACGAGTTCGCTGGCTATGCTGCGGTGGCGGCCAGTGCACTCGCCACCGGCTGGATCGCTGCGCACTATGGGCTGAGGCCGCAACCTTTCTATCTGGGTATTGGTTACGTGGTTTGCGGCCTGCTGCTTTCTGTTCTGATGGTTCGCGAGACACGGCATCACGTAACCTTCGAAATCAAAACCCAAACATCGCAAACGGAATTGCTGAGCCAGCGCGAAATCTTCCTGCGCACATCGCTGACCGATCGCAATCTTGCCAGTGTCAGCCAGGTTGGGTTAGTGAACAATTTGAATGACGGCATGGCCTGGGGTCTGTTTCCGCTGGTGTTTGCCGCAGCCGGACTGGATCTGCGACAGATTGGTGTGCTGGCGGCCGTTTATCCCGCCACGTGGGGCGTTACCCAGATATTGACCGGCGCCATGTCTGACCGTCTGGGACGCAAATGGTTGATCGTGGGCGGTATGTGGGTGCAGGCGGCCGGAATCGCCTTGATTGCGTTGAATGCGGATTTCAACCTGTTTGTCTTGGCTAATGTGCTGCTGGGTCTAGGCACGGCTATGGTCTATCCCACGCTGCTGGCCACTATTGGCGATGTCGCTGGCCCTTCCTGGCGTGCGTCCGCCGTTGGCATCTACCGGTTATGGCGCGATTTGGGTTATGCAATTGGCGCACTGGTAGCGGGGGTTACTGCAGATCTGTTTGGACTCAAGGCAGCGGTAGTGCTGGTGGCGGGCCTGACGCTGCTGTCCGGTTTCGCTGCTGCAATACGCATGCAAGAAACACTGAAGAGGAATCTGTGATGGGCATTAGTGATCAAGTCGAGTTCGTGGAACCGAATCAGCTGCGCCAGCGCGTAGAAAGTGGCGAAAAGGTGGCAATTATCGATGTTCGATCCGCCGATGAATTTGTGGCCAATCAATTACCTGGCGCTATTAACATTCCTGCCGATCAGTTGGAAAACCAAATTGGTGAGCTGGCAGGCCATGCCGCCATTGTAACTGTATGCAATTTCGGAGGCGCTCGATCCTGCGGCGCAGCGAAAAAGCTCAAAGAACTCGGCTTTGGCAATGTTTCGCCTTTGCGTGAAGGGCTGCGAGGGTGGCAGGAGGAGCATGAGTATTCATTCGACACGAAGGCGGAACGCTAAGCACTTCTGATTGTTAAGCCCACTGACCCACTCGATTTGGTAAGTTATAGCGAAGTAAGCACCAGATACCTATGCCCGCAATGGCGTTTTGCTTAGAGTGGAACATGGCATTTGGTGATCATGTCGCCAGACTAACTGATCACGTTTGGGGAAATACGCATCCGTTGTTGCATATTGCCGTGGCCCGTTTTGCGTTATGCCAGACAAAGCTGTCACGCTGCTGCGCACGAGGTTTCAATGCGCACAAAATTGCTGACGGCATGGGTGAATGGTGTGTGCATGACATGTCAATCGAAAGTTGAGATGGCGTTTCTAATTCAAATTGAACGACGTGGGAGTAAACAATGAACACTCTCTTTATTCTCAATGATGGTCCTTATGGAACTGAGCGTAGCTACAACGGTTTACGACTTGCCCGCGCTTTAGCCAAGGAGGAAGGGCAAACGGTACGGGTATTCCTGATGGGAGATGCCGTAAATTGCGCCAAATCCGGTCAAAAGGTGCCTTCCGGATACTACAACGCGGGCGACATGGTCCGCATGGTGGGAGGGGAAATCGGGTTATGCGCACCTGCATGGAGGCGCGAGGCATGATGGATGATCAGATCGTTGGCGGTGCTCGTCGCAGTACATTGAAGGAGCTCGCCGAATGGACTGCCGTTGCAGACAAGGTTCTAGTTTTTTGAGAGAAACTTAAAATAATGAAAGTACGTGAAAGCGGGATGCCGGAAGAGCCCTGGTGGGCATCTTTTTTCGATACGGAGCGTGCTCTGGATGCGTTGCTGGTTGATGGCGCCCAGCAGGGGGATGTGGTGGAATTCGGCTGCGGATATGGCACTTTCACGCTACCGGTAGCGCTACGAACGAAGGGCAGTGTCACTGCGTTAGATCTGGAGCCGGACTTGACCAGGCTTGTTCGGCAAAAGGCTGCGAAATCACAATTGAATAACATCCGGGTCGTTCAGTGCGATTTTATGGCCGATGGAACGGGACTGGACTCAGGCTCGCAGTCCCATGCCATGATTTACAACCTGCTGCACGTGGAAGACCCGGTTGCGCTGCTGCGCGAGGCGCATCGTGTGCTTGGGTTAGGGGGAACGCTATCGATCATGCATTGGCGCAGTGACATTCCTACACCACGCGGCCCCTCACTAGAGATCCGGCCTCGGCCTGAACAGTGCGCGAGGTGGATAGCTGAAGCAGGTTTTGTCAAGGTGGCGTGGGTGAATTTGGAATTATCCTGCCCCTATCACTTTGGTCTTGTAGCATTGCGATAACATTCCTTTGACTTACCAGTTGCGAGCTCTTCGCAAAACCTTTGCATCGGGAGACCGCTATTGAGCAGCCCCGATCCATTCTGATTCAAGCGCGACAGCCACAGCCCTCCACTCCGTTAGTTTCCTGCGCCAATGAGTCTATTGCGCAGGCGCTGAGGTACCCGCAAAAACGCTCTGTTTGTGCAGGATCGCGCTTTGGTCCGTTAACTCGTCCTTGTGAAAGGCGACCCTGACCGAAACGGTTTGTTCAGGGAGCGAGGGCATTGAAACTGAAAAGCGCGCTCCGTGCTTGCGATTGGTGCGCGTAGAAATCAGCCGGGGGCTGTAATAAGCAGTGGTCTCTGCCAGCAGTTTTCCATCCGCGTCAAAAGCCGCGATATCGAGGTGCCCGATCGGCGACGATGTCTGCAGGCGATTGCGCTTGATGGCACCTGCAATCTCCAGATTTCCCTTGTCGAAGTGTGCAGACGAATGGTCGAGTCTCAATCCATGGTCTTCCAGATTGTGCGCGCTGACCGTCACTTCCGGTGGTGTTTGTGATGCCAGCTGGCACGCGCCCAGCAATACCGGCATTGCGATAGCGGCCAGCCATTTGCTTTTCTGCTTCATTGCGATGGTTCTCCGGATTGAATGTTGTGAGAAGTGGTGTGAGAGACGGAGCGCAGTTTGCTGTCATCCCGGTGCACCAGGCGATACAGCGCCGGTAGCACAATCAGGGTTAGCAAAGTGGATGAAATGATTCCGCCGATGACGACGGTCGCCAGCGGCCGCTGGACTTCCGAGCCAATACCCGCGTTGAACGCCATGGGCACAAATCCCAGCGCAGCCACCAGCGCCGTCATCAAAACCGGACGGAAGCGGGTAATGGCACCTTCAATGATGGCGTCATCCAATGCACGGCCATGCAGGCGCAGGTCGCGAATGAACGACACCATGACAAGTCCATTCAGCACCGCGATGCCCGACAGGGCGATGAAACCAACTGCAGCAGAGATCGAGAACGGGATGTCGCGCAACAGCAGGGCGATAAGGCCACCGGTCAGCGCCAGGGGAACGCCTGAGAAAATCACAGCGGCGTCGCGCACGGAGCCGAGCGCCATGATGAGCAGGCCGATGATCAACGCCAGCGTGACGGGAACCACAATCGACAGGCGTTGCGACGCTGATTGCAGCTGCTGGTAGGTGCCACCGTATTCCACCCAGTAACCGGTCGGGATTTCCACGTTTTCGTCGATGGCGGCGCGAACCTCTGTCACGAAGGAACCCAGATCCCGGCCCCGGACGTTGGCGCTGATCACCACGCGGCGCTTGCCATTCTCGCGGTAAACCTGGTTGTAGCCCGTGCCTTGTTCAATCGTCACCAGCTCACCCAGCGGGACATAGCCGTGACCAGGCAACGGCACCGGAAACTGCGCCAGGTTGTCGGGGTTGGCCCGCAAGGATTCCGGCAACCGCACCACCACGTCGCTGCGCCGGTCGCCCTCGTAAAGCTGGGTTGCCACTTCGCCTCCCAGTGCCGTTGCTACGTGATCCTGCGCATCGGCAAGCGCGATCCCGTGGCGCGCCAGCGCTTCGGTTTTAGGGTGCAGCGTCAACAGGGGCAGCCCGGTTGCCTGTTCCACCGCTACATCCGCCGCACCTGGCACCTTCTCAAGCGCTGCCTCGATCTCGGCACCCAGCGCAATGAGCTGATCGAAATCATCGCCAAACACCTTCACCGCCAGTTCCGAACGCACACCGGCGAGCAGTTCGTTGAACCGCATCTGGATGGGTTGCAGGAACTCGTACCGGTTGCCGGGAACCGGGGTCACCAGCGCCTCCAGTTCCGCCACAAACTGGTTTTTGCTCTTGGCGGGATCGGGCCATTCGCTGCGCGGTTTCAGGATAATGAAATTGTCGGCCACGCTGGGGGGCATCGGATCGGTGGCGACCTCGGCCGTGCCGATCTTGGCGAAGATGCGCTCCACTTCCGGCATTGTTTTGATGCGGGCTTCCAGCACTTCCTGCAACTGAATGGCCTGCTCCAGCGACGTGCCGGGAATCCGTAACGCGTGCATGGCGATGTCGCCTTCGTCCAGATTGGGAATGAACTCGGAGCCCAGCCGCGTTGCCAGACTGCCAGAGACGATGACGAGCACAATCGCGGATGCCACCACCAGCCAGCGCCACCGCAGTGCCGCCTTCACGATGGGCCGGTATAAACGCAGTCCACCCTGCACCAGCGGATTGGCCTTTTCCTGCACCGGCTTGCGGAACAACAGGGCCACCGCGGCCGGGACAAAGGTGATCGACAGCAGCATGGCGCTGAGTAGCGCGATCGTGACCGTGATGGCCATGGGGTGGAACATCTTGCCTTCCACGCCGGTGAGGGAAAAGATGGGCAGGTACACCGCCGTGATGATGAACACACCGAAAAGGCTGGGACGGATGACTTCGCGTGTGGCCTCAAATACCACTTCCAGCCGTTCGCGCAGATCCATGTGCCCACGGTGTCCGGCTTCGCTCAGGCGGCGCAAACAGTTTTCCACGATGATGACGGCGCCATCGACAATCAGACCAAAATCCAGCGCACCCAGACTCATCAGGTTCGCACTGACGCGGGTCTGCACCATGCCGGTAATGGTCATCAACATGGCCACCGGAATCACGGCCGCCGTCAGCAGTGCCGCGCGAATGTTTCCCAGCAGCAGGAACAGCACCACAATTACCAGCAGCGCGCCTTCCAGCAGATTTTTGCGCACTGTGTTCAGGGTGTGATCCACCAGCGTGGTGCGGTCATACACGGCCGTTGCAGTGATACCCGGCGGCAGACTTGCCTGCACTTCTTTCAGTTTGGCGGCGGTGGCGCTGGCGACAGTCCGGCTGTTTTCGCCGATCAGCATGAACACCGTACTCATGACGACTTCGCGTCCGTTCTGGGTGGCCGCGCCGGAACGCAATTCCTGGCCTTCTGTCACGTCCGCGACATCGCGGATGCGCACGGGCACACCATCATCCTGGCGGATGACGATGCTGCCCAGATCCTCCAGCGTCTGCGCCTGACCTGAAATCCGGATCAGCCACTGGGCACCGTTGCGCTCGATGAATCCGGCACCCCGGTTGTTATTGTTCCTGCGCAGCGCCTCCGTGATATCCGCCTGGGTGACTCCGCGCGCCAGCATTTTATCGGGCGCCAGCGCCACCAGGATTTCACGCCGGTAACCCCCAATGGGATTCACTTCCACCACACCGGGGACGCGCATCAATTGCGGCCGGATGATCCAGTCATGCACGGTGCGCAGATCGGTTGGTGTGACAGGGCTGCCATCGGCATGGGTGGCGTCTGGCTCCGCATCCACGGTGAACATGAAAATCTCACCCAGACCGGTGGCAATGGGGCCGAGCTGTGGCGTCAATCCCTCCGGCAAATCCCGCATGGCGGAGATCAGCCGTTCACCCACCTGCTGCCGCGCAAAGTAGATGTCGGTGTTGTCTGCGAAAATCACGGTGACTTGCGACAGGCCATAGCGCGACACCGAGCGCGTATATTTCAGGCGCGGCAAGCCCGCCATCGCCATCTCTACCGCAAACGTCACGCGCTGCTCGACTTCCAGCGGTGTATAACCCGGCGCTTCAGTATTGATGGCAACCTGCACGTTGGTGATGTCCGGCACGGCATCGATAGGTAACCGGGAAAAATTCCACAATCCCAGACCGGACACCAGCAACGCCAGTGTCAGGATCAATCCCCGACGATTCAGGGAGAAACGAATGATCGATTCCAGCATGACAATTCCTCAATGATCGTGTGCGGCGCCGGATTTTTCGATATCCGCCTTGATGACATAACTGTTTTCGGTCACGTAGCGGGTACCGGGCTCAATGCCACCCAGCACTTCCACCCACTCACCGGCTTCACGCCCCAGTTCCAGCATGCGTACTTCGTACTGGTTGCCCACTTGCGCAAACACCACCGTGAAATCACGGAATCCCTGCAAGCCGGCACGCTTGACTGCCAGCGGTGCGTCATGAGTGGCCACGACTACGTCGCCCGTCACAAAAACACCCGGCCGCAGTGCGCCATCCCGGTTGTCCAGCTTCACGCGCGCGTGAACCGCCTGGCTGGCTACCGCTTCCAGATCGATGCGGTTAATGGTGGCCTGGCGCTGCACTCCGTCACTGCCCCAGTGCAGCGTGACCTCGGCCCCTGGCTTGACCCGCGAAAGATCCTGCGGAAAGACCGCCAGTTCCGCCCACACCGAGGTGGAATCGACAATGCGCATCAGCGCGCGCCCTTGCGTCTGTTCGCCAGGATGAGCAGTGCGCTCCGCCACGATGCCGCTGATGGGTGCGCTGATGGTATGGGTTTTCAAACTCTCGTTGCTTTCGATGGTGAACAACGGCTGCCCTTGTGTCACCTTGTCGCCCAGAGACGCATGCACAGACGTAATCACACCATCGAAACGGGCCTGCACAGTGCGCTGCCGTTCCGGATCAGGCACCACCTTGCCGTAGACTTTCAGGGTTTCCTTCAGCTGCACCGGTCCTGCCACTTCGGTCTGGATTTCCAGCGCTGCGGCCACTTCCGGTTCGATTGCAGTGCGGCCCTCAAAACTGTCGTATTGCCAGGTGTGCGTCTTGCCTTCATGGCGGGCTTCGATGCTGACCACAAAGGAATGCGGTTCGTAAATCACCGAATCGCCGCGCAGAAAATCACTCTGCGGCTTGAAGCGGATGGTGTCCACCACATCGCCCAGGCGCGTCAGCTTTACGGTCAGCTCAGTGGATTCCGGTGCCAGCGGATTGTTGTCCTGATACAGCCAGGCACGATATTCCGGCGGCACGCCTGTTTCAAAAATGGCGAGTTCCAGCGTGAAATTGCCGTCGCGCAGCATGCGACCGCGATGCGGGCCTTTTTCCGGTTCAGGAGCGGCCTCGACGTGTTCAGCATCTTGACCGCCGTTGTCGCCATGGGAACGCCCGCCGTCGGAACAGGCAGCCAGCACCAAAGCCAGCATTGCAAAAAACAGTGTGTGGAAAACTCTCATGGATGACCTCATTACTGGCTAATCGGTTGCGCGGAAACGCCCGTCAGGCGCTCGATTTCAATGGCGTTCAGATGAGCATTGACGCTGGCATCAATGACCGTGCTTTTTGCGCTCAGCATTTCCTGCTGGACCGCCTGCCATTCGAAATAGCCGTAGCGTCCCATTTCATAAGCGCGACGCGTATCGGCCAGTGCCGTTTCAAGACGCGGCAGAATTTCGCCAGCATGGGCTTTCACCACGTGCAGGTTGTGGTTCAGTTCCTGGTGCAACGCGAACAACGCGATTTCAATGCGCAACGCTTCCACTTCCCGTTCAGTGGCACCCAGTCCAACCCTGGCCTGAACGGCCGCCTCCTGACCCCGAAAACGGCTGCTGCCGCCCAATGGAATGGAAACGCCGGCCATCAAGGCCTGATCATCCGAGGCAGCGAGGTGCTTGACGCCAGCAGAAAAGCGCCACTGCGGTTGACGTTGTACCTTGAACAATTCCAGCTCGGATTCGCGCACACGCTGTGCCGAGGCAAAACGTTCCAGATCAGGATTCTGATCGACCCGGCTTTTCAGTTCGGCGAACGGCTCAGCGGCGGGCAACGTAAACAGATCACCGCTCACACGATCAAAATCCGGTGTCCGCGCGCCCCATTGCGCCGCAAGGCGGTGACGGGCCACCAGCAGGCCGTGTTCAACATCCTCGCGCGCCAGTTTTACCCGCGCCACATACGCCTGCGCCTGCGCCACATCGGCTGCCGGCGCCAGACCTGCGTCCGTACGCCGCTGGATCAGCTCAACACCGTTTTCGGCTGTGCGCACAGCGTCCTGCGCGTGTGACAGGCTCGCCTGATTGGCCAGCACATCCAGGTACAGGCGCGCAGTAGTGGCAACGGCATCCAGCCGTGCAATAGTTTCCTCGGTGGAAACCCCTGCCGCACGGGCTTGCGCCACATCCACGCGCCGCTGTTTCAGTGCGGATTCCATCACCCAGCTGATGCTGAGCGCCACTTCCGAATTTTCGAATTCCTGGTAGTCACCGCTGCCCAGGGCATCTTCCACCGTCAGAGACAATTCCGGTCGAGTGGAAGCGCCAGCCTGCCGGACTCGTCCGGCCTGCATGGCATGCTGGTAACCGTAGGTCTTGAGTTCAGGGTTTTCACTCAGCGTGCGCTGAATCGCACTGGTCCATGTCAGCGGTGCAGTTTTGTCAGCCTGGTTCTGTGCCTGAGCGGGAATGCATAGCAGACATCCGGTAACGAACAAGACAACACGGCGGAAATGCCGATTGACTGGTCGAACGCGCGCATCCTCGCTGCACGCAAAATGGAAATAACTGAAGAAATTCATTCGGCTTCCTTTGATCCGTTAAAAGTGAATCTGGACACTGTGATTTATCTGCTAAAAACCTATCGACAATCGGTTTTTAGCGCAAATCCATGCGCATTCTGATGTATGTCAGCGCGCCTCAATGAGAAATAAAATATTCGATGTAGTGATGCAAGGTTTCAGCGTAATAAACACTGACAGCTGTCAGCAGGCTGAGGACAGCCAATATTGTTCTGGCTGGAAAAGGCAAATAACGTTTCTCATCCAGCAAGAGGCAAATACGTTGCTCCAGTGCATCAGCACCAAAATGACAGGACGTACTCACCCACTGTTGCGGGCTGACCCGCGCAGCCAGACGACTAACTTTTATCAGAGTAGTGGCGATGATCAGCCGGTCTTGCATCTGTCCAGCAACGAAGGTGTCCGCGTCCTGCTCAACGGCTACTTCGAACATCCCGTTCAGACGCATGCGCACTGAACGAGGGAACAACTGCATGAACAGTTTGAACAGGAATACCTGCAATGGATCATGGCGCGTAACGTGAACGGATTCATGCAACTGCACCACATTCAGTTCGACCGGCGTCAACGCCTGTTCGAGGCCTTGCGTGATCAATTTTCGGGGTCTGAGAAAACCGGCAGTAAAGGCGCCAGGCACATCGCTTTCCAGGCGATAAACACCGTCCGCGCCAGGTGTTGCGAATGACATCAGCGTGCGGGTTTCCTGGGCATGGCGCCACAACTTGCGCACCGCAGAAACGGCATGCAACGACAAAAAAAGAAATGAAACCAGTGCTATCAACCCCAGTCCACTGAACACATGGAACGTTGCGGGGTGATACCAGCAGAGATGCCCGTGTTCGTTGCCATGAGAATGACAGTGATCCAGCGCCCAGCCCAGTTCGTGGCTCATGCTAGGAAGCAGAGTGACCACGATGGCCACGCCTCCGACAAAGAACGGCGCCCCGGCCATACACCAGAGAAAACGGCGACGTGCAGCGGGGGAATAGCGTTCCAGTCGTTGCAGGATTGCGGTGGAGAAAAATGAAATCACGATAACCGTGGCTACCGCCGTCAAGCTGAAAAAAGCCCAGAGATACAGCGCCAGACCCGCATTACCCGCGATCATTTGTCGTCCTTTGACTTGTTCTGACGATAGCGCTCGATCATGGCTTCCAGTCGCTCCAGCTGACGCTCATCCTGCTCGGCGGACAGGCTGACAAACGCCGACATAAGGCTGTCGGTATCGGCTGAAAAATCATGGGTTACAGAGCGGATCAGTTCACCGATAAAGGCAGTTCGATCCATGGCGGGGCGGTAACGAAAAGCGTGGGCAATCTTCTCCCGGCGCAGCAGACCTTTCTTGTGAAGCCTGTCCAACGTGCTTTGGATCGTGTTCAGGCTACCGCCACGGCGCTTTTCGAAATGCTGATGAACCTGTTTGGCATCCGCTTCGCGGGCTTGCCACAGGTAGTTCAGTACCAGTTTTTCAAGTTCACCCAGAATCATAAAAATGCGTCAGCCAACGGTACCAAAGACAGTTCAACAGTATCGCCCAAAAAATCCGATCGTCAATCGGTTTTTGCATCGGCTGGATCAGTTGCCATGTAGTATTGTTGTTTGGTGCGTCTAAACCCTGCAGCAGCTGTCTTCAAATATGCAGTATGCGAGCGGATAACAAAATGTATCGCATTCTGATAACCTACCATTGCCCCTAAAACAAACGTTATCCACCAGTGACGATAATTTAAATAGTTGAAATTTATAAATATTAACAAGTTTTACGCTTCCGATAGGTGTCATTTTCAATCAATGCTATTGCGAATCACATTCCCCCTTGGGCAAAGAATATCGAACCGCCGGGACCCAGGCGCGACTCGTGCCGCAAGCATTGGATGAATCCCAGCAGTCAACACCTGGAGTCTGCTTCAGCATCAAGGTTCGGCCACTGGTAAGTGTTGTCTTCGCAAAAGCCTATACCCAACCGGTATGACCAGCATCGACAGCAGCGGTGCCGTCAACATGCCGCCCACCATGGGCGCCGCAATCCGTCTCATGATTTCCGATCCGGTGCCATCACCCAGCAAAATGGGCAACAGTCCTGCCAGGATCACCGCCACCGTCATCGCCTTGGGACGCACTCTTAATACCGCTCCTTCCCTGATGGCGTTGTCCAGCACATCGGCCGTGAGCGTCTGGCCACGAGCCTCGCGGCTGGCTATCGCCTGTTTCAGATAGAGCAACATCACCACGCCGAACTCGGCCGCGACGCCCGCCAGGGCGATAAAACCCACGCCAGTTGCCACCGAGAGATTGAAACCCATGCCATAGAGAAACCAGACACCGCCGGTCAGCGCGAATGGCAGGGTTACCAGAATCAACAGGGCTTCACCGACATTACGAAACGTCAGATACAACAGGACGAAGATGATCAGCAATGTCGCCGGTACCACTTGCTGGAGTTTGGCGTTGGCCCGCTCCAGAAACTCGAATTGCCCAGAGTAAGAAAGGCTCATGCCCGGCTCCAGTCTCACGTCACGAGCGATAGCGGTCCGCAGATCGTTCACAGTTGAAACCAGATCGCGATCGCGCACGTCCACATAAACCCAGCCCGACAGGCGCGCGTTTTCGCTTTTCAACATCGGAGGACCATCGTTTATCATCAGGTCGGCAACGCTGCCCAGCACGATCTGATGGCCCAATGGCGTCAGAATCGGCAATTGCCGCAGCCGCTCCAGCGAGTCCCGCCATTCCCATGGGTAACGCACATTGATGGGAAAGCGGGCCAGCCCTTCTACGGTTTCACCGATATTCTCACCGCCGATGGCGGAACTCACCACCGCTTGCACATCAGCGATATTCAGCCCGTAGCGAGCCGCACGGGTACGATCAATCCGCACGTCGATATAACGTCCGCCGGTCAGGCGTTCCGCCAGTGCGGAGCTGACACCGGGAACCGTTTTCGCTGCCTGTTCCACCTGTGCCGCGATGCGATCGATGGCCGCCAGATCGGTACCTGAAATTTTGACGCCGATCGGACTCTTGATGCCGGTCGCCAACATGTCGATGCGATTGCGGATGGGAGGCACCCAGATATTGGTCAGCCCCGGCACGCGGACGACACGGTCCAGTTCCTCAACGAGATTTTCAGGCGTCATACCGGGCCGCCACTGTTCCCGTGGCTTGAAGCGGATTGTGGTTTCGAACATTTCCAGTGGCGCAGGATCAGTCGCTGTTTCGGCGCGGCCCGCCTTGCCGAATACCGTCGCCACCTCGGGCACGGTCTTGATCAAGCGATCGGTGATCTGCAACAATTCGGCTGCCTTTGCCGCTGACAGTCCCGGCAACGCGGAGGGCATGTAAAGCAGGTCTCCTTCGTCCAGTGGCGGCATGAATTCGCCGCCCAGGTGAGACAGTGGCCAAAACGTGCTGGCAAAGAGTAGCAAGGCAATGGCCAGGGTCAGCTTCGGCCACCGCAACGCGCCATTCAGCAGGGGACGGTACAGCGCAATCAGCAGACGGTTGAGTGGATTCTGTGTTTCACGGGGAATCCGGCCGCGTATCCAATATCCCATCAGTACAGGCACCAGAGTCACCGCCAACCCGGCGGCACCCGCCATTGCGTAGGTCTTGGTGAAAGCAAGCGGCCCGAACAGCCGGCCTTCCTGGGCTTCGAGGGAGAACACCGGAATGAACGAAAGCGTAATGATAAGCAAGCTGAAAAACAGCGCTGGTCCCACTTCCTGCGCGGCATCCAGAATTACCCGCCAGTGCGCATCGCCCGTCAGTTGCTCGCCGGGATGCGCGTCCATCCAGTGTTCGATTTTTTTATGGGCGTTCTCGATCATCACCACGGCCGCATCCACCATTGCGCCGATGGCCACCGCTATGCCCCCCAGGGACATGATATTGGCGTTGACGCCCTGGTGCTGCATCAGGATGAACGCCGTCAACACGCCGAGCGGCAACGAAATGATAGCCACGAGAGCCGAGCGCAGGTGCCACAAAAACAGCAAACACACCAGCGCCACCACGATGAACTCCTCGATCAGTTTGGCCCTGAGATTGGCAATGGCGCGGTCGATCAAGCCGGAGCGATCGTAAGTCGTCACAATCTCCACGCCGTCAGGCAGCCCCTGTTCCAGTTGCGCCAGTTTTTCCTTCACCTTTACCAGCGTCTGGTGCGCATTTTTGCCGGACCGCAGAATCACTACACCGCCCACAGTCTCCCCTTCCCCGTTCAGTTCCACGATGCCACGCCGCATTTCCGGACCGCGCTGAATCACTGCGACGTCGCCCAGTGTGACGGGCACGCCATTGTCCGCCAGGCGCAAGGGAATGGACCTGAAATCGCTCAGCGATTGCAGATAACCCGATGCTCGCACCATGTATTCGGCCTCACCCATCTCCAGCACCGAGCCACCGGTTTCCCGGTTCGCTTTTTGAATCGCATCAATGACCTCGGTATGGCCGATCCGATATGCAGCCAGTTTGACCGGATCGATCACCACCTGATATTGCGCGACCACGCCACCAATGGTGGCCACCTCCGCCACATCGGGGAGGCTTTTCAATTCAAACCTGAAAAACCAGTCCTGCAATGCCCGCAACTGGGACAAATCATGCCGGCCAGATCGATCCACCAATGCATATTCATAAATCCAGCCTACCCCGGTGGCATCCGGACCCAGGCTGGGTCTGGCATTGGCTGGCAAACGCCCCTGTATCTGGTTCAGATATTCGAGCACCCGCGAGCGGGCCCAGTACAGGTCCGTATCGTCTTCAAACAACACGTAGACAAAAGAATCGCCGTAAAAGGAAAAGCCGCGCACGGTCTTGGCACCCGGCACTGACAGCATGGTTGTGGCCAGAGGATAGGTCACCTGGTTTTCCACGATCTGCGGCGCCTGGCCGGGATAACCGGTGCGGATGATCACCTGTACATCCGACAGATCCGGCAGCGCGTCCAGTGGAATCTGTCGCATCGCATTGATACCCCAGGCGGTCATGAACAGGGCCGCCAGCAACACCACCAGTCGGTTGGTGATGGACCAGCGAATCAATTGCACAATCATGGTTGGCCTCCTGACGCCTGTGCCGGTTCCAGTTTTCGCAGCAGCCCGGACAGGCTGGCCTCGGATTCAAGCAGAAATTGACCGGAAGCTACGATGGTTTGGCCCTCTTCCAATCCCCGCCGCACTTCCACGTCGGTCTGGGTTTCGGTGCCAAGCTCGACTTCCACGGCGGCGAACGATCCGCTGTCCTCTTCCAGAATGACCAGCGTGCGTCTGCCTGTGCGAATGACTGCTTCTACAGGCACCCAGAGGCGAGGCGTCGAGTCCCCAACGTCGATGCGCACCTGGGCCAGCATGCCGGGGCGAAGACGACCTGCGGCATTTTCGAATTCCGCGCGGACGGTCAGCGTACGGCTGTCTGCTTCAGTGTTGGGAATGATGGCGCTGATATGACCGGAGAAATCTTCATTCGGGAAGCCTGGCAATCGCGCGCGTAGCGCCTGACCTGTCTGCACGCGTGCTGCTTCCACTTCGGGAACGGCAGCTTCCAGCCAAACCGGATCGATGCCATTTATTTCAGCCAGGGTCGTACCAGTATCAAGCGTCATGCCTTCACGTACCGACAGGGATCGGACAACGCCGGCAATGGGGCTGGCGATGGTCACAATTGCTTGCACCTGTCCAGATCGTTCGATGCCGGCGATGAAATCCGGTGTCATTCCCATCCATCGCAAGCGCAGACGGGTGGACGCAACCAGCTCTGCATCGCCACTGCTACGAATCGCCAGGAATTCCGCTTGCGCGCCCGCCCATTCCGGCATCAGCACATCGGCCAGCGGTGCGTGGGCATCGATGACATCGCCCGGCGCGCGGGCATAAACGCGCTCAACGAATCCGACACTGCGTGCTTGCACGATTGCCACGTTCCGCTCGTTGAATCGCAAGGTACCGGCGATGTCCAGTGGCCGCTCCAGTACTTTGCGTTCAACGCGGGCCCGACGCAGCGCCAGGCTTTGCTGCAGGCCGGCGTCGATACGAACGCCGGATACTACTGCATTTGTTTCCGCATACCTGGGTACCAGCTCCATATCCATGAAGGGGGATTTTCCCGGCTTGTCGAAATGCTGGCCCGGCACCATGGGATCGTACCAATACAGTACCTTTTTCCCGGCCGGTTTCTCCGCTGCTATTTCCTGGGTTGGGTGGTCCAGCGATGACGCCGTCATATCTGAATGCTCGCGCGTATTCAGTCCGTAAACGATCAGCGCGCCAATCGCCGCGCTGGCCACACAGCAAAGCACTGTTTTCAATCCGCTCATGGTTGCTCCCCCCCGAAATATAACTGGAGCCCTGCGGCAGTAATCGCTGCTTCGCTTGCCAGATCAATGGCGCGCACCCGCTGGTCCAGCCAGTCGCGACGGGCTTCGAGCACGCTAGCAATGGGCACACGGCCGGCGCGGTACCCCGCCAGTTGCAAGTGCGCGTTGTCGCGGGCCAGGGGCAGCCAGGTGTTGCGTGTCCGTTCGAGCTGACTTTCCAACCGAGCCAGTTCCGCCAATTGGTCATCCAGTTCCGAGCGCAATTGCCGAAGAGCGCCTTCGCGCTCGGCATCGACACTCGCCAGTTGCTGGCGTCGGGCGGCGATTCTCGGATGCTGCCGGCTGCCCGTGCTTACGGGCAAGTCCAGGCTCACCTGCAAGGACACCAGGTCGTCGAAGCTATCGCCGCGATGACCGTAAACAACTTCCATCTCCCAATCCGGCCGGGTGGCAGCGCTGGCTTCCCGTAACCGGGCTTCCGCGCTGCGTGTCAACGCCTCATAGCGGAGAAGTTTGGGATGGGTTGGAAGCTGGTCATGCAGATGATCGCCGTCAACCCGCACGGTTGGAGGCGATCCATTCAGGCCATCCAGCACCGGCACTCCGATCCATTGGACCAGCTCAGCATTTGCTGCCGTCATTTCACGTTGCAGATTGTCGCGCCGGTCCGCCAATGCCGCCGCTTCCCTGCGTGAGGCAAGACCATCGGCGGTGGTAGCGCTTGCCGTCATCTGCACCGCTTTCACCACTTCGGAAAAAAGTCGGTTTTCCCGCTCCAGCTCATCCAGCAGAACAGCGCGCTGTTCCAGATAAAACCGGGTAAGCCAGGCCGTTGCGGCTGCGCGTCGCACTTCCCGGCGTATCAATGTCTGCTGATTTTCTTCCCGCGCCAGGCGCGCGCGGGCGGAATCTTTGCGTGCCTGACGCTTGGCGGTATTGGGAAATTCCTGCATCAGGCCGATGGTCTGCATGGTCATGCCATCATCAGTCAGGCTTCCGGCATCGGGACCGGATACCGGCACGTTTTCCACTCCCAGCAACAGCTTGGGATCAGGCAACGTACCGGCGGGTCGGGTCATGGAACGGGCTGCCGCAATACCCGCCGTTTGCGCCGCCAGCGCGGGAGAATGTTGCTCAGCCAGTTCAAGAGCGTTTGCAAATGACAAGGGTGCACCTTGGGCGAGGCTGGCCAGACCGAGCGGCATGGCCAGCAGCAGGATCTTGTAAAACATGTAGGCTCTCCGGAACGATTATCAATGCAATGCCACGGGCAACGCGCACTGTGCTTTGGGCGCAGAATGAGCGTGCCGCAAATCGGCATTAACCATTCAAGGTATCGATCAGGAGGTCAGGCGGGGCGGACGCCAAAGGGCGTCATAGGGAGGAGATGGATTGTGGCCGGAAGGTGGCGTTAGCACCAGAGTTGGTGGAACCGGTACCGGTGCCAGAAGCAATGTTGTTGCGGGCGGGTAATTCTGGAGCCTGTTGCAATCCTGGGTGGGATTGCAGTCTTGGGACTTTTCGGGTGAACCGTTGTACTTGTCGCAGCAGTCTCCGTCCATGTCCGGCATATCCATCACCATGCCGTTGACGGTCATGATGCAATGCTTTTCCACGCCGACGTAGGCCAGCGCCGACAGTGGCAACGTCAGGATCAGCAGGAGCACGATGAATCGTCGTATTGGGCGCATGGCGGGGACGTAAAAGCTCCAGATGCAACTGGCAATGTTAGTAATATAGCAAACATTGACACCGCGAGGTATATACGATCGTCATATATGACAACCCTTATCATCGCGCAATGGTGAGCTTGTGTATCGGCCCTGCGACAGCGAATGGCGGATCGGGGTGAAAAGCCACTTTGATGACACTGCCCGCTTCCACCACCCCGGCAAACTTTGCCGAAAAACGTAATCCGCCTTTGTGTCGTAATCGTTGCGTAAGCAACGCTGGATAATAGTTTACTGGCTTTTCCACTATAAGAGTGCCACTGGAATCATAGATAGCGACATCGATATGCCCTGACAGTCGCGCATTAAACCCCCGAGTAACAATCCGTCCCGATACATTAACTGCGCCTTGATCATCAAAAGCCAGCACACGGCGAAACAACCAATTCTGGTCTTGATCTTGCACAATTACGACGTTCACACGCTCCGCCTGAGCCGTCGCAGATAGCATCGAAGCTACAATCATACTTATCATAAAGTGAATAATTTTTTTCATGACGCTATCCCTCGAATTCTGGATTTTACTAATCATTCGCAGAATGTCATGAAGATTCCCTACGGTCGACCATAATCCGCAGGGATTACAAAGATGTAATCGCCCCTTAATCAAAAAGCCAGATTCACCCGCCTGAGCAATTTGACAATCACCGCTAAAACCGAATGCGATTGGCTAAGCGTTAATGGGTATAACCACGAAAAAGCACGTGCGACCATGCGCCGATGCCGCGCTGATTCTGCCGTGGTGGGCTTCGATGATTGAACGTGTGATGGCAAGTCCCAATCCCAGTCCCGCACCATCGTCACCGCGCGAGCGTGAAGCGTCGGCACGATAAAAGCGGTCAAAAACTCGCTCAAGCTGTGAGGGCGTTAAAGTATCGCCTTCATTGGCAATATTGATACGCACTTCTCCGGATTCAGATGCAATATTCACTTCTATTGCAGACCCCACTTGGCTGTGCCGAATTGCGTTGGACAGCAGGTTGCTCAGTGCACGCCGAATCATCAGAGGATCGGCTTGCAGTTCCGCTGCTCCACTTATCTGCAACCGAACATTCTTTTCTGCTGCAAGCGCATCATAAAACTCAAATAAAGCGCCGACTTCATTGTGCACTTTTACCTGTTGGCGACTTGGGATCATCAATCCGTTGTCGGCTTTAGCCAGAAAAAGCATGTCAGATATGATCCGGGCCAATCGTTCGTATTCTTCAAGATTAGAGTAGAGAATTTCGCGGTATTGGTCTGGGGTGCGGGACAGGGAAAGCGACACCTGGGTCTGTGTCATCAGCGTATTGACCGGTGTGCGCAGTTCATGGGCAATGTCCGAAGCATAGTCGGACAGGCGATGGAAAGAGCCTTCCAGCCGGTCGAGCATGTCATTGAACGATATTGCCAGCGAGTGCAACTCCTTTGGCAATGAATCCAGCCGCAAACGATCATCAATGCGTTGGGCAGTAATCCCTTCGGCGACACGTGCCATGTTACTCACCGGCATCAAGCCGCGGCGAGTAACAATCCAGCCAAGACAACCCATCAGAACCAGACCCACAAGCCCTACCAGCATGAGTTGCAATTTGAACATGTCCATAAAGGTAATGTGCTGTTGTGCATCAATGGCAATGGCTACAGTGAAGCGGGTTTTTGTGCCAGGCGATTCAGGCAGAATGACAGCAATTCCACGATACTTGTGTCCGTCGTCTTGCCAAGAGTGCAGATTAACGTATTCGCGGACGCTGTAATTCACAGGGTCCTGAAGATATCGGGCAAGAAATCCGGCGTGTTCTGTACGGAAAATTACTGTATCGCCCGCCGCCACCATCACTACTAGCTCATGATGTCCCACCAGAGAGTCTTTTAGTTTGAGAGCAAAACTTTCCTGGTTGCTTGGACCGTCCATCGCCAAAATATTCTGGATCAACTCCAGTTTTCCCTGCACCGCCACCCGGTCCTGCTCGTCAAAATGATGATCCACTGATGCAACGATCAAATAACCCATTGCCAGTAGCACTACCAATGTAGATCCGCAAAACAACAAACTAATGCGTCTAGTAATGGAGCGGGAGCGACGTATCATGTATTTTTTTCTTCCAGCACATATCCCATGCCGCGCACAGTGTGAATGAGCTTGGGGGCGAACGCATCGTCTACTTTTGATCGCAGGCGGCGCATTGCGACTTCCACCACGTTGGTATCGCTGTCGAAATTCATATCCCACACCTGCGAGGCGATAAGCGAGCGAGGCAAGACCTCGCCTTGCCGTCGCATCAGTAATTCAAGCAAGCCAAATTCCTTGGCCGTCAGGTCTATCCGCCGACCACTGCGCGTGGCGCGACGGCGTAACAAATCAAGCTCCAGATCAGCGACGTTCAGTGTTTTTGCTTCAATACCACCTCGACCACGTCGTAAAATGGTGCGTACCCTTGCCAGCAATTCAGCGAAGGAAAATGGCTTCACTAGGTAATCGTCGGCACCCATCTCCAGACCACTAACCCGATCTTCCACCTGATCACGTGCTGTCAGGAATAGAACCGGCACCTGCAAACCGTGCTTGCGAATGGATTGGAGTACCTGCCAGCCATTCAGACCAGGGAGCATCACATCCAGGATCACCAAGTCGTATTCATACTGCAGCGCACGATGCAGCCCATCATCACCATTCTGCACCAGCTCGATAGCGAAACCCGCCTCGCTCAAGCCCTGGCTAAGGTACTCTCCCGTTTTGGGTTCATCTTCAACGATTAATATTTTCACGCCTGCTCTCCACCTGACCGTACTCAGCGTAGTTTGACGAAGTTATGGACGCGATTGGCCAGATTACAAAAATGTAATTTACGTGACAGCTTGGCGACTGTATCGGTGCTTCAGAATAGTTCTACCAAAACCTGCGACTCGTCGCGAGGAACCCATGCTGAATCAAAGCCATCGCTGTTCCCTCCGAGCTTTACTGCCCTGCTTGTTGATAATGTTCGCTGGGATAGCCACGGCGCAACCAACAGAAGACTCAGCCAGCCTGGCACTACCCACCCAATTGTCCTACACCTCTGTACTGGGCGGATACCAAGTCTACATTGACGAACCCGTCCAGTCCTGGCGCGAGACCAATGATCGTGTTGGTCGCATCGGGGGCTGGCGTGCCTATGCCAGGGAAATCAGGACCGGCAAACCAGCAAGCGACTCTGCGGTGGATTCGGTCCCTCATGCTGAACACCATGAAGGGATTACCCCGTGACCAGGTTAATGATGGTTCCTCGCGCCGTTTTGGCCTCGCCAGCAACGATCCTGAGCGTGATCCTGTTGTCAGCCTGCGCCAGCGTCAGCCCTGAACAAAACTCCAGCCGGATCAATGATGAAGCCGCTGCCTTCACCGAAGGGCATTTGGCGCTTGCGCTTTCCGACGAAGAGCGATCCAAACGTATCAAAACGGCTTCGGTGCTATTAGAGTACCCTTTGGGTCAGACTGAGGCGGTGCAGTTGGCTCTGGTGAACAGTCCTTCCATGCAAGCCCTATTGGCGCAAGGTTGGGCTGAATCGGCCAATGCAGCTCAAACAGGCAGGATTTCGAACCCGATCTTCAGTTTTGAGCATATGGCCACGGGTGACGAGCTTGAACTGTCGCGGGCGTTATCGTTCGGACTACTCGACCTGCTGACCTTGCCCAGGCGCCAAAGCATAGCCCATCAACTGATCGAGCAGTCGCAGTTGCGTCTGACCGGCGACGTTGTGGATCAGGTCACCCAGATTCGTCAGGCATGGGTCCGTGCCGTCGCCGCACAGCAAAGCCTCACCTATGCGCAGCAGGTGTATGCAAGTGCCGAGGCCAGCGCCGACCTGGCTCGCCGCATGCAAGCCGTTGGCAATTTCAATCGCATCAGCCGCGCCCGGGAGCATGCCTTCTATGCCGATGCAGCAACCAGTCTGGCGTCGGCAACTCATCGCACCACCGCTGCACGGGAAGCACTGGTTCGCTTGCTGGGACTCGACGAAGCGCAGGCACAGATTCTCCAGTTACCAGAACGCCTGCCCGATCTGCCCAATGAACCCCTGACACCTGCAGTCATTAGTACTCAGGCAACGCGAGGCCGGCTGGATATTCGTCTGGCACAAACGGAACTCGATGCGGCGGCAAAAGCACAAGGGTTAAACTCGATCACCAGCTTCACCGACATCGAGCTAACGGTTCGCCGTGACACTGTTTTCGACAACGCGGAAGGGAATCGGACAAGCCCACACGGGTATGAGGTCGACGTGCGACTGCCTATTTTTGACTGGGGCGGAATGCAGCGAAGTGCAATGAACGCACGCACGCTCGCAGCCGCAAATCAGTTGGAGGCGACGACGCGCACTGCCGGCTCCAGTCTACGCGAGGGCTACTCGACCTACCGCACCGCCTTCGATATTGCGCGGCACTACCGGGATGAAGTGATACCGCTGCGCAAGATCATCGCCGAAGAAAACCTGCTGCGTTACAACGGGATGATCATTGGCGTGTTTGAGCTGTTGGCCGATGCCCGTGATCAGGTCACAGTGGTCATAGCTGCCATCGATGCAGAACAGCAGTTCTGGCTGGCTGATGCCGCACTGCAAGCTACCTTGATTGGCCGCCCGACCAGCACCACTCTTACCGCGACGACCGGCGCGCGCAGTGCTTCTGGCGCAGGCCACTGAAAAAGGAAACCCGATGTCTTCCAGACGTGAATTTTTCAAATTGGCCGGCATTGCCGGTGGCGCCGTGGCAGCGAGCACTGTAGCGCGCTCAGCGATGGCCGCCTTGCCCGAGCCGGTGATTCAAACATCACCGGACACCATGGCTCCCCTGGTTCCCAATAGCGGACAGCCATACCACCCGGTGGTCACGCTTAATGGTTGGACCCTGCCATGGCGCATGAACAAGGGCATCAAGGAATTCCATCTGATAGCCGAACCCGTGGTGCGAGAAATGGCACCCGGCTTCAAGGCTCATTTGTGGGGCTACAACGGCCAAAGTCCCGGCCCGACGCTTGAAGTGGTGGAAGGCGACCGCGTTCGTATCTTCGTCACCAACAAACTGCCGGAACACACCAGTATTCACTGGCATGGCCAGCGTTTGCCAAATGGTATGGATGGCGTGTCAGGTTTGACCCAGCCCGCCATCAAACCCGGCAAGACCTTCGTCTATGAATTCGTCGCACGGCGTCCCGGTACTTTTATGTACCATCCGCACGCTGACGAAATGACCCAGATGGCCATGGGCATGATGGGATTCTGGGTGACTCATCCGAAAGAAAAACACCCCTTGATCGACGAGGTTCAGCGCGATTTCTGCTTCCTGCTCAACGCCTACGACATTGATCCGGGCAGCTATACACCCAAAACGATGACGATGCTTGACTTCAATCTCTGGTCCTGGAACAGCCGGATCTTTCCGGGCATCGACAGTCTCAACGTGCGTCAGAATGACAGGGTGCGCATCCGTATGGGCAACCTGACGATGACCAACCACCCCATTCATTTGCACGGCCATGAGTTTCTTGTCACCGGTACTGACGGCGGACCAACGCCTAAGAGTTCGCGCTGGCATGAAGTGACGACTGACATCGCAGTTGGACAAATGCGTCAAATCGAATTTGTTGCCGATGAAGAAGGTGACTGGGCCTTTCACTGCCACAAGAGCCACCACACCATGAATGCGATGGGCCACAACGTGCCCACGCTGATCGGCGTGGATCACAGGGGCCTCGCCGGGAAAATCAATAACCTGATACCGGACTACATGGTGATGGGTGAGCGAGGCATGGCTGACATGACCGAGATGGAGATGCCCATCCCGGATAATACTGCTCCCATGATGACCGGTGATGGTCCTTTTGGCTCGGTAGAGATGGGCGGGATGTTCAGCGTGCTCAAAGTGCGCAGTGGCCAGAAACCCGGTAACTACCAGGACCCAGGATGGTATCAACACCCGAAGGGTACCATTGCTCACGAATATTCGGGTGCGTTAACGGAACCTGCACGCTTCAAACCTGAGGGAGGCCAGTCGATGCCGCGCATCCATGAATCCAGCACGCCTGTCGAAGTCCAGATACGAAAACCTGTATCGCACGAAAATCATTGATCACTCAGTTTCAACCCGGGAGAACCCTTCATGAAGTACACGCCCAATACAATTCACATAATTTTATTTGCAATCACCGCGCTGGCGCTGCCAGGTGCAACCCTCGCCAGTGGAAACCACTCGCACGAACACCAACAGGACAGCGAGGAAACGGCCATTGGCAAGCCAGGTGTCGCGGCCGGGGTGACTCGCACTATCACCGTCGAAATGAACGACAGCATGCGATTTACACCGTCTGCCATCCACGTTTCTCAAGGTGAGACCATTCGTTTTGTGGTCAAAAATAGCGGCCAGCTGGCGCACGAACTGAGCCTGGGCACAGAGCAGGAACTGCTGGAGCATCTTGAAGTTATGAAAAAATATCCGGGCATGGTGCATGACGAGCCAAACAAGATCACGCTGGCCCAAGGCCAGCACGGTGAGATCATCTGGCAATTCACCAAAGCCGGGACCGTGAACTTTGCGTGCCTGATGCCTGGGCACTACGAGGCTGGAATGCGGGGCACGGTCACAGTCGACAAGAAGTAGGTTCGTACAATTTTATGATTCATAGTCGTGAGGTAACCATGAACGCAATCAAACAGATAATCGCTATTTCCATGCTGACATTCAGTGTAGCTTTACCCATGAGTAGTTTTGCTGAATCTGCGATGGACCACAAAATGGATATGTCGCAGCCAGCTTCATTGACCGATGGTGAGGTCAAAAAGGTCGATCCGTCGACAGGCAAAATCACGATCAAGCATGGCGACATCGTGCACCTGGACATGCCGGGCATGACCATGGTGTTCACAGCTAAGAACAAGGACATGCTCAAGAACGTAAAGGCCGGGGACAAAATCAGGTTCATGGTCGTTGATGAAGGCGGCAAGTTGGTTATTACGGACATCCAGCCTGGTCAGTAGATAAACGATATTGCCCCATTATGGAGCTCAGATTTCACGCTGGCCTAACATTATATCGAGTTCTGAGGAAATCATAATGAATCATTCGCATCAAGAACACGAATCGCCCCCACGTTTCTGGTCGACACGTTATGCCGCTGGCTTGGTGGTTATCGGTGGATCGGCTGCCTATTTTCTGCTGACTGAACACCTGGCACACGTGGTCGCAGTACTGCCCTACCTGCTATTGCTCGCTTGCCCTCTGATGCATGTTTTTATGCACGGTGGTCATGGCGGGCACGATCACCACAATCCAAATAAAGAAATCGAGGCTGGCAAAGCTGACCCACGCAAACCAGGAGATCCATCATGAATCACGGCGAAACCGCATATGGCTTGTGGTCTCTGGTCATTCTCAATTCAGCGATATTCATCCTGTTCGCCTTCAGTTTTTTCAAGCCGGCGACTGCGCGCGATTGGCGAACGTTTGGAGCATTTGCATCGTTCATTGTTGCCCTGTTCGTAGAGATGTATGGCTTTCCGTTAACGATATATCTGCTGTCGGGCTGGTTGCAGACCCGGTTTCCAAATCTTGATCTACTTTCGCACAACGCGGGACACCTGTGGTCTACCTTGCTGGGAGAAAAGGGCAACCCGCACTTCGGTGTTCTGCACATCGCGAGCTATGCACTCCTTGGCTTGGGGTTTTATCTTCTGTCCATCGCCTGGAATGCGCTGTACCACTCGCAACGCCATCATTCACTCGCAACGACAGGACCCTACGCACACGTTCGCCATCCGCAGTATGTCGCCTTCGTGATGATCCTGCTGGGTTTCCTGCTACAGTGGCCAACGCTGCTGACACTGCTAATGTTCCCGATACTGCTGGTGATGTATGGGCGCTTGGCCATTACCGAAGAAAACGAAATGCGCAAAAAGTTTGGTGCAATGTATGAAACCTACGTTCAAAAGACTCCCAGGTTCATACCCAGCTTAGTTGGTAAATTTGGTGATCAGACACGGGGATAATCCATGAATACCAAGCATACTCACACTGCAAGCACCACGAAAATCGAGGTGTCCAATGCGCCCAGAGATCCGGTGTGCGGCATGGAGGTGACCGGGAACTCTGAATTTCGTCACACTCATCAAGGTCGGACCTATTATTTTTGCAGTCAACACTGCCAGGCAAAGTTCATTTCTAATCCGGCCCAGTATTTAGCGAAGGCAACCACAAATACAGTTACCCCAAATGAGAGTATCCACACCGCCACGCACCATCATCATACCGCCGGTGTGGCGTCAGATGTCTATCCGTTACCTGCGACGAAAAGCGGTGGCAGTACGATTTATACCTGTCCCATGCATCCCGAGATCCGGCAAGATCACCCCGGCAATTGCCCAAAGTGCGGCATGACCCTGGAGCCCTTGCTGCCAGAGCTCGATGAGGACGAAAATCCGGAACTGCGCGACTTTCAGCACCGGTTCTGGTGGACCCTTCCACTCACGATCGTAGTCACAATACTCGCAATGTTCGGGCACAAGCTGCACTGGTTCGACGCCCGCACCCAGACCTGGATTGAACTCGTTCTGACGTTGCCCATTGTCCTCTGGGCCGGATGGCCATTTTTCCTGCGAGGCTGGCAGTCTGTCATCCACCGCAGCCCCAACATGTGGACGCTGATCAGCCTGGGCACGGGCGCCGCATTCGTCTACAGCCTGGTAGCAACCCTGGCGCCGCACGTGTTCCCGGATTCTTTCGTCTCGATGGGACGGGTCGCGGTGTACTTCGAGGCGGCAGCGGTCATCATTTCGTTGACCTTGCTGGGCCAGCTACTTGAACTCAAGGCCCGCTCGCAAACGTCCGCTGCCATCAAGTCACTGCTTGGTTTGGCACCCAAAACCGCCCGCCGCATTCTGGACGATGGCACTGAAGAAGATGTGCCGCTCACACATGTCCATGTAGGCGACCAGTTGCGGGTCCGGCCCGGAGAAAAAGTTCCAGTGGATGGTACGGTGACTGAAGGCAGCAGCGCGGTGGATGAATCCATGCTGACGGGCGAGCCAGTGCCCGTGACCAAACGAGTGGGCGACAAAGTGATTGGTGCGACGCTGAACATCAATGGCGCAATCGTGATGCGATCCGAGCGAGTGGGTTCGGAAACCATGCTATCGCAAATTGTGCAGATGGTGGCGCAGGCACAGCGTTCCAAGGCACCCATGCAACGCATGGCAGATGTGGTGGCGGGCTATTTCGTCATGGCGGTGGTTTGCATTGCCGTTCTGACATTTCTTTCCTGGGGCTTTTTCGGACCAGAACCACGCTGGGTATTCGGGTTAATTAATGCGGTGGCCGTGCTGATCATTGCATGCCCCTGCGCACTGGGTCTGGCTACTCCAATGTCCATCATGGTCGCTACCGGACGGGGTGCCACGAAAGGCGTACTCTTCCGCGATGCGGCTGCGATCGAACACATGCGCAAGATCGACACACTCATCATCGACAAGACCGGCACACTGACGGAAGGACGCCCTGCATTTGATCGTACGGTGGCGGCGCCGGGGTTCACCGAAGCGGAGGTCTTGCGTCTGGCCGCAAGCCTGGACCAGGGCAGCGAACATCCTCTGGCTGATGCGATCGTTCAGGCTGCCCGTGAACGGGGTTTGACTCTGGATAAACCGGACGAGTTCGAATCAGGTTCAGGTATTGGAGTACGCGGCAATGTGGCCGGGCACACGCTCGCGCTGGGTAATACAACATTGATGCAGCAACAGGACGTCTCGGTTGGCGTATTGGTGCCACAGGCTGAAGCCCTGCGAACCGAGGGGGCCAGCGTGATGTACCTTGCCGTGGATGGAAAATTGGCGGGCTTGCTTGCGGTGTCAGACCCGATCAAGGCCAGCACTCCGGAGGCGTTGTCTGCACTGAAGGCAGCAGGTTTACGAATCATTATGGCAACAGGAGACGGCCTTACCACAGCAAAAGCGGTCGGTGCGCGCCTGGGCATCGATGAGGTACATGGCGAGGTCAAGCCTGCGGATAAATTACAGCTGGTCGAAAAACTGCAGCGAGAGGGACGTATCGTTGCCATGGCGGGTGATGGCATTAACGATGCGCCGGCACTGGCCAAGGCCGATGTCGGAGTGGCGATGGGCACTGGCACCGACGTGGCCATGAATAGCGCGCAGGTCACCCTGATAAAGGGCGATTTACGGGGCATTGTTGTGGCACGCACTTTGTCTGAGGCCACTGTGGATAATATGAAGCAGAACCTGGCATTTGCGTTCCTCTACAACGCGCTGGGCATCCCCATTGCGGCAGGCGTGCTGTACCCGCTGACAGGATGGCTGCTATCACCCATGATTGCGGCATTGGCGATGAGCTTCAGCTCTGCATCCGTAATAGGCAATGCGCTACGCCTTAGAGGTCAAAAACTTAGGTAATGTCCTGCGGACAGGATTCAGCGCAGTAATTCCAGCCGAAAATTGCCAGCGGAGCTATCTGAATTGTGAGTAAATTCGCTTACTACCGTTTTTTGGAAATTAGAATGACATCGTATTGATCTAGGAAACCTCTGAACCAGTCCGCGATTTTGGCGTAATGCCCAAAATTTCCCGGGAGCGCCCGACCATGGATCAGATCAGTTTTGACAAAGCCGAGATTAACCACAAAAAGAGGAATACCCGGCGCGAGAAGTTTCTCGAGCAGATGGACAAACTGATCCCTTGGACGTCATGCTGTGCATTCATTGCATGCAGCTGTTCCACAACCTGAGCGATCTGGCCATAGATGACGCACTCAGTGAAATCGAATTGATGCGCCGGGTTGCCGGGCTTTCGCTTGCTTTGGTTTGTTGTCCTTCCGGTGACAGACTTGGGTGCGAATAGCCGCAGCGTGAGACCAGCGTAACGCCCACCATCGGTATTGCCATGTCGACTGCAGAGCGCAGCATGTCGCCGGCAAGCATTCCCAACCCGCCACTATAGGTAGGAATATCGGCTTCTATCGCAATTTCCATCGAGAATAAGCGATCCTTGCTGACATCAATTGAGATGAATGGGTAAATTGTTTCTGCATTGAATTAACCCGGTTTTTTGAGGTGTTCGTCGTTTTGAAGTTGTTGCGCTTGAGCTAGAAGTTGATTGACAGTGCGCTCCGCCTCCAGCCAATCTGCACAGGCCGACTCGGCATCTCCGCCAAAGCCACTCTGCTCCGCAAGGTAGTACGCAGCTTCAGCAATCATGGCGTGTCGGATGTCTTCTGTAACCGCGTTTGCGCATGTGTGTTGGAGTGGAGCGGTCAATTGCTTTTTTCTTTGCGATACGGAGGATGTGGTCATGGTGTTCTCCTTTTTTCATTAAATTAGTTACTCACAAATGAAATAATGAAAACCATTCAAATTAAATGTTTTGACATACATTGCTTTTACAAGATGCGTCCATTTTTATCAGCTCTATCTCCTGTGACTTCATTCTCAAAATGCATATTCCCTTTTTTGAGATTTCCCCTTATAGCGCTTCACCTACAACTTTTAATTTGTAGATATTTACTGCTTGCCCATCGCTTCCATCTCATGTTCATTTGCCATCTGCTCGTATTCAGACGCTTGCTTTTCAAAGGCGCTGATCAATCGGTCACAATGGCGTTCAAAGCCTGAATATCTATTAAGGCTGCCAGGCGAACCGGGGAGATTTTTTGTAGCGTTTTTATAGGACGTTTTTAGGGATTCATGATACTCAATCTGTTTTTTTGCCTTTTCAGCCTCGGCTTTGTAATAGGCCGCAATGACTTGATGATTTTCGGGCTTTGTGGGCAGATCTATGATCAATTTTTCGATGTCAACCTGCGCAGCGCTTGACGGCGCAGGCTCTGCCATGGAAAGTGCCGGTATTGAAACCAATAGACCTAACAGCAAACAACGTGCGATGGATTGGATATTCATGATGAAGCTCCTGTTCATGGTTGGTGTTATTATCTGCAACAATCAAAAATGACTTTGGCTTTTTGCAGATAAATTCAGTGTTGTGAGTAAATGCGTATTTCGCCTTGTTTGGTCACCAGCATGACCTGATAGGGATCGTGGCGACCGTCCATTTCCATCCCTGGGCTGCCCACCGGCATGCCCGGCACCGACAAACCCGCAGCATCCGCAGGCTTTTCTGTCAAAAAGCGTTTCACATCGTCGGCGGCGACATGGCCTTCGAAGAAATAGCCGTCAATAACTGCCGTATGGCAGGACTGAATTTCGCTACTTATATTATGTTGCGACTTGACAACGCTAAGGTCCTGGCGATCTTCGACTTTGATTGTAAAACCCACCTGCTCCATATGGTCTACCCATTTTTCACAACAGCCACACGTAGGTGATTTATACACGATCATTGTACTCCGCATTGCAATCCGATCCTGATCATCGGCAGTGTCACATCCAGCAAGGAGCGACAATGTCGAAATGACGATCCAAATACTTTTGCGGCCATAAATTGTCAACATGCTTTTATCCGCCATTTCAGTGTCTGAGTTAAGTGCCTGCTTGGTGCGATTTTTCAGTTCCATTTCCCAAGCGGACAACCACCTTCACCATCTCTGTAATGACGAGAGGAATCAATCCAATTGCCAATGAAAGCATGCAGTCTTCCAAACTGAGATCATGTATTTCAAATAGCGCTTGTGTTGCAGGTATATGATGAATGCCTAACTGAACAACAACCGATACCACCACAATTCCGAACAGACGCATGTTGGTAAATATCCCGATTTCCCAGAACGGCAAGCTGCTACGAGCGGAAAAAGCTCGAAACAACTCAGCAAAGACCAAAGTGGTGAATGCAAGATTACGTGCTTCGTTCAAATCCCTGTTTTCCAGCGCCCAAACAAATACTGCTAACGCCACTGACGCCTGAAGGAGCCCCGATGCCAAAATACGAATCCATTGCGGTCTTCCCAAAATGGACTCGCGGGGATCGCGCGGTGGACGCTTCATGACGTTGCGATCAAGGGGATCGGTTACAAGCGCCAACGCGGGCAAACCATCCGTCACCAGGTTAATCCATAGCAAATGCAGCGGCAGCAATGGCAGGGGCAAACCCAACAGTGCTGCAGAAAACATCAGCATGAGCTCTCCAGCATTCCCGGCTAGCAAATAAACCAGCGTCTTACGGATATTGTCAAAAATGCCCCGGCCTTCCTCCACGGCAGCCACAATGCTTGCGAAATTATCATCGGAAAGCACGACATCCGCTGCTTCACGGGTTACCTCGGTTCCGTTTTTCCCCATGGCAATGCCAATGTGGGCTTCTCGCAGCGCAGGCGCGTCATTAACGCCATCTCCAGTCATTGCAACGATTGCGCCCTGTTCCTTGAATTTTTTTACAATTTTCAGCTTGTCTTCCGGCGTGGCTCGCGCATACACCAACTCCTGCGCAGCTTCGCCTTTCTGCAGAAGACCCAGTTCAAGCGCTATCGCCTGGGCTGTTATCGGATGGTCGCCTGTAATCATGACTGTACGAATGCCTGCACTCCGGGCAGAGGCGATGGCATCAATGGCTTCTGTGCGTGGCGGGTCGGCAATACCCGTCAATCCCACCAGCTCCAGTTCGTTTTCTTCCCTGCCTTCACCGACTGCCATGGCAAGCACGCGCAGGCCACGACTGCTCATGTCCGCATTGGCTGCAAGCGCTGCTGAATTGTCGCCTCGACAAAGCGGCAACAGCAAATCGACGGCACCTTTCACATAAAGTACGCCATCCGAGCGCAGGATTGACATGCGTTTGCGATCGGAATCAAAGGGATTTTCCATTACACGCGGTCGCTGCTGCTCTATGTTCTTGCGATGTATTCCACGTGCCGCTGCCGCCATCAGCAAAGCCACTTCTGTTGTATCACCCACTCCACTGCGCTCGTCTTGCGCCAGCTCTCCATTGCAGCACGCTGCGGCTACGTCCAGAAGACGCACATGGTCGGCACCCCACAGTTCGCGCACCGCCATTACACCTGTTGTCAGGGTGCCAGTCTTGTCGGTGCAGATGACCGTGGTGCATCCCAATGTCTCTACCGCAGGAAGACGGCGTACCAGTACTTTTCGTGCCGCCATGCGCTGCACGCCAACTGCAAGCGCGATTGTAACAACGGCGGGCAGGCCTTCCGGCACAGCTGCAACGGCCAGGGAGACCGCTGAAAGAAACACTTCCAGCAAGGGTGTACCGCGCACAACACCTAAAATTGCCACTGCTGTCACAATGCCAAGGCAAATAAACAGGAGACTTTTACTGACGCGTGCGAGACGCTGTTGCAGCGGTGTCGCTTCATCCTGCACTGATGCCAACAGATGGGCTATTTTTCCCAACTCAGTGGCCATGCCCGTGGCAGTAATTCTGGCCACCGCAGTACCGCTTACAACAGCCGTACCAAGAAAGATGCTGTCGTGACGCTCTGCCAGGGGCGCATTGACGGCTACCGGTAATATGGATTTTTCAGATGGCTGACTCTCTCCAGTCAAAGCGGCTTCGTTGACAGAAAGCGAATGGGCCTCAAGTAAATGCGCGTCCGCTGCCACAACATCGCCAGCTTCAATCAGCAAAATGTCACCAGGAACCACTTCTATTGCGGGTATAATCTTCATGGTGCCATCGCGCAGCACACTTGCCCGTGGAGCCGTCATCGATCGCAGGGCATTGACCGCTCGCTCTGCGCGATATTCCTGAAAGAATCCGACAAAAGCATTAATAATGACTATTGACCCAATGGCGACCGCATTGGTTGTTTCACCTAGCACCGCTGACACCACACACGCCCCCAGCAGCAACCAGATAACAGGGCTCTTGAACTGCCCGGCCAACAATAGCCATGGCGGTATCACGGCAGCGTGTTGAATTTCGTTGGGGCCAATGCTAGTCAATAGCTCGGCGGCCTCAGACGAACTGAGGCCAGTGATTGCTTTCGTGGCTGGTATTGGGTCATTCATTCTGCACCTACCCTAAGATCAAAATCCCCCCTGGCAAACTGGTAACGGCGCCAGAAGGTATAGGCCGCTGGCAATACCAGTAGTGACAAAAACATGCAGGCCCACAAACCGCCCACCACCGGGGCAGCCGTGCGTGCAGAAAGATCCGCGCCAACGCCTGCTTCCCACAGCAGTGGCATCAATCCCAGCACAGTGGTTGCCACCGTCATCAGCATGGGGCGCAGACATTTGGCGGCGCCTTCTATCACGGCGTCATCCACATCGCCGGGCTGGCGCATGTTGCCGTTTTGTACGCGCGCCAGAAACGCCTGATCCAGATAGACCACCACCACGATGCCGGTCTGCGCGGCCACACCTCCAACGGCAATAAGCCCCACCCAGACCGCCGTGGACAGGTTGTAGCCGAGCAATGCCAGCAGCCAGATACTGCCGGCGATGGCAAACGGCAGACTCAGCAGCACCAGCAGCGTCTGCGGCACGCCCCGCATCGATAAATACAGCAAGGCGACAATCAGTACGAACGTGAGCGGCAACACTACCCGCATGCGCGCCTGCATGTCGGCCATGAACTCATACTGTCCGGTCCATTGCAGGGAATAGCCGGGCGGCAGAGCAAAACGTTGGCTGACCAGCTGCTTCGCATCGTCAACCCAGCCACCCAGATCGCGCTGCGTATCGTCAATATCGGCGAATACATATCCCACCAGCACGCCATTCTCATCCTTGATCATGGGTGGCCCGGTGACGACACGGACATCGGCCAGAACACCGAGCGGAACGGCGGTGCCGGCTTGGCGAAAACGCTCAGCCACGTCCGGGTCAGTCACCGCTCCCATGGGCGCAGATGAAGCCGGCATGGAAGCCGCACTGCCAGAACGGCGCGCACCGCCGCTACCCATTGCCATGCCGCCACTGCCACCGCCACTCATCGCAGGGGCGGCACTGCTGCCGCGACCAGATCCGCCGATTTCGGGTTCAGCGATGGCAGCCATACCGGGAACCTGCACTGGCAACGCACGCAGGGCTTCCGGATCGGCGCGAAAATCCGCTGCGTAGCGCAGGCTCACCGAATAGCGGGCGCGGCCATCGATGACGGTCGACACCGGCATCCCGCCCACCGCAGCTTCCACCACATCCAGAGTGTCGCGCACCGTGAGCCCGTAGCGGGCGATGGCTTCGCGATCCGGAATGATGTCGACGTATTCCCTTCCGGTCTGCCGTTCGGCAAATGTGCTGCGCGTACCGGGGACTTCCCGCAGCAAACCTTCAAGCTCGATCGACAGCCGTTCGATTTCAGCCAGATCAGCGCCAAAAACCTTGATGCCGACGGGCGTGCGCACGCCGGTGGTCAGCATGTCGATGCGGGTACGGATCGGCGGTGCAATGGCCATCTGATAACCCGGCATTTTCAGTGCCGCATCCAGCGCTCGCACCAGTTCCTGCTGGGTGCGCGGCCGCGCCTCCGGCCACACTGTTCGCAACGCGATTTTCAGCCACTCGGGTGCCCAACTGCTGTACCAGCGCGACTTTTCAAACAATGGCCATTCGTCACGGGGTTTCAGCGAAACCACGATTTCATTCATGTCCAGCTGGGCCGGATCGGTTGCCGTTTCCGCACGTCCGGTTTTGCCATGCACGGATTCCACCTCGGCAAAACTTTTGATGATGCGATCCTGTGCATTGAGCGCACGCCTGGCTTCCTCGATGGAAATACCGGGAAAGGTCGTCGGCATCACCAGCAGGGAACCTTCATCCAGCGGCGGCATGAATTCCGATCCCAGCTTCAGCATGACCGGCACGGTACCGATCATGACGGCAAACGCCGCCACCATTACCGCAATGCGCCAGCGCACGACAGCGCGCACGACAGGCCGATACAACCGGCTCAGAATACGGTTGACCGGATTTTCAGCCTCGCTGCGAAAACGCCCGCGCAACAGCCAGACCATCAACGGCGGTGCCAGGGTGATGGACAGCACCGCAGCGGCGAACATGGCGAAGGTCTTGGTGTACGCCAGCGGTGCGAACAGGCGCCCTGCCTGACCGGCCAGTGTAAAAATCGGCAGGAAACTCACGGTGATCAGCAGCAGGGAAAAAAATATCGGCCGCCCGACTTCCTTGCAGGCGTCGATGATGATGCGCCGGCGATCGGCGCCCGGCGGTGCCGCGGCCAGACGGGTGTGGGCATTTTCGATCAGCACGATGGCAGCATCGGTCAACTCACCCACGGCAATGGCAATGCCGCCCAGTGACATGATGTTGGAGGTAAGCCCGAGATAGCGCATTGCAATGAATGAAAACAGAACCGAGAGTGGCAACACAATCATCGCCACCATCGCTGAACCAGCATGCATCAGGAACACCAGACAAATGACGGCGACAATGACGCCTTCCTCGATCAGGGTTTTGCGCAACGTGTCGATGGAACCCAGGATCAGTTCGGAGCGGTCGTAGGTGGGAACCAGTCGCACACCCTCAGGCAATGAAAGTCTGGCGATCTCATCCTTCACTGCCTGCACCACATCCAGCGCATTGGAACCGATACGCATCACGACAATGCCGCCCACCGCTTCACCCCGACCATTCCAGTCGGCCGCGCCGCGCCGCATATCGGGGCCGAATTGCACGGTCGCCACGTCCCGCAACCGGATCGGATTGCCGCCGGCAGACACTGACACCACACTCGCTTCCAGATCTGCCAGCGTGCGTACATAGCCACGGCCGCGCAAAACGAATTCACGCCCGGCCTGTTCCAGCACGCGGGCGCCGACTTCCGCATTGGCATCGCCAACCGCGCGCGTGATATCGGCAATGCTCAAACCGAACGCGGTCAGGCGATCAGGGTCGAGCAGGATCTGATACTGGCGCTCGAATCCGCCCAGTGACGCAATTTCCGCAACGCCCGTAACAGCCTGCAACGCAGGCCGCACCGTAAAATCCTGCAGCGCACGCAATTGTGCCGGGTCCAGCTGATGCGTTGTGTCTTCCAGCACATACTGGAATACCCAACCCACACCACTGGCATCAGGGCCCAGGATAGGCGCCACTCCCGGCGGCAGCAATTGCCGCACCCGCCCCAACTGTTCGAGCACGCGGGTACGCGCCCAGTAGATATCGGTGCCATCCTCAAAAATGGCGTAGATAAAACTCATGCCGAACATTGAATAGCCGCGCACCGCGCTGACACCCGGCGTACTTTGCAGCGCCCGCACCAACGGATAGGTAATCTGGTCTTCCACCAGATCCGGACTGCGCCCCATCCAGTCGGTAAAAATGATGACCTGCGGATCGGACAAATCCGGCACTGCATCCAGTGGTGTCTTGCGCATGGAATCCAGTGCCCACAGTGTGAGCAGCAGTGTCAGCCCAAGCACAATCCACTGATGCCGTGCAGACCATTCAATAATGCGCTCGACCATGGCTACTCCCCATGACCGCTGTGTGCATCAGCCTTGCTGTCAGGCGACGCCAGCGGGGCACTGGCTGGTTCCGCAGCCGGTGCTGATCCACCATGACCCGCATGCCCTGTGCCGGCACCACCTGACGCACGCAACCGGCTTTCGGAATCCAGCAGAAACACACCGGAAGCCACGATCTCTTCACCTTCAACAAGTCCCTGCAGCACTTCAACCCGCTCCGGCATGCGCGCCCCCAGGGTCACCTTGCGCGGTTCGAAGCGCCCAGGTTCCACCACGACAAACACATGCTGGCTCATGCCTGTATCCACCACCGCATCACGGGAAATCATCAGCGTAGCGTGCGGTGAACTCTGGAATATGGCGGTACCAAACAGACCGGGCCGCAATGTGCCGTCCTGATTCGGAACACTGAAACGTACTCGCAGGGTTCGCGTGCGTTCAGTCAGGGTGGGATAGAGAAAATCCACGCGGGCTTCAACCGGCTCTTGCCCCAGTGCGGGAAAATCCAGGTGTGCCGTGGCGCCAATCGCAACCTGCCGGGCACCCGACTCGGGAACTTCAGCCCACACCCACACCGTGGAGAGATCCGCCACCGTCAGAATTTCCGTGGACGGGTCCACCGCCGTGCCCGCCGAAATGCCGCGATGCATGACAACCCCGCTGCGCGGCGCGGTCAACGTCACGAGTCGTCGCACTTCCCCGCGCCGTTCAATGTCCGCAATTTCCGCTTCAGCCATGCCGAGCAGCTTCAGCCGTGTTCTGGCACCTTCCACCACTGCACTGCCCGGCCCCGCCTGGCCGAATTTCAGGGCGGACAAATATTCAGTCTGCGTGGCGAACAGATCCTGCGAATAGACACCCGCTACGGGCTCGCCCGCGCGTACCGGCTGCCCGGTGGTATTTACATACAACTGCTCCAGCCAGCCAGACACGCGGGCGTGCACATGCGACACGCGGGACTCATCCGGCACCACGGTAGCGATAGCGCGCAATGGCTGGGTGATGGTTTCCCGTTGCACCCGCTCCAGACGAACGCCGATGGACTGCAGCTGCTGGTCGCTGAGATCGACCGCTACCCGTGCCTGGGCGGCTTCACTGCCGCCATGTACCGCAACAGCAACCTTCGGCGCTGCACCTGGCACAGACAAATCATGATGCAGTGAAAATGGCCATCCATGGCGGAAATGCTGAATGCCCGTAATCGACAGCAACAACATTATGCCCACCACAACGCCAACGATAAGGGGCCGCCATTGCGACAGGGCTTTTGGTCGGGATGTCATGGAGTGTAATCCTTGGTAGTACCGGTCATGCGATCAAGGCGGGCCCAGGCCACGCCCAGTGCGGTTTCAGCCATCACAAACTCCGCCTCCACAGACCATAACGCCTGCGCGGCTTCGATCACCGAAAACAGGTTGCCCTGGCCCGAGGCATAAACTGAAAGGGTTGGTTGAATCAAACGCTGCGCGCGGGGCACAACATCATCACGCAACGCGAGGTACTGGATTTGCACCACTTCGAGCTGGTCGCGCGCCGCAATGGCTTCACCTTCCACCATCCGCTTCATGGATTCCAGATCGGCACTGGCCATGCGCTCCATCGCGCGGGCCTCCGCCACACCACCACGCAGTTTGTCGCGCCAGATCGGCAAACTGACTCCTACCATCAGCATGGCGCCCTTCCCCTCCGCCATCGTCGACGCATACCCCACACGCACCATGCCCATCGGGGAATACATGGAGCGCATCGCTTGCACATCCGCCATGGCACGGGACAGTTCGGCGTTACCCATCTGCAATTCCGGTCGTTGCCGCAATGCCGCAGCGGATACCTCGTCACGGGACGGCAAAGGATTGTCGAGTTTTGGACTGACAAGATCAGGAACCGGCATCCCGGTATCACGACCGATACTGGTATTGAGCATGGCTTCTGCCGAGCGGATACCGGCTTGCAATGCACGCGCCGAGGATTCGAGCCGTGCCACTTCGACCTCGACCCGCAAGACTTCAGACTGATTACCCGAGCCGGAACCATAACGGGCATTGGCTGCGTTCACAAATTGCCGGGCAAGCGCGATCTGTTGCTGGACCACCATCGCCATCCGCCGTTTTTCCTGCACCATGTAAAAAGCAGTAATGGCGTCCAGCTCGACATCCAGCGCCATGCGGTCAGCTTCGGCCGCTGCCTTCTCGGCATCGGCTTCCGCAGCATGGCGACGATGCGTCAACACTTTTGACAGGGGAAACCGCTGCTCGATACTGACACTCCAGTCATAGCGCCGATCGTTGTCATCGCTGCCGGTCGTTATCGGGGCTGGCGCCGGCTCGCCGTCCATGGGCGGCTCTGCCGACGCCGGCATTGGCTCTTCACTGTCCATCCTGTCGAAAGGGTAATGATCAATGGAGGGCGCCAGCATGGGATCTTCCAGTGCCGACACTATGGCAGGACGCTCCCTGGCGGCATCAGCACGGGCACGTGCCGCGATGATCTCCTGGCGCTGCTCACGCGCCATGCCAACCACTGCCTGCAGTGGCCAGGGCGCAGCCGTTTCCGGCTGCGCCAGGCAATACAGAGGAGACATTAACGCAAACATTGGCATCAAAACAAAACGCATCGTTTTCATAGGCATAGTGCTCGTTTTGCCTCGCCAATCGGCACCTTTCATTGAAGGGACTCCAGTGCAGAACGCCCCTTAATGCTCAAGCCCTTTGCTGACAGTGATGTCATACACGCGCTGCTGGTACATCATCCGCATCAGCATCTGCATGAGATCGATTTCGGCACCCTGGGTGGTTTGTGGCACTTTGCAGGTCATGGTTGGATTTTGTTTTTGATGAAACGTACAACCCCGGCGTTGTACCTGACCCATCACGTGGACCTCGCCCAACAGCGTCATTCCCTTGTCCATCAGGGCGCTGTGTTCCGCCAAAAGCTGCTTGCGTTCCGCTTCGCTGGTAGCGCTTTCCATTTTTGTGATGGTGGCTTCCATACTCATCAGATGATGGTGTATTTCTTCCAATTGCTTCTGAGTTGCAGCAGGATCGTCTGTTTTTTGTTCGGCATTTACCACGACAGGGAAAGCCAGAACAGCACCAAGACACAAAGTGACGAGAGCTCTTTTCATGGGTTGTACTCCTAAAAGTAGGATTGCGTAGGAAGTTGCCTGATCGAATCTACGCATGTTCAACATGAAAATCACATTACAAATATGTAATCCGCAAGGTGGATAGTAAGAAATTGACTTATGTCAGAATTTTAGGAATTCCGATCCCAGAAACTTAAGGCCAGTAAATATTCCCGGGCAAAGCTGGGGGCTTCAATTGTGTTAGCGTCTTGACGGCACATATAAACGTGGAGCCGCCCATGGCGGCGCTCGTTACAGTTCTTGCTCGGCTTTAGCAGGCTGTTGAAAAGCTATCATTGCGGACGAATGATGAATCATCGAGAAAACATGTCTTTTCGTGCAGCGTCAATACAGGGTTGGTTAAAATGGATATGGCTTTCGACCTGCATGAATCTCGGCTGGGAAATTCTCCATTACCCATTCTACGCGGTATCAAGTACGCATGTCGGCGGAATACCCGTTTTGGCGATTCTTCATTGCACCCTGGGCGATGCAATGATTTCGGCGATCGCGTATCTTTTCACCTCAATTGCGCTTCGCTCCCTAAGCTGGCCGTTGACGAATCCTTGGCGGGGACTGTTGGTGTTCTTGTTGTTGTCGGTTGTTTATACGGCTTTCAGCGAGTGGAAAAATACGACCGTATTTGGCAGCTGGAACTACGCGCCGACGATGCCTCAAATTTGGGGTATAGGTATTTCTCCGTTACTGCAATGGGTGGTCGTTCCAACGATAACCCTCTGGTTACACACGAAGAAAGTGCGACCCAAGTAAGTGACACCGCCGATGTTTTCAAATTCACGCTGTCCACAATTGCCGGTACCACTTTAAAAGAAATGATTGTCCAGCAGCGCGAAAGCACGCAACCATAAGAACGAGAAGCGGCGAATAAATCGGTACGTTAAGCGCCAATTACATTTTTGTAATGTCCCAAAATAAATTTTGCAGCTTGACCCATGTCAATACTAAAGTGAGAAGCTTGGATAGGCTGGACTCTCCTTGAGATTGAAGCACGAAGATAAATCGTTGCTCTTTTCGAAAATAGACTGCTTCTGGTTTGGCAGAAAGCACAAGGGGAACAATGCATGCGCAGATCCGTTTACAACACTCCCGCCTCCGCCTGCTTGGAAACGATCGCGTTGGTGCTCGCCGGTGGCGCGGGGACACGCCTTAAATCACTCACGCAAAAGCACGCTAAACCCGCTGTCAATTTTGCGGGAAAATACCGCACGATTGATTTCAGTCTGACCAATTGCGTTCATTCCAGTATCCGTCGCATCAGTATTCTTACCCAATACAAATCCCACTCGCTCAATACGCATATTCAACACGGCTGGAATTTCCTGCGACATGAATTAAACGAATACGTGGAGCTTCTGCCCGCCCAACAACGTGTTAAGTCCGAGTGGTATGCAGGTACGGCGGATGCGGTTTTTCAGAATATTGACATCATCGCCGAGCAGGAACCGCGTTACGTCCTTATTCTGGCGGGTGATCACGTCTATAAAATGGACTACCGCGACATGCTGCAAGACCATATTCGCACTAAGGCCTCTCTGACTATAGGTTGTGTTGAAGTTCCACTACATAAAGCCCGTGAGTTTGGTGTCATGGAAATTGACACACAAAACCGCATTATCGGTTTTGAAGAAAAACCTGCCCGCCCGAAACCGATGCGCGGGAGTAGCGACCAGGCGCTGGCCTCCATGGGTATCTATGTTTTTAGTTGGCCATTTTTGCGGGAAGTACTTCAGCGCGACGCGGAGGATTCAACGTCAAGCCATGATTTCGGGAAAAATATCATTCCCTCACTGATCGCCACAGCCGCCGTGTTTGCCCACAGCTTTAGAGATAAATTGACAGGGCGGGCCGGATATTGGCGGGATGTCGGCACCATCGACGGCTATTTCGATGCCCATATGGAACTGTTGGAAACGCGATCCTCACTTGAATTGTTTGACGGCCATTGGCCGGTACTCACCTATCAGCCGCAGCTTCCCCCCACGCAGTTTACGCATGACGATGATGGAAAACACGGCGTCGTCTACGACTCCATCGTTTGTGATGGCTGTCTGGTCGCAGGCGCTCAAGTGAAACACTCCATTATTTCCTCGAACGTAATGATTGGCGGTGATACTCAGATTGAAAACGCCATCCTCCTCCCGGACGTGGAAATCGGTCGTCACTGCAGACTGCGAAATGTCATCGTTGACCGGGGCTGCCGTCTGCCGGAGAGAACGGTTATTGGCCAGGATCATGCGCACGATCGTCGCATTTATCACGTGTCACCGGCAGGCGTGACGGTGGTGTCGGCCGAGCTGCTAGAGATAGAAATAGGTGAGGTGGCCTGATTTCTTCACTTTATTAAATTCACTCTCACAATAACACGGAGATATTAAATGATATTTTCAACTCACAAGCCTGGATTAGCAGGCTGTTGAAAATATCGAGAGCTTGGCTCCGGCACAAAAACAGCATCAGCGCCAACAGCTGCCACCCAGTACTGAAGGACTTCCATCAATGGTTGCAGGCCAATCAAAGCCGGATACCCAAAGACAGCCTGACCTACGACGCCATCCGTTACGCCCTGAACCAGTGGCCTATCCTGACGGGCTATTGTGAAGAAGATGGTCGGCTGTACATCAGCAACGCGTTGGCGGAAAATGCCATCCGGCCCTTTGCAGTCGGCCGGCGCAATTGGTTGTTTGCTGATACGCGCGTGGAGCCAAAGCCAGCACCACCCCTATGTCAGGCATACTTACAATCGAGAGCCTTTTTTGAGGGACTTGATTAGAAGTTCTAGGCCTTCATGGGGGTCCGCTCCTAAAGCCTGACAATACTGCACGAACTCTACGATCTCAATTTTGCGCCGATCCTGCTCCATTTTGCCAACCACCGAATGATGGCGATCTATGGCATCAGCAACTGCACGTAACGACAAGCCGCTCTCCTCCCGCTTTTGCTTCATCCAGGCGCGCAATTGATCATAATGAGAGGAATAAGGAGAAGGTTTCATTGTCTCGATGATAGAGACGGGGTAGAATGTCGCGAAATTCGAGACAGGCAGCGAAGTGAATGACCCTATGCGGGCTATACGAGTACAACCGGCATTTCAGCGGGCGCTGCAACAGCTCCAACATGAACCGTTCACCGTCGCCACGCTAACCCAGTATTATCAAGATCAATCCCAGAATCCGCGCTCCTCCCCAAAGGCCACACGGCAATTTGTCTATCGCAATATGGTACGCCTATTGCGCGTGGGTCTGTTGGAGAAGCTGGCCGTCCAAAAGGGATGGCCTCGCTACCGGATTACTGAAGCATTTAAAACATCACTTTCCCCGAACATCCAAGCAAATGCTGAACAGGCAGTTGCACCACAGCCAAGCATCTCACAATTCGCGGGGATAACTATTGGTGTCTTACAAAAGCGCTTAAGCCAGCATAAATCTGACATGCTGTGTGCCATGGGTGAGGCTGAGGAATACAGTGCACTTTGTCACGAACATCCCGATCTGCAAGAACAAGCGCAAACGCTCTACAATCAAGCCCGTGATCGCTCTGCCCTTCTGCTTGGAAAAGTCAAAGCTTTGGAAAACCTGATTTCTCAACAGACCCGGTCATAAAATGCAGTTACGTCGCTGGCAATCAGAGGTTATTCAGGCTGCGCTTTACAAATTCCAGTCCGGCCAACCGCATTTTCTATGTCTGGCAACACCTGGCGCAGGCAAGACGTATATGGCCTCAATGCTGGCCCGGCAGATGCTAGATATCGGTCTGATCGACTTAGTGGTTTGCTTCTCGCCTTCCGTCAACGTGGCGGCGGCGTTTCAAGCTTCATTGGAACGTTGCCTTGAGGTGCGTATGAATGGCTTGCTGGGATCAAAAGGACGGGTCCTCACCTACCAGTCAATGTTGCATCTGAATACGGATTTTTGGGCTCTTTTTTCCCAATATCGGATATTAGTGATATTCGACGAAATACATCATTGCGCTGGAGACAATGTCAGTAACGCCAATGTGTGGGGGCAAACCATACTACGCTCAATCCAGGGGAGTGCTACCTATACACTCGCACTCACTGGGACACCGTGGCGTTCCGATCAGGTGCCGATTGTGCTGGCTACTTATTGTCAACAGGGCAAGGTTCAGTGCGACTATCATTACGGCCTTCACCAAGCGGTAACTGATGGCGTTTGTCGTATTCCCCAGATTACAGCCATCGACAACGAACGAATTCAGGTAAAATCGGGCCGCCAGATCGAGACCTACATATCGTTCAATGATTTGCTATCCAATTCTTTCCATTCCTATCAGCAGCTATTGCGCAGCAACGAACTCATCGAATACTTGCTTCGCATGGCGGCCAAAAAACTGAATCAGCTTCGTCGAGCCGATCCAACAGCGGGCGCTCTAATTGTCGCGGCTTCCGTTGAGCATGCTCTATTTATCGCTGATATTCTGCAGGAAAAGATTGGCGAAGCCTCTGCCATCGTAACCTATCTGCACGATGATGCGCAGACCACCATTCGCGAATTTCGAAGCTCTGCGGATAAATGGATTATTTCGGTGGGCATGATCAGCGAAGGAACCGATATACCGCGTCTGAAAGTGTGCTGTCACCTGACACATGTGAAGACCGAACTGTACTTTAGGCAAGTCTTGGGGCGAATCCTGAGATCCAACAGTTCCTCTCAAGAAGCTGGCTATTTATTTATGCCTGCAGAACCTACGCTCATGGAATTCGCCCAGCGCATTGCTGAAGACATTCCAGAAATCAGTACGATTAATATCGAGCGTATGCCCGCATTGGACCTACCATTTGACCTTGAGGCAGTTGAGATAACAGATAGCCAAACCTTAGCCGAGCTTCCTTTGCAGCCGGAGCACGCCATTCAGCCGCGCATCACCTCAGAACTCGCCATTACATTACAGCCCCAAGTTCCCTCATCCTCCCTATCAGACACCTACGATGCAACCCTGGGTTTGTTTGGGAAGTTCCGACATCGGATTTTTCAGCTTGCGGGCATATAGCGCGCATGCCAATCGCCAATTCGAAGCAGGTGAACTTGCTTCGCTGTTTAGCCCCATCCAATCGCAAGCTACTCAGCCAGCTTAATTTGCATGCTCGAGGATGTCACATCAACCGAAGGCCCTCCATGTCGAGCAGGACTGATCAATTGCTATCGCAAAACATCAGATTTTTTGGTTGGAATTAATCTCTCAATACAGACAGATTATAAACATAAAACTATATTATTCAGTTGCTTACATGGATTTTCTGGATAGAGGAAACGAATTTTGTCAAATACCCAGGCATGTGGGATCGATTGCATGGAGCTGGCAAAGATACGGTTTGGTGACCATCAAATATCATGGACGGTGCTCGATAATGGAGAGCCTGTTGGGTGTGTTCGGGATTGGATCCTTCATCTGGAAGAGACAAATCAATCGCCCAATACAGTTCAGGCCTATGCTCGCCATGTAGCCCGCTTTGGGACCTTTCTGCAAGGCCGTGGCAAGTCGTTCTACGACGTTGCTGTAGTCGACTATGATTCCTTTTTTAAGTGGCTTCCACGCTCACTTGTTGATGATGTTTCCGCTGCAACCCCAAACCTCTTATATCTCTCAAAACCCGTTGAAAGCTTGTCTCCAGCACTCCGGAACCAGGTACACCTTTCAATTAAGTCGTTTTATCGGTATCTGTCCGGGCGTTCCCCTGTGTTTGATCAAAGTGAAGTCTCGACAAGGTATCAAGGCGTCAATAGCTATAAACCGTTTCTCGAACACATCAATCAACGACGTAGTGTTCGGAAGAAAGATAAATATCTTCAAGGCGACTTGGGCGCTGTTCAGCAAACAATTACAGAAAAACGGCTTTCGCCAGAAGTCGTTTTGTCCCTCATTGGTGCGTGCACCCTACTGAGAGATGCATTCCTGATAACGCTTTTGTACAACTCAGGCATGAGAATTGGTGAAGCTCTTGGATTGAGACATGCGGATATTGTGTTGGATGAACAATTAATATGGGTAATACCTCGAGCAGACAATGAAAATGGCGCTAGGGCTAAATCACGTAAATCTAGGGCAATCCCGGTCATGCCTTACGTTATCAACATGTACGAAGACTATATAACCAGTGACGAGTATTCGGCTGCATTTGAGTCGGGAACTGAGTACGTGTTTTGCAATGTTCAGCGTGGATCTGTAGGTCGTGCGCTGTCAAAAAGCTACGTCGAAAACTTAAAAAAATATCTGATAAAGCGAACTGGCTACCCATTCACATGGCACCAGTTCCGGCACACCCATGCAAGCGAAGCAATTGCAGATGGGCACGGTTTGCTCCAGGTTGCAGATCGGCTTGGCCATTCAAGCCCCCAGACAACATTAGATTTCTACAAGCATTTATTTAGCTCGGAAATTAGAAAGCTACATCTTACAGGGCCTGCAAATCTAGAGAAACGCCTTGAAGAGTTCAGAAGTAGCGGAGTGCATCTAACTGATCGGGGAATCAAATGGATTTGAAACTGGTTCATTCAAATAGCAACACACTAGCTCTCTATCGTAACCAGCTTGAGGGTGCCTTAGCTGCTATTTCGCCTGAATTGCTAAATTGCAATATATGGAGTTCCGGTCTGGTTAAGAAAATAAAGGTTTTCTGTAATCAGCATGTCGGAATATGTAGTTTTGTTCCGAATTTTGAGGGTATTCCCGAAATAGTTGCTTTGGAGCTGAAATTGTATTGGGCAAATTTATTATCAGACCCAAGACAAAACTCAGAAAGTATAGTTTCCAGGCGTCTAGCCCCAATGAAGTGGTTCAGATCGAAAACGAGCGAAATACTAGAGCACTTCGATGTCGATTCGATATCTGAAATAGAGCATCCTGAATTTTCTGTTAATGAATCTGGCGGAAGAAAACAGCACAATAGAGAATTTATTCGGCTTTTTTCCGAATTCGAAGGGAGCCCAAGAACCAAATTAGTTGAAGCGGCGTATGTAAAAGAAAATAGGAAAGAAAAGAAGATTTATGCGTCACCACAAATAACCGTAGCGGGTAATTATCACAAAAGAATTGTCATTGCTAGGGAGCAGTTCAAGCCTGTTTCCAAGAGGAATATATTGTTCATTAATGAACTATATAGTGAAAATAATACGCGCTTTAAGGACATGCAAAGCCAGGAAGATTGGTACTTGAATTTTTTTCTACTTCCTAAATGGCTGCGTCCAGCAGTGAAGGAGCATATTCTTCAGAAAATTTCGTTTGATGAGCTGGGTCCCAAAACGGTAGTAGGTTATCTTGCTCGAATGCGGGTGTTCGGTGAATTCATGAATACAGAGTTTTCTAATCCATCTCCCGAGTTGATAACGGATGCTTTGATAGAAGATAAGTTTGTGGCATGGGGAAATAGAAAGGGATTGGTTGGGAAAAACTGGTTCACTGACAATTTGGCAATGTTAAAAACTGCCTCCCGTACATGGCCAGATAGTTGGCCGGCTCTATCAGTCTCTAGTCGAGCAGCGCGTAAAATTGAGAAGGTCCATTACAAAGAAGGACTCGGGCGCATCGGGCATAATCAGGAATGTGCCAATCGAGCATACTCAGCCAGGATTATTGATGAGCTGAAGTTCGCTACACAACGTGCGCCCGAGCCGATCTTCGAGCTGTTTTCTATAATGTTGGGTCTTGGAATAAGGGCTGAAGATGGACATGCGCTCTTGTTCAATTGCTTGGCGGAAGATCCCAATGACGAAAAATTCATGCTGCTAACATTTTGGCAAAACAAGGTCAGAAAGTGGAATGTAAAACCCCTTCTCAAAACGGATTCTGCTCACCAAGAGTTAATAAAAATTGTCAAGGCCCAGCAGGCTCGCGTTCTTCGAAAACACGGAAAGGAGACCAAGTATCTGTTCCCTTCCTTTACTGGGACAAAAGAAGGCTTCCTGAAACCTTCGTATACAATGCACGAGATAAAACAGCAATGCGTAGTGGCCGATATTAAAAATGATGATGGCTCTCCCCTCTCCTTTTCCTGGCATCCTTTACGCCATACCAAAGGCACGTCTTTGGCCAAAGATGGGCATGATATCCTTTCCATTATGATGGAACTTGGTCATACCAGTCCTGACATGGCAACTGTCTATATCAACAATCGACTTGAGCTGAAAAAGAAAGCGCTAATGGCACATGGTGGTGGGCGCTTTTATACTATTGAGGGCCGGGTCGATAATAAAATATCCGAACTGCTGGTTAGAAAAGACAGTCTCAGTGCCACTCGGGTCTGTGGAGGCGCCTGTGTAATGCCAGCACAGATTGGAGATTGGTGTGAGCATGCGAATGCCTGCTATACATGTAAGCACTACAGAGCCGATGCAAAAGATTTGGATTTTTTCAAATCGGAGCGCGACTCAATTGGAAGTTTGATTGAAGAGCAGAAGCAAGAAAGCATTGAGCTTTCAGAGCAAGGAAAGGTTCGCATGTCACAGATCGTCGATCGCAGGCGGACAAGGAACATTGATGTATGCACCTCACTAGAAACGATAATCAAAGCCGTGGAAAAGGACGGACAGTACGCTGGCGATGTTAATCGATTTAAGCAGTTATCATTAGAGGTTGATTCGTGACCGAAGATAAGATGAGTGGTATTCGTCAGGCTAAAGAGCAGCAAAGCCTTGAGAAACGCCGTGCAGTTGAAGAAGCCATTGCCTATCTTAAGAAGCAAAATGAGCCAGTTACCTTCAAAGCAATAGCAAAAATGGCAAAAGTAAGTCGGCAATATCTTTATAATAACTTCAAGAAAGATATTTCTGAATTTAGGAGCAGCGACAGAAGTTCCAAAGAAACGATTGATGGTGTTGTTGTTCCGGTGCGCACGCCGGAAGAAGCGAGACACGTTGAGGCGCTATTAAGAAATAAGATAGATCGTCTTAAAAAGGAACTGTCTGACGTTCGTCATGAAAACGCCCGGTTAAAGAACTTGCTTGAAAAAGAGCGTGGAAAGTCAGAGCATTTTAGAAAAAACTGGATTGCCGCGATCACTAAATGAGACGCCATTTTGTTGCGGAGATAGCTTCAGGGTTTATAGCTCCCACGTGCTATACACATTTTGTGGCAGTACGCGGTCGCTACCGATGTTCAGGGTGTGGATAGCTGTCTAGTCATTCGTTGTTAAAGTTTTGCCAGATGGGCGAATCAGGCCGATGGAGCCTTAAAGAACTCATGGACTATGTAGGTTGACGTGACATCAGATCTCCAATCCACTTTGTCGAACTTCAACAGCGGGAAGCTTTTGCACGCATCAATTCAATTATTGGACTATATGGGCTACAATTTCAAAATTAATTGAACCATTAATAGTGTGTCTGTTGGTAGGATTTAAACCACGTGCATTGCTTTCAAATTCAACCCTGTTTGACTTTTTCGCTTGAAAGCTCGGTAACTGCCAAGCCAGTCAAAACGAATGCATCGTCAGGAACAAGTTTCTGGACCATCGGGCTGGGGTAACAAGCGCTTATTTGCGGATACGTCTTAAAACTGGCATGACAATCGAAATTGTATATTAGGAAAACTAGCAACATCGTTAAGTTGGGAAATTGCGGAGCTTAAGTTATGGCAGAAACCAAGAATGTATTTATAAGCCATGTACATGCTGATGATAGCGGCTTGCAAAAATTGAAAGACTTGATGTCCAAAAAAGGCATCAATATCAGAGATTCTTCAATTCACACAGGAAAATTTAACAACGCTTCAGACCCGAATTATATCAAGACACAGATATTGGCCCCTGCGATCAATTGGGCTGGTATTTTTATTTGTTACGTATCCCCTCAAACTAAAAACAGCGATTGGGTTAACTGGGAAATTGAATATGCAGCCAAACAAGGGAAGCGGATAGTTGGTGTTTGGGCTTACGGGGAGAGTGAGTGTGATCTTCCTTCCGCGTTGAACGAGTATGCTGATGCAGTGGTGGGATGGAATGGCGATTCTATTATTGATGCAATCAATGGAAAGGACAGCTGGGAAAAGCCGGATGGAAGCCCCTGTGAACCAGTACCTTTGAAACGGCACCCGTGCTAATGACTTGTATATATTCATATGTCGTTCGATATGACAGTGGATTCGCGCCGAATCCGTTTTATGGCTTTTGCACGCTTGCGACATGTAAACCAGATATTCGACGTACCGCAGTACATGGTGACTGGATCGTTGGTAGCGGAAGCAATGATCGTAGCGTGAGGCGTGGCGGTCATATTGTCTACGCGATGAAAGTAACTGAAGTAATGACCTTTGATCAATACGCCAAAGATCTTAGATTTAAAGTGAAAATTCCCTACCGCAGAGGAAGCCGTAAGCAGAGTTGTGGTGACAACATATATTTTCGCGATGGAAATGAAGCGCAATGGCGTCAGCGTGACTCGTTTCACTCGAATAGCGATGGACAAGTTAATCCAGATCATGTTGCGCGAGATACGGGTGTTAATCGGGTGTTAGTTAGCGAAGACTTTGTATATTTTGGTGGTAGTGGGCCAAAGATTCCTGATGAACTGGTTTCTAGCGATGGCCGTCACTTATGCAAAAAGGGTATAGGGCGTATCCGTTTTTCCGATAGTCAATTGGCCGAGCACTTTGAGAAGTGGATACGTAATTTAGGGGATATGGGATATCAAGGTCCTCCCTTTGAATGGGTAACTCTACGTGGATGAATCATCAAGGAAAAAAGGTTCGATATTGTTGTCTGATTATGCGAATGGTGTAGCGGAGACAGATGTCTTTGATCAGGAGGATATTAGTCCAATTCTGCAAGGCCTTTATGGCGAGGTGGGCGGAATCATGTCGACTGCGAAGAAACATATCCGAGAGAAATCAGCATATCCCGGATATAAGCGCGCAGCAGAGGAAGAATTTGGTGATACGCTTTGGTATCTCTCAGCATTGTGTCGAAGGTTGGGATTACCGCTTGAAGAAGTGTTTTCTGAAGCTATAAGCATAGGAGGTTTCAGAGTGCAAAGTGCCGCAAGTGACATGCTTGAGGGCGCTTTGGCAAATGTCGTGATACCAATGTCAACCGGCACAGTTGACGATACATTGTTTGAACTCGGTCGTTCGGCAGCTTCATTGTTAGAGCCAAAGCCCGAGCGCAGGAAAATTGTCTTATTTGCAAAAAATTATCTAGATGCTTTATTCGCGGCAAAATTAGCTTTTTCCGATGTGGCCAGAGGTAACATGGACAAGGTACGTGGAGCTTTTCTTGTACCTGCATCAGAAAGCTTGATTGATTTCGATTCAGAATTTGAGGAAGAGGAGCAGCTCCCAAGAAAATTTGCGATTCGAATCAATGAGCGCTCCAACGGAAGAAGTTATCTTCAATGGCAAGGGGTCTTTATTGGGGATCCCCTAACCGATAATATTGCTGATTTGGACGGATATCGCTTCCATGATGTTTTTCATCTAGCATATGCAGCCATTCTTCATTGGTCTCCTGTTGTTCGTGCGCTGATTAAGCACAAACGAAAAAGCAAACTCGAATATGATGAAAATCAGGATAGCGGACGAGCTGTTGTTGTTGAAGAGGGACTAACTGCCTGGCTTTTTTCAAAGGCGAAGGAACTAGATTTCTTTGAGGGTCATGAGCGTATTTCACTCGGAATTTTGAAAACTGTCAAAGAGTATGTGGCTGGCTATGAAGTGTCTCAATGCCCCATTAAACTTTGGGAGCGTGCCATACTTGATGGTTATTCGGTGTTTCGTCAACTCAAGGCTGCTCAAGGTGGATGGATTGTTGGTAATCGTGTCGAAAGAACGATTCGTTACGAGCCGCTCGAATCGAGGAATTAATTATGCATCCTTTTGTACGCTCTGTTGCTGCCCTACAGTTTGAAAACTGTTTCAACCCTTATACGGATAGGTGTGAAGTTCATGATCAACGTGATGCACCTCGCATTCGCGCGTCGGCATTGTCGACTTTAATAGAAAGCGCATCGCGTGCACCAGTTGATGCCATATGGATTGGGCGCGATCTAGGTTATAGAGGTGGGCGGCGTACAGGCCTTGCTTTGACAGACGATATTCATATTAAAAAGCACTTCAAACGTTGGGGAGTCGCTGCAAAACAACCAACAATTGGTGCAGCAGTTGCTGAGCGAACGGCGGCTGTAATCTGGAGCATGTTGGATCAAATTGATGCTAGGATATTTCTATGGAATGTCTTTCCTCTGCATCCTCATGAGTCAGGTGATCCTTTTACCAATCGCCAACATAATTCCCGCGAACGCCAAGCTGGGGAGGCAATTCTCCAATCTCTAGTTGAACTCTTAAATCCGTCACGCATTGTTGCAATTGGTAACGACGCAGCGGCTGCAGCAGACCGCATTCTTGGTTCGACTCCGGTGATTCGTGTTCGTCACCCTAGTTATGGCGGGCAGAATCAGTTTATTCGCCAGGTTTCTGATTTGTATGGCATCCAGAAACAAACGGAATCTTTACCATTATTCTAACGCATGGTAGTTGTTCCTTTTTAGTGCTGATATTCCGAGAAACCGATAGTCTAACGGCCACAGCGAGTGTCAACAGCAGTTGTGGTTGTTTGACTATGGGCTGGGAGCCAGTGAATTAGTTTGATGTTCAATATAAATCTTTCTAGCAAATGAAAACTATAGAGAATCCCTTGCAGGATACAGCGCTCCTTGCCCTGCCCCATTAACTGGGCCCGTCATTTGGGATGCGATTCGATCACAGAACTAAGACGCGAACGAAATAGTCGTGCAAAATCGATGTCATGTAATTCATCGTCTTTGAAGATAGCAAGCCTCTTTGCCAACTCGAGAGAAGCACCACCAGGTGCAGGGACTGGCAGTACTATTGCTTTAGGATGACGTTCTACAAACATGTCATATTCTATTTCAATTCCTTCCATGCCTCCTATAAAAACCGCGGCCACCAAGTCGTCGCGCGATAGCATGTTGTTTCGCATCAGATCAAGGCTTGCATCCTGATCACTCGCCACTGCGTCTGTAAAGATAACATTTTTAAATCGCTGATTTTCTTCTGGGAAGCGGTCGCTGAAAAAATTGCTTTGGTAGAGAATTACTGATTTAGAATAATCTAAGCCAAGATCCTCGCAGATGGTCCAAATCATAGGTGTAATCGCCGGGTGACCTCCCCAAACGATTTTATGTTGTCGCACCACTTCAATGACCAATTCTCGGACAGCACATTGTATAAGGAAAGGGTTTGCTGTTAGATGATACGTACCTCTATTAACAGCTGGGACACTTGCAGATAAAAAGATTGAGCCCATTTACTGTGTCTCCCAATCTGCAAATTGCCAACCAGCTTCCGCAGCTTTAACCCATCGCGCGGTACGAATTTGGCTGCCAAGCCAATCTAAATGACTGAGCCAATTGGGATGTAGACCGACGTGATCATAGATCACCGCTGCAGGGGTGTCGGGTGAATATGTTGCAGCATCATGAAGCGTAGAAGATGTGGGTACTCCAACGGTCGGATATGCTATTAAGTTTCTGCCATCGGGGAGCTTTATGTAGACAGCTTTATTGGGCCCAATCCCCACCACTTGACCACCAATGGACTCAACTGCATTGCGTATATTGCTAACAAGATTTACCGTGCGCACGGCTTGACTCTCGCTACGCACAGTTTCGAGTTGATGGCAAATACGTTCAACGGCCCCATCTGCCAATTTCCCCGTAGCTTTATCTACCTCGACAGGTAGTAGTTCAGCACGGCTCGCCGTTGCGGTGCGGACTGATGGCGTAGAGTCCGGCCAACCCACACGCAAGACACTAATGCCCTTCGCGAGCGCCCGTCCGAATTCCGCACTGGTCCATCGACTGTCAAAGTAACCTGGGGTATCGAGCATAACCAGTACGTCTGAATCACATAAACGATGCCAGAGCATAGCCTGAAAATCTTCCGCAGGTGCAATTCCATGCGTATCGAGAAACACATCGAAGATTCTAGATGAAAACGCGTCGAATAACTGTAGTGCGGCTTCTCGTGCTTCGGTTCGTCGATAGCTAACGAAAACCCTGCGTTGGCGTGGCAACAGACCGACACATTCGAGCAATGCTGTAGCGACGCGCCCTGCCCCGCCTTGGTTATAGGCTAGGCAGTTAAATGATCGAAGTTGGTTTGGTATCTCGATACTCACTTGTCCAGGATCAGAAACTACCGGCAATATCGGTATGCTATTGCGAAGTAAATGATCAATATTTGCAATTGGGGCATTTGGACTACCGTAGTACACAGCCGCTGCAGATTTTTGTTGTTCGGGAGAAAAATTAGCAGGACGTATTTCCCAGCTAACTTCGTGCCTAAGGCGAAGTCCAAAGAGCTGAATTGCATCTGAAACGAGACGTTCAAGATGGTCAATTTGTTCTTGTGTTGGTGAGCCGAGTACAGCCAGCTGGTACATTACAGGCAATGTTACTTCCTTTTCAGGTTGTGTATTGTGATCGATGCAAGATCGATTCGGTGCACTATAGCAGTATACGTATAGGTGACTGGAATAACCAACAGCTTGAGATGTATGTATTTCAGCTTTTGCGGCAACCCAGCCCGAATTATTGGAGCAAGATCATAACTTAATTCCCCTCATGTCTTCGCCGACAGAACATGTTAAACGATGACACTATTAATTGAGTATAAGCCCTTCCAAAACCTTTCAAATCACCCTTTTGTAGCTGAAGGCGAGAGAGGATATCTTTAATGTCCTTTAGACTTCTATCGGCCCGCTTGCTGGGCTGCTATTTCAATCCAATTGCCAATATTGGTCCGACCATTCTGCGCGGTAAAATCGTACCGCGAACAATGAGTGGATAGCTGTATGACAGAATTACTGTTAGGAGCCTTGAACCAAAGGTCAGCTTCTGAAACGGAAAGCGAATAATCTCCATATTTTATCCATTTTCCGTTGCTCCATTCGGCAAAATAGATACCGGTACTCGTTCTGTACAAGCCGATCTGGGCGAGGGGGTTTGCCCCTTTGGCTGCAGTAATTCCTTCTTTGTTTTTAACGCCATGTATGTCAACAGTCAGAAGTCCGTTTCGTTTGAGAACGCTTTGAACAATTTCATAGCGCACCCATCGTCGACTCCAAGTTTGCGTGCCTGCAAGCACGCAAGTAACGGAGCTTTTTTTCAGGCCTTCACGAAGGAAACGTTTCAATGATTCATCGTTTTGCCGCTTTGATGCCTCAAAGACACTGCTATCAAAGAAACCGTCGACTTGTTCGTCAGACGGTTTGACCACCCAGCTATTTCTGACATTCCACACCCGCCACACATCGGGCTGATAGTGAAACGAAAAAAAGGCTCTGCGAGTCACTACTTAATCCTCCCACCTAGCAGCACATTGCTCGAAAAAGCGACGAATTTCGGTATTAACAACTAACAAATAGCTTTGTTAGTTGTTTTAACTATATTTTTTGTATTGTGGATTCCCCTGAGAAAATTCTCGCAGAGTTGACCATTGCACTCCTTTTTCCTCTACAAAAATATCTACTTTCACGCCACCCATGTATGTGTCTTTGGTAACCTGCGGATAGATTCCGATGTACTCTTGACCTTGAAAAGACTGATCAGCGGAATCCAAAACGGGAAAAATTGCAACGCAACCTGGTTTGTGTCCGTCAAAAAATCCAAGCTCCCATGGCATCCACTTGGATGTGGTCGCATTATCCGTAGCCAGATAGAGTAAAGATCTGCATTGCTTCATTCGTTGGCGAAGGACGCGAGCAGTATCTTTAGATACAAACCTGCGATCGAGTTTGGGATCTTCCACCCAATCTACATATACCTTTAGCGAAAAATTTTCCTCTAAAATTGTTTTGACGCCAAGAACAAGTTCTGCGTCATCTATAGAGTGACATAAAAATACATCAAAGCTCTCTTGGCTCGCGGTGGCAATAAAATCTTCTTTCAAGATACGGTCAAATGCTTTTCCTGTATTGTTTACTTTTTTTCTAGCGCGCGCCGCAGCTGCGCGTGCTTCAGCTTTCGTAAAATATGCCATTTAAAAAATCCTTTGGTACTAGATCTAAGTTTATTTATGGAAAAACACGCTTTCTAAGAAGTGCCCGTCTTCGATGGACAAGACAGCATTGTAGACCTCGGTTCCTTCCACCGATTTGTGCCCCAGCAATGCACCGATGACTTTCAGGGGCTGCCCATGCAGAAACAAATAAATCGCAAACGAATGGTGGAAGGTGTGGGCGCTGATTTTGAATAGTGCAACTCCTGCTCGCTCTACTAAGGCACAGAACAGCCGTTGGACCTGGCGAAAATGCCCCGCCTATAAAATAACTCCGGACCCTAATGCAGCGCGTGGTCCGCAGCGGGCGCGGCCCGCTTGGGCGAACGCAATGGCTTACATTCTGTTCTCAACTGATGCAGCCAATGATACAGGGTTGGTTCCGCAATGCCTTCCTCTTTCGCCTCACTGGGTACCGGGCGACTCGTTCAGGTGATAAGACCTAAAAGTCGGTCATCAAAGTTAAATGCTTCAATATTTCCATACTTTAGATTTGAAAACCTTGGGTGCTCGACATTGACTAGATAATTTTTCTCCCCTGGAGTGACCGCGCTAGGTACTTCAAGGACGAGAGAGGCCTGACGTTTAACCCAGTCATCACCGACATACTGGACAGGAGAATTAACTGTTGACGCTGACCAGTTCGATGGAAATGCGCTTTGATCAATAGACATGACATCATCTTCATTAAAAAAAACTTCTAGCCTACTATAACTTGCCAATACAGTAGGTTTTTGAAGATGAACCAAAACCTCAAGCGTAGCCAATGAAAGAGTCGATCCTAGGTATACAACTCGAATTCCTCGGCTATTCCAACGACCTCCCCCAAGAAACGCTCCCTCGCCTGACATCATTTGGTGTGTAGTATTTGCAAATGTTGAGCTACAAACGCGCCACCCGGATTTCATCAACTGAAGACGCCATGCTGAATTCGAATTATCAGGTCTTCTACTTCTCGGGCACCAATCTCAGAGCTGGCATGGGTAAGAGGGCTTTCATCATTTAGGATGTGCAGAGGAGTTTTCAGCCATTGAACAGCGGCGTCGTTGTCACCATTCATCATTTCTACAGCGGCATCTTTTAATCGAGCTAATCTTGCCACTCGATCAGATTCATCAGGTTGTAGACGTCCTTCCTTTTTCCTTCTGCTCAAGGTGGACACTGGAATGGATAACACTAATGCGATGTCTTTCCGCGACGCATCGTAGGCTTCCGCGAGAGCGTCAATGGTATGGAAAGCCAATCCACTTCTAAGATTTCCTATAATTGCGAGTTGATTGCCGTCTGGAGCCGCAATGCGAAGATACAATTTCTCATAAAGAGAGTCTCTAGGACGTGCGACGAATTTTTCGAGCATCCCAAGCTTTCCCGTCTTCCTCTCTATAGTATGAAAATGTCTTACCGTTTTTTTTGCGACTTTGCGTGGTTTTTCCTGCTTTCGCTCAGTGCTCATTTGGAATCTCCTAAATATCCATATGAGCATTGTAGTGCAATTGATAAGATATTTATACGATCAATCTCATTTAAAATCGTAAAATATCTATATAAATCAATATATTAAATGAATTTAAACCGCGTTTTTTGTGAAAAATTCAAGGCGTATGTCCATTTCTAAGTACTTCGAAATGGACATAGATTTACGTTTAAAGCATTGAATATAAAAGAAAATATACAGAATTGGTGTGCATACATGTTAAATTGTGAATATGACCTTCGCCTTGGCAGTCCTTAAATGTACGTATCAACCGGCTTTACCCGCGCGCCCCGGTTCACCTCCGCTGCCGGGCACCCCGTTCCGGCATGAGCGTTCTGTCCTGCACCCGGTCTTTGGGGGTTGCGGCGAATGCTACAGATGCAGACAATCCGAAAGCGCCCAGGTTTGCCATTACTGCCTTCCGCGCTTTGGGCCAATCCGACCATCCAGCTGAGAGATTCCTGCAATGACAATCCTACCTTCCGGCATGTGTGCCATCACTGACTTCAATGGTGCGCGCGAGGCGGCCCGACCGCAGGAACGTCTGGAAACGGTACGCAAGCGCGCACAAGGTTTTCGCGAGCGCTTTCTGGATGAACCGCAAGTGGTCTTCTACAAAAGCATCAATCTGGTGCGGGTTCCCTACCCCACCTGGTATGCCTATTCCGGCGTATTCGCGCAGTCGGCCTACAAATTTCCTTACCTCCATATTCTGAACCGGCTGTTCGTGGTGCAGTATCTGGATTTCGCAGACCAGATTAAAACCCTGCTGTTTTCGCCGTCGGATCTGGAAGGCAATCGCGAAACGCCATTTTTCAAACGGCTGGCGGAAAGCATACCGGGGCCGCGCGCTCTGATGGATTTTATGGCGCCGGTTTTCCGCGACGTGGAAACGGCGTTGCAGGAACTGGGAATCCGTGCCGCGCAGGTGGACTACATCAGTTACGACCATCTGCACACGCAGGATGTGCGGCGCTGGATCGGTACTGCGAACCGCCCCGGCTATTTTCCAAATGCGAAGTTGCTGGTTCATCGTCAGGAATGGGAATCGACGCTGGGACTGTTGCCGTGTCAGGCCGACTGGTACTGCCCGCGCGGCATCGAGGGCCTGCCCGCAGACAAAATCGTTGCTTTTGACGGCAGCATTCAGCTCGGACGCGGTGTCGCGTTGTTGCACACGCCCGGCCATACCGAGGGCAATCACTCCCTGGTAACGCGGGTGGCGGACGGCATTCGCGTGACCTCTGAAAACGGCGTCGGTGTCGATGCCTATGCGCCCCAGAATTCCCGCGTCAATGCGATCCGGCGTTACGCCTGTGCCACCGGCGTTGAAGTCATTCTCAACGGCAACACGCTGGAAGGAAGCAACGATCAGTATATTTCCATGGTGCTGGAGAAAACGGTGGCCGGGCCATCGGTCAATCCGGAATATCCCAATTGTGCGCCCAGCAGCGAGGCCACTCCTTATTGGTTGATGCCGGGCCATCAGGTCAGCCATCTGGTCGGCGAGGCGGAATTCGGCAAACTGGTATTGATCTAGTGCAAGCCGGGAATCCCGGTCGCGTCTACACTCATTACATAACGCATTGACTGTGATCGCCGGGAGACACCGTATGGACCTGCTGCCTTATCTGAAAGCCATGGTGGAACGGGAAGCGTCGGATCTGTATTTCTCGTCCGGCGCGGCGGTAGCGATGAAAATCGAAGGCAACACCACATTCGTCACCCAGCACGCGCTGGGCCCGGGCATGACGAAGAGTCTGGCCTATTCCGTAATGAACGATCGCCAGCGAGCCGAGTTCGAGCGTGAATTCGAGCTGGACATGGCGATCAGCGTCGAAGCGCTGGGCCGCTTCCGCCTGAATGTGTTCATGCAACGTGGCGAGGTTGCACTGGTAGTTCGCTACATCAAATCGGCGATCCCCAGTGTTACCGATCTTCAACTGCCGACATTGCTCAACGATCTGATCATGGCACCGCGCGGGCTGATCCTGGTGGTAGGCACCACCGGTTCCGGCAAGTCCACCACGCTTGCCTCGATGATCGACTTTCGCAACCAGCACCGCACCGGCCATATCCTCACCATTGAAGATCCCATCGAATATATTCATCATCACAAACAGTCCATCGTCAACCAGCGCGAAGTGGGCGTGGACACGCATACGTTCAGTCACGCGCTGCGGCGGGCCATGCGCGAGGCGCCTGATGTGATCATGGTGGGTGAAATCCGCGATCGCGAAACCATGCAGCAAGCCTTGACCTATGCCGAGACAGGTCACCTCTGCCTGTCCACGCTGCACGCCGCCAATGCCAACAAGGCACTGCGGCGCATCGTGAATTTTTTTCCGGAATCCGCCCACAGTGAATTGTTTCTGGATCTGTCATTGCACTTGCAGGCGGTAGTCTCGCAACGGCTGCTGCCGGGTCTGCACTCCAAGCGAGTACCGGCCGTTGAGGTGCTGCTCACCAGCCCCTATGTCAGGGACCTGATCCAGAAAGGTGAAATCGACAACATTCGCGACGCCATGGAAAAAAGTACGGATAACGGCATGCAAACCTTCGATCAGTCCCTGCTGGATCTGTATCACGCCGGCAAGATCACCCAGCAGACAGCGCTGGAACACGCGGACTCCCGCAACAATGTCGGCATCAAGATCCGTCTTGAGGATAAAGGCACGTTGTCCAGCACCTCTGGCATGACGTTGAGCGACGACTGAATTCACCAGCGACCATCACCATTCCGTCAGTGTTTCCGTATAATTGTCCCGATCCGGTCTTTGCCTCAGGGGAATAAAACAATGACAGCGGAATCCAGCCACCAGCTGATCGAGCAGTACTATGCCGCGTTCAATCGTGGCGACATGGAGCAATTCCTCAGCCTGCTCACCGACGACGTGATCCATGACATCAACCAGGGCCAGCGCGAAACCGGGCGCGACACGTTTGCCGCTTTCATGCAGCGCATGAATCGTAATTACCGGGAAAAGCTGGTGGACATGGCGATCATGGTCAACGCCGACGGCAGCCGTGCTGCTGCAGAATTTGTAGTGCTGGGAGAATACCTGAATACCGATGAAGGACTGCCACCGGCGCAGGGACAAACCTACCGTCTGCCTGCTGGCGCCTTTTTCGAAATCCGCGCCGGCAAGGTGGCCCGCGTCACCAATTACTACAATCTGAATGACTGGATCGCGCAGGTCAGCGGGTGACATCATGACGCAATCCAGCGACATCACCGTCAACCGCGTCAGCGGGTCGGCACTGCAGCAATACATCCCTGCCCTCGCCCAATTGCGCATCGAAATTTTCCGCGATTTTCCCTATTTGTACGACGGCACGACAGAATACGAGGAACAGTACCTGCGCACGTACAGCGCGTGCGAACAGGCTGTCATCGTGCTGGCAATGGCCGGTGACCAAATTGTCGGTGCCTCTACCGGCATTCCCATGGCGTTTGAAACCGAGGAATTCAAAGCGCCACTGATCAGCGCCGGTTATGACGTGAACCGCGTCTTTTATTGTGCGGAGTCGGTGTTGCGTGCGCCGTACCGCGGACTCGGTCTGGGCTGGCGTTTTTTCGATGAGCGCGAGGCTCATGCGCGTGAGCTGGGTGGATTCGATTACAGCTGTTTCTGCGCAGTGGAGCGGCCGCAAGACCACCCTCGCCGCCCGGCCAACTACCAGCCGCTCGACAGTCTCTGGCATAAGCGCGGCTACAAAAAGCAGCCCGGTCTGGTGACGCACTATGTCTGGAAGGATCTGGATGAAGCCGACAAATCCGCCAAGACCATGACCTACTGGATCAAATCTTTCAGGTAACCATTTTTTAGGTAGCCATGTGATGAACACTCGCCCCCTGCGCATCGCCAGCGCCCAGTACGATATCGGCTATTTCCAGCACTGGCAGGACTATGTCGCCAAAGTCGAACGCGGGACGCAGGAAGCGGCGGACGCCGGCGCGCAATTGTTGCTGTGGCCCGAATACGCCAGCATGGAACTGGCATCGCTGTTCCCGCGTGAAGTGCAGCTCAGCCTCGCACTGCAACTGGAACATCTGCAGCACCTGCGCGATGATTTTATCGGCCTCTACGAACGTCTTGCGCAACAACACGGCCTGTATGTGCAGCCCGGCACTTTCCCGGTACAGCTGGACAACGGCGAATACCGCAACCGCGCCTGGTTGTTCGGCCCGCAGGGCCTGCTGGGATTCCAGGACAAACTGCAGATGACCCGTTTCGAAAACGAACAGTGGCACGTCAGCCCCGGCGACCAGATCCGCATTTTTGAAACAACGTTCGGGAAAGTTGGAATTGCCGTCTGCTACGACAGTGAATTTCCGCTTATCGCCCGTCGCCAGGTGGAACTGGGGGCCGACCTGATCCTGGTACCCAGCTGCACTGACACCCTGGCCGGCTACCACCGCGTGCGCATCGGCTGTCAGGCCCGCGCGCTGGAGAATCAGTGCTACGTGGTGCAATCACCGACGGTAGGCACTGCAGACTGGTCACCTGCCGTGGACATCAACATCGGCGCCGCCGGGGTCTTCACACCGGTGGACCATGGCTTTCCGGACGACGGCGTGTTGGCACTGGGTGAATTCGGCAAACCACAATGGTTGCTGGCCGATCTCGATTTGTCCCTCATTGCCACCGTGCGCCAGACCGGGCAGGTCTTCAACTACCGCGATTGGCCGGGCCAGTTCCGCTGCCTCTCCTAGACTTGACATTCATCAATAACCCATCTGCCCTGACAAGGGATAATTTTTCAACACTTAGCGGAGAACACAGGCATGACCCAGGATTTGCAGGCAAAGAGAAAGGAACTGGCGGAAAAGCGCGAACAACTGCTGCAACGTCTGGATGCCATCAAACGCGATATCGGCGGCGGCCTGTCGGCTGACTTCGAGGAACAGGCTGTGCAACTGGAAAATGCGGACGTGCTGGCGGAAATCAGCCGGGTAACCAACGAGGAATTGCAGAAAGTGACGCAGGCACTGCAACGAATCGAACAGGAACTCGCGCGCAAGCCGTAAGGCCGTCACTTCAATAAATTTCAAACTGGATCAGGCAGCTTTCACCGGCATTTTCCACGGGTGTGCCGATGCCAATCTCGCCCTTCCCCGTCAGCAGCAGTTCGCGCCGGTGCAGCCGCACGGAACCTCCGTTGGGCTCGCGCCGGCCTTCGCCCAGCCGCAGATAAGTACCGTTGGTGCTGTGGTCCACCAGATAGACTTCTCCCCAGCGGATCTCCAGCCGCGCATGGGCCCGCGACGCCAGCGCATTGTCGATCACCAGATCGCATTCCGGCCCGCGTCCAACAACAAAGCTGACCCGGTCCGTGCCCAGCGCAATGTTCTGGTCGCGGTAGATCAGGTACATCACCGGACCCGCTATCTTAACCTGTGTGTTCTGGGTGGCATTGAACAGCGAGGTGGAATCCTCGTTGTCCCACACGATCTCGTCCGTCACCAGCGGTTCGCTCTTGCCTTTCACGCGGGTGCGCTGATATGAACGCAAAGTGAACTCACCGGCATTGGTAACACGATTCAGGCTGTCGCGCGTGGCGATGATGCGACCTGCCTCGCACAGGGCCACCACCCTGGCCGCCACATTCACGGTGTCACCAAAGGGATGCTGGCTGGCGTCATATTCGATGGGGCCAAAATGAAAGCCGATGCGCACCTTCACCCGTTGCCCGCCAGCCACCGGCTCCACAGAAAACTGCCGCTGGATTGCGCACGCGGCATGAATCGCATCCTGCGGATCGGCGAAGGTGACCATGGCCTCGTCGCCAATGGTTTCAATCAGGCGTCCCCGGTTTTGTTTGACATGCCGGACGATACGCTGCAGGCTTTCCGCGATACACTCGTGTGCCATTGTGTCCCCCAACCGCTCATACAGCTGGGTGCTACCCGACACATCGGCAAACATGACAACTATGTGATCCGGTTGATTTTGCAAGAAAATATCCCTGATTCGTGCTGGTGGTACCCAATGGGGTCACGCCTTGCGCGAGCCTGAAACCTCGAACTCAGCATGACCTTCTCATTGCCATGAACATCTTCAAAGACAACGAACATTATTCTACCGGCTTTCAGCTGGATCGCGACACGCTGCTGACCCAGGTGAAATATAACAATGATGGACTGGTTCCCGCGATTGCGCAGCAGTACGACACCAAAGAAGTATTGATGCTGGCCTGGATGAACGCAGAAGCCCTGCGGGAAACCCTGCAAACCGGTCGCGTCTGTTACTGGTCCCGCTCCCGCAACGCCTTCTGGCGCAAGGGCGAAAGCAGCGGCCAGGTGCAGGTTCTGAAATCCGCCCGCATCGACTGCGACGGCGACACCCTGCTGCTGGAAGTGGACCAGACCGGCCCCGCCTGCCACACCGGCCGCCGCCATTGCTTCTTCTACAAGTTTGACGGCAACCAGGTCGTAATCGATGGCGATGTCATGATCCCGCCGGACGAACTCTACAAGTAATTCATCCCGCACCTCCGGTCTTCCAGGCGTAAACAGGAAGCCTGGACGCAAAAAAGGGGGCCGCAGCCCCCTTCTCTTCTGAGCCCCGATCAGGCGTGGTTTTCCGCCAGATAGAACCAGGTGTCCAGCACGGAATCCGGGTTCAGCGAGATGCTGTCGATCCCGATTTCCATCAGCCACTTGGCCAGATCCGGATGATCCGACGGCCCCTGGCCGCAGATACCCACGTACTTGCCGGCACGGTTACAGGCTTCGATCGCCAGCTTCAGCAGCGCCTTCACCGCCGGATCGCGCTCATCGAACAGATGGGACACGATGCCGGAATCCCGGTCCAGGCCCAGGGTCAGCTGGGTCAGGTCGTTGGAGCCGATGGAGAAGCCGTCGAAGTGCTGCAGGAAATCGTCCGCCAGCAGCGCGTTGGTGGGCAGCTCGCACATCATGATGACGCGCAGGCCCTTCTCGCCCCGCTTCAGGCCATTGGCCTCCAGCAGCTTGATCACCTGTTCCGCCTCGCCCACTGTACGCACGAACGGCACCATGATTTCGATGTTGTCCAGGCCCATTTCCTCACGCACTTTCTTCAGCGCGCGGCACTCCAGTTCGAAGCAGTCGCGGAAGCTGTCGGAGATGTAGCGGGACGCGCCGCGGAAGCCCAGCATCGGGTTCTCTTCTTCCGGCTCGTACAGCTTGCCGCCGATCAGGTTGGCGTATTCGTTGGATTTGAAGTCGGACAGGCGCACGATCACTTTCTTGGGATAGAAAGAGGCTGCCAGGGTGGACACACCCTCCACCAGCTTCTCGATGTAGAACTCGATCGGGCCTGCATAGCCGGCAATACGGCGCTGCACGCTCTGCTTGACGTCCTTGGGCAGTGTTTCGTAGTTCAGCAGTGCCTTGGGATGCACGCCGATCATGCGATTTATGATGAACTCCAGACGGGCCAGGCCGATACCTTCGTTGGGCAGGGACTGGAAGTCGAACGCCCGGTCCGGGTTGCCCACGTTCATCATGATCTTGAACGGCAGCTTGGGCATGGAGTCGATGGAATTTTTCTGCACATCGAAGCCCAGCTTGCCTTCGAACACCAGGCCGGTGTCGCCTTCGGCGCAGGATACGGTAACCGGCTGGCCTTCCTGCAGCAGGTCGGTGGCGTCGCCACAACCCACGACAGCAGGTATGCCCAGTTCGCGCGCTATGATTGCCGCGTGGCAGGTCCGGCCCCCACGATTGGTGACGATGGCGGAGGCGCGCTTCATGATCGGTTCCCAATCCGGGTCGGTCATGTCGGTGACCAGCACATCGCCCACCTGCACCTTGTCCATTTCACGCAGGCTGGTGACCAGCTTCACCACGCCGCTGCCGATGCGGTGACCGATACTGCGGCCTTCCACCAGCACCTTGCCTTTTTCCTTCAGCAAGTAGCGTTCCATCACGTTGGTCTGGCGGCTTCTCACGGTTTCGGGGCGCGCCTGCACGATGTACAGCTTGCCGTCGTCGCCGTCACGGGCCCACTCGACGTCCACCGGGTGGTCGTAATGTTTCTCGATGATCAGACACTGTTTGGCCAGTGACTGGATTTCATCGTCGGTAATGGAAAATTTCTGCCGTTCATCTTTGTCGACATCCACCGTTTCCACCGACTTGCCGGCGCTGCCGCCCTTGGCGTAGATCATCTTGATGGCCTTGCTGCCCAGGTTGCGGCGCAGAATGGCAGGACGGCCTGCTGCCAGGGAGGGTTTGTGCACATAGAATTCGTCGGGATTGACCTGGCCCTGCACCACGGTTTCGCCCAAACCATAGGCAGACGTGATGAAAACCACGTCGCGGAAGCCGGACTCGGTGTCCAGCGAGAACATTACGCCGCTGGCGCCGTTTTCACTGCGTACCATGCGCTGGATGCCGGCAGACAGGGCAACGTTATGGTGCTCAAAGCCCTGATGAACGCGGTAGGCAATGGCGCGATCGTTGTAGAGGGATGCAAACACTTCCTTCACTGCATGCAGGACGTTGTCCACGCCGCGAATGTTGAGGAAGGTTTCCTGCTGGCCGGCGAAGGACGCGTCGGGCAGGTCTTCGGCGGTGGCGGAGGAACGCACGGCCACTGCCATGTGCTCGTTGCCGGTCTGCAGTTTGGCGAAGGCTTCGCGGACGGCTTTCTCAAGGGCGGGTTGCAGCTTTGCTTCGCTCACCCATTCACGGATCTGCTTGCCGGTTTCAGCCAGGGCAAGCACGTCGTTGACGTCCAGTTTGTCCAGCGCGTCGCGGATCTTCTTGTTCAGACCGCTCTGTTCCAGAAATTCGCGGTACGCGTGTGCGGTGGTGGCAAAACCGCCCGGCACCGAAACACCCTTGCTGGCCAGATTACTGATCATTTCGCCCAGTGAAGCGTTCTTGCCGCCCACCTTGTCGATGTCGTTCTTTGAAAGATCCTGGAACCAGATTACGTAATCGTTCAAGGTTGTTCTCCCTACCTTGTAAAAATGAAAATCTAGGCACTTTTGGTGCCCGGCCTCAGGTCAGCAGCAATCAGTGCCGACCGCTTTGCGTGACCAGACGTTCACCACAGTTATTCATGGGAATAACGGTAGTCAGGGGGTGTCCCCTTCCCGTTTTCCGCCACGCGGCAATGTAACGCAGAACGCAAGATTCTACTAAAAAAGTCAATAAATTACTCGTTATAAATGGGTTTTCACGTTAAATTATTCCGGCCCTTTTGCCAATCAGGATTTAGTCATGAAGCGCACTGTTTTCTTCATCTCCGATGGTACCGGCATCACCGCGGAAACCCTCGGTCACTCGCTTCTGGCGCAATTTGACGGTATAGACTTCGAGCAGATCACCATCCCCTACGTCAACAACGATACCCGGGCACTGGACGCCGTTTCCCGCATCAACAAGGCAGCCACCGCCGACAATGCGCCGCCCATTGTGTTCGACACCATTGTCAACGAAGACGTGCGCCGGATACTGGCCAAAAGCAACGGCTTCATGATCGATATTTTTTCCAGTTTTCTCAAGCCGCTGGAGACCGCGCTGGGCGCATCCTCGTCCTATTCCGTGGGCAAGTCCCACTCGATCGTCAACAATCAGAGTTACGATCTGCGGATCGACTCCGTGCACTTCGCGCTGGACAACGACGATGGCGCCCGCACCCGTCACTACGATCTGGCGGACGTGATTCTGGTGGGTGTATCCCGCAGCGGCAAAACTCCTACCTGCCTGTATCTGGCGCTGCAGTTCGGGGTGAAAGCCGCGAACTACCCGCTGACCGATGACGACCTGGATGACCTGGACCTGCCCAGGGCTCTCAAGGACCACCGCAGCAAGCTGTTCGGCCTGAGTATTGAACCTGAGCGGCTGGCCGCCATCCGCACCGAACGCAAGCCCAACAGCAAGTATGCCTCGATCCAGCAGTGTGAAAGCGAAGTACGGGGCGCGGAAGCCATATTCAATCGCTATGGCATCCCGTTCATCAACAGCACCCATGCTTCCATCGAGGAAATATCGACCATGATTATCGAGGCAGCTGGGATCAAGCGTCGATTGGCTTGATTATCAATTATTTGTAACGTCCATTTAAAGTCATTTCTGAAATAAGATGCCCTCTCTTTCCCGCTTGATCCTGCCTTACCCTGAGGACAGCAAGGCATTGTTCTCGCGGCTGCGCCATTTGCGCGGCAGTTTCCTGCTGCTCAGTTGTCCCGGGTTTGAGGGGACACGGTTTGATGTGTTCTCGGCACTGCCCCTCCAGAAAGTCGCGCTGCCCTGGGCTGGCAGTGTGCAGGAATCCAGGTTGGTATCGGCTGTTGGGGGCATGACCCGGTTGCTGGATCTGCACAGGCTCGACCAAGGTGCCGAACAACCGCTGCCGGGCTGGTACGGGCTGGCCAACTATGATCTCTACGCCGCCCTGCAGGGGCTGGAACTTCCCGCGGCGTCGTTGCCACTGGATTTGCTGCAGGCCGGGTTTTATCCCTCGGTCGTCGTTGTCGACCATATTGAAAAGCAATGCTGCCTGCTGTCCTTGCACGGACATGAAGCTCATACGGAAGAACTGCTGGACGCACTGCTGCACGAAACAATCCGGGCCGATGTCGCGCCTTTCCGGTTGGCCACCGCATTCAGGTCCAACCTGTCCCGTGAGGATTATCTCGCCCGGTTTGAGCGGGTGCAGGCCTATCTGCAGTCCGGCGACTGTTACCAGGTCAACCTGGCCCAGCGTTTTTCTGCGGAGTGCCGCGGCGATCCCTGGGATGCCTTCAATCAGCTCAGTGCAGTACTGGCGGCGCCGATGGCCAGCTATTTCGACGCCGGTGATTTTCACTGCCTGAGCCTGTCGCCGGAACGGTTTCTGTCGATTCACGGCCAGCGCATCACCACCCATCCCATCAAGGGTACCCGCCCACGCCATCCCGATCCCGCGCAGGATCAGGCCAATGCGGAAGCGCTGCAAAACAGCGAGAAAGACCGTGCGGAAAATCTGATGATCGTGGATCTGCTACGCAACGACCTCGGCCGCTGCTGTGTGCCCGGCAGCATCCAGGTGACGGAACTGTTCGCGGTGGAATCCTATGCCAACGTGCATCATCTGGTGAGCACTATCCAGGGCAATCTGCGCGCCGATATCCATCCGCTACAGGCATTCTTCAGTGCCTTCCCGGGCGGTTCCATCACCGGTGCCCCAAAGCGGCGAGCAATTGAAATCATCGCCGAACTGGAACCCGACAACCGCAGTTTCTACTGTGGTTGCGCCTTTTACTGCGATGTAGGTGGCAAGCTGGATTCCAGCATCCTGATCCGCTCTCTGGTGCAGCACCAGGGCATGATTCACTGCTGGGGCGGCGGCGGTATCGTGGCGGATTCGGTGGGCGAGCAGGAATATCAGGAAACGTTGGACAAGGTGGGAATCATTCTGCGGACGCTGAGCGAAACAAACAGCTAATGTGAATTGTGAGAAATCAACATTAACTGTCTGTTTATAAATATCTTATTGCGGAATTTTTACAGAGAAATCTCGCGAATCGAGCCTTTGATGAATTCCTTTTTCAGGTCTTCATAGGTGGTCACAGACGGAAACTGCGGGAACTCACTGATCACGTTCTGGGGCGCTTTGAACAGAATGCCGACCTCGGCTTCACCCAGCATGGTGGTATCGTTGTAGGAATCACCGGCGGCAATGCAGCGGTAGTTCAGGGCATGAAAGGCTTTCACGGCCTGGCGCTTCGGATCTTTCTGGCGCAGTTTGTAGTCCACGATGCGGCCATTGGGTGCAACTTCCAGCTTGTGGCACATCAGGGTGGGCCAGCGCAGTTGCCGCATCAGCGGCTGGGCAAATTCATAGAAGGTGTCGGACAGAATCACCACTTGGAAGCGCTCCCGCAGCCAGTCGACGAATTCCAGCGCCCCGTCCATCGGGCCCATATCGGCGATCACTTCCTGGATCTCGTTCAGACCCAGCCCGTGTTCGTCCAGGATACGCAGCCGTTGTTTCATCAGCACGTCATAGTCGGGGATGTCGCGGGTGGTGGCTTTCAGCGCGTCGATCCCGGTCTTTTTCGCGAAATTGATCCAGATTTCAGGTACCAGAACCCCTTCCAGATCAAGACATGCTATTTCCACAACCTTCTCCTGCGTTATTGGTTTGCTGGGCGCTCAGGGCTCGCAACTCTAGCGATTCTCGCCCTCTTATGCAATTGCCAGGCACAGTTTGGCCGGACCTGCCCATAGCGTTTCACTATTTGAAACCGGCATTTTTATTCCCGGCCAGTATAAGACTGCTGCTTTCCATTATTTCGGGGCGCACGGGAACTTTGCTAGAATGCCCACCCATTTCGTCGGCAGCCCCTTTGCCGCACCCGTCGTAAGCCGTAGCCGTAGAGAGAGTAGAGAGGAACGCATGAGTCTGACCCAAGCCGACGCGCAAGCCTGGAATAGTGAACTGCAAGACCAATCCCCCCAGGAAATTCTGGCGGCGGCACTGGACCGGTTCGAAAATCTCGCCATTTCCTTCAGTGGCGCCGAAGACGTGGTGTTGGTGGATATGGCAGCCAAGCTGGGCAAGCCCTTCCGCGTTTTCACCCTGGATACCGGCCGCCTGCACTCCGAAACCTACCGCTACCTGGAAAAAGTGCGCACCCATTACGGCATCAAGCTGGAAGTGACCTTCCCGGATGCCGCCGCCACCGAGAAGCTGGCGTCCGAAAAGGGCCTGTTCAGCTTTTATGTGGAAGACCACAAGGAATGCTGCGCAATCCGTAAAGTGGGCCCCCTGCGCCGCAAGCTGTCCACTCTGGACGCCTGGGTTACCGGTCAGCGCAAGGATCAGAGCCCCGGCACCCGCGTGGAAATTCCTGTGGTGCAGATCGACGGCGCCTTCTCCACGCCCACCAACCAGCTGATCAAGTTCAACCCGCTGGCCAGCTGGAGCTCCGCTCAGGTGTGGCAATATATCCGCGCCAATGAAGTTCCTTATAATGAGCTGCATGAAAAAGGCTTCACCAGCATCGGTTGCGACCCCTGCACCCGCGCTGTCCTGCCCAACCAGCACGAACGCGAAGGCCGCTGGTGGTGGGAAGAAGCCACCGCCAAGGAGTGCGGTCTGCACGCCATCAACGTGAAAAAGTAATTCGGGACAATCGTCATGAAAATTACACTGGTGAAAAAGATCCTGGCCGATGGTTCCCCCTGCAAGAAGTGCGGCGACGTGCTGACGCGGCTGGAGGATTCAGGCCAGATCAAGCGCATCGACGAGATTCTGGTGGCGGACGAACGCGACCCCACCAGCCCCGGCATGCTGCTGGCGGCGGAGCTGAATGTCGATCGGGCGCCATTTTTCGTGGTGGAACACGATGATGGTCGCCAGGATGTCTACACCGTGTATTTCAAGTTCGTGAAGGAAGTGCTGGACCAGGTCACGGAAGAGAAAGATGAGTTGAAGGAAATCCTGCACAACAATCCGGATCTGGATTTTTTGTGATGGTGTTTTCGGTGGGCTCGGCGCTGATGCCGCAGACCCTGCCGGGACACGCCGCAAGTACGTCCCTGTAGGCTCGTCAGTGACCATCCCTGGTCACTGACGGTCCCGGCAGGGTCTGCGGCACCAGCACCTTGTTCAGATTCCGCTGCAAAAATAAAAAAGGCCACACTACCCGAAAGTAGCGTGGCCTTTTCTTTTCGCTGAGGAACTTTTACTGCGGTCTAGTAAGTCGGTAGCTGGATGTGACTGAACAGCTCATCCAGTTCGGAGCGGGTATGGCGCTCCACTGCTTCGTCCACCACGGTTTTGGTCAGGTGGGGTGCGAACAGCTCGATGAAATCGTACATGAACCCGCGCAGGAAAGTGCCGCGCCGGAAGCCGATCTTGGTGACGCTGGCTTCGAACAGGTGCGAGGCATCCAGCACTACCAGATCCGGATCGTTGTCGTTGCAGGCCATCTTGGCAACGATACCCACGCCCAGACCCAGCTTCACGTACGTCTTGATCACGTCGGCGTCGGCGGCGGTGAACACTACTTTCGGCGACAGCCCCTTGTCCAGGAAGGCGTCGTCCAGCTTGGAGCGACCGGTAAATCCAAACGTGTAGGTCACAATCGGCTGGCGGGCCACTTCTTCCAGGGTGATTTTCGATGACTGCGCCAGCGGGTGGTTGCGCGGCACGATGATGGCGCGATTCCAGCGGTAGCACGGCATCATGATCAGGTCGCCGAACAGTTCCAGTGCCTCGGTGGCGATGGCGAAATCCACGGTGCCGTCGGCCGCCATCTCGGAGATCTGGATCGGTGTGCCCTGGTGCATGTGCAGGGCAACTTCAGGGTATTTATGAATGAAGGTTTCGATCACCGGCGGCAACGCGTAGCGCGCCTGGGTGTGAGTTGTGGCCAGCGACAGGCTGCCTTTGCTCTCGTCACTGAATTCCTGGGCCACCTGCTTGATGCTGTCGACTTTACGCAGGATCTCGCCCGCGATGCGCAGGATGGCTTCACCGGCTGGCGTCACGCGGGTGAGGTGCTTTCCGCTGCGTGAGAAAATCTCCACGCCCAGCTCATCTTCCAGCAGGCGAATCTGCTTGCTGATGCCGGGTTGTGATGTATACAGGCTCTGTGCAGTAACGGAAACGTTTAGGTCGTGTCGCGCCACTTCCCAGATGTAACGCAATTGCTGGAGTTTCATTCTTTCCTTCCCTCCCCCTGGTTTGAATTCTCGTTGTGGGGTTATAAAAAATGAGGTGTCTATTCCATTGCAGAATAGGACAGAATTCTCAGTTTACCAACCCATCAATAACCGGATTGCTAAATTTATTCCCTTAATGGCCAGTTAAAGTTAGAAGAGAATATCGAATTCGTCTATGGATATTCCCAATCCGGAGCAGAAAAACCGGATGGCGGCAGTGGTTGGAATATGGGCGCTGCCTAAAGGGTGACTGCCGGGAGGTGGCTGGACAGGGTGGGCACCAGGTAAATGGGCACCCGGGACAGCTGCAGCACCTTGGAGGCTACCGAGCCAATGGCAGTCTGGCTGGAGGAGCGGCCGCCGTGGCTGCCCATGACAATCAGGTCGGCGCGCGACAGTTCTGCCTGGTCCAGGATCACCTGGGCCGGATCGCCACCAATGACCTGCACATCGGCGATCCAGTCAGTGGAGCCGCTGAAATCAATGAAGTCTTCGTGAAAGGCTTGCCGCACCCGCGCACGGATGGTGGCCAGCACGGCCTCGTAACCATGTTCGCGCAACGCCGACATGGATTCCTGCGGCACGTAGGTGGCCAGCAGCGCATCCGCAAAAATGCTCACCGGCTCGATCGCATGCACCACGGTGACCCGGGCATTGTGGCGTTTGGCCAGTTCTCCCACATGTTCCAGAATAAACGGGCCAAACAAACCCAGGTCGGTGGCATAAAGAATATTTCTTAACATTTATTTACAGCACGTTAACGGCGAAATGGGCAAACGTTGACCATAGTTGAGAATAGCAGGCTTGATGTGAATTGCCTGATCGATACGGGACGAATACGCGAGAAAAGAGAAACAGGAAAAAGGAGAGGAAACCTTCTTGCGAGGAACTGGCATCAACAGAAACAAAGCAACGAATATGCCAGCAGAATAAATAAGGACTGAAAGCGGGAAAACTGCCACAAACTGAAAATTCCAACATGGTTTAGGCCGGTTGCCGCTACTACGCTTCAATCATCCAATAACACTTTCAATAACGAAGTTGGTTGAATTATGAAAGTCCGCACCGTGGCAGTAAAAGCAGTTTCGGCCGTCGCAGGATGCCTGATGTTGCTCACCACTTTGGATACACAGGCCAACAACTACCAGTCTGAACCTTCGTTCGCCAATGCTGGTCAGGTTGATATGCACTCTGTGGGTGCCACTGCCAATGCAGTGCCTCTCATTTCCTTCAGCCTGACTGCAAGCACTGACGCCATGCGCGGCAACAGTGTGGATTTCGCTGCTTCCTACCGCTCGGTAGGTTTGAATGTAGAGACACAGCAACTGGGCTACAACGAAGTGTCCACCGAATTTTCCGTGAATGCACCGCGCGTGAAAAGCCTGGATTTTTCCGATTCAATCCGCGAGAAAGTGGAAAACTGCCCCGAGAAAATGCTCGACAAGCTGATCATCGATGGCGCGGTGGGTTTGAACTACTCTTGGTAATACCTTACCACTGACGTTATTTCTTGTTGACGATGCCGTGAGGAACGTGACCCGCGGCTACATGCTGACTCGCCGACAGGCAATGCCCTTCCTGATCATCAAAAAACACATCCGCGCCAAACGCTTTCAGAAACACGCCTTTATCCAGCCCGCCCAGAAACAGTGATTCATCGATCCGGATATTCCAGTCTCGCAACGTGCGCACTACCCGTTCGTGCGCCGGTGCCGAGCGCGCCGTGACTAACGCGGTGCGTATGGGGCAACTGTCTTCGGAAAATTGCGATTGCAGATTGTGTAATGCCTGCAGGAAGGGCTTGAACGGACCACCGCGCATCGGCGTTTTGGCGGCGGCGCGCTCGGATGCGGCAAACGCTTCCAGTCCCTGGGATTGGTAAACCTGTTCGGACTCGTCGGAAAACAGCACAGCGTCACCATCAAAGGCGATCTTCAGTTCGGTGGATTCCGGTGCGCTGGACGTGCGTGTCGGCGCGATGATGCTGGCAGCGGCGTAACCTAGCTCCAGTGCGTTGCGCACATCCTCGGCGTTGGTGGAAATAAACAGATGCGCGCCGAAGGCTTCGACGTAACGGTAAGGGCTTTTGCCGCCGGAAAAGGCCGCACGGGTGATGGGCAGTTTCCAGTGCTCCATGGAATTGAAAACCCGCAGACCGGTGTCGGCGGAATTGCGCGACAGCAGGATCACTTCTACTTTGTGTTCGCCCGGCAACTTCTCATTGATGGCCAGCAGCTTTTTCACCAGCGGAAATGCCTCGCCCGGATTCAGCGGCACATCTTCATGTTCGATCTGGTATTGGCGGTAAGCGTCCAGTCCCTGCGTGTTATAGATGTTGTGGCTTTCGCTCAGATCGAACAGCGCGCGGGACGAGGTGGCAACCACCAGTTTTCCTTCAAATGAAATGGGCATTTCAGTCCTCGATTTCCTGCAAGTGGTCCAGCAGTGGAAAATAAAGAAACAGGCGGGCCGGGAGGTTTTCCTGTGCCGCCAGCGCCTGCCGGTAGGCCTGCAGTTGCGGACGGTATTTTTCAGTCTCGGTCGCCAGGAACGCGGATCGATCAGTATCCGTCTCTGACAG
>JABLXQ010000015.1 GCA_013178375.1 Gammaproteobacteria bacterium
TCGATGGTGAGATGCAGCGGCTGGCCATCGATCTGCACGCTGAGGCGGAATTCCGCGCTGGACTGTTCGTGCGGCTGGGTGAACAGCCAATCCATGCGTCCGGTGTTGCGGGCTACTGTCGACACGGCGCGCACCACAATATCAAGCGCCGGGTCGAGCTCCGCATCGCCCACGCCCAGCGCCTGCAGCTGGTTGCGCCAGCGTTCCCGCACGGTATCGGAAATGGTTGTACTGATGAAAGCCGGAAAGCGTACCCATTGTTCAAACAGTTTATGAACCAGGGTGCCGGCATGACGTCGGAACTGGCTGGATTCCTCAGTTTCAGACGTGGTGGTGACGCTGGAAGTCGTACTTGCTGCGCTGATCACAACTCCGGTTGCGGGCGGCAGTTGCAGGCGCCGCAGGGGGCGATGCGTCGCCGGCCCGGGAGCCTGTTCAATCGGGTGGCGTTCGGCATCATGCTCCAGCATGGGCCAGATCACCGCCAGCAGGCTGCCGGATTTGGGTTTGCGCACTTGCTGCTTGTCGTCCTCCGTCAGGCAGGCCGACAGGTGCAGTTGTTTGCGGGCGCGGGTGCAGGCCACGTACAGCAGACGCACCGCTTCGTTTTTCGTGCGTTGCTGTTTTTGCTTCCAGAGAAAGGAATACACTGAATCGGCCCGCGCAGTTTCGGTATTCGGCCGTGGCGCCATGAAGATTTCCTGCACGTCATCCAGCACGGCAGTTTGCTTGTCCACCAGAATGAGAGGCTTGTCATCCGCCTGCCCGGTGCGATGCAGTTGCGGCAGGAAGACGACATCGAACTCCAGGCCCTTGGACTTGTGCATGGTCATGATCTGCACCGTCGATTTGCCAGGTTGCGGTGGGGCGGCGGGCACAAACAGTTTTTCCAGCCGGGTGGCAATGGCTTCGGGTGTCGGGGTGGATGCAGTTTCCTCCACGTCCGTCAGCATCGAGAAAAACAGTTCGATCGCGTCCACTTCCTCGTCGCTGTTCGCCGTTGCAGGAATTCCCAGCTGCAGGACCAGTTCACGCAGGGCTTCCGCAAACGGCTGCTGGTAGCGCTGCTGATAAGCACGGCGGAACGTGGCATGGATATGTTCGATGCGGGCGCGCACTTCCGCATTCAGGTCATCGGCTTGCGGTGCTTCCGCCAGTTTTTCCAGCGCGCGCCAGGGATGGGTATCGGCTGCCGCCACCTGTTGCAGCTCCTTTAATGTCAGGCCGCACCAGGGACCGCGCAGCAGCGCAAACCAGGCCACCTTGTCACCCGGCGCAAGATAGGCGCGATACACCGACAGCAGGTCCTGAATGATTTGGCTGTCGTTAAGTTTTTCAATATCCACTGCCTGGTAGGCAATGTCATGCTGGCGAAAGGCCTGCGCAATCCACGCAATATGCGATTTGCTTTTTACCAGCACGGCAATGGACTGGTCCGGCTCCAGCGCCAGAACGCGTTGTGCAATCCACTGGGCTTCTGCCTGCGCCGCCGCACCGACATCGTCACGGGCGATGAACAGCTGCGCGGAGGTTGCGTCGCCCTCTTTCCGGATTTTGCCGGCCTCGGAATGGGCAAAGGTGACGGCGCCCAGACGGGCGTCATCACGTTCTGGAAAAACCTGTTTGAAATGCGCGTTGACCCAGTCAAGAACCGCCGGAGAGGAACGGAAATTCATGCGCAGCTGCAGGGATTCAACGCTCACGTTGCCCAGCAGATTCTGCTGCCACAAGTGCAGGAACAGGCCCACATCGGCTTTGCGGAAGGCGTAAATCGACTGCATGGGATCGCCGACCAGAAACAGGGTGCGACCATCACCGGGTGTCCAACCGGCGGTGAGCTTCTCAAGCAGATTGACCTGAATGAAGGACGTGTCCTGGAATTCATCCACCAGAATATGCTGGATGCGTTCGTCCAGTGCCAGTGCTGCTTCGCCGGGTTGATCAGGGTTGCCCAGCGTGTCCAGCGAAGCCAGTGCAATTTCGCTGAAATCGACTGTCTTGCGCTGCTGGAACACCAGCTTCAGGTGCGCCGCCGCGTAATACAGCACCAGCACCAGATCCGAAAGCAATTGCCATTCCTGGTCATCGAGTTCCGGCGGTGGTGCGTTGATAAAATCCAGCACCATGGGTAGCAGCGTGGTTTCCTGGGCTGACAACGTTTGCAGAACCGCCTGCACCCGTTGTTTGTAAGCCTTGGCCGACTCTTTTTCAGCCTTGCTGGAAAAATTGGTTTCGGCGGGAAAGCCCCAGGTTTTGTCCGCGCGGGAGCGGATGGTTCTATTCTGGGTCAGAAACAGGTTCCACTGCTGCTTGCGCTGGGAAATGGAACCCGGTTCGGCTTTCAGCAACGGATGGTCCGGCTTTTCAAAATGGAGCTGGTTACTCGCGTAGATAGTCAGTTCGCCCATTTCCCGGCACAGCTGCGGCCCGGCCTGTTCGCGCAGACGTTTTTCCGCTTCTTCATTTATACGTTCCAGCGAACCACGCATCAGCTCGCGGAATCCGTCCCAGTTGTGCTGGCTCGCCACCACATCATGCAGCCAGTGGTCGCGCTGTGCCAGCATCTGTCCAATCAGCTGGTTGAGCTTGCGGTACTGGCTGTCAAGAAAGCCCAACACGCGGTAGAGCGCCTGGCCCAGAGCGCTGTCTTCGTCCAGCGACGCCAGCAGGCTGCGCGCAGCTTCGCTGTAGCAATCGGATGCATCGTCGGCAACGTTGAACTGCACACCCAGTCTGGCGGCAAGCGGATTGTCGCGCACGATCGAACTGCACAGACTGTCGATGGTCTGCAGACGCAGGCGTCCGGGATTGTCGAGCAGATTCCACTGCCGCTGCCGGTCGCGCTGCAATACCTGTCGCGCCAGTTGATCGTACAGCTGGTCATGTTCATTTTGCGGCGGGATATCCGCAGCGGCATTTTGCAGTGCCGACATCACACGGTGCCGCATTTCCGCAGCGGCTTTCTTGGTGAAGGTGATGGCCAGGATCTGCTCCGGACGCTCCACCACCGCCAGCAGTTTCAGAATGCGCTGGGTGAGTACGCCAGTTTTGCCGGAACCGGCCGGGGCCTGCATGATAAAACTGCGCGCGATATCCAGCGCCTGTTCGCGTTCATGGGCATCCGCCAGCAACTTAACCGATGTCATCGGCCAGCTCCTGCGCAGATTCACGAATGCGACACACCGGTCCCAGATGGCAATACTGGCAAACTTTCGGATTTACCGGTTCCACCACTGCCCTGCCCTCGCGATATTCCTGCGCCAGACCCGCCAGGATCTGCTGCCATTCCTGCATCTGGGCGGCCCAGTCACCTGCCTGGATTATTTTTCCAGTGCCCTTGCCGAAGGCCAGCTGGGCATCCTGCATGCCCTTGTACTGCATCCTGCTATTGTGCAGAACCCCAAAATACAGGCCGCGGGTTTTCTCCGGTTCCAGCATGGCATACAGCAGTAATTGCGGTTCCTCGGGGCGCTCGCCTTGCAGCACCTGGGCCTCCTTGTCACCGGACTTGTAATCGATGATCGCCAGTGCATCGCCAATACGATCGATCCGGTCCACTGCCAGTGACAATTCGATTCCGTTCAGTTGCAGCGTGCGTTTCTTTTCGACCTGTTCGATGTTGAAAGGATCGCGGCGTGCGTCGTAATCCTTCAGCCAGCGCTTCACCAGACTGAATGTGCGCTCCTGTTCCAGCGGATACAGTGCAGCCGGCTCCAGCATCACCTCGGCGCGCAGCTGGCGAATTTCTGCGTCGACGATGTCGTGCAGCAGGACATCCAGCCGGGATTCGTCTTCAATCAGCAGCTGCAGTGCAGCGGAGTCTTTCACCTCCAGCCAGAATTTTTCCAGAACGCGGTGCAGCAAATGGCCACGATCGGCGGCACGCACGCCTTCCGTCAGCTCATCCTGGGCGCGGATATTGAGCCGGTATTCCGCAAACGCCTTGAACGGGCACTGGGATTGGGATTTTATAATGCCGCTGCCACCCCTGGCATGTTGCTCTTCCACGGGCGCGCCATATTCATCTGGCGGCAACTGCTGCACGGTGTCACGCAACTGTTGATACTGGCGCTGTTCCAGCGAACGAAACCGGTAGGCATCCGGCCAGTGGTGATCCAGCGCGGGAATATCCTGCAGCAGACTCGCCAGTGCGTGCCCGGTGTCACCCTGATTTTCCCCCCAGCTGAACACCACCTGTGGCGCGGAATTGCGGAAGCCGCCCAGCAGACCGGCGGAATAGTGCAGTTCCCGCTCCGGCGTGGCGCCGGGCATGTTCAGCGCGCGCTGGAGCTGACGTGGCAACAGCGGATTTGCAGACACGGATTGCGGCCAGTTCGCAGCCTCGCACTCACACACCCACAATGCATCAAACGGCAAGCCCGCCGCTTCCAGCACGCCCATGATCTGAATGCTCGCAGTTTCCGTTTGCGGCTGGAATTGAACGCCACGCAGACATTCATTCAGTTCATGACAGAATTCGGTCAATGACAGACGCGTCACGAACGGGGTCAGCTCCAGCAGAGTGAGCAGCGTTTCCTGCAGGCGCTGCCGGATCTGGAATTCCTCGCTCGACAACGTGCGCTGCTGACCCCACTGCGACGCGACCAGCAATCCATTCAGCCAGTTCAGCCATTGGGGAATGGACAGCTTCTTCGCCGAGGAACGGGCCGACTGCAAACGCGCCAGCCAGTCTGCGGTAGCCGAACTGCCCGGCGCAAATTGTTGCCAGCGTCTGGTGATGGCGTCCAGACCAAGACGCATGCAGTTCTGGTCGCGCAGCCGCTGAATGAAACGGTCATGCTCAATGAAAGCCGCGTCTCCCGCAAAGCAGGGGCTCGTCAGCAGCAGGTTCCACTCCAGCAGCGAAAGCTCCCCGCCCAGTGCGCGCAACAATAACAGCAGATGCGACACCAGCGGATAGTCCGTCAGCTTCTGCCCCGCCGTGATATTGATGATATCAGTCCAGTGGTGCTGGTCATGATCCGGCTGCTGCTGCCACAACGCCTGGCAAATGGCGCGCATCCGTGCACGCTGGTTTTGCAGATTGGGAATCACAATGCCAATGCGGACGGGCTGGATGCTGGCAGCACGTTGCGTCAATGCCCAGTTCACGGCTGCACCGAACTGTTCATCCACCTGGGCAAAGGAGACGGAATGACAGGTGCCGTTGCGGGAAGGCAAATGCGAAAACCCGATCCGGCTGCCGGCCTGTTGCGCGCAGGTCATCAGATACAGCAATTGCGGTTCCGAATGATCATTGAAGCCATGCAGAAAAATGGTGGCGGGAAACATGGGGCTCATGGCGTCGCCCTGTGCCATCACCCATTGCAGCAGCGCGGGCGGGTCCAGCAGGTTGTCCTGTTGCAGGCGCGCCAGATACAAACGGTGCCACTGCGCAAAACGCGCGTTTTCCGGTGTATGGCCGCTTTCCAGCTGGGCTGTGCCCATACGCCAGCGACAGATCAGCGCGCGGGCCTGCTGCGCCAGTTGCACCAGTCCTTCCACATCCGGCAACGGGTCCTTGTCCTGCTCGATGACTTGCCGCCACAACAGCGCAGACTGCCGGGCCGTCAGCACGCGGGGCACGGATTTTTCAGCCGGCAACAGCAGGCCCAGTGCATCAAACAATTGCTGCAGCCAGGCATCCAGCGGCAGCGCGTTGAGCCGGGGCCAGGATTGCAGGCCCTGCGCTGCCATCTCCGTATCGTGATCGCGCACCAGCCAGGCTGAAAGCCGGCGGTTCGGCGTCAGGATCAGCGTGTCAGGGCTGCAGGCAGCAAAATCCAGTGGGGTATTATTCACAGCAATGCGGTACCGATGAGTGAAGTGGAAGGTTCAGTGATCTCTATCCATATTATTGTCGGCCGGGGCCGTGATTATTGGGTTTCCAAACTGTCATCGGTATGGTGATTACGCTAGAATCGGGCAGTTGATGATACCCAAAAGCTAGTTGAAATAGGACCCAAATACAATGTCACAGCCCAGCGTCGACGACCTCAACGTCCTGTCGCAGCAACTGTTGATCACACCCGATCAACTGAAATCCGAACTGCCGTTGACCGAAAAGGCCATCGCCACCGTGGTGAAAGGCCGTCAGGATGTCCGCAACATTCTGGATCGCAAGGACCCCCGCCTGTTCATCGTGATCGGCCCCTGCTCCATTCACGACATCGAAGCAGCCAAGGATTATGCCCGTCGTCTGAAAAAGCTGTCTGACGAAGTATCCGACACCCTGCTGCTGATCATGCGCGTCTATTTTGAGAAACCCCGCACCACCACCGGCTGGAAAGGTCTGATCAACGACCCGTACCTGAATGACAGCTTCAAGATCCAGGACGGACTGCACATTGCCCGCCGTCTGCTGCTGGATCTTTCGGAAATGGGCCTGCCCACTGCCACCGAAGCGCTGGACCCTATCTCGCCGCAATATTTGCAGGATCTGATCAGCTGGTCGGCCATCGGCGCCCGCACCACCGAATCCCAAACCCACCGGGAAATGTCCAGCGGCCTGTCGTCGGCCGTGGGCTTCAAGAACGGTACGGATGGCAGCCTGACCGTGGCAGTGAACGCCCTGCAGGCAGTGTCCAGCCCCCACAGTTTTCTGGGCATCAATGATCAGGGCCAGGTGTCCATCATCAATACCCGTGGCAACGCCTACGCGCATGTCGTACTGCGCGGTGGTGGCGGCAAACCGAACTACGATTCGGTCAGCGTGGCGCTGGCGGAAAAGGAACTGGCAGCGGCCAAGGTGTCCCAGAACATCATGGTGGACTGCAGCCACGCCAACTCCAACAAGGACGCAAACCTGCAGCCGCTGGTGATGGAAAACGTGACCAACCAGATCCTGGAAGGCAACAAGTCCATTATCGGTCTGATGGTGGAAAGCCATATCAACTTCGGCGCCCAGAAAATCCCGGCGGACCTGTCCCAACTGAAATACGGCGTTTCAGTAACTGACGCCTGTATCGACTGGGCTACCACGGAAGCCGCCGTGCACAAGATGGCGGAGAAGCTGCGGGACGTGCTGCCCAAGCGCAACGCCTGAGCCAGAGCGTTTTCCGGAGCAACAAAAAAGGGCCTTTTGAACAAGGCCCTTTCTATTTTCAACAGACTTCTTTATATGTGCGTTCAACCTGCACCGGTCACTTGAAGTAGGCGTTTTCCCGTACAGTGTGATCCGTGGTATCGGTCACCCGCTTCAGCTGGGGCACTTTCTCCAGCAGGGTTTTCTCGATGCCCTGCTTCAGCGTCACATCCACCATGCCGCAACCCTGACAGCCGCCACCAAACTTCAGCACGGCCAGGGTATCGTCTTCCAGCAACTCGATCAGCTGCACGTTGCCGCCGTGGGATGCAAGTTGCGGATTGATCTCGCTATAGAGAATGTAATTGATCTTCTGCTCGACGGAAGCGTTGTCGTCAATTTGCGGCACCTTGGACTTGGGCGCGCGGAAAGTGAGCTGACCACCCATGCGGTCCTTGGCGTAGTCGATGACGGCATCCTGCAGATAAGGCACGCTGGCGCCGTCGATATAGGCCGCGAAGCCTTCCAGATCCAGGCGGGTATCCGTCGGCTCGTTTTCACCGGCAGCACAGTACGCCATGCAGCATTCGGCGTGGGGTGTGCCGGGGCGTTCCACAAAAATCCGCACGCTCATGCCCTGGCTGTCCTGCTTCTGCAGCAGTCCGAGCAGGTATTCCTGAGCCGATTCGGTAACCTTGATGAAACTGTCCGTCATAAACCAACCTGTTGAATTCGCGAACGTCATACTGCTGCAAGAATACCGCCTTCAGGGGCAAAAACCAAGCACAGCAGTCGGGTATTCGGGGAATGAAGAAAATGGCCCTTGTCATGAAAAAAACTCAGGCTGGCAATGCCCGAGTGATTTGCTCAATCTGTTAGAATAGCGAACTTTACGTTTGCAACCCCAAGAGTCTGATTTTAAAAATGAAATCAATCCAAGACCGCACCGCCAGCCTGACCCGAGCCCTGCAACAGCGAATCCTGATCCTGGATGGTGCCATGGGGACCATGATCCAGGGCTACAAGCTTACCGAACAGGATTACCGGGGTGCGCGTTTTGCCAATCACCGCAGTGATCTTAAGGGAAACAACGACCTGCTATCAATCACGCGTCCCGATGTGATCGGCGCGATCCACCAGGCGTACCTGGATGCCGGCGCGGATATTATCGAAACCAACACCTTCAACTCAACCTCCGTTTCCCAGGCCGACTACCACCTGGAAGCCCTGGTGTATGAGTTGAACAGGGAAGGTGCTGCCCTCGCCCGCCGCCTGTGCGACGCCCAGACCGCAGCGACCCCGGACAAACCGCGCTTTGTGGCCGGGGTGCTGGGCCCCACCAGCCGCACCTGCTCGATCTCGCCGGATGTGAACCGGCCTGAATACCGCAACGTCAGTTTCGATGAACTGGTGGAGAACTACACCGAAGCCACCCGCGGCCTGATCGACGGCGGCGCCGACACTATCCTGATCGAAACCGTGTTCGACACCCTGAACTGCCGCGCTGCCATCTTCGCCGTGCGCAAATTCTTCCGCGATCACAACGTGGAGCTGCCGGTGATGATCTCAGGCACCATTACCGACGCCAGCGGCCGCACCCTGTCCGGCCAGACGGTGGAAGCGTTTTACAACTCGGTATCCCATGCCCATCTGCTCAGCATCGGGTTGAACTGCGCTCTCGGAGCGGAACAGTTGCGGCCTTACGTGGAAGAACTGTCCCGGGTATCGGAATGCCATGTCAGTGCCCATCCCAATGCCGGCCTGCCCAACGAATTCGGCCAGTACGATCAGACACCGGATGAAATGACCGAGATCGTGAAGGAATTCGCCACCAGCGGCTTCGTCAACATCATTGGCGGCTGCTGCGGCTCCACACCTGCGCACATCGCGGCGATCGCCAAAGCGGTTGCCAACGTCAAACCGCGTGAACTGCCGACACTGAAGCCGGTGATGCACCTGTCGGGCCTGGAACCCTTCAGCATCGACGAAAACTCCCTGTTCGTGAACGTGGGCGAGCGCACCAACGTCACCGGCTCAGCCCGATTCCGCCGCCTGATTACCGATGGCAACTATGAAGAAGCGTTGCAGATCGCCCGCGACCAGGTGGAAAGCGGCGCCCAGGTGATCGACGTCAACATGGATGAAGGCATGCTGGATTCCAAGGCGGCGATGGTGAAATTTCTCAACCTGATCGCGTCGGAGCCGGAAATCAGCCGGGTGCCGATCATGATCGACTCTTCCAAGTGGGACATCATCGAAGAAGGCCTGAAGTGCATTCAGGGCAAGGGCATCGTCAATTCCATCAGCATGAAGGAAGGCGAAGCCGAATTCATCGAGCGCGCGCGTCTGTGCATGGAATACGGCGCGGCGGTGGTGGTGATGGCATTCGATGAAAAAGGCCAGGCGGATACGGCGGCGCGCAAGAAGGAAATCTGCAAGCGTTCCTACGACCTGCTGATGAGCATCGGCTTTCCGCCCCAGGACATCATTTTCGATCCCAACGTTTTTGCGGTGGCGACCGGCATCGAGGAACACAACAACTACGCGGTGGATTTCATCGAGGCCTGCGCTTACATCAAGCAGAATCTGCCGTATGCGAAATCGTCCGGCGGCATCAGCAACGTGTCGTTCTCGTTCCGGGGCAATGATGCGGTGCGCGAGGCGATTCACGCGGTGTTTCTGTACCACGCCATCAAGGCGGGCCTCACCATGGGCATCGTCAACGCCGGTCAGCTGGCGATATACGAGGAAATCCCCGCGGAACTGCGCGAGCGCGTGGAAGACGTGATCCTGAACCGTCGCCCGGACGGTACCGACCGTCTGCTGGAAATCGCCGAGCAATTCAAGCACGGGGGCGGCGTCAAACAGGTGGAAGACAACGCCTGGCGGCAGTGGCCGGTGACCAAGCGGCTGGAACATGCGCTGGTGAAAGGCATCACCACCTTCATCGTGGAAGATACCGAGGAAGCGCGCCAGCAGGCCAAGCGTCCGATCGAAGTGATCGAAGGTCCGCTGATGGACGGCATGAACGTCGTCGGCGATCTGTTCGGTCAGGGTAAAATGTTTTTGCCGCAGGTGGTGAAAAGTGCCCGCGTGATGAAGCAGTCGGTGGCGTACCTGATCCCCTATATCGAAGCGGAAAAGAGTGCCGGCAGCCAGGCCAAGGGCAAGATCCTGATGGCGACGGTAAAGGGCGACGTGCACGATATCGGAAAGAACATCGTCGGCGTGGTGTTGCAGTGCAACAACTACGAAGTCATCGATCTGGGCGTGATGGTATCCTGCGAAAATATTCTGCAGGCGGCGAACGATCACAATGTCGACGTGATTGGCCTGAGCGGTCTGATCACGCCGTCGCTGGATGAAATGGTGCATGTGGCAAAGGAAATGCAGCGCAAGGGATTCACCAAGCCGCTGCTGATTGGCGGCGCCACCACGTCGAAAGCGCACACGGCTGTGAAGATCGATCCGCAGTATGACAGGGCGCCGGTCGTGTACGTGCCGGATGCCTCGCGCAGCGTGGGCGTCGTTTCCGCACTGATGAACCCCGAACAGCGCGTCGTGCTCTTCAATAAAATGCAGGAAGAATACAACGCAGCCCGCGAGCGCAATGCGAATCGTGGTAACCGCACGCACCTGCTGGGTTACAACGCTGCTACCGACAATGGTTTTCAGTGGGACTGGGCCGGTTACACGCCGCCTTCCCCAACCTTCACCGGCAGCAAAACGCTGATCGATTATCCGCTGCAGGAACTGGTGGACCGCATCGACTGGACGCCCTTTTTCATTTCCTGGGAACTGGCGGGCAAATACCCCACCATTCTGGAAGATAAAGTGGTGGGTGAGACCGCGCGCAACCTGTTCAACGATGCCCAGGCGATGTTGAAGAAAATCGTCGCGGAAAAATGGCTGCAGGCAAACGGTATCATCGGTTTCTGGCCGGCACAGCGTGCGGGCGCGGATGACATTCAATTGCTGGATGACAACGGCAATCCGCTCACCACCCTGCACCATCTGCGCCAGCAAACTGCCAAGGCCAACGACCAGCCCAATTTCTCGCTGGCGGATTATGTGGCACCGGCGGGCAGCAAGCCCGATTATGTGGGCGGCTTTGTCGTCACCGCCGGTCTTGGACTGGAGAAAAAAATCGCCGAGTTCGAAGCGAATCACGACGATTACAGTTCCATCCTGCTGAAAGCGCTGGCGGACCGTCTGGCGGAAGCCTTTGCCGAACGTCTGCACGAACGGGTGCGCAAGGAATTCTGGGGTTATGTGCCGACCGAAACCCTCAGCAACGAAGAGCTGATCAAGGAAAAGTACCAGGGCATCCGCCCGGCGCCTGGCTATCCTGCCTGCCCGGATCACACGGAAAAAGGCACCCTGTTCCAGTTGCTGGATGCTGAGAACAAAACCGGCGTGACACTCACTGAGCACTTCGCCATGTATCCCACCGCGGCTGTCAGCGGCTGGTATTTCTCGCATCCGGAATCACGTTATTTTGCTGTCGGCAAAATCGGCAAGGATCAGGTGGAAAACTACGCCGCACGCAAAGGCATGACGCTGGAGCAGGCCGAACGCTGGCTGAGCCCGAACCTGGCCTATGATCCGGACGCAAAATAAATGATGCGACACTCCGCATGACCCAGTATTGGCCCACCGGTGATCGTCTGCGCCAGATTCTCACTCTGGCGCTGCCGATCATCGCCGGCATGGTGTCGCAGAGTCTGCTGAATCTGGCGGACGCCTGGATCGTGGGCCAACTCGGCAGCAATGCGCTGGCAGCCGTGGGCATGGGCGGCAACACCAACTACCTGGCATCGGCTGCTGTGATTGGTATCGGCGCCGGTGTGCAGGCGATGGTGGCGCGACGCAAGGGCGAAGACAACGCCGGCGCCATGGCGACGCCACTGAATGCCGGTCTGCTGGTCGGTCTCCTTGCTTCGATTCCCCTGTTCGTCCTGTTTTATTCCGGTTCCGGCTGGCTGATGTCCACCCTGATCGATGATCCTGCCGTGACACCCCTGGCGGATGAATATTTCTCGGTGCGGGTGATCGGCATGTTCGCGCTGGCGATGAATTTCAGTTTTCGCGGTTACTGGAACGGCATCAACCGCTCCATGGTGTACATGCGCACGCTGGTGATCATGCATGTGGCGGATCTGGTGATCAGCTATGCACTGGTGTTTGGATTGTGGGGGCTGCCGGAAATGGGTGTTTACGGCGCCGGACTCGGCACCACACTGGCATTGTACCTGGCCAGTGCGCTGTATCTGCTGCAATGCTGGCAGCATTCCCGTCCCCACGGCTTTTTGCGCAAAATGCCCAGCCGTGAATTGCTGGTGAGTATCCTGAAACTCTCACTGCCCAATTCCATCCAGCAGGTATTTTTTGCCGGCGGACTTACCGTTCTGTTCTGGATTCTGGCGCAGATCGGCACGCCGGAACTGGCGGTGGGTCATGTGCTGATCACGTTGATCCTGTTCCTGATTCTGCCGGCCATGGGACTGGGGCTTTCGGCGACGTCGCTGGTGAGCCAGGCGTTGGGCCGCAAGGATTCCGAAGACGCCGTGCGCTGGGGCGTGAACATCACCCTGTTGGGCATGGCCATGCTCTGGTGCATCGCCCTGCCCCTGCTGCTGTTCCCGGATTTCATCCTCAGCCAGTTTTTGACTGAACCAGCCCTCATCGAACTTGGGCGCATGTCGTTGCGCATCACCGCCCTTTTCATCGGCATCGACGCTGCCGGCATTATTCTCACCCAATGCCTGCTGGGCGCTGGTGCTAGCGGCTTGGTCATGCGTACCAGCATCCTGTTCCAATGGGGTTTCTTTCTGCCGGTGGCCTGGCTGATCGGGCCGTTGCTGGGGTTTGGCCTCACGGCTGTCTGGCTGCTGCAGATGGTGCAGCGGCTGTTGCTGGCCCTGACCATGGCCTATCATTGGCGGGGCCGGCGCTGGGCGACCATCCGGATCTGACACTTACTTCCTTCTTTCTTTATGATAGATACAGGGAAAATCCCATGACACAGGATTCCAACAAGCAGGAACCCGGCAACAAGACTGGCATTCTGAGTATGCTGCAGACCATTCTGGGGGCCGTGTTCGGTATTCAGAGTGAGAAAAAGCGCCAGGAAGACTTTGCCAAGGCTGATCCGGGCAAGCTGATTGCCATTGGAATTGTCACCGTCGTCATCATCATGGTGACCATGGCACTGATCGTACGCTCGGCGCTGGAATCCGCAGGGCATTGAGCGGAAACGGAAACTTATCAACAGGTTCCGTTATTCATGGAACCGCATATTCATATGTCAAAATATTACTTTTCTGTATAAAGACGTGCTGGTAACCTGCACGCCTCGAAAATCCATCCACCCCGTGTTTCCGCGACAAAAACCATATGTTTCATATGGTTACAAGTTGTAACGAGTGAAGGCATGTACATCTATACCGAGTACGACCAAAAGCTGCTGAACGAGCGCGTTGCACAATTCCGCAGCCAAACCGAACGCTTCCTCAAGGGCGACCTCACCAGCGAAGAATTTCTACCACTGCGGCTGCAGAACGGCCTGTATGTGCAGCGCCATGCGCCCATGCTGCGCATCGCTGTGCCCTACGGCATGCTGGACAGTGCAAAACTGCGGGTGCTGGGGGAAATCGCACGGGATTTTGATAAGGGCTACGCCCATTTCAGTACCCGTCAGAACGTACAGTTCAACTGGCCCGAACTGGCCCAGGTGCCGGACATTCTCGCCAAACTGGCTACCGTACAGATGCACGGCATCCAGACCAGCGGCAACTGTATCCGCAACACCACTACCGACCAGTTTGCCGGCGTGGCGCGGGACGAAATTGAAGATCCCCGCCCCTGGTGCGAAATAATCCGGCAGTGGAGCACCTTCCACCCGGAATTCGCCTTCCTGCCGCGCAAGTTCAAGATCGCCGTGAACGCGGCTGCGGACGACCGTGCCGCCATCAAATTCCATGACATCGGCGTGCAGATCGTGAAAAACGCCCAGGGCGAAACCGGCTTTTCCATCTGGGTGGGCGGCGGCCTGGGTCGTACCCCGATTGTGGCCGAGGAAATCACCGGCTTCCTGCCACCGCGCTACCTGCTGTCGTATCTGGAAGCCATCGTGCGGGTGTACAACCGTTACGGCCGCCGCGACAACAAATACAAGGCCCGCATCAAGATTCTGGTGAAGGCTCTGGGCATCGACGCGTTCCGCGAGAAAGTGGAAGCGGAATGGCAGCACATGAAAGACACCGAAATGGATCTGCCCGAAGCGGAAATCAGCCGCATGAAAGGCTTTTTCCGTGAGCCGGCATATGCACAGCTGCAGGACAATCCGCCGGTTTTCGCCGACGCGCGCAAGTCCAGTCCCGGTTTTGACAACTGGGTGCGGCGCAACTGCACCGCCCACAAGAAGCCGGGCTACATGGCGGTGACTCTGTCGCTGAAAGCCACTGCCGTGGCGCCGGGCGACGTGAGCACCGATGACCTGTTTGCCATCGCTGACCTGGCCGACCGCTTCAGCTTCGGCGAGGTGCGCAGCACCCACAACCAGAACGTCGTGATGGCAGATGTGCGTCAGGACCAGCTGTTCGACCTGTGGCAGCAACTGAAAGCCCTGGGCTTCGCTACCGCGAACATCGGTTATCTCACCGACATCACCTGCTGCCCCGGCGGTGATTTCTGCTCGCTGGCCAACGCCAAATCGATTCCCATCGCAGAGCAGATCCAGCGCCGTTTTGACGACCTGGATTACCTGTACGATCTGGGCGAAATCGAACTGAACATTTCCGGCTGCATGAATGCCTGTGGTCACCACCATATTGGCACTATCGGTATTCTGGGCGTGGATAAAAAGGGCGAGGAGTTCTACCAGATTTCCCTGGGCGGCAACTCCGGCACCAACGCCAAGATCGGCCAGATCGTGGGTCCGTCTTTCGGCGAAGCGGATGTGGCGGACGTGATCGCCAAGATCATTGATGTCTATGTTGAAAAACGCATTGAAGGGGAAGATTTCCAGTCGACCTTTGAACGGGTCGGCCTGGCTCCCTTCAAGGAGAAAGTCTATGCAGCCGCGTAAAATCATTCGTAATCGCGAAATCGTCAGCGACACATTCACTTATGTCACCGACGCATCCCAGCTGCCGGCGAGTGGCGACATCATCGTCGATCTTCCGGTGTGGAAAGAACACAAAACCGCCCTGCTGAACCATAACGGAAAAATTGGCGTGCAACTGCCGGGTGACGCGGAGCCGGAAGAAATTGCCGAGGATCTGCCAAAACTGGCGGTCGTGGCGATTCACTTTTCGGTATTCCGCGATGGGCGCGGCTATTCACTGGCGCGGATTCTGCGCCAGCGTTTCGGCTTTGATGGCGAACTGCGTGCCACCGGCGATGTGCTGCGTGACCAGTTGTTCTATCTGCAGCGTTGCGGCTTCGATGCCTTCGATACCCGCCCCGACCGCTGCATTCAGGAAGCACTGAAAGGTCTGTCCGATTTCACAGTAACCTATCAGGCAGACGCCAACGAAAAACGCCCCATCTATCAGCGTCGCCCTACCTGATCACGTCATCAAGAAGCATATAAAAGCCGCTCACTGTTCGCAGGAGCGGCTTTTATATTGATATCTTCGCTTTGCATAACAGACAAATTTTACCCGCCGTCTCTCAAAAAAATCATTCACAATTGAATGCAGAAATGCACATTATCTACACAATAATCCGGGCCCATTCCGTCTCTCTTTCTTTTTATCAATGCTAGTATGCGGGCAAGAAGTTTGATCCAAAGTACATGGGGGATGTAAAAAATGAGCGCAGGAAATCTGAAGCAAAATTCACACTTGATCGAACTGGCGTCCAGCCTGCATCTTGCGATTAAACTCTCTGTCCTGATATTGGTATCAACCTGGCTGGCTGCCTCGCCACTGCTGTTGGCGGTAGTCTGCATTCTGTTGGCTGCGGCAACTCGTCTGGTGGAACGTCGATTGGATATTCGTGATCCTGCCTATCTGGTGCTGGCAGGCTGCGGAATCCTGGTTGCCTTGCTCGGCTGGACGGACATGGCAGGCAATCTCAACGACAGCACACCACTTGGCATTATTCCAATCGCCGCCCTCTTTGTGTTTTATCTGGTCTACAGCTTGCGGCTACAACCCTTTACCCAGCTTTTCGCCAGAATCGAAGCCATTCCTGTATTGAGAAAGCAGCACTGCCAGCTGTGGTTGACGATTTACGGTGTCACTATCCTGGCGTGGCTGGCGGTATCTGCCAGCGTATTTTACTGGCTTGCATCGCTGCTGGCGCTGGGCGGATTGATCGCGCATCTGTATCTCCAGTTTGTTGGTGTCGGTCCGTCCCGTGAACCCATACGCGAGCGTCAGATGGGAGAATTCCGCTTCATCCGGGTCAATAACTCCGATCAGGAACTGGCGCCACTTTACAGTCTGTATGTGAATGAACTCATGCCATCGCTGATGGAGGGGGACCGTTTTCACAATGTTTCGCAGGAACACATCGTGCACGAAAAAATGCAGGCGGACCGCGCCAACTGGCGCAATATGGTGTTCTTTGCTGCATACCACAACCAGGCACTGGTGGGCACCATGAGGTATGGCCACGATTCCAGTAAAAAACAGCCACATCCCACTTAATCAACTGATTCTAAAGGCAGTATTTTATAAATGCGTATTTTTTAAGCATCGTTTTTATGTCGCAGCGCGGGCCTCTTCCAGCCTGGATTGAAGCACGCAATTCAATTGCTGGGCACTGTGCAATTCAGAGATGGTTTCCGCCAGCTTGATGGAGCACGTGGTGAGTTCACCACGATACCGTTCAGCTTGCTGGGTTGCTTCCACGCGCCGTTCGTCCAGCCACTGTTCTTTCTCTTTTGCCTGATTCAATTGCTGCTGTGTGGTCTGCTGCTCCCGGTGTATTTGTTTGCGGGTCTCCGCTAATTCTGCGGCCAACCGTGCACTGTCCTTGCTCAACTCGGTAACCTCACTTTGTTTGATCACCAGGCTTTGCTGAAGCTGACGCAGTTCAGACTGGACTTGTTGTAGCTGATGTTCGTGCCGACGTTGATCCTGCTCGCGCAATTCTTTAATTGATTGACGGTAGTGCTCCAGGGCCTCGCGGGCATGCTGGTGCTTTTCCTCCAGTGAAGCCTGGTGTTTTTCAGCGGCGGCCAATTGCTCCTTGAGACCAGCCACTTCTTGCGCCAGTTGATGGCTGCGGATTTGTTCCAGTTGATACGCGGCCGCTGTGGCCTGATGGGTAGCTTGCTCAGCCGTCAAACGACCTTTGAAGTGATCCAATTCCGAACCGCTGGCATCCCGTTGTTTATTGGCATCCTCAAGACGAGATTGGAGCCCGGCGACCTGTTGTGCGTGACGCTGCTGCTGGTGTTCAACCACTTCCAGGGCCTCAGCTTGCAGTTGCGCTGAGAGACGTTCGACCAAGTCCTTGAGGGTATCGCTGAGCAGGCTGCGATCGCCTAGCCGGGTGCCGTCCTCCGCCTCCAATTCTCGTAGATAGCGATGGATCGTGGTACGCGATCCCGTATTACCCAGCGCCATGCGAATGGCATCCAGGGAGGGGTTCTGCCCCTTGGCGAGCAAGGTGTCCCTTGCTTGTTTCACATGAAATTTGCTAATGCCGCTGCGCGCCATGGATGCCCCTCCGCGAAATAACATACCGTAATACATACCGCATACTATTGTACTATTGTGGGGTGTTCAAGTGGCGTCTAGCGTGCGAAATACTCACGGGATAATGGAGCGTTATCCCGTGTAATAAGGACTTTTAAAACAGAAAACCTATATAGGTGGTATGTAATTGGTCAGATCAACTACGCCGTGTCACACGCCAATTTAAAAATTAAGGCAGGAACCTGTTTGAATACTTACGACTTTGGTATCGCCCTGCTCAGCCCACGCTGCACTTCAACGATTCCAAAATACCGCAATCTTTGGCATAACGCTGTTCCCCGCAGCGTCCTTGCAACGCCAAAAGTTGTTCCTCTAGCTGTTGGAGCTGAGTGATTCGATCGCGCACCTGATCAATATGCAAGGCAATCAACTGGTTTACCGCATCACAGGCCAGTTCCGGATTTTCGCGATAATTCAGCAGCATGCGTATTTCCGACAAGGAAATATCCAATGATCTGCAATGACGAATAAACTGCAAGGTTTCCAGGTGTGTTGCTTCGTACTGTCGATAGCCCGCACTTGACCGTGGTGGTGGCGCAAGCAGCCGTTCCTGTTCGTAATAGCGGATTGTAGGAACGTCAACCCCGGTTTTCTTGGCCAATTCACCAATTTTCATCGTTTACCCCTCCATCTTGACCCTATAGTAGCTAGAGGGTTTTTAATCCACAACAATGACATCACCGCAGAATCCATCCCTGCAACCAAGCGAGGCGTCCCTGTTGAACAAGCCATTTTCCGGACCAGATCAAGGCTTGACTCTGGACTTGGCTCTAGGTGTTAACTGATCACACTGCGAATTCGAGGACATATCATGTCAAACTGCTGCGACCAGAACGCATCCTGTTCGGCAAACCCGCCGGTAGAAAAAAAAGACTCCGGTGTAGCACCACAGAGGGACGCTATCCGCTACCTCATTCATCAAATGGATTGCCCAACCGAAGAGAAACTGATTCGTGACGCCCTCGCCCCACTGCCCGGTGTGCGGAGTCTGGAATTCAATTTGATGCAGCGCATGTTGACAGTGGAACGTGATCCCGTTGCGGATGCCGCCGTTGAATCAGTTCTCCATAAACTGGGTTTTACACCTCAACGTGTAACGCCAGACATGGATAAATCCGCAAATAGCAGTTCTGGCGCACCTAACCGGACACGCTGGTTGCTGCTTGCATTGTCCGGCATGACAGCAACAGGAGCAGAAGCTGCGGAATGGCTGAATGCACCGCATTGGTTGGCTGGAGCCCTCGCATTGGTGGCCATTGTCAGCGTCGGTCTGGGCACCTACAAAAAGGGCTGGATCGCCCTGAAAAACCGCAATCTTAATATCAACGCCTTGATGAGCATCGCTGTCACCGGCGCCATGCTTATTGGTGAGTGGCCGGAAGCGGCGATGGTGATGTTCCTATTTACCGTGGCGGAACTGATTGAGGCCCGTTCCCTGGATCGTGCCCGCAACGCCATTCGCGGCCTGCTGGAACTGGCGCCCGAGCAGGCCAGCGTGCGACAAGAAGATGGTCAGTGGATGGCATTGCCCACCAAAACGGTTCCTGTCGGCGCCATCGTCCAGGTGCGCCCCGGAGAACGTATCAGCCTGGATGGTGCAGTGATGACCGGGCGTTCCGCCGTGAATCAGGCACCCATTACGGGTGAAAGCCTGCCGGTAGAAAAAGGCCCCGGTGATGCGCTATTCGCTGGCACTATCAACCAGTCTGGTGTACTGGAATACCGTGTCACGGCGGTGGCGGGCGATTCCACTCTGGCCCGGATCATTCACGCTGTTGAGGAAGCCCAGGGCGCCCGTTCGCCCACGCAACGTTTTGTCGATCAGTTCTCCCGTATCTACACGCCTCTGGTATTTGTGCTGGCACTACTGGTGGCTGTGGCGCCGCCGCTCTATCTGGCACCGACTGATGCACAAATCTGGCTCGAATGGATCTACCGTGCCCTGGTGTTGCTCGTGATTGCGTGTCCTTGCGCACTGGTGATTTCCACCCCGGTGACCATTGTGAGCGGGCTGGCGACGGCGGCCCGGCGCGGCATTCTCGTCAAGGGCGGCGCCCATCTGGAAATGGGGCGCCATTTGCAAGTGCTTGCGCTGGATAAGACGGGTACCTTGACCTACGGCAAACCGGTTCAGACCGACCAGCTTATTCTGATGGGCAATGCGAACGACGTGCAGATGCTCGCTGTCACTCTTGCGCGGCATTCGCATCATCCGGTGTCAAAAGCAGTTGCTCAATCTGAAACCGCGACCGCCATTCCGTCCCGCAGTCTGGACGAGTTCGAGGATCTTCCAGGGCGCGGTATAAGCGGCCGAATAGATGGCACGCTATACCACCTGGGCAATCATCGGTTGATCGAAGAATTGGGATTGTGTTCTCCTGCATTGGAACAACAGCTGGAGCAACTGGAGCAGCAGGGAAAAACGGTGGTTATGCTGACCGACCCGCAGCAGGTCCTGGCCTTGTTCGCTGTGGCTGACAGCGTCCGTCCTGCCAGCGCTGCGGCAATCGATGCCTTGAAGGCGCTGGGCATCCGCACCCTGATGCTGACCGGTGACAACCCGCACACCGCACAAGCCATTGCCGTAAAGGTAGGCATCGACACGGTGCGTGCCAATCTACTGCCACAGGACAAACTGGATCAGATACGGTCGCTGGTGGAAGCCGGCTCAGTGGTGGGAATGGTGGGCGATGGTATCAACGATGCGCCCGCGCTGGCCCGCGCCAACATCGGCTTTGCCATGGGCGCCGCCGGCAGCGATACCGCCATTGAAACCGCCGATGTTGCTCTGATGGACGATGACTTGCGCAAGATTCCTGAATTTGTGCGGCTGTCGCGTAAAACCGCAGCGGTGCTAAAACAGAACATCGGCATAGCCCTGGGCATCAAGCTGGTGTTTCTGGTATTGACCCTGACCGGATGGGCGACACTCTGGATGGCGGTGTTTGCCGACATGGGCGCCAGCCTGATCGTGGTTGCGAATGGATTGCGCTTGTTGCGAACCAAAACTGCCAAGTGAATTTACACCGGCAATCGCGAACGGAAGAGAGATTTATGAATTACCACAGAGGCGCAGCTTCGGTGGAAACTAAACGCGCAAGTGAAGTATGTCTTGCGCCGACTGAACCAATGGAGAAAGCAACCATGTCAATGAAACATATCCGTAATATCACCCTGGCCGCATTTGTTGGTTTTGCGTTGCCGGCAATGGCGGCTGACCCTGCTACGACCATGACGGATGCAGACCTGAAAAAAATGCAGGAACACATGGATGTTATGCAAAAGCAGATGCAGGAAATCCAAAGCGCAAAAACGGAAGATGAACGGAAAAAGCTGATGCAGCAACACATGGAGACCATGCAACAGCATATGGATTCAATGTGCACAGGCATGAAGGGAATGGGCATGATGCACGACAATATGCAAGATGATATGCATGGCGGCATGATGCGGGGCTGCATGATGGATGCGCACTGAAAATCCAGGCTGATGAAGGCGCCTTAAACATGGCTATAGATCCTTCGTCGAAGAGACGCGGGATCTATCTTATGGGCGCTGTGCGTTGAAAATTACACGCTGTGTTATTAAAGGTTTTGCCACAGAAAAAACAAGGTCGTCATTGTGAGCCTAAAGTGCCATCCGGTTGTTTTGATCATTATTTTTGTAGTGCTCTATTTCCATTTCACCCGTGGCGCCAGAGCAGAAGAATGCGCCGATGGCAGTTGCCGTCAGCCTGCGCATACTGCGTGGATGGTTACTGACGATTTGAAACACCCAAGGTAAATACGTCATGCCAATGAACGCTGTTCTGAAAGACGCCTACCAACGGGAACTGGAAAGCGCTCGTCTGGCCTGGAATCACAAGGTGCTGGTTTCAGCCTTTGCTCATCTGGAACGGGCGCACGTGCTGGGCCAGCGCTATTTCCTGCCTCATATGCAGGTGCATCTGTGGATGTTGCGGGTTGGCTGGGCACGACGCGATTGGCGTGAGGTCGCCGGGCAGCTCGTACGTTTGCTGCTGACACCACTGGGCCATCTGACCAGACGCTTGCCGCTGGGCAACACCGGAGGGGCCAATGTCAGCGCATTCCAGCCCATGCCGATAGCGCCGGACCTGGACGCCTTGCTGAAGCTGGACGAACAATGAATTACGCCAGCCGGGCTTGTGGGGTTGACCCATTGTTGCGTATTGGATTGAACCAAAGGGAACTTTTGACTATTCTTGCTTGTCGGTACTTAACGTTCAGCTTTATTAAGGTAAATAGATAGTGGCGCTTAGGGTTTTCCGTCTGTTACTGGTGTTGATACTGGTACTGCAATCGCTGATTGCGGTGGCCGATGTGCACCAGTTACATCAGCAGAAGCCCATACATCGAATCTTGATAGTGGACGAGCCAGTATCCAATATTGCCACCTTCGGTAACGTTGGCGATGCAGATGAAGGCAAAGTAACACCGGATGGAAGCTCTGCATCTGTCCATCAATGCAGTCATTGTTGTCATTGCCACGGCACGCTGCCTATTCTGGCAACACACGCACCCTGTTTACCCGCTCCCGACAAAGTGTTGTCTGTCGCTGAGCATTCTTCTGCAACTGCCTTGTGGTTCTCCGCCCCCGATTTTCGCCCTCCCATCGCTTGATCCTTCTGGCTTTTTAATCAGTGTTAGCCCGGTATGAGCCGGGATTTCACTATTCGATCATTCGAAGGATCAATCTCATGAATAAAATTATCTCTGCCTCTCTTGTGGCTATTTTCTCGACGCTGTCCGCCTCAACATGGGCACAAGCCGTTACTGTTGAAGTGGTTACCTACCCTAATCAACGCTGGCATCTCAATCGTCTTCATGCCTCCGAAACGGAAACCGGATGGACGATCAGTGGTCGGTTGAATGCGCATGCTGTTTCTCATCCGCCCGCTGGCCATATTGATGTGGCTGCGTATGGGCATGATGGCCAATTACTGACGGAAACCACAACCGCCTATTACCCATCAATTCTGACGCCCAAAATGCGCAAAAAAGGTGGCTTGCGGTTTTCTGCTGCGCTCAATCAGGCGCTGCCAACCGGAACAGTGGTGAAAGTGGCGTTCCACCCGTCAGAAAAGCCATCTGATAACACGGTTGAACCCGTTCACACCGCCAATATTGCCCGATAAATTCTTGTGCGGTTCTGCCAGATTTCAGCAGAACCGACTTGATTGACGAGAGACCATCAACATGCATTTAGCTCGATCCAGATTTGTCCTGGCAGCTCTGCTATTGCTGATACATCAGCAAAACGCGCGGGCAGAAAGCCAGGATACTACGGCATGGAATCACTGGTTCTACCAACAGATCCTGCAACACCCTGAAGTCGTTTCCGAACGGGAGAAAATGAACGCTCAATTGTCCACGGCCGAAGCGCGCGACCAGCCTCTCTATAACCCCGAGCTGGAAGCCGAAGTGGAACGGGAAGGTGACGACAACAACAGCCGGATCGGGGTCAACCAGACACTCGACTGGTGGGACAAGCGTGGCGCCCGTCAAAACCAGGGGAATCATGCTCGCCAGGCGGCGCAAACCGGTTATCAGCAAGTGTTGCAACAAAAAATCATGGAAGCACTGCTGGCCATCAACGACTGGCAATCCGCACAACAGCGTGTGACCTTCGCGCGGGAACAGGAAAGTCAGCTGGACGCCTTGCTGGCGCTGGTGGAGCAGCGGCAAAAAACGGGTGACCTTGGGCAGATCGACGCGGAACTGGCGTTGCTGACACTGGCGCAACTCCTCAATGACAGCGCTGATGCCGAGGCGCAGCTCGCCAAAGCCGGCGCGACACTGAAGGCACTGTTTCCCGAAAGATCAACTGCCACCATCACCATTCCGGAGGCATTCTGGCAACAACAACGGCGAGGTGTTGATCCCGCACAACAAGTGGACCGACATCCCCGCGTCACGCAGGCACTGGCCGAATGGAACGCTGCGAAAGCGCAAGCGGACGTGGCAGCGCGCGACGCCAAATCCGATCCCACGGTGGGTATCAATGGCGGCAAGAGCGGAGAAGACAATGTGGTGGCGCTGACATTGTCCATTCCGCTGGCCCTGCGCAACGACTACCGGGCCGAGGTGCGCGCGGCCTCGCAAGAGGCGCTGGCGGCCGAAGCCCATTATTACCAGGCGCGAAGGCAACAGCTGGCGCTGCTGGAAGGCAGCGAGGCTGCCTTGAAAGCCTATGCCGGTCGCCATGAACGCTGGCGCACCGTAATGCAAACACGGGTGGGCAACAGCGCTGCACTGCTGGAAAAACAATGGCGCACAGGTGATCTCAGTACTCCAGACTATTTGCTGGCACTCAAGGAACGTGGAGAAAGCTTGCAGGCAGGCATTGAATTGGAATCCGAATGGCACCAGGCCGTCATCGAATGGCTGCTGGAATCCGGTCAACTGCTTGACGCGATTCAGCGCAACTGAACAGTAGAAGGACACATAACATGAAAGCAATTCACTCAACGATCTTGTGCGCGATTCTCACACTGCTGGGAACGCCCCTGGCACACGCGGCGGATGAACACGGACATGACGAAGCAGAACACGCCGCAGAAGCCGCTCACCCCGAAAAGGATGCCGATCACGATGAGAAGGAAGAAGAGGATGGTCATGGACACGGTGGAGAAAAAAAATCGGACGCGGAACTGTCTGACGAACAGGTGAATATGGCCAGCATTGTTGTGACCGAACTCCGGCCCCGTCAGATCGATTTTCAGATCCACGCGCCGGGTGAAATCAAAAACAACGGGTATAGCAGTTACCGTGTATCTGCCCGCACCCCGTCTATTGTCCTGCGGCGTCATGTGGCGCTGGGTGAGACAGTTACGCCGGATCAAAAGCTGGTGACGCTGTTCAGTGATGAAGTGGCCGAGGCACAGGCCGCCTATCGCGTGGCAGCATCGGAATGGCAACGGGTCAAGGCGCTGGGTCGTCAGGCGGTGGGTGACAAGCGCTATATCGGTGCGCAGGGCGACATGGAAGCCTCGCTGGGAAAACTGGAAGCCTATGGATTGGCCGATTCAGACATACAGGCGCTGGAGTCAGGCACCAGGGTGAAACTGGGTGAATACAGTTTGCGGGCGGCGGCGGCAAGTGTGGTGCTGTCCGACGATTTTCACCAGGGTCAGCGAGTGGATGCGGGTGAAACCATTATGGATTTAGCTGATGAAACCGAGCTTTGGGTGGAAGCACGACTCCCCCCCGGCCCCGCGCTCGCTGTTCCGGTGGGTACCCCCGCCCTGATCAACACGGGCGGTGAAAGCTTCCCCGCCCGTGTCACGCAGGAAGCGCACAAAATCGATCCACGCAGCCGGACTCGTATCGTGCGTTTGGTAGTGGATAACGCTGATCACAAACTTCATTCCGGACTTTTCGCTGACGTGGCATTCCAGTTCAAAACCCCCGAACCGGTCATGGCGCTGCCGGAGTCTGCTGTCTTGCGTGGGGCGGATGGCGACTGGCAAGTATTTGTGGAGACAGCCCAGGGTCGTTATGAACCCCGTGAGGTGGAATTGGTTCAGACCCTGGGTGAACATCTGGTTATCAGCGGTGTTGCCAGTGGCAGCCGGGTGGTCACCAGCGGAGCCTTCTTCGTGCAGTCCGAAATCGCCAAAAGCGGTTTTGAAGTCCACAACCATTGAGGGGACCGTGCGATGCTGAATGCCATTATTGACCTGGGCGTGAAAAACCGCCTGCTGGTCCTGCTGTCCCTGATCGGTCTGATCGTGGGCAGCGTGCTCATCTTGCCGCGTCTCAATCTGGATGCGTTCCCCGACGTCACCAACGTGCAGGTCCAGATCAACACGGAGGCGCAGGGGCTGGCGGCCGAAGAAGTCGAACAGCTCATCACCTTTCCGGTCGAGGCGGTGATGTATGCACTGCCGGATGTGGAGGCGGTCCGTTCCATTTCCAAAACCGGATTGTCTGTCATTACGGTGGTGTTCAAGGAAGGCACCGACATCTATTTTGCGCGTCAGCTGGTATTTGAACGGTTGCAGGCCGCCAGGGAAGAAATTCCCGATGGTATCGGTACGCCGGAAATGGGGCCCAATACCTCCGGGCTGGGGCAAGTTTACCAGTACATTCTGCGCAGCGAGCGGCCCCAGCAATATGATGCAATGGCCTTACGCAGCCTGAACGACTGGGTCGTCAAGATGCTGTTGATGCCGGTGGCCGGTGTAACCGAAGTACTGTCGTACGGTGGAGAGGTCAAGCAGTATCAAGTCAATGTTGATCCGTCTCGTTTGCTGGCTTATGACCTGACCATCGATGAAGTGGTGGAAGAAATTGAAGCCAACAATCGCAATGCCGGTGGCTGGTATCTGGATCGGGGTGCTGAACAGCTGGTGATCCGGGGTGTTGGCTGGGTGCGCAGCGATAGTGCCGGACTGGAGGACATCGGCAATATACCACTCAAAAATATCAAGGGTGTGCCGGTGAAAGTCAGCGACGTGGCGAATATCGGATTTGGTTCTGAAATTCGCCAGGGCGCGCTCACCATGACTCGACGCAATGGCAGCGGTGAACCGGAAGCGCTGGGTGAGGTGGTGGCAGGCATTGTGCTCAAGCGCATGGGTGCCAATACCAAAGCGACCATCGAAGGCGTGAAGGCGCGCTTGCCCGCCATTCAGGCCGCATTGCCAGACGGGGTTTCCATCGAGCCTTTCTATGATCAGGCGGAGCTGGTCGACAAAGCCGTGGAAACCGTGGTGAAAGCCTTGCTGGAAGCGTTTGTGCTGATCGTCGTGGTGTTGCTGCTGTTCCTGATGAATTTGCGTGCGGCGTTACTGGTACTGATTTCGGTGCCCGTGTCGATCGGATTGGCGTTGATGGCCATGGCGTACTGGGGCATCTCCGCCAATCTGATGTCCCTGGGCGGACTGGCGATTGCCATTGGCATGATGGTGGATGGTTCTGTCGTCATGATGGAGCATATTTTCAGCCACCTGACACATCCTGATCATGAACATGATCAGCAATCGTTGCAGCGCGCAGCCATTGATGATCCAGATCGACATGACGTGAGTTCTGATGATCATGGTATCGCTTTGCGCATCCAGGAAGCCGCGAAGGAAGTAGGGCGTCCGGTTTTTTTTGCCGTCATGATCATCATCATCGTGTTCGCGCCGCTGTTCAGCCTGCAGGGGGTAGAAGGCAAATTGTTCCAGCCCATGGCCATGTCCATCGTACTGGCGATGCTGGCTTCGTTGCTGGTGGCGTTGCTGATGGTGCCGGCACTGGCGACCTATCTGTTTCAGCGCGGAGTCAAACATCGGGACAACGTGCTCACTCGCGCGCTTGACAGTGGCTACCGACGCCTTTTACAGAGTGCGTTAAAACAGCGTTCACTGGTGGCGGGAAGTGCACTGGCTATGCTGGTGGGTGCGTTGTTGCTGGTTCCGTTTCTGGGAACTGAATTCGTGCCTGAACTGGAGGAAGGCACACTCAACATTCGTGTCACCCTGGCACCGTCTTCCAGTCTGGATACCTCGGTTGAAGTCGCACAGAAAATGGAACAGGTGCTGATGACGTTTCCGGAAGTGCTGTACGCCGCGAGCCGTGTAGGACGACCGGAACTGGGCGGCGACCCCGAACCGGTTTCCAATGTGGAGCTGTATGTGGGCCTGAAACCCGTTCAGGAATGGAGCTCGGCACCCGACCGGCGTGCATTGCAGGCGCTGATGCAGGAACGCATGTCGATTCATCCGGGTTTGTTGTTTTCCTTCTCCCAACCCATTGCGACCCGCGTGGACGAATTACTGTCCGGCGTCAAGGCGCAGCTGGCAGTCAAACTATTTGGCCCTGATCTGGATATGTTGGCAGCCAAAGGCCGTGATATTGAAAATCTGGTGAAACGGGTCGAGGGCACCCGTGGCGTGGCACTGGAGCAGATCGCCGGTGAATCCCAACTGGTGATTCAACCTGATCGTGCCCAGCTTGCCCGCTATGGTGTACCGGTTTCGCAGGTTATGGATCTGGTGGCCAATGCCATCGGCGGCACCGAAGCCGGGCAGGTAATCAAAGGTAACGAGCGTTATGACATTTACGTGCGACTGGCACCGGATTTTCGCAACAACATGGAAATGATCAGGGGCCTGATCCTGAAGTCGCCCAGTGGCGCGTGGATCAGGTTGGGTGATGTGGCGAAGGTCTCGATCGAATCCGGGCCGCCGCAGGTACGCCGTGATGACGTGCAACGGCGGGTAGTGATCGAAGCCAACGTAGAGGGACGCGACATGGGTGGACTGGTGGCGGAGCTGCGCCAGCGCATTGATGATGAGGTCGATTTGCCGCCCGGATACAGTGTGGTTTTCGGTGGGCAGTTCGAGAATCAGGAACGGGCGCAGGCACGGCTGCTGGTGGTGGTCCCGTTGTCGCTGGGCCTGATTTTTCTGCTGCTGTACTTTGCCTTCGGTTCGGTTGGCCAGGCGCTCTTGATCATGCTCAATGTGCCGCTGGCGTTGATTGGCGGAATTGCCGCTCTGTTCGTGTCGGGGCAGTACCTGTCCGTGCCGGGATCTATTGGTTTTATCGCGCTATTTGGCGTCGCTGTGCTGAATGGCGTGGTGATGGTCAATTCTATCAACCAGCGGCTCAGTGATGGGCTGGACATACAGGCGGCGGTGTTTGAAGGAGCGTGCTCGCGCTTGCGACCGGTGATGATGACCGCCTCAATAGCAGCTTTGGGACTTATTCCCATGCTGCTCGCATCCGGCGTGGGATCGGAAGTGCAACGCCCACTGGCAACGGTGGTGGTGGGTGGGTTGGTGTCCTCCACCCTGCTGACGCTGTTTGTACTGCCTGCGTTGTTCGGGGTGTTCTCCAAACAGAAAATGTCGCCTGTCGTTGACGGTTAAAACCAATAGTACGGGTGGTCCGCTTTCAACCATGCATGCCATCAACACAAACCTTTTCCGGCAAGCGCAATGGGTGCCGGAAAAGGTTTGGATACGATCATGTACCAGGCTCGCTCAACAATCGTTTGATATACTCGCAACACTCACAACCAAGGTGACAATGCTGGAATTTATTCAACTTCATGACTTTGGAACTCTTCGACATGCTAAAAACCACCGGACTTTTTGTCATAACGGCATTGGCTGAAATTGTAGGGTGTTTTTTGCCCTTTTTGTGGCTACGTAAAAATGGATCTGCGTGGTTGTTGGTTCCTGCAGTTTTTAGCCTGGCAGCGTTTGTATGGCTTCTGACCCTACACCCTACTTCGAGCGGCCGGGTGTATGCCGCTTATGGAGGTGTTTACGTAGCCACAGCACTCGTGTGGCTGCGGGTGGTGGATGGAATGAAATTGTCTACCTGGGACTGGATAGGTGCCGGTATCTCTCTCCTAGGCATGATGGTGATTGTTTTGGGATGGCGCAATGAAACCGTTTGATGGTGCAATCGCACTGCTATTGACTTGTTTTCTGCCCTGTTTTCGGCGAACCCTCAAGTGAACCAGGATCAGAATTCTATTGATCGCTATATCGAGGCTGCCACACGCGCGAATACCCGCAAAGCCTATCGAGCAGCTGTCCACGATTTTGAGGTGGAATGGGGTGGCTTTTTACCGGCTACCGCTGACAGCGTCGCTCGTTATCTGGTTGATCGCGCCAACCAGCAGTCCCTCAACACCTTGAAGCAGCGTTTGGCAGGATTGGCGCAGTGGCATATGGACCAGGGCTTTCCCGATCCCACCAAGGCACCTCATGTACGCAAGGTGCTCAAGGGTATCCGCGAATTGCATCCTGTCCATGAAAAACAAGCCCGACCGTTACAGATCGAACAGTTAACAACGCTGATTCAGTGGATGGAGACCCAGTTAGTGGTGATTCCCACGAATTCCCCGCAATACCTGCGTTTACTCAGGGACCGCGCCCTGGTGTTGCTGGGTTTCTGGCGCGGATTTCGCAGTGATGAGCTTTGCCGTGTTCAGGTGGAACATATATCGATTATGCCTGGTCAGGGCATTGAATTGTATCTGCCCCGCAGCAAAAGCGACCGCGCTGCCCTGGGCGCCACCTACCGAACCCCCGCATTACAGCAGTTGTGTCCGGTGGATGCCTGCCAGCAGTGGCTTGCTGCATCCGGTCTGACACAAGGCCCGTTATTCCGGCGTATCGATCGCTGGGGCAGTTGTTCCGCAACAGGCCTGCATGTCAACAGTGTCATTCCATTACTACGGGATTTGTTCGTGCATGCGGGCGTTCCCCTACCGAATTCCTACAGCAGTCATTCCCTGCGCCGGGGCTTTGCCACCTGGGCGTACAGTGCGGGATGGGACGTAAAAGCCCTCATGGAATACGTTGGCTGGAAAGATCTGAAATCGGCCATGCGGTACGTCGAGGTGGCCGCACCGTTTGATCGGGCGTTTCCGATACCGGTCGCAGCGAAAATGAGTATCGCCGTGTCACAATCGGGTTTCGTTGACACCGCACAATGGCAGGATACCGTTGTGGATCTTTACTTGCAGATCGAAACCTACCATGTCAAACACAGCAATCGTAAAAATGCCCGTGAGCATATTGAGCGTATCTGTCTTAAAACCCATGACATGCGCTGCTTGAGTCGGGATCAAGGTCACTATCGACTGGTCATTCACCACGAATCGTCGGCACATCTGGACGGCATCACACGGGATCTGTTCACCGAGATGCAACATATCGCCGATAGCCATCACTGTTTTATTGAAGCGCATTGCGTGGAGCGCACGACGGGAAAGCGCTGGGACTGAACACCCGAATAAACGAGCAGTATTTATCATGACCGATGTACATGAAACGGCCTATCCTCGCATCAAGTCGCAACTGACCCGGCACGAACTCCACGAAATCTATTCCCCCACGGCCGACGAGCTACTGCTGGCCGCGACCCATGCCCGTCAACACAATGCCCGTTGCTGTTTCCTGCTATTGCTCAAGTTGGTACAGCGGCTGGGCTATTTCCCGGTGCTGACCGAAGTTCCGTCCCGTGTCGTACAGCACATCGTGGGATTTCTGCCTGGCAAGTCATTCACTTTTCGGCAATTGCGGGAATATGACAAATCCGGCGCCCGTCAGCGCCATATTCAAAAAATCCGTGATCATTTGGCCCTCCGTCGCTTCGACGACAGCGGAGAAGACTTGCTGGAAGCGGTGGCAGAACGGGCCGCAGACACCAAGGAGCGACTCCCCGATATCATCAACGAATGCCTGGAGGAACTGGTCAAATACCGCTATGAGTTACCGGCCTTTAGCACCTTGGTACGGGTGGCGACCCGCGCCCGCCACCAGGTCAACGACCAATGTTACGATCATTTGTACAAGGCCTTGTCCTCAGAAGCCAAGGCCATGATCGACGCTTTGGTGACGCCCGTCATGGACGCCACCGAAAGTGGCTGGAACCAGCTCAAGCGCGAACCCAAGCGGGCCAAGAATCAAGAAATCAAAACCTTTTTGCAGCATCTGGACTGGTTGGCTGGCCTTGCCAACCACCTACCCTCGCTGGACGGCATTTCGATGAGTCGGCGTAAGCAGTATTGTCTGGAAGCCCACTCCCTCCACGCCGATTCGGCGCGTGCTCTCAAGCTCAACAAACGCTACGCACTGGCGGTAGTGCTGATCCAGTCACAGCGCCAAAAGGCCCTGGACGCCATAGCCGCCATTTTAGTCAAAAAGGTTCAGAGCCTGCGCAGCACAGCAGAATTGCGCCTGCAGCAGTATCACCTGGAACAGGTCAAGCGCACTGAAAAACTGATTGGCCGCTTTCAGGCAGTGCTGGAAGTGCTTCGTCACAAAGACGGGAACCCAGGCCGACAGGTGATCGACGCCATCCATTCCGCCCTGAAAGCGGACCCGGCACTATTGGTTGAAGAGTGCGAGGAATACATGGCCTTTGCCAGCAACAATTACTGGCCGTTTATGTTGTCCTCCTACTGCCAATCGCGTTCTGTATTGTTCAGTTGCCTCCAGGCGCTGGACCTCCAATCCACCTCCAGCGATGACACACTGATCCGGGCCATTCGTTTTGTCCTGCAACACAAAAGAAGCCACAAGGAGTGGCTATCGATTGCGTCCCCCGGACCCGTTCAGCGCAATCTGATCAGTCTGCAGTGGTTACCAGAACAATGGCGCAAACTGGTGACAGGCCAGACTTCTCCAAGCGCCAAAGTCACACAGATTCACCGCAAGTATTTTGAGATGTTCGTATTTGTTCAGGTCCAGCTGGAACTGAATAATGGCGATTTGATTGTAAGGGGCAGCGACCAGTATTCTGATTATCGTGAACAGCAAGTCAGCGAGGACGAATACCTCGTTCAAATAGATGAATACGGCCAACTGGTGAATTTACCGGTGAAACCCGCCGACTTCGTCAGTCAACTCAAACAGCAATTGCAGGAAGCCACCGATCGGGCGGATCAGCGTTTTCCGGACAACGAATATCTGGATTTGACCGCCAAGGGTCCGGTGATAAGAAATCACGAAACCGATGAACCGTTGCCGGAAGTCAAAAATGTTGTCGATGCACTGCGGGAACGTTTCCAGGAAATCAGTATCCTGGATGTACTGGTGGAATCCGAGCGTTGGCTCAATCTACATAGCCAGTTTGGTCCAATTTCCGGTTTTGAAACCAAACTGGACGATCCCCGCATGCGCTTTATCCTGACCTTGTTCTGTTATGGCTGTAATCTGGGGCCCAGTCAGGTGGCACAATCAGTGAAAGGAGTCAGTCGCAAACAGGTGGCTTGGCTTAATCTGAAACACGTGACGGAGGAGCGTTTGGACAAGGCTATCGCAACTGTAATTAACGCCTATAACCGGTTCGCCTTGCCCAAGTATTGGGGCACTGGCAAATCCGCCTCTGCCGATGGCACCAAATGGAATCTATACGAGCAAAACCTGATCTCGGAATACCACATCCGCTACGGCGGCTATGGCGGGATCGGTTACTACCATGTGTCCGATCAATACATCGCGCTGTTCAGCCGCTTCATTCCGTGCGGAGTCTACGAGGCCATTTATATCCTCGATGTAATCCAGAACAGCGAGATAGATATTCAACCCGATACCTTGCACGGAGACACCCAGTCCCAAAGCACACCGGTATTCGCGTTGGCCTTTTTGCTGGGTATTCAGTTGATGCCGCGCATCCGTGGCATCAAGAAGCTGACGTTCTTCAAGGCGGACGGCAAAAACAAAGCCCAGCATATCGAAGCCCTGTTCAGCGGCACCATCGACTGGGAATTGATTGAAAGACACCTACCGGACATGTTCCGCATTGCGCTCTCGATCAAGGCCGGAAAACTCACTCCCTCGACCATATTGCGACGATTGGGCACCCAAAGCCGGAAGAACAAGGTGTATTTTGCATTCAGAGAATTGGGGCGCGTAGTCAGGACGATTTACCTACTGCGATATATCAATGATGTCGAATTACGCAAGGTGGTTCATGCAGCAACCAACAAAGGGGAGCAGTTCAATAATTTCACCAAATGGCTGTTCTTCGGCAACGACGGCATCATTGCTGAAAATATCCGTTATGAGCAAAACAAGATCATCAAGTACAACCAGCTGGTGGCCAATCTGGCCATACTGCACAACGTGGCTTCGATGACTCAGATACTGAAAAAATTGCAGGCTGAAGGGCATGAAATAACACCTGCCATCTTGGCAGGACTGGGTCCGTACTGGACCAATCAGATCAATCGGTTTGGGGATTACACGCTGGATCTGAAACGAAAAGTGAAGCCACCGGATTATGATTTGTCGATATGAAAGCAGGACAGTTCAAAAAAAACCAGTTGCTGAACATTAATTGATCGCTTTGAAAATACGGCCTTTTAATTCAGCCATTTACGCTGTATGTGGCTGTTTTTTACTGGAATCGTGGCCATACCTCACCATGTGTTGTCAATTCGACGACCCCTCCGAACCCCTGCCCTTCGAAAACAGCCACTCGCAGCCACTGAGTCTGGATAAAATCCGTGAAATCGGCGATATCGTCGAGCTGGGCAAGTTCTGTGTGGCGGAAAATTAGAGGTCCGGCCGGTAAAAGTGTTGGATTTAGCCACTTCGATGATAACTATATGAATTTACTAGATTTAACCCATAACGGGAAATCCCCCGGCTCTGCCGGGGAGACAGCAAACGTTTGACATATCCGGGAGTCCATCGCGGAAACTCCGAAGCGTGAGCCGCCATGTTAGAATCAGCTGCCACTTCTCTGCGCAACGCTAATGCGCTAGCGACTACTTTCCGAATAGCCCGGCCATCCAGCCCTTGCACTGCATCCACGACCGATTCAAATCCAGATGCATTAGGAATTTTGCCGATTGATTTAAAGGTATTAGCCAAACCATGCAGGCATTCCACAAGTATTTGTTTACACGCATTTTTGTTGGGCGTCGGAATGTTTAGTACTAGATCGCATCTTGAGATGA
>JABLXQ010000016.1 GCA_013178375.1 Gammaproteobacteria bacterium
AGGCTTGCCGACAAACAACCCCAGTGACCGCATAGCTGCAACAAGTGCCAACATTTAGATCGAATGATGATCACCATCGCTCGCACCGTTGCCATCCTCATTCTCCTCCATGGGAGGGCGGTAGCGCGGCCTCGATCCGCCCTCGGGCAAACGAATCGGCTCGCTCAATATAGCGCATCGCCGACTTGATGTCCTTCCAGCCCACATATTCCATCAGGGCCTGCACATCCCAACAGTTGCTGCCGGCCCAGCTGGCAAACCCACGGCGCAACGAATGACTGCTGTACTGGTGGGCATCCGGTACGCCGGCACTGACCAACAAAGACCGCAGCATCGGGACGATGCTTTGCGGATTGAGTGCGGACATTGACAGGTGGCCCCAGCAATCGATGCTCCGAAACACCGGACCTTCGGTGAGTCCGGACGGCGCCAGCCAATCCCGGTAGGCCGCCACTGGGCACAGCTGGCTCAAGGCCGGCACCCGGTATTCCCGGCCCAGGCTGGTGCGATCGGTCTTGCTACGGGATAGAAACAGGATCAATCCTTCGCCTGGAAAGACCTGCACCTGTTCCACCTGGAGTCTGGTCAATTAGTCGCTCCGGAACCCACGCCAGAACCCAAGCAAAACCAGAGCACGGTTTCGGGTTGCGCGTAGTCGCTGGTGCGGATCGGCCTCCTGCGTCGTCAGCCACTCCACCAGCTGGCGCAATGGTTCCAGTTGCAGGGGTTTGGCCCGCTTTTCCTGTACCGGATGACATTCACGACAGTTTTCACGGCCTGCTGGTGCCGGGCACCATGCGGGATTCCCTATTTCTGTTGCAGGCTGTGCTGGAGCAGCAATTCCACCTGAAACCACGGGAAATCATGACCGATACCGCCGACGCCAGCGACTTGATCTTCGGATTGTTCTGGCTGCTGGGCTAGCAGTTCAGTCCCCGCATCGCGGACATGGGATCCATGCGCTTCTGGCGGGCCGATACGGATGCGGACTATGGTCCGATGAATGCGTTTTCCCGCCACCACCTCAAACTGGATCAGCCGGAAAAATACTGGGAGGACTGTCTGAGAACTGCTGGCTCCCTCAAAATGGGCACCATTGGCGCCACGGAATTGATTCGCTCCCTGTTGCACCAAAAACGGCCCTCGTCCCTGGGTAAAGCCATTGCGGAACTGGGCAAGGCCGTCAAGACCATCCATGCCTTGCGCACCCTGACGGACAAACACTATCGCCGACTCATTCTGACCCAGCTCAACCGAGGCGAAAGCCGCCATGCCTTGGCCAGAACCATTTGCTACGGCAATAGTGGAGAACTGCGACAACCTTACAGGGAGGGTCAGGAGGACCAGCTGGGCGCCTTGGGTCTGGTCACCAACATTGTGGTACTGTGGAACACCTTGTATCTCGAAGCTACCATCAACTACCTGCGCGACCAGGGGATTGCGGTGCGCGACGAGGATATCGCACGTTTGTCACCCGTCATCCATGATCACTTGCATGTGATGGGGCGGTACCGGTTTACAGTCGATCCGAAGGTGGAAGCCGGGCAGATGCGCCCGATCCGGGAACGGGATGAAATGGATGAGTTGTTTTGAAGGGTTGTTTCAAGCGCGATCAAATGCCGTTCTAATGTGACGCAACTTATTGATATTAATTGCTTAAATTGTCCTTAACCAACTTTTCTGTAAGTTTGATCGCTATACCCCGAGTACCGCTCCGCACACTTGGATTCGATCCCGTCCCGCCTCGATCAGCCTCTTTGACAACCTTAACGCCGCTGCCTGCTCAGGCACCGTCAGGTCTGATACATATTTCTGACCTTTCTCTATATCACAGGATTGACATTTGGCTGGTCGTCCAACTAGCCTAATGCTCACGCTCACTCATGACCGGAGAACCCAAATGGCCTTGGCAAATCGCAAGATCGGTTACGACGAAGTTGTAACGCGCGATCTCCACTTCCCGATGAACCTTGAGACGGTCGCCCGCCACTGGTTCAACAACGACCCCTGGAGCACGCACTGGATGAACGCCATTCTGGCTGCCGTGCCAGATGGCGAACGCTGGGTGATGAACTCGGCCCGCAGACAACTTGACAAACTGCGCGACCCGGAAGTGCGCAAAGCTGCGGGTGAGTTCATCCGCCAGGAGCGCATTCATGCCCGCGAGCATGACGAGATGAATGCCATATGCGTGCAGCAAGGCGTCCCCATGGACAAGGTCGAAGCCATCTTCAAGCTTATTCGCAAGGAACTCCAGCATCGCCTGAGCGATGACATGCAAAGCTCCATCGCTGCGGCGTTCGAGCATTTCACCGCCATCATTTCCTCGGTGCTGCTTGAGCACCCGGAACTTTTCGACGAAACGCACCCTGAATTACGGGCCATGCTGTACTGGCACTTCGTCGAGGAAACCGAGCACAAGAGCGTCAGCTACGATGTGTTCGTCGACGCCAGCGGCGGCGGTCTGCGCAGTTACCGGTTGCGTATCAGCGGCATGATGTTGGCCATCGCACTTGGCTTTCCGATCATGATCGGCAATCAGGCGTTCTTGCTGGCCAAAGACAAACAGCTCCTGAATCTACGTTCGGCGACATATATGCTCAAGGTGCTGTTCGTCAAGCCCGGCATTCTTTCCAAAGTACTGGCAGGTGTCTTCCCCTATTTCTCGCCCACTTTCCATCCCTGGGACGATGACAATCGGGAGATCATCAGGGTCTGGAAGCGCGCCTACGAGAAGACCGGCGACACCCACAAGGCATTCGAGGCTCTGCTCAAGCACCAGCGCGGCACCCGCACCAGTCGCCGTCTCCGTCCAGTTGCGCAACCCGCCTGAGGGGCTCCTATGAAAAAGCAACCTCTACCACCCTCCCGCAACGCCGCCGCTGTCGTCACCGGAGCCGGCAGCGGCATCGGCCGCAGCTTTGCCTATGAGCTGGCACGCCGTGGCGGCGCGGTAATCTGTGCTGACATCAATGAGGAGCGGGCCGAACAGGTCGCCGCATGCCTGAAGACCCTGGGCAGCAAGGCAATTGCCCGTCGCTGTGACGTCGGTGATGCAAAGCAGATGGAAGCACTCAGTGATGAGGCCGAGAAACTGCTCGGCCGTCCGGTGACACTGGTTATCAACAATGCAGGTGTGGGTCTCGGCGGGCCCATCGGCGAGGTGCCACTGGATGACTGGCACTGGTGCATGAACGTGAATCTTTGGGGCGTAATCCACGGCTGCCATTACTTCGCGCCGAAACTTCGGGATCTTGGCTATGGTGGCATCATCAATGTCGCTTCCGCCGCCGCTTTTGGTGCAGCGCCGGAAATGAGCACCTACAACGTCACCAAGGCCGGGGTGCTGGCGCTCTCGGAAACTCTGGCTGCTGAGCTTGCCGGAACCGGGGTTAAAGTCACTGCACTGTGCCCGACCGTGGTCCCCACCAACATCGTCAACGACGGCAAGCTACCGGAAAGGCGCCGCGAATTTGCGCGGTCCGCCATGACTCGCTTCGCCCTGACCACTGCCGACAAAGTTGCCCGACAAACACTTGATGCGCTGGATCGTGGTGAGCTTTACGTACTGCCACAAATCGATGGGCGCCTCGCCTGGCGTTTCAAGCGCCTGATGCCGCGCCTTTACGCCCGCACCGTCGGCGAGACCTATCGCCTGCTGGCCAACTGAATCCGGGAGACCCCCATGGCGTCACTTGCTGCAAAAATCATCAAGCCCCTGTTCCGCGCTATCATGAAGCGCGACATTCAGGACCCTGATCATCTGGTCCGTCATTTACGCAGGGTCATGAATGCCCCGCTGATACCCTCCCAAATACCCCGTGGCGTCAGCCTGCGCAATGGACGCGTGGCCGATGTTCTTGGTCAGTGGATGAGCACCGTCAATCCTGTGGCGACCGTGCTGTTCCTCCATGGAGGAGCGTTCGTCGGGGGTCGTCTCGATACCTATCACCATTTCTGCGGCACGCTGGCAAAAGCACTCAATGCCCGTGTTTTTCTCGCAGATTATCGACTGGCACCGGAACACCCTTTCCCGGCGGCAACCGATGATGCCTTTGCTGTATATAGCGCCTTGATTAAAGAATCCTTGCCACTGATGGTGGCTGGCGATTCCGCTGGAGGCAATCTGACTCTGGCGACGTTGCTGCGTGCCCGCGACGAGCAACAGCTCATGCCGGTGTGCGCAGTGGCCATTTCACCCGGCGCCGATGCAACCGGAAAGCTGATGTCCAGGGATGCGAATAATGGCAGCGACCCGATGCTGTCGCGGGTGATGATCGACGGCGCCACCAGGATATACCTGCAGGGCGCCGATCCGTTCCATCCCTACGCGTCCCCGACGCAGGGTGACTATCAGGGTCTGCCACCGTTGATGCTGACGGTAAGTGAAGAGGAATGCCTGCGCGATGATTCCTATGTCGTTGCAGAACAAGCTCGTCGTGCGAGTGTACCAGTCACTCTGCTATCACGACAGGACATGCCCCACGTCTGGCCAATTTTCCTGCTACTCCTACCTGAGGCCCGTCAGGATACACGCAAAATAGTCCGTTTCATGCAGTCCCATCTGAGCAGTCGACGGCATAACGAACTACCCAACCACAGCTCCCGATCCGATAACTTGCACGCATCACCGACCACCCAGGAGGCTGTTGCATGAACATGGCCGCTTTCACCGCCGATCAAACCCGGCGTCCTTCCGCTGTCCTTCCTGATCACGAAGTGATTATTGTCGGCGCCGGCATCTCCGGCATCGGTGCCGCCATCCAGCTCAAGGCGGACGGCGTCGACGACATCCTGATCCTCGAGCGTAGCAACGATGTCGGTGGCACCTGGCGCGACAATCGCTACCCCGGCATTGCCGTGGACATCACCTCGTTCACCTACTCTTTTTCGTTCGAGCAGAACGCGAACTGGTCCCGGGTATTCGCCCCGGGTAGCGAGCTGTATCAATACACCCGGCAGATATCGTCCAAGTACGGCATATACCGCCATATCCGCTTCGGCGTCGAAGTGGAACGGGCGCAATTCGACACTGAAAACAATCTCTGGGTAATCAGTCTGGCGAGTGGCGAAATATTGCGTGGCCGGCATCTGGTCTCCGCCTGCGGCGGGCTGATCTCCCCCAAGCTCCCTGACATCGAAGGTCTTGATGCCTTCGAGGGAGAAATTGTCCACACGGCCCGCTGGCCTGAAGACATGGACCTGACAGACAAACGCGTTGCCGTCATCGGCACCGGTGCCACTGCCGTGCAACTGGTGCCGGAGATCGCTCGTCAAGCGAAACAGCTTGATGTCTATCAGCGCACGCCGATCTGGGTTCTGAAAAAGCCTGATCGGATATTGCCCGGATGGCTGAAAAGCCTGTTTCGTGCCTTACCCGCCCTGCAAGGTGGCGTTCGCAGCGTAACCGATCTGGCCAGCGAAACCCTGATGGTGCTGTCGGCGATCTATTATCGTCAGGCCCCCTGGATCGTACGCACCTGTGAAAAAGCCGCACTCGACAATATGCGAGAGCAGCTCCCCGGCAGACAGGATCTCTGGGAAAAACTCAGCCCGGGCTATGGCTTTGGTTGCAAAAGACCGACCTTCTCCAACGAGTACTTCACAACGTTCGCCCGCGATAATGTCGACCTGGTCACCACACCCATCCAGCGCATCACCCGACAGGGCATCACCACCAGCGACGGCAAGTCCAGGCGCATTGATGTACTGGTGCTCGCTACTGGCTATAAAACATTCGAAAAGGGCAATATCCCCTCGTTCGCGCTAATCGGCAGCAATGGCGTTGATCTCGGCCAGTTCTGGCACGATAACCGCTATCAGGCCTACGAAGGCTTGACCATTCCCGGGTATCCGAACTTTTACATCATGCTCGGGCCCTATGCATTGATTGGCACCTCCTACTTCAAGATGGTGGAGGGAAATGCCATTCATATTTCACGCTGCATCCGCGAGGCCCTCCGGCGCAAGGCAACCCGGGTGGAAATCCGGCAGACCGTGCATGACCGCTACTTTCAGAACATTCAGAAACGGCAGCAGAACACCGTATTTCTGAACCACAACTGCGCACTCTCCAACAGCTATTACTTCGACCACCATGGCGACGCGCCCATGCTGCGCCCCTCGACCTCGGTGGAAATGCTGTGGCGAGCAAAGCATCTGTCGATGGACAATTACCTGTTTCTGAAGAGCAACGGCGCGAAACGCCGTTTCAGACCAGAGACTTCAAATCAGTACGAGGATCACTCAATGCTTTAGCGCAAACGCTCTTGCGGTGCTGCACCAACTGCTTGCCAACCATAAAGGCAACCGGCAGATTGACAGCATCAACAGCGATGACACTGCCCTCGCGGAGATAGAACACCGCAAATTCCTTATCCTCAGCGCTGCCGCGCAGCACGCGCTGATCACTATTTTGCGATAGCCCCACCATCTGCAGGCGAACGTCATACTGATTCGACCAGAACCACGGGGCGCTATCGTAAGGCTTCTCCTCGCCCATCAGAGTGGCCGCTGCAGTACGGGCCTGATCGACCGCGTTGGCGACAGACTCAAGCCGTTGCATTTTCTCGAAGAAAAGATTGCGGTGGTGGGTACAGTCGCCAATCGCCAGGATGTCAGGATCACCGGTGCGGGCAAACTCATCCACGACAATACCATCATCACAGGGCAGTCCGGCGGCCTCAGCCAGCGCGGTTTCCGGTATAACGCCAATGGAAACGAGCACAACATCAGCCGGCACAGTGCCGCCATCCGCCAACGTCACACCTGCCACACGACCTTGATCGCCCGCTTCGAAACCGGTTACCGCCGTGTTCAGACGTACGTCCACACCGGCGCCACGGTGTTTGGCGTAAAAGAACGCGGACATCTCCGGGCCTGTTACGCGCTGCATAAGACGATCAGCGGCTTCCAGCACCGTGACATTCACGCCTTTCTTGGTAGCGCTGGCTGCCACCTCAAGGCCGATATAACCGCCACCGACGATGACCAAACGCTTCCCCGGAACCAATTTCTCACGTAGAGCATCTGTGTCAGTTATGTCGTGTAGGTAATGAATGCCCTGCAAGTCAGACCCGGGTGCCCGCAAACGCCGGACGTGTGAACCCGTAGCCAGTACCAGTTGATCGTATTTCAACGTGCTCTGATCCGACAACCTGATAGTCTTGTTGTCCCGATCAATTTGTTCGACGCGCACGCCGAGCCGCAACTGCTGTCCTGCTTTTTCATACACCACGCGCGGCTTCAGGTACAGCGACGCCTGATCAACCTCTCCTGCCAGATAATTCTTGGACAGGGGAGGTCGCTGGTAGGGTGGATGGGGCTCTTCGCCTACCAGAACCACCTCATGCTGATATTTTTTCTGCAGCAAGATTGTCATGAGCGCACCCGCTGCGTGCCCGCCACCAACGATGACAGTGGTCTGCTTCTCACTTATTGTCATGCTCCCCCTCTCCACTGCTTCTGTAACTGAACTCGCCTCGGCACTACCGGGTTCCATAAATCAGCACTACGCCATTGATGTCGAGCGAGTTCGCGCCAGCCATTTATCAAACCGGGATCGTAGTCAAAGACCATAACACTCTGCGGACACCTGGCTTTCCCTGTTCCCGCAGAGTGTTTAATCAGGTCTTCTCTTCCACCAGAACTACTTCTGCTTTGGCGTCAGTTTAACCATCAGCTCAGAGTAGCCGCGCACGAAGTTCGACTGCACCCGAACTGGCTCGCCGACTACTTCGATGTCGTCAAAGCGCTTGAGCAGTTCTTCCCAGAGAATGCGCAGCTGCAATTCAGCCAGACGGTTTCCCATACAACGGTGAACGCCATAGCCAAACGACATATGATTTCGCGCGTCCTTACGATCGATAATGAATTGATCGGGGTTTTCGAATTTTCTCTCGTCCCGATTGCCCGAGGCGTACCACATCACCACACGATCACCTTTCCTGATGGTATTTCCATGCATCTCCACGTCCTGCGTGGCGACACGGCGCATATGCGCCAGCGGGGTTTGCCAGCGGATGATTTCCGAGACCATGTTCGGAATCAGCTCCGGGTTCGCCTTCAGTTTGGCGAATTCCTCGGGGAACTGATTCAAGGCCAGCACGCCGCCGCTCATGGAGTTGCGGGTGGTGTCATTGCCACCAACGATAAGCAGCGCCAGGTTCCCGATAAACTCCATCGGACGATTGATCAAATCCTTTGTATCTGCGCTGCTCTGCAGCATGCTGATCAAATCGAAACCAGGTTCTTCGCCAGCCGCGCGGCGTGCCTCCTTGTCGCGCCAAAGTCTGGAGAACGACCACGCCATATCTGCGGCGTCGTCAAACATGCCATCTTCATCGGTAAACTCACCGCCGGTTGCCGATGCTGCGCCGGACAATCTATCCGACCAGTCAACCAGCTTGTGACGTTCCTCATAAGGGAAGTCAAGCAACGTGGCCAGCATGCGCCCGGTCAGTTCCTTCGACACGGTCGGCACCCAATTGAAGGCTTCGCCCATAGGCAGACTGTCGAGCACGTCCCCGGCACGCGCGCGGATCAGCCCTTCCATTTCCTTCAAATTCTGCGGCGCGACAACACCCTGAACCGCCCGGCGCTGCACATCATGATTGGGCGGATCCATGGCGATAAACATTTCCACCGACAGCCCTTCCGGGGGATCGCCCAGCACGATTTGCGGCTCGGAGGAAAACAGCTCGTGGTTCTTGTCCACGAACAGAATGTCTTCATAGCGTGTCACCGACCAGAATGGTCCGAATAAACTGTTCTTTTGGTAGTGCACCGGTGCCTCATCACGGAGCCGCTTGAAGTAGGCACGCCACTGATCTTGCCGGTATAAAAAAGGATTGCTGAGATCGATGTCCTCAAGCGCCAGTGTGTTGACATCGGGCACAGACGCTTCGACGAAGTTGAGCGGGGGCCGCCGCGCGCCGATGATCTTCTTCTTTGCCTTCACCAACATTTTCAGCGCCTGGATTTGCAAGTGCATTGGCACCACTCTGGAGGTGGCGTTGATCATTTTGGCCTGAATTACATCAGTCGCGCTTGATTTCGTTGACATGGCGTCCTCCGTGCTTACATCTGGAATTCGGGCAAATGCACGGTCATGCCGTCCATCGCCTCGGTGGTTCGAACCTGACAGCCGAGACGCGAGGTTTGCGCCCGCTCCGGGGTCATGGACAGCATCTGCTCCTCAGCGTCGCCGATCGATCCGGTCTTGCCGAACCACTCATCCGCAACGATCATGTGGCAGGTGCCGCAGGCGCACTCCCCGCCACAATCACCGTCGATACCGGGAACGGCATTATCGACGGCAATCTGCATCAGCGTGGTTCCAGCCTCAAATTCTGTGACATGTTCGGTGTTGTCATGCTCAATAAAGGTAATCTTGCCCACTGCCTCTCTCCTGCGAGTAACTTACTGCATTGGATAGTGATTCGAAGCGAACACGGCGACGAGGTCATTTCTTGACACTGTGGGGGTCATTTAGAGACAATGTCACCGCATAGGAGCAATGGGCAAGCCGATGGCACAACAGGCAGATGGTTGGCAAAATCTTGAAGCTAGTATTCCGTCGAACTATTCGCGGATTATCGCCCGTGAGCTGGACCTGACAGTCAGACAGTTGCCCATTTTACTGCGTGGCACGGCTCTTGACGTCGAGCAGTTCCTGAGCGAGGACAGCCTGCTCACACCGGCCCAGCAGGTACGGGTCTTGCGCAACGCACTGGCGCTGTCCGGCCAGCCGGAATTCGGATTACGTCTGGGCAAACGCCTGACCCCGGCAACCCACGGTGCGATGGGATTTGCCGCCTCCAGCAGCCCGGACCTGCTCAGCGCATTACGGGCGATACACACCTTCCTGCCCACCCGCGCCAGCGTTATCCAGCTGCATTTGCAGCAGGTTGAAGAACATCTGGAGTGCAGGCTGGATTTTCAGGTGCCGCTGAACGCAGACCTCCAGCGCTGCGTGGCGGACACGATTGTCAAGGTGCTGCTCGAATTCGGCGAGTTCATTGTCGGCCGCCCCCTGTATGAGGCGGAAATAGGCTTTACCCATCCGGCACCCGAATACCATGCCCTCTATGCCGAGTATTTGTCCGGACGAATTCGCTTTGGCTGTGATCAGTTGACGCTCAAGCTACCGATGACGCTGTGCCAGGAACCGAACGCCTCCGCCAATCATGAAAACTACCGTCTTGCCCTGCAGCAGTGCGAAGCCATGCTAGCGCAACTTCCGACCCATAAACCGAACTACCAGACCCGGCTCAAGAAGATGATGCTGTCCCGACCACCCGGCACGCTCAGTGAAGAAGAAGCCGCAGCCTCCCTGTTCATGAACAAACGCACTCTGGCCCGCAAGCTCAAACAGGAGAACAGCAGTTTTCGACAAATTCGTGACGACATCCTGTCCCAGCAGGCGGCCAGCTACCTGTGCGACAGCAAACTGTCGATCGAGGACATCGCGGCGTTGATGCACTATCACGACAGCGCCAATTTCAGGCGTGCCTTCAAACGCTGGTTTGGCCATCCGCCCGAGCAGTACAGGCAGCGTGTCAGTTCGCGAGGGGCTATGCCGCCCAGGGCTTGAGGATGGTCTGAAAATTTGCCTGACAACAAGCGATCTCTGTTCTTGGCTAACATAGAATAGTTCTAGACTCCATCATCCATATCCAGCCCGACGAAATAGCAAAACATCAGGTCGTGGTCCTGTCTATCCATCGCTAGCGCACAATAGCTTCAACCGCAGTGTATTCATCTGGCATTTTTCCAGCGCAGTATGTTGCAGTGCCAGACTGCGCAATCCCTGCATCAGGACATAGGTAAATCCGGACAGATGCCTGCTTTTGCCATCAATTTGCGGTTGCTAGCCATGCCAACTACATAATCGATACTCGCTGCAAAATCACACCAGTTCAACAAGCGAGGCAGGAAGCAGTATTCGTCTACACTTTCCTAATCTGGCTTGTTGGCATTTGTCTCTTCAGCCCCCGGGGGGAATAAAAATGAAAAAGCGCTCTCGAGGCGGCACACAGCAGCAAACTGCAGAAAACACGCCTCTTATTGGTATGCTTTGGCTCAGGAACCCCTTGGACTGGCATCCCATTGACCGTTTTATTCTGCTTGCAAGCCTGGTTATGCTGGCGACTGTTGTGTTTAGCATTGCGCTTGCTGGCACCATGGCGCTGGCGCCGCAATACCTTGCACTGCCTGTCGCCTGGACGTTGCTCGGTCTGTACGGCCTGCATATCATCTTACTCGCCAGCTACATCTGGCTGGCATGGAAACGACGTCGCAGGGAAAACGACTGGCCCGCATTTGAAAACATTGTCATCGCCGGTTTCGTGATCAATATCATACTGAGCAGCTATCTTACCGGCACGTATTTCACCCATGGGCTTCTGTTTTTTTTCGTTGGCGTCAACATCGCTTCGGCGTTGACCTGGGTAACAAAGATACTCGTCGCCTACTGGACCGTCTTGGTGACCCTAATCACATTCGCCACCATTGACTTTAGCGGCGCGTTTAAACATGCACCCTTGCTGTCCCGGTCCGTATATCAGCCTGACGGCTCACCGGTGATCGGGTGGTTGTTCATAGAAGTCACAGTCGCCGCTATTCATTACTCCGTCCTATACCTCTGCATGCTTGTCATCCGACGCTGGGCAGAAAGGGAAAACCTCTATCGTGAAATGTCCAACGTCGATGGCCTCACCCGTCTGATCAACCGCCGCTGCTTCATCGAACGGGCAAAAAATGAACTGGCACGAGCCAAGAGATTGTCCAGTAACACGCCGAAGTCCCTGGGCTGCATAATGCTGGACCTAGACCACTTCAAGCACATCAACGACACTTGGGGTCACCACGCCGGCGATGCGGTATTGGTAGCAGCGTCGGAGATCATGATGGCCAACGCACGCCCGTACGATGAGGTGGGTCGCTATGGCGGGGAGGAGTTCGCTATTCTGCTCCCGGGCGTGACACTGAAAATCGCGGCCGGAATCGCCGAGCGACTGCACAAGGCAATCAGCGACGCAGTGGTGGAAATCGATGGCAATCGTATCAGCATTTCCGCAAGCTTCGGCGTCGCCTGCTACCCGACCCACGCCATCTCCGACCTGAACGACTTGCTCAAAGCGGCCGATCAGGCCCTCTACGAGGCCAAACGAGGCGGCCGCAATCGCGTAATTTTGGCGAATACCACCGATCAGGACGGTGTCACCGGATAACTCACTGTGTTTCGGCGCAGCTACCTTCATGAAAGTCAGTGCTGGCCCTGCAGCATAGTCGGGGGGCGACCGGGGTAAGGTTTCAACCGGCAAAACGCCCCCAGGTTCGTCGCCCTCTACGGTGCCGGGGAGTTTCGACATGGCTAAGTATCAATACAACGGCTGCGGCGATATCTCTGAGCCTTTGGCGAAGTAAGAGGGCTATCCGCCGATGCCGTTTGCAAAACGGCCCGCAATGCAGTGTTCGTTACAAGAAAAATTTCGAGCGAATGGAAGCGCGAGGGCAAGTCGCTTCACGAGAAATGCCCTCTGCCAGCTCCCACATTCAAGGACCGTTCCCGCGCCTCTTGCTCCGCTACTCTCCGTTCTGCCCGAGCACCACCCCTGATCTCCTAACGCGACAAATATCCCGAATGCCCTATTGCCCAATATTACGTTTCACGTATTCCTGGTCATCATTCGTTTGTGCATCTTTCTCTTGACGTTGGTTGGCCAACCAAGTAAAAGACTCGTTCAAACAACCAAAAACAACCACAAGAAAAATAACACAAAAAAAAGGGGGTAATTGCATGGCATGCACAATTCACCGGTTGTTGCCGACCACCTACAGCCTGTTCCTGACAGCAGCAATAATTGGCACACAGCCCGACGATGCCTTTGCCGGCGCAGGCGACGGAGCATCCACCTATGGCCTTGGCCCGGTCAACGCCGGTTCCGCCCAGGCTTTCAGCGCCTTCGATCCCGGTGCCTGGGCGGTGTACTATAACCCCGCCGCCCTAGCCCGCACCCCGGAAGGTGAGCTGAGTATTGTGCTGCAATACGGCGACCAGGAACTGCGAGCAAAATCGCTGGGAGGGTCTGACCCGGTGACACGCGAGAATGACGTACTATCGGATACCAGTTCGGAGCTTGCATTGCTGGGCATCAAAGCCCGTATTGGCGGCGCATCGGACACAACCCGCCCGATGTACCTTGGAATAAACGTTGGCGTCGATGAATACATCTCCAACATTCTACCGTACCAGGCCAATACCGCAGAGCAAGGCCAATTCCTGCGCTACGAGTCCCAGCCGCTTTATCTGGCATTTGGTGGCGCTGTTCGTGATCTCGTTCGAGGGGTCGATGTCGGCTTTTCAGCACGCTTGACACTGGCGGCAAAGGCTCGTCTTGTAGCGGTCTCCGATCTCGCAGGCAATACCGATTCTGAGCAGATTTCGATGAAGGCAGAGCCTTCCCTGTCCCCCGCTGTGGGCCTTAACGTCCGCACTTCCGAGCTATTCTGTGGCCATTCACCTTGGCGTCCATCATCTTGTCTGCCGTTCGGACTCGATGGACTGGAGGTGGCACTATTCTGGCGCGACGAAACCAACTACGAGGTCAGTGTGGATGCCAACGTGGTTATCCCCGGCGTCGTCCCCGAACCGGGACTTGATCTGGCGCTTTCTACCATTGACTCGTACCAGCCGCCAGTGTTCGGCGGCAGCTTCCTGCTGCCTCTTGGGAAGCTCGAGCTTGTGGCCTCTGTCGAGCAACATCAGTGGTCCGAGCTGGAAAGTCAGTTTTCCGGGGACACCATTAGGGACCAGGCGGACTTGCGTTTCGATGACGTCGTCGTTTCCCGCGCTGGCGCCAGCTTCCGGTGGTCTGACCAGCTCAGGCTGTTTGGCGGGGTGGCGCTGGAGGATTCGCCATTGAAATCTTCCCGCTCACAAGACGTCAACTTCCTGGATGCCGACAAAATGGTGCTGGGCGTTGGTGGCGACTATCGCCTAAATAGTGCGCCCATCATTAATGCTCCCCTGGTGCTGTCGCTGGCCTATCAGTACCAGAAGCTCGACGAGCGCGATTTCGAGCTGACGTCCATCAACTCGTCTTCCGATCCGGCACCTTACGAAACAGTACGCGCCGACGGAGAGATTCACGTCTTCTCTTTATCCGCTTCCCTGAAGTTCTAAGCGGAGCTTCGACAGAGGCGACTAATAACAATAAGGAGAAAACCATCATGAAAACAATAACAAATCACCGAACAATATCCACGCTTCTTGCACTCTGGGTACTGCTGCCTGGTTTCCTCTTGCTGTCCGCATGTGGCGGCGACAAAGGCACCATCAACACTTCCTGGACAACGCCGGAGAGTCTTATTTTCGCCTACCCCTACCCGGGACAGCAGGAAGTGCCACCCAGCACCCAGATGGTGCTTCGTTTTTCGGCGCCCCTCAATGAAACCGTCATTGAGGAAATCGACGACAGATTGCAATTGGTGACTGTAGCGGGCGGCAACCCTGCCATGTTCGTCCACGAAACGGTGGATAACGGACGTGGCCTGCTGCTACGTCCTGTCGACGAACTCGTGCCGAATACTGAATACCAACTGCAGCTGAGCGAAGTGGGCCTAGACGGCATTGACACAGGCCCCTTCAACGACTTTCGCTTTCGCACTGCCGGTGCGCAGAAAGGCTTCGCGGGGGCAATTGGCGACGGCGACTTCAAACTGCTCGCCGCTACACCCCTGGATCAGCCCGCGCTGCTTACCGACATTGACGATGCGAGGCAGCCGAATGACATGAGCACCCTGAGAATGGCGTTCAATCGCGTACTTGATCCGGCTAGCGTCAACTATGGAAATCAGGTTCGTCTTGAAAATTCGCAGGGCAGCCTGATCGAGGCCACTCTGCTACTGCAGGGCCGCTATCTTGTGCTCGACCCAAGGGATGACCTCGAACCGACGGAACATACCTTGGTCCTGTCTGGTCTGCGCAGCCGGGAGGATGAGGAGCTCCCCCTCCTCGAACGTTCCTTCACACCAGTGGCCACACCACCGCGAGAAACGGTCGTTCTCAAGGTAGGCACGCTTGGTGAACAACAGCCGGGGCTTGCGTCAAGGCTCACCGGGCAACGCGTCAATGAGGTGCCGGTAGAAACTTTTGTGCTGGGTAACGAATCCTTTACCAGACTGGAGGGAGACTTGGCCGCGGACCTGGGTTTCGTGCCGGATTTTGCCAACGCGGCACCTCTGCGGGTGCCTGCAGGTTCAGTGCTACGCGGCAGCCCGGTGGCCGTCAATATTCTGGGTCAAGTCAACGCTGGTATCGAAACCGGTGAAGTGCTGATCACACTGCTCAGCGACGCAAACGGCTACCTGATCGCTAACCCGTTCAGTAAAGCAAAGGATGCTCCTCGCTATGCCTTGCTCAACATGGACGCAGCCATGACCGCAGAGGGCGGGATCGCCAACGCGGCACTGAGCCAGAACTTGCTGAATATTCAGGTAGTGGGCCTCGCGATAGTGGAGAATGGCGTACTGGTGATGGATGCCGCCAGCGTGGTCGAACCGGAGATTCTCGGTTTGGAGCGCGCCAGCGGCCTGCTGTCTTTCCGTCTGGAATCCTATGTCGATCAGCGCAACGCGCCGGTACCACCAGCCGATACGCGGCCGCTCGAGCTGCAGTCCTGGTCGCCCGGGGAAGACTTTCAACCCAATGCCCGCCCCGGGGACCCTGTTATTCTGAACTTCAATAAACCCCTGAATGCAGCTTCGGTATTCCTTGACGGCGCCATCGAGATGCGTGTCGACGGCACTCTGGTACCCAAGGAGCTCGCGCCCATGCGCCACGACGGCGCAACGGTGATCATCGACGGCAGTAACCTGCAGCACAACACTGATATCGAAATTGTCCTGACCAGCTTGCTGCGCGATACGCAGGGCAATCCATTGAGCCAGGATGAGACACTGGCACTTCGCTTTGAAGACCTGTCTCTTCCCGACGGCAGCGCCGCTAATCTGCGCTCGCCAGTCGCCGCCGTGTTTCCCGGCTTTTCCTGTGCGCTTACAGACGCACTGCTTACCGGGCCACGGCCTGATTGGCGCAACGGTCGCTGCGTGGGCGGCCAGAACAGCGACCCCCTGCTCCATGTGGATAGTCTGTACAAGGACTACCCGGTCAGAGTGACTTTCAACCGTAGCATAGATCCGGTGACGATCAACGACGGCACCTTCTTCGTTGAACGCCGCGACCTGGATAACAATTGGGTACCCGTGCCCGGCCGGCTGGATATCCTGCCCCAACGCGTTCAGTTTTTCCCAGATACCCCGTGGCGGATTGGTGACCTGTATCGTTACACATTAAGATCGGTGCCGAACGATGCCGATTGCGGCGTCAATGCCATTTGCTCGCCTGATGGCGCACCGCTGCAAACCCGGCAAATCTCGCGAAGCAGTGCATCGGCCCCTGCCCCGCGCGAGGGCGGTCCTGATATGGTGAATCACTTTGTCGCTGCCGACGAGGACGACCGCTATACATTAGTTGGGTTGCGCGTTCTACCAGTGGTGGATGTCAATGCCAATATGGTGTTTGATGAAGAAGAGCAAGGTGTCCTGGTCCTTCCGGACAACAGCATCGAAGCGCCACCCAATCATCTGCGGCTGGAACTGAAGGACTTCAGCGGCGTTATCACACAGGCCAATCTCGGCTGTGCAATCGGAGAGAGTTGCCCGGAAAAGCGCTTCGCCTTCCTCAGCAGCGGCGCTCTGGCGGCCGGCCCGCGCACCTTTGATCCCAATGTCCAGGTGAATCGGCGCCTGATCGACGGCAACCCGGCCACAGACAATTTCATGTCTGGAGCCATACGCGCCAACGTCTACCCAACCACCATCAGCACCACCAGCGTTTTTCTGCAGGCTCGGGCTCTGGCCATCATCACAATCGGTCTGGACACGGGCCCACTGGTGCTCAGGCTAATACCTCAAGGAGCTGATGAGCCCTTCATCACCGGGTTCATCTCCGACACGCCGGACGGCCCCTGGTTCAACGCCACCTTCGACATACTGGTGGACGCCCCTGAGTTGAAACCGGCACTGGGCCCTATTACGCTTGGTCACGATATTCGCAGCAAACGGGTGCGTAATGTGACTCTTGAGGGGCCACTGCGCTTTGTCGACGATGGCCGGTTGATCCTCAAGATCCGCAATCCTGATCCACTCCTGATTCCGGCCAGTATCAACTTGGCGGGTATCGGTCTTGCGAGTGTGCAATTGGAGGTTCCCTCCCTTGCTGCCGATCTGACGTTAACCTTTCTGCCTGTTAAGGACTTCTGAAGCGAAAGCCGACTCGCCGTTATGCCCCCGGGCATACGCCATTTGGCCCCGTTATGGGGTAATGCCAGTCAGTTAATCCCTGACTGGCATTTTCTTTTGTGACGGCGTCAGGCGACTTTTCAGAAGGGACTGTTTCATTTCGCGGCCCAGCTCCCGAAGGCCTCCTCGTGTCTGTTGTATCCGGCGTTCACACGCTGGATTTAAGGTGCACTTCCGGATAAAAAGACAAAAAGTAGAAGCCTGTACGGGCGGCCGCTAGAAACGCTTTGCCAGCTGGACTTCTTTAGACTATTATTTGGTTGGCCGACCAATCATAATTTGTTGTGCTCATACAGAATGGAGGTGGCCATGACATCCAGTTTCACCCCATCCACCGGTTCGTACGGGAAAAAGGATTCGTCGACTTCGTCAGCGAAACCGACACTTTTTGTCGGTGCCAATGGTATTGTGCTCCGGGCCAGTCAATACGGCGCGTTCACTGCCCCCATCGTACTGCTGCTTCACGGCGGAGGCCAAACACGCCATGCCTGGGCCGATACGGCGAATACTCTTGCCCGAGCGGGCTACTGCGCCATCACTCTGGATGCGCGGGGGCACGGCGAAAGCGATTGGTGTGCGCAAGGTGATTACAGCACCCAAAGCCTGGTCGCAGACCTTCACGCCGTCATTCACTCGCTGCCTATGGCACCAATCATCGTCGGTGCTTCCATGGGCGGCCTAACAGCCATGTTGGCACTTGGTGAGAATACCTCGCTGCACTGTTCCGCACTGGTGTTGGTCGACGTGGCGCCACGACTGGAGCAACAGGGCGTGCGCCGCATCATCGAATTCATGCGTCGCCATCAGGACGGCTTCGACAGTCTTGAACAGGTGCGCGATGCCGTCGCTGCCTACAACCCGCACCGCCCTCCTTCGAACGACCTGACAGGATTGCGCAAGAATCTGCGCCGGCGGGATGACGGCCGTCTTTACTGGCACTGGGATCCTGCCTTTCTGGACTACGCCCGCGTTCCCTCTGAAACCAGCGAAAGCCTGTTCGAGAAATCCAGTCTGGAGCGTGCAGCCCGAAAGCTTTCCATGCCAGTGCTACTGATTCGCGGATTCCAGAGCGACGTGCTCAGCGATCAAGGGGCTCGCGAGTTGCTCGACTTGGTTCCCCATGCGCACTATGTCGTGCTGAATCAGGCCGGCCATATGGTCGCCGGGGACAGAAACACAATCTTCACTGAGGCCGTGCTGGGCTTTCTGCAAAGGGCTGGAAAACACACTCGCAGCCACCATGCCTCATCGACTTTCGACCATGGAGTATTGACATGAAACATCGCCATCTGGATGTACTGATCATCGGCGCCGGCCTGTCCGGAATCGGTGCCGCCTGCCACCTGCAGAAGAAATGCCCGAACGTACGTTTCGCCATTATTGAGCGGCGCGAAAGAATTGGCGGAACCTGGGACCTGTTTCGCTACCCTGGGATTCGCTCGGACTCCGACATGTTCACGCTCGGCTATAGCTTTCGTCCCTGGACGCAAACCAAAATGCTTGCCGACGGCCCGTCTATTCGAACGTACATTGAAGACACCGCGCGCGACTATGACGTCAAACGACACATTCATTTCGGATTGAAAGTCATTTCGGAAGAATGGGATAGTAAAAATTGTCACTGGAACGTCACGGTTCTTAATGAAAAAACAAGCGAGATAGAAACCTTCCGTGCCGGCTTCGTATTCAATTGCACTGGATACTACAAATATGATGCCGGTTACACTCCCAACATTCCCGGCCTCGACAAATTCAAGGGCAAGCTGATTCATCCGCAACACTGGCCCGAAGACTATGATTACAGCGGCAAGTGCGTAGTGGTCATCGGCAGCGGCGCCACTGCCGTGACGCTGGTGCCGGCAATGACAGACAAGGCCGCCCATGTAGTAATGCTGCAACGTTCGCCGACCTACGTTGCAACCGTCCCCGAAGAAGATCTGATTTCCAAGAACTTGCGTCGTTTTCTGCCGGAAATGGTGGTCTACCGGATGGCCCGCGCACGTAACATCATGCTGCAACGCGCTGTTTACCGGCTGTCACTCAGCAAGCCGAAAGCAATACGCAGACTGTTGCTGGCCGCAACGCGCAGGCAACTCGGCCCGAATGTTGACATGCGCCACTTCCAGCCAACGTACAACCCTTGGGAAGAGCGGATGTGCGCGGTCCCGAAAGGAGACCTCTTCAAGGTTATCCGCGAAGGCAAGGCATCGGTGGTCACAGACCATATCGACACGATTACGGAAACAGGCATTAAGCTCAAGTCCGGCGACCATCTGGACGCGGATGTTCTGATTACCGCAACCGGTCTGGATCTTCAGTTGTTTGGCGGTGCTACGCTGCGTGTCGACGGTCGTGAAGTCAGTGTGGCCGACACCCTGTTGTACAAGGGACTGATGCTGGAAGGTGTGCCTAACATGGCGCTGGTGTTCGGCTATACCAATGCCTCCTGGACATTGAAAGCCGATATTGCCTGCGAATTTGTCTGCCGCTTACTCAACCATATGCGTGACATTGGTGCCACCCGGGTCACCCCCACTGATGAGGAGGGTTGCGGCACCGATATGAATTTCCTCAACCTGCGCTCCGGCTATGTTCAGCGAGCCAGCGACAGACTGCCACGCCAGGGAAGCAGGATACCCTGGCAGAATCTGGATGATTACCTGAGGGACCTCCCTGCCTTGCGCTATGGCAATCTCGAAGATGGTTATCTTCATTTCGAAGGCGAAAACCTCAGGGAAAAAAAGCAGGGAATACTCGGTGCGCTGCTCGGCGCCTGAACGACAGTTTTAACAAGAGGAAATATCATGAAAAATTTTTCCGGCAAAGTTGCTGCCATCACCGGGGCCGGATCGGGTATCGGTCAGGCCACCGCCATTGCCCTGGCAAAAAGCGGTTGCCATCTCTCCCTTTCAGACGTCAATGACAAGGGATTGGCGCAAACCCTGGACAAGCTCCAGCCCTATCGAGTGAAGGTAACGTTGCATCATGTTGATGTCGGTGATCGTGCTGCGGTTTATCAGTACGCTGAGGACACTGTCAAGGAACATGGCCAGGTGAACCTGATCATCAACAATGCCGGTGTTGGTCTCGGGGAAACGGTGGAGGCCATGAGCTATGAAAATTTTGAATGGCTCATGAATATCAACTTCTGGGGTGTGGTATATGGCACCAAGGCTTTTCTTCCGCACCTGAAGCAGTCCGGCGACGGTCATGTGGTCAACATCTCCAGCATATTCGGCATCATCGGTGTACCAACCCAGTCTGCCTACAATGCAGCGAAGTTCGCCGTCAGAGGCTTTACTGAATCGTTGCGCGAAGAACTCGATCTCGAAGGCGGCTGCGTCAGCGCCACCTGTGTCCATCCCGGCGGCGTCAAGACCAACATTGCCCGTAATAGCCGCATGGGTGAAATGGGCAGTATGAGCATGGGTGGTCAGGACGAGATTGCCGAAATGTTTGACCGCATCGCCATGTCTACCCCGGAACAGGCCGCAAAAGCAATCCTCGGGGGAGTGCAAAAGAACCAAAGGCGCGTGTTAATCGGCGCTGATGCGGTACTGATGGACACCACCCAGCGGCTGATGCCCACCGGGTATCAGCGTGCTCTTGAAACACTGTTTCGGATGAACAAAGGTCGCGGCGCAAAAGCGACCACTGTTTAACTTCTCATTTCGATTATGAACTAAGGAGTATCGCAATGACTACAGCCGCGAAAACCAGCAACAACCTCAACGGTGCCTCGGTGGGCATCCCGCCGCGTCACATCGATTTTAATTTCTCACAAAGCATCCCGAAGTACTTTTATGCCGGGAATGCCACGGCAACCACGTTCTTCGCCATGCTGTCAGGGTTTTTCCCGCCGGGTGAGCGTTACTTCATGGATTCGGTGCGCCACTTTCGAAATCGGGTTACCGACAAGGCGCAGCGTGCCGCCATTTCCGGATTTATGGGTCAGGAGGCCATCCACGGGCGCGAACATGATCGCCTGAACGAACTGCTTGCCGAGCGTGGCTTCGACATGCGCACGCCCGAGCGATTCGTTAAAATTGGCCTGAAAGTTCTGGAAATGCTCCCGCCGAGCACCAAGCTCGCAGCCACCACCTTCATGGAGCACTTTACCGCCCTGCTGGCAGAGCAGCTGCTTGAGGATAAGGATTTTCAGAGTCTGGCCGACCCTGAAATGATCAAGATATGGCAATGGCATGCGCTGGAGGAACTCGAGCACAAGTCTGTAGCCTACGACGTCTATGAACTAGTCGGGAACCGGTACAGTGAACGGGTCGCGGCTACTGCGGCCTCGCTTGTCGTGCTGCTGCCGATGCTCGGTGTCACATGGGCATGGATGCTGGCCCGCGATGGCAAGCTCGGCAGCATCAAAGACAATGCCAAAGGCCTGAACATGCTGTTTGGCCGCAACGGGTTTGTCTCGAAAATCTTGCCTCGGTTGCCGGAGTTCACTCAACGGCACTTTCACCCTGGCAACCATGACACACGCAACCTGGAGCAGACATGGCGTGAGCGGCTTTTTGCCGAAGGCGGTGACCTGTTCGACGTTTACAAGAACCGGGTGGCCTGACCTGTCGTGCAACCCGGGCTTTGCCGAATTGATCCTATATATTGATGTTTCTGGCACAGCCCGGCATCGCCAGCAGAGATAAATCTGCCGTCGTTTCATATTCTCGACCATCAAGGAATAACGCATGACTGAAACGCTGGTTGACTCACTTATACAGATGTTTCCCGAGGTTCCCTTCCAGAAATTGCTTGGCATCGAGATTGTCGAGGTGGTCACTGACCGGGCCGTTGTTTGCCTGCCATACCGTGGCGACTTGGCTGGTGGCGGCAACGCCTTCCATGGCGGCGCCATCAGCAGCCTGCTGGATCTGACCGGCGCTCTGGCGGCCTGGTCCGGCCATGATCCGAAGAACGGCATGAAGGCGGCCACCGTATCCATGACCGTGAATTACCTTGCTGCGGCGCTGGGCAAGGACATCATCGCTACCGCGAATGCGGTAAAACGGGGACGAGAGCTGATTTTCTCAGAAGTCTCGATCCGGGAGAAAGGCTCAGACAAGCTGATCGCCAACGGCTCAATGATCTATCGCATTACCTGATCACAGCAGTGGGTGGTTAGCGGATGCCGGCGGTTGACTCGAACCGCCGGCCATCTCTCAGGCATTATCCTCAAGCACACACATGGCGGCCTTCTCGCCGATCATCATGCACGGGGCGTTGGTATTGCCACTGATCAACAGCGGCATAACAGAAGCATCGGCAACGCGCAATCCCGATATTCCTCTGACCCGCAACCGGCTGTCCACGACTGCCAGCTCATCGTCGCCCATACGGCAGGTTCCCACTGGATGGTAGATGGACTCCGCACGCTGGCGTATATCCGCGTCGATCTGGTCATCAGTCACCACTTCCTTGGCAGGCAGGTCATCACCGCCAAAGATCGCAGCAAACGCCTCGGCATGAAACACCCTGCGCGCCAATTTCACACCCTCGCGTAATACCCGGATATCATCACTGTCTGAAAGATAACAGGGGTCAATCACGGGCGCGCTGCGCGGGTCACTATCGGACAAGCGGATGAATCCCCGGCTCTTTGGCCGCACCTGACACACATGGATGGTACATCCAAACCCCCCCGTCAGCTCCCTGCCATGATCACGCAGGAAAGTTGGCAGGAAATGCAGTTGAACGTCCGGGCGATCGCCGCCTCCGACATTGACAAAGGCCCCGGCCTCAGCCGCATTGCTGGCAAGGAATCCGCGTCGATAGCGAAAGTAGTCATAGAAGGCACGTATCAGCCGTGGCAGAAAGTATGGAGAGAAGCCAATGGCCTGACGGCTGCGATCGTGAATCGAAACCGTCATATCCAGATGATCCTGAAGGTTGCGGCCCACCTCCGGAAGATGGACATGGCAATCAACCCCGACGCTTTTCAAATGATCACGATCGCCGATACCGGAGAGCATCAGCAGTTGGGGTGAATTGATCGCGCCGCCGCAAAGAATCACTTCGCGATTAGCTGTCAGCACACGGGGCACCCCCTGCTGATCAATGTACTCCACTCCCCGAGCCCGGTCGCCACTAAGCACAACCCGGCTGACCAGCGCATCGGTCATGATGCAGAGGTTCTCCCGGCCCCGGGCGGGATCGAGAAACGCCCGCGCCGCACTCCAGCGCCGCCCTTGCTTCTGGGTTACCTGAAAACGACCAAATCCGCGCTGATTTTCACCATTGAAATCATCGTTACGCTGCTCACCAAGCTCCTGACCGGCACGTATGAAGATCTCGGTCAACGGGTTAGGGTCCTGCACTCGCGTAACATTCAGTGGCCCGCCCCGACCATGCCAGGCATCCGCCGGATACTGCTCGTTGTTTTCATGGGCAATGAATATCGGCCGCACAGACTGCCAGTCCCATCCTGTTGCCCCGGCATCTTTCCAGCTATCGTAATCCTGATGTTGCCCGCGGATGTACACCATGGCATTGATCGAGCTACTACCACCGAGGGTTTTCCCTCTTGGCCAGTAAAGTTGCCGGTCCCCCAGGGCTTTCTGGGGGGCCGTGTTATAGCCCCAGTTACGCTTGCCCTCTTTGATCAGCCCGATCAGACCGAACGGAACATTGACAAAGCCACTGTTATCATGGGGCCCCGCTTCAATCACGCAAACTGTATAACGGCCACCTTCACTGAGCCTGTTTGCCAATACACAGCCGGCCGAACCAGCTCCTACGATGATGAAATCAAACTCTTGATTATTCACCCGGATGCACCTCGTCAAGCTCGGCAAAGCGCTTTATGTGATATGCACGATCACCGTGGGTCAACGAGCAATGAGTGACCAGACGGAAGTAGTGACCGATATCAAGCTCTTCGGTAACACCAACCCCGCCATGAATCTGGATTGCCTGCTGCGCGATGCGTACCGCCTTATCCGAATAATAGGCTTTCGCAGCGGTACTGGCGCGCTCACGCCGACAGGCATCCTCGGATTCCGCCTTGACGGCCACCATCAGCAGCATTGACTCAAGCTGCTGGAGATCGATAAACATATCTACCAGGTAGTGCTGAATAATCTGAAAGCTACCGATAGCCACGCCGAACTGCTTTCGTGTCTTGGAGTATTCCAGAGTGCGCTGGTACAGGGCACCGGCGGCACCATACATGCGTGCACAGTCAAGAGCTTGCAGATAAGTCAGCAACATGCTCAGCGCCCGCTCGGCCTGTTTGCCACGGGCAAGTATCATCCCGTCAGTGATCTCGACCTCATCAAACAGCACGTTAGCAATACGGCCACCATCCAGCGCCCGATAACGAGTCGTCTCGCAAGCAGCAACAGGCACAGCAAGCACCAGCAGTTCGCCATCAGCAAGCGCGGTTGTCAGCAAGGTATCGGCAACACCGCCATCCGGAACAAAGTTTTTCTGACCGGACAGGCGTTTGCCATTAAGCTTCATGGAAGGCCTTAATACCTGATAACCGGCATGATAATCATACAGCGCACAGGCCAGCCTGGCCCTGCCGTCAATAACGTCGCTCAACATGGCCAGGGTCGCATCGGAGCCGATATATTCCAGCAACTTGCCCGGCGCTACCACCGTATCAACGTAGGGATCCAGACATAACGCGGCGCCCAGCTCCCTGACAACCATCGCCACGTCAAGGAGCGTGCCATCGAAGCCGCCGCTGGATTCGGCAAATGGCAGACCAAACCAGCCCAGCTCCTGCATGGCCGACCAGCGTGACGCGTCAACATGGTTCTGTTGCTCAAGCTGCTGCCTGTAGATTTCAAAGCTGTAGTTATCTTTAAGATACCGGCGAGCGGTATCCGCGATAAGGGTGGTGTTTTCCGGGAGGTTAAATTCCATCGTCTCGCCTCAAAGACCAAGCAGCATTTTTGCCAGCACATTCTTCTGGATCTCGTTGGATCCACCGTAAATGGTGCAGGCCCTCAGAAAGTTGTAACGTCGGGTGGCGCGATTGAAAATATCGCTGCCAACCGTTTCCGGGTTATCCCAGGTTAACGACATCATGCCGCCCAGCTCCACCATGGCCTGTGATACTTTCTGTTGAAGCTCGGTGCCCTTGATTTTCAACCCGGAGGATTCCGGCCCGAAGGGCTTGCCCTCATCCGTCGCGGCAACAGTACGGAAGTTCGTGTATTCCAGCGCCATTAACTCGATTTCAAGTTCAGCAATACGTTGCCGCGCCTGGCTTTTATCCAGAAAGCCCGGCGCTTCGGCCACAGCTTTCTTCAGCCGTGATATCTCGTGATGACTGTCCGCCACCCCAGCGATGGTGGTGCGCTCATGCGTCAGCAGGAACTTGGCAATAGTCCAGCCCATGCCTTCCTGGCCCACAAGATTTTCCAGCGGCACCCGCACATCGGTGAAATAAACCTCGTTAAGGTGATGATGGCCATCAATCGAGTAGATCGGCCGGACCTCGATACCGGGGGTCTTCATATCGATCAACAGGAAAGAAATCCCTTTCTGCTGTTTGACCGTCGAGTCGGTTCTGACCAGACAGAACATCATGTCCGCCCAGTGGGCCTGGGTCGTCCAGATCTTCTGGCCATTCACCAGATAATGGTCGTCCCTGCGCTCGGCACGCGTCTTGAGTGACGCAAGATCCGATCCGGCATTGGGTTCGGAGTAACCCTGACACCAGAGCGTTCTACCGCTGACGATACCCGGCAACCAGCGATCCTTTTGCTCCTGCGAGCCAAAGGTATAAAGTACCGGCCCTACCATCGCCACCCCGAACGGGCTCGTGGGAGGCGCGCCCGCCATGGCTCGCTCAAGATCGAAAATATAACGTTGCGTAGCCGTCCAGCCCGGGCCGCCATACTGTTTCGGCCACGTCAGTGCCAGCCAGCCCCGCTCACCGAGCAAACGCTCCCACTTTTGCTGCAGTTCCTTGCCGGTCATCTCACCAACCGCCGAGCAGCGCTTGATATCATCCGGCACATTCGCCTGCATCCAGTCACGAATGGATTGCTGAAACTCCAGTTCTTCCTGAGTGAACTCCAGATTCACGGCTTATTACCTCTTGCAGGCCATCGGTTGCTGTTTTCAATTGTCATTCAGTTGACTCCCCGGTCTTTGTTTTCCCAATAAGGCTTTCTCAGTTCGTTCTTGAGAATCTTGCCCGCACCACTTACCGGTAGTGGCTCGCTCCGAAACTCGATGCTGCGCGGCAGCTTGTACCCGGCAATCAGTGCGCGGCAATGGGCCAAAAGCTCGCCTTCATTGAGGCCATGCCCTTCCTTGAGCACGACAATCGCATGAACCATCTCGCCCCACTCGTCGTGAGGAATCCCCACAACCGCGCATTCCCGCACTGAAGGATGGCTGTAGATGGCACCCTCTACCTCGACCGAGAAAATGTTCTCACCGCCGCTGATAATCATGTCCTTGGCGCGATCAACGATAAAGACAAACCCGTCCTCATCCATATAACCGAGATCACCGGTATGCAGCCAGCCGCTGCGCAACGTCTCGGCAGAGGCCTGCTCCATTCCCCAGTAGCCCAGCATCACGTTCGGGCCTCTGGCGCATATCTCACCGACTTCACCACGCGGTAGCTCGACATCATCCTTGTCCATAATGGCAACCTCAACCCCCAGCGCTGCTCTGCCAGCGCTGCGTAGCTTGGCCCCGCCCACAACATGAAACTCCGGCCCCAGCGCAGTAATAATCGGCGACGCCTCCGTCTGCCCGTACCCCTGGGCAAACAGAGCATCCGGCATTTGCTCCATGGCACTGACCAACACCGCTTCGGGCATTGGCGATGCCCCGTACAGCATTCGCTTGACACTGCTGACATCAAAATCCTTGATCTTGCCGGAAGAGACCAGCAGGTTGATCATGGTTGGCACGAGCAAAGTGTGGGTAATTTTTTCACGCTCCATGAACGACAGCACATCGGCCACATCGAAACGCGGCACAATACCGTGAGAACCACCAGCCAGGGTCACGGCAAAAGTACTCGCCATGTCGGCCAGATGAAACATCGGCGCTGCATGCATATAGATGGAGTCAGTTCCGTAGCCCATTTCCGGAACAACATTCAGGGCATTGAACACAAGATTATCGTGGCTCAGCATCACGCCCTTTGATCGTCCGGTCGTGCCGCCTGTATAGAACAGTCCGGCAAGCTGTGCGCCACCTTCGCTCCTGTCAGCCAGGGGTTTGTGCTGGTCGATCAGTGACTCATAGGCGACACACCCCTCCGGCAACTCACCTTCCCCCATGAACACCACATGACTGACGTTATGCAGCAACGGGCGCAGCACCGGGAGCATGGCACTGAATGCGTCATCCACGAACAGCACCGATGACCGGGAGTCATTCAGCGTATAAGCAATCTCCGGAGGTGCCAGCCGGATATTAATGGGATTAAGCGCCATCCCGGCCCACGGGATGGCATAGAAATATTCCAGATAGCGATCGCTATTGAGTGAAAGAATTGCCACACGATCCCCGTCAGCAACCTTCAATGATCGAACGCCGGCAGCCAGACGAGCCACCCGGTGCTCAAATTCACGCCAGCTTTGTTTCCTGTTCGCGTAGATTGTGGCCACACCGTTCGGGTTCAACTGGACCGCCCGACGCAGTGTCTGGGAAATAAACATATCAACCTCCTTGGTAACCTGAAGATGTCAATACATCAAACGTCCTCAGCGTGCGTAGATAAAACGCCCCGTCGAGACATGGCTCTTGTCCAGAAAGATATCGACAGAAACGACAATAAAGCGCCGGCCTGCACGCACGATCCGCGGCACAGCACGAATTGTTCCGGCAAAGGCCGGCCGCAGGTAATCAAACGTCAAGCTGGTACACAATGGCTGCTGCTGCATCCCGGGATCTTCCACCACATGCAAGGCGGCGACAATTTCACCAAAACTGGCAAGAATGCCGCCATGAAAAGTACGCAAAAGCGGATTGCCGATATGCTCTTCGCGGAAACACAACTGATAGCAGGTCGTGCCGTCATCTTCGCGACTGACTTTCAGACCAAGGAAATGCACATAGGGCGTGTCATCAAGAACTTGTTTCTGCAGTTCACTCAACCCGGCACAGCAGATTCCCAGTGGCTCGGTTCCGGATGCGCTCACTTATTCAGCTCCTTTCGTCACAGTCGCATCAAACGCCGGACCGAGTGTCCCGACAGCGAAAGATCCCGATACGGAAGCCAACAGCGAATCATCTGAACAAGCAACCGCCTTTCCCTTTACATAGGCGATATCACCCTGTACCGCGTAACATTCCACTTCGGCGCGTACAGCCTCACCTGGCGGGGCTTCCCTGATAAAATCCACACGCAGGTCAATCGTCGCAATCGGTCGCATATCTCCAAGGCGAGAAAATATGGCGAGACCACAATTGGTATCGAGCAAGGTCACCACAACACCACGATGCAGCCCGCCGTTACGATCAGATAGCGCCACGTTAGATGGCATCCTCATAACGGCGCGACCCTTGCCAATCTCGTCAATTTCAATTCCGAACGCGTTGAATAACGGATGAGCGGTACCGAAGAACGTTTTTGCCATGGTCAAGTAGCGGTTTGCGGCCTCAGACTGGGCTGTCATCTCCCCCCCTCATTAATACAAAAACCAATAGCCCGAACCACCAATCTGGCGGCCAACTGAAGCATGCACGCTAAACTTTACTTGTTACCTGATGAACATACTGCGACTCCAGCGTCCTGACATGACGAATAGCCCCCTCAATTTCACGAACCGGGAACACATCCGACTCCGACGCCATCTTGAGTAACGCTGCCAGGCCGGTCCAGGCCACCGCTGAACGCTGCATCATCTCTACCAGTTTCGCTGCCCGCACGGCGGGCAGCATCTCTCCGGCTTCACGAAGGAACTCGGCATACATTGTCCTGAAGCCACCACCGCCAGTACCACGTTTTTCGATCACCTGATAAGCAAAGCGCAACAACCAGCGCCAGTTGTCGTGCGCCTGCCACTCGGGCAACGCCGCGATCCAGGTATCCAGCGCGGCCAGGCCGCTATTCAGCCCGCCGTTTGCCAATGCCTTCGCATTATCCACAATGGCATCTCTCACACGGTCCGCATTGATTGCCAATGTCAACGATCGCGGGGCAAACATATTGCCGTAATGAATAAAGGGAGGGGAGGTTGAAAACCGTGCATCAGCAAGATTGGTTGCCGGCACGGGGATCAACCCGGGACGCTCGGTATCACTTACCAACACCTCGTCACGCGCTTCATCCCGCTGCCACGCAACAATCGCATGACCCGGAAAATGAGTGCTACTACCGAAATAAGGCAAGTGGTAAATGTCAGTGAGCAGCAAGGCGGGCACCCCGTCACCCAATGCCTGATACAGGTCTTTTGTTGCCGCATCCTTGTCCGGATGGCTTGACCACGCAAACGGCACATCCAGAGTGTGAAAGACTTTTTCTTCAAAGCCCATCGAGCGCACGTGAACGATGAACGGTGTGGCCGAGTCGGGAATCTCCACATAGGTGACACCCAACCCGGCGCCCAGACCGAAGCAGAATGCCTCGGTCATCCGGAGACCGTGAAACTCGAGAAGATCGCGTATCGCCGAACTACCGCAATGGACGCCTGGTCTGTGGCAGTGCTGGCTGACCGACTTGGCACTGCTGGAATCAGGCTTCGCTGCCTGGGTCTCCTGTATCAAGCCGCTTCCCCCAGACGCTCGGCGCCGTAAACAGCAGCAGAGGCCTGCATTGGGTCTCCGTGACGGCTATATTCGTCAAGCCAGGAAGCCACTTTCTCTGGCATTCCGGTATCCCACGGGTGAAACCCGGGGCGGAACCAGTCAAGAAATTCCGGCATCATGCGGACAAGAATGCCTCGACGACCATACAAACGATTCAAGCCGCGCAGCATCACACCGGGTTGGCGGGTCACACCATCCAGCTTCAACATGTTCCAGAATACTGGCGCCACTACCAGATGAATCATCAAGGTACCGACTATCAGAGCCGATATGCGCGTCACATAACCACCGCCTGCTGCGGTCTGATACAGATCGTAAGCCACCGCCTTGTGTTCCACTTCCTCCACGCCATGCCACAGAAACAAGGCACGCATTACCGGATCTGAATCCCGAAACATATCAGTCTCTTCCTTAAGCATGGCCTCACCCAGAGTCGCGGTGAAATGCTCAAAAGCGGCCGTCATGGCCAGCTGATACTTTTGCGGAAGATATTTCTGCGTGGTACGAATAAAGCGTCGCAGATTGGCCGTGATCTTATCGACATCAACGCCCTGCCCCGCCATCACCTGATTAAAGCTGTCATGCACTATGCCGTGCTGACCTTCCTGACGGATAAAATGACGAATATCGTCACGCAAACGCTGATCCGTTACCTGATCCTGGAAGTTACGAACCGACTGGATAAAAAATCGCTCACCCTCGGGGAAATGCACCGAGAGCGCGTCAAAAAAGCGGGTAAGAACCGGATCACCACCGTTCCAGTGGCGGGGAACAGACGCAACATCAAAAACAACCTTTCGAGGCTGGATAGGTGTCATATTCATATGATCTCTCCATGGAAGGATTCAGGTGCGGAAAGAGGCTCTTGCGGATGTGAGTCCCACACTATAATTGGCCAACCAACCAAATGTCAATCCCGCCAAATAAGTATCTGACCTTACGGCACCTGAGCAGGCCTCGCTCGCCGTCTCCCAGGCTGTGGCGGGTGTGACAGAGCCTGCCGAGCAGTTGCGCCGCGGTATCAATGCACACCTGCAAATACTGGTCAGTGGCTCAGATATGGTCTATGTGCTGTGTTCGAGTGGCGTTCCCTGCGCGGCTCGGCGCGCAGGGAAATGATCAAGTTACGTGACCGCTACGAGTCGTTGTGGGCAGCGATGCTGAAACTACTGGCGGAACAGGGAGTGATTCGGAAGGATATGGATCTGGAGTTGCTGCGTCTTATCGGCCTTGGAGCGCTCAATTGGGTGGCGACCTGGTTTCGCGAGGAAGGTCGCTATTCGCTCGAGGATATCGGTGATTTCGTTTGGCGAATGATTCGCAGCGCGGTGCTTGAAGAACGCAACAGCGAATTATCAGCTGATCCGCAGTGTTTCGAAGTTGCCGTTTTGCAACAGATGCGGTGGCAGAATGGGGAACATCCGGCAATTCAACGGTTTAGATAAATCAGCCAAGAAGGAGCGCTGTTCTCAGATGTATTTTTTAACACTGTTTGAAAACATGGTCTAAAACTTAAAGGGATTTGTTCGTATCGTGTATGTATTTTAAGGAGCAATGGGATGAAAACAAAAGCAATCAAGGCAGGATTTGCCGTTTCTGCACTGGCACTGGCGGTGTCGCCGACGATGGCCACCGACCTTCGTATTGATGGTTTTGCGTCGTTTGTCGCTGGTCAGGTTCTGGACCAAGATGAATTGGATGCCACCGGCACCTACAACGGCTACGACAACAGGGTCAACTTTCAACAGGATTCGGTCTATGCCATACAGTTCAGGGGTGACCTGAAAGAAGATTTGGCCATCACCGCCCAAGTTATTGCCAATGGCGCGAATAACTATGACGCAGAAGTGGCGTGGGCCTACGCTACTTACCAAGTCAGCAATGAATTGAGCTTGAAGGTCGGGCGTTCCCGGATTCCATTCTTCATGTTCTCGGATTTTCTGGACGTGGGTTATGCGTACACCTGGATTAAGCCACCTGTCAGTGTTTACGGGGATACCGGCAATTTCAAAAATCTGGATGGAGTTAACATCGAATATACTACTGAAGTGGCAGGATGGTTCTCTCGCTTATCGCTGATGGGAGGAAGGAGTGAGGCCCCCATCGAAGTACCCGAGATTGGGGAATCCGATACGTCGGTCAAAAATATGTTGATCGGCGCATGGAGTGTGAATCGAGACTGGTTCGCCATGAGGGTTTCACATGCCCAAGCAGATTTAACCTTCAGCGCCTTTGATGAAATGATTGATTTGCTCACACAGCCGCCATCATTGGGAGGGCTCGGTATTGCGCTAAACACTGAAGAGATCAACCAGCTCTCCGTTGATAGTGATAGAGCTTCTTTTAGCGGCGTTGGTTTTACAATCGATCATGGCAACTGGATAGCCGCCGCCGAGTATACGGAATTGGAATTCGATGATTCCCCCATAGTGTCAGATACGATTTCTTGGTACGTATCATTGGGATATCGCTGGAATAAATTCACTTATTATGTCGTTTATTCTGAAGACGAAGACAAAACCAACGAAGAAACCACGAATATTGTTGATACCAAAGTCATGCCAGTGCTGGCTTCTTTGCCGCCGGAAGCAGCGGCACCAATTAATGGCGCGCTGAACAGTCTTTATTATGTCGAAACTGAAAGCAATTCCTATAGCATAGGCTTACGATACGATTTTCATTCAGCTGCGGCGCTCAAGACGGAGTACTACACCACCGACGATGACATAACCGGTATGAATCCCTCGATGATTCGTATGTCAATTGATCTTGTCTACTAAGGGAGGAGCCCCGACATGAATTCCAACGTTAAAAGTATTCTTTGCGCTTCCCTGCTGGTCATTTTCTGCAATGTTGTACATGCAGAAATTGCAGTCATCGTCAATCTGGCCAATACCGACGCTATTAAAAAGGAAAGCATTGCATCCCTGTATTTAGCCAAAACCAGGACCTTCCCCGGTGGCACAAATGCGATTCCGCTGGATCGCCCTGAAGGTTCCCCCATCCGTGTGGAATTTGTCAGCAAGGTGATCGAGAAGGACGAATCACAGATGAAGTCCTACTGGTCGCGCCTGATCTTCACCGGCAAGGGTGTACCTCCCAAGGTGCTTGAATCCGATGCCGAGGTGAAGGAAATGGTGGCCCGCAATCCAGATGCCATCGGCTTTATTGACGCAGGTGCAGTGGACAGTACGGTGAAAGTGGTGGCCACATTCTGAGGCTTGCTTCCAACTTTTATTTTTTGCGCTTTTTCAACTATTGCGACCCCGGCCTGATGGCACCGGGGTTTTTATTTTCCGCCCACCATCACCTGTTCAAGCAGAATGGGTCAGGGGACGCATACCCCTCTTGAATGAACCCGAAATCTGTGCCGCATATCTATCTGCCTCTTTTGTAAAAAGGTCATTGTGAATCACATGCCCCTTCTTCCGACGAGCTTTCCCCATGCAGTCGCAGGAACATTGTGACTACAAATGCTGCATGTTCTTCAAGATCCTTTTCTGAATAGTGCGGTATTACACCGTAAAGGGCGCGGACAAGATCCATGCGCAGCAGCATTCCCAGAAACAACTCTGCGCTGCGTAAGGGGTGACAGCATTGAATCTGCCCCTCGGCAGCGAATGCGGCCAACCCATGCGCCAGATGTTCCAGGATATTTTGGGGGCCTTGACCGTAAAAGCCTTGCAGATCCAGCTCGGCCCCCTGGGCGGCAATGAGCGCCCGCAGGAATTGCAGATGGTCCTCGCTCACCAGAAAGTCGAGAATGGTGCGGCTAAAGGCAAGCAACGAGCGCCGAACGTCCATCTTGCTACCCTGTGCCGGGGTTAAGGCCTCCGAGAACACTTCCGCTTGTTGCCGCATGACCGCCGAGATCAGATCGTTGCGATTGGCGTGTCGGCTGTAAACGGTCACCTTGGAGACACCGGCTTTCCTCGCGACAGATTCCATCGTGACGGCCTGTAGCCCCTCTTTGAACAGCAATTCTCGGGCTGCTTGCAGAATGGCGAGATCCTTGCCGCAATCCATGGGGCGCCCGGGCGTAGCGGCTTGTGATTTTGGATCGGACGTGATATCTGTACGCTCGCGTTCACTATTGGTGCGGGGCTTACTGTTCATGCGTTTAATACTCTTTATCGCCTTGTTGGTGCTTCTCGGCGGTTGCAAAGCGCCTTCCGATTCCGGGGTGACAGCACCGCCAGTCAAGAGCGTATACACAGTGACGCTCACAGAGCAATCTCAGATCTTACCGCAATCGTACTCGGGCACGGTACGTGCGCGCCACGAAATTCCAGTGGCATTCCAGGTCGGCGGACGGATTCAGCATCGGCTCGTCAATGCGGGGCAGACAGTGGCGCCCGGCGATGTGCTATTCAGACTCGATCCACAAGAGCTGGAGCAAACGCTTGTGGCCACAAAAGCCATGTTATCGGCAGCGACTGCAGAACTGGAGGTAGCGGAGGCCGATGTCGTCCGCTACCGTGCGTTGTTTGGTAAGGACAGCATCAGTCAACAGGCATTCGAGCGGGAGAAAATGGCGGAACGGGCGGCCAAGGCCCAGTGGGAATCCGCGCAAGCTCAGGTTCGCCATGCGGAAATCGCACTGCGGCATACCGTATTAAAAGCAACGGCCCCCGGTATTTTGATTGATGTCAGCGGCAACGTTGGGCAGGTGGTGGCGGCCGGGCAACCCATCGCGTTGCTGGCCGACCTGAACGAATGGGAGATCGAGGTTTTCCTGCCGGATGGGTTCCCGCCTCCGCCAACGGCCTCGGCTCACTTCGGTAACCGAACGGTCGACCTCAAGCTACGCGAAGTCGCCGGCGCCGCAGATGCCACCAGTCGCACTTGGCGAGTGCGCTACTCCCTCGAAAAACGTCTCGACCTGAAGCTGGGCATGCTAGTACACGTTGTTATGCAAGCCAATCTGGACGATCACCCCCGGTTCACGGTTCCGCTGTCTGCGCTGGATGAGCGAGGTGACGGCGCTCACGTCTGGAAGATCGTCGAACAGAGAGCGCAGCGTTTCCCAGTGAGCATAATGGACGCGGGCCCAAGTCAGGCGCGAATCCATGGCGCGCATCTGCAGCTTGGTGATCGAATCATCGCATTGGGCACCCACCTGCTTGAACCTGACCAATCGGTGAGGGCGCGTCAGCCATGATGTTTCCCAACCTTTCTTCGTTTGCGGTAAAGCAGCGGTCGGTAACACTTTATTTCATTCTTCTGTCGGTACTTGCAGGCGCCTACGCGTTTGCGTCGCTGGGGCGGGCGGAAGATCCTGCCATTACTCTGCAGATGGTAGTGGTGTCGGCAGTATGGCCGGGGGCGACGCCTGCTGAAATCGAGCGGCAAGTCGTGCTCCCAATCGAAAAGAAAATCCAGGAGGTGGATTACGTCGAGGAGATAAACACCACCGTCAAGGCGGACCGGGCCGACCTTCAGGTCAAATTCTACAGTTACACGCCCATGGATAAATTACCGGAGCTGCAGTTCCAGTTAAGGAAGCGCATGCTGGATATCGCGGCATCCTTGCCCAAGGGTGTCATTGGTCCCCTTGTCAATGATGACTTCTCTGATGTCTATTTCAGCCTCTACAGCCTTAGCGCACCAGGCCTGCCCATGCGCGAAGTCGCCCGCTTTGCCGAGCGTCTTCGCGATGAGTTGCAGCTCATTTCCGGTGTGCGCAAAGCCATGCTGATCGGTGAGCGAGAAGAGCGCATCTTTATCGACCTCGATAATGTCAAGATGACCAATAGCGGCATTTCATCGCAGACAGTGTTCGAGACCATCCAGGCCTACAACACCCTGATCCCCTCAGGTCAGATAGACACGGCTGGTCCACGCTTGCGCTTTCGCCTTGATGCGGATCTGTCCGCACTGCAGCGACTGGAGACATTGCCGATCCGCACCGGTACTACAGTGGTGCACCTGGGGGATCTGGCGAGGGTTTATCAGGGTTATGAAGAGCCGCCATCGTATATGGTTCGCGTCAACGGCCAGGATGCCTTGCTCATCGGCGTGGTCATGGCCAAGGGCGAGAATGGCCTGGACCTTGGCGAAAGACTTGCCGCATTTCTTCAGAAGGAGAAAGCGGAATTGCCGCTCGGCATGACCTTGGACCAGATCACCAACCAGGCCGACGCGATAACGGCGGCAGTCAACCTGTTTCAAGTAAAGTTCATCGTCGCGGTGGTCGTCGTTATGGGCGTGGGATTTCTGGCGCTGGGCTTCCGGGCAGGGCTGATCGTGGGGATCGCCGTGCCGATTACCCTCGGGCTGACTTTTGTGCTGATGAAATCCAGCGGTATCAATCTCGACCGCATCACGCTCGGCGCCTTGATCATTGCTCTGGGGCTGCTGGTGGATGATGCAATCATCGCGATCGAAATCATGCTGGTGAAGCTGGAAGAAGGCGCGAGCAAGATGACGGCGGCCACTCATGCGTGGACAGCGACCGCATCACCCATGCTGTTTGGCACTCTGATCACGATGTTTGGTTTTGTGCCGATCGGGTTTGCCAAATCCGGCGTCGGAGAGTATGCCGGCAATATCTTTTGGGTGCTGGCGTTTTCACTATTGATTTCCTGGCTGGTTGCCGTCACTTTCACGCCTTATCTGGGCGTGCAATTGCTGGCGAAGCCGCGCCATGATGCGGAAAAGAAGGATCATCATGGGGTGTATGATTCCCCCTTTTACAGCAGGTTTCGCACGGTGGTGGATGTTTGCGTGCGCCGTCGCGGCGCCGTGGTGCTCGCTACGGTCACCCTCTTCGTCTTGGCTGTGGCGGGCATGGCTGGCGCGGTGGAGAAGCAGTTTTTCCCCGGCTCGGACCGCCCGGAAATTCTCATCGATTTATCCTTACCTCCTAGTACTTCCATCGCCGTTACCGATGCGACGGTGAAGCGTATCGAGCACCTGTTGAAAGATATGGGTGGCGTCAAAAACTATGCGAGCTATATCGGTGGAGGCTCGCCGCGTTTCTTCATATCGGTGAATCCCGAGCATCCCGATTCGTCTTTCGCCAAAGTCGTCGTGACTGCCGCAGGTCCTCATGAACGCGATAGGATCATGCGTGCCCTAGAGAACCAAGTGGAGGCCGGTGCATTTCCCGAGGCGCGCGTGCGCATCCGGCAGTTGCTGTTCGGCCCCCCGGTGGACTGGCCGGTGAGCTTCCGTGTAATGGGACGGGACACGGCGACCCTGCGCGAACTCGCCGGCAAGGTGCGAGAGCTTATGTTGCAACATCCCCATGTGGTCGACCCGCACCTAGAATGGAATCAGCGCGTGCCTACCCTGAAGCTGAACATGGATGACGAACGCTTGCGCTTGCTGGGTATGACGCCGCGGGATGTGGCGCAGCAGATCCAGTATCGTTTGCAAGGGCTCCCGGTGACCGAGGTTCGGCAAGGCATCAGGACGGTGGATCTGTTGGTGCGCGGTCAGGGCGGTACGCAGTCGCCGCTGGACATGCCAATCTACGAAGTTCGCAACAACGCGGGTCAGAAAATCCCCTTGAGTCATCTGGGCACCACCGAATTGGTATACGAAGATGCCGTGATACGCCGCCATCAGCGCCAGCTGTTCCTGGCGGTGCAGGCTGAAGTCAAGGGCGCGCAGGCGCAGGATGTCACCAAGGCGGTGTGGAACGATTTGCAGCCGCTGCGGGCTGCATTACCGGAGGGGTATCGTATTGACATCGGCGGCAGCCTGGAGCGTTCCAAGGAGTCGGAAGATTCCATCAATCAGGTGTTTCCCTTAATGCTGGCCTTGATGATCACTTGCGTGATGATGCAAACACGCACGTTCACCGGCACATTGATCGTGCTGGCAACGGCGCCCTTGGGCGTAATTGGCGCCGTGATCGCGCTGCTGGTGTTCCAAAAGCCCTTCGGCTTCGTCGCCTTGCTCGGACTGATCGGCCTGGCCGGCATTCTGATGCGCAACACGCTTATTCTGACCCAGCAGGTCAGCGACAATCTAGCCGACGGCCTAACCCCTCGGGACGCGGTGATAGAAGCGGCAGTGCGGCGTGCACGACCGGTGGTGTTGACGGCTCTAGCGGCGGCGTTGGCATTCATCCCATTGACGACGGATGTGTTCTGGGGCCCGATGGCCTACGTGCTGATTGGTGGCGTGGTCGCCGGGACGGTTATTACCCTATTGTTCGTGCCAGCACTCTACGCACTGGCGTTCAGATTCTCGGCGAAGGAAGAGAGCGGGAATCTGCCATGAAACCATCCGCACGCCAAGGACCAGCGGGACCATTTGAACGGAAACCTGCGTATTTGAACGGTCGGATAGCAATGAGACTGCTTCTAACACACACCCGAACCCGATGCGCTGCTTGTGCTGACGCAGGAAGTGGCGCAACCTTTGTCCCTGTCCGCTCCTCGCCCAAAGTTGCCGGACAGCATTGATGCTTCATCGGATGGAAAGCTTCTCAAGCAGGGGTTCTAGGTACTTAGCCGCAAAATATACCACAGACCTGCTCCAGCCCAGACGTGGCAAGGCCTCCAGCTCGATTTCACTTTTCAAAAACAGTGTCGATCATGCCAATGATACGGCCCATCCAACCGACCATCGATGAACCTTCCAACCTTGTCTTTCGGGTTTTGTGCTAAATCAAATGACGGTATTCAGATAGGTGCGCAACGGTCTTGCTGAGCCCCTGCCGCAGCAGGTTCTCAAGGTATTCCTCGACTGTGTACTGTGGGTTCCTGTAGTGAGTCCTGTCTTCCTTGAAACAGGTCAGCACGAGGGGCGGCTTCAAGTCGATCAGATCCAGGATGAAGTCATCCGGATGCTGGGCAATGACCTTGTAAGGTTTCAGCGTTGTCTGTGGAAAGTCCTTCAGGTTGGCCGTAACGATGATTTCCGCATTGGCGCGCAATGCAGCCGCCAGCACATGACGATCATCCGGGTCCGGTAACTCCAGACCGTCAATCGCGGGTTCATAACCCGTGACCAGTGAATCCGGAACGGCTTCGATCATCATATCCCGCAGCCATTCCAGTTTTTTTCGGCTCAAATCCGGACGTTTGAGCAGTAGGTTCCGAATCCATTCTTCGTGAATGTCCAACGTCCAGCGGGCGCGAAACAGATCGGTTTGCGCCAGGAACATGAGCACACTGCGCAACGGCGCCGGGTACAGCACATTGGCGTCGTAGATGACCGTGAAGGTTGCCATTTATTCCATCAGGCCCATTTCTTGTGACAGTTGCGCCAACCGCGCCATGGTTTTTTTGCTCTCGGCCTTTTGCTGGGCTTTGTATTCCATCAGATCCTTGAAATAGATTTTGCGGCGATTGCCCGCCATGTGGAATGGCAGTTTGCCGGTATCCAGAACCTGGCTGATCAGATACGGCCGGGAGATATTCAGAAAATCCGCCGCTTGCTGTGTGGTCAGTTCCGCATGAATCGGAATGATGGAAATGGCATTGCCCAGCGCCATCTGGTTCAGAATATCCGCCAGCATGTGGATGGCCTTGATGGGCACCGTGATTTCCTGGTTGTCATCGATTAGTCGCAATTTGGCTTGGTCGCCCTGGCCTGTGCAGGCTGCCAGAATGCGTCCACTAGCCGCCGCCAGCTCGGCTTCCTGTTCACTGGGCATGTCGTAAAAATGGTTCTGTTGTGTCGCCATGGCGGACACCTCACGTTGCTGTGTGCTCATTACTTAATTATACTCTTCAGGCACTTATTCGCAATATTCGACCATGCACGAAACATTAGAAACAAAACGACACAGGAACGCCCTGTAACGTAACGCTCGAAAAATCAGCCACTTGGTAAACTCGCCCGCTTTCCGACCAACTGGGGAGTATGAAGATGGCGACGACCAACAAAGGCAAGCGACGGCAACTACTGACGGACGCCCAGTATGACGCGCTGTATGGGGTGCCCGCATTCAGCCCCGAGGAACAGGATCATTACTTTAGCCTCAATGACCTGGAGCAGGAGGCCTTTGACAGTTTTCGTGTCCCCGGCATCCAGGTCTATTTTGTCCTGCTACTGGGGTATACCCGCCACAGCAATGTGATGCGGGATATTGAATGGGATGCCTGCAAGGCCGACATCGCCTACATCCTGCAGCGGCATTGCCAGGGCAAAAAGGTTCGCAGGATTGCCCTGACGGCCAACCGCAAAAAGCGGCTCTATGACCGGGTACTGGACTTGTTGGGATTGAGTCCCTTCACGGACAAAGTGGAATCCAAGCTGCAAAAAGAAGCCATCCAGATCGCCGCCCGCCAGGCGGATCAACTGGCGATCTTTGATGAACTGATCGACTATCTGCAGCACCTGAATGCGGTGATTCCACCGCTATACAAGTTTCAGAAACTGATTTCACACGCCACCGACGTAGAAGCCAACCGCCTCACCACCCTGCTGCGGTGCCATCTTTCCCCAACACTCAACACCAAGCTGCAGCAATTGCTGGCCGCCACGGGACCACAGTCGCTGGCTAGTCTCAAAAAGCTGCCCAGGGATTTCAGCAAATCTGAGATCGGTCAGGAAATCAAGCTGTTCGAATGGGTACGGGATATTGCGGCGGATACTCAATCCGTGGTGGGCGCGCTGAATCTGTCGCAGGGGAATGTGGCCTATTACGCCTCCATGGTGGAGTATTACAGCATTACCCAATTGCGCGCCAAGACCTTCGAAACTGTCGCACTGTACCTGGTTTGCTACCTGCAATCCCGCCTCTGCCAGATTCAGAATACGCTGGTGGCGGCGTTCATTTTTCAGGTGCGCAAGCTGGCCGCCGAGGCCAAAGCCGCCAGCCGGGACAAGGTATTCGAAGCCCTGGCCTCCATCGAGGAAAAAGTGAAACAGGCCGGTCCTGTGCTACGGCTGTTCGTGGATGACAAGATTGCCGGTGACACGCCGTTCCAGAAAGTCCGCAAACGCGCTTACCAGTTGCTGGATGAGCAAGATATTCCGGTGGTCAGCGACTATCTGGTGGATCTCACCATCGACCAGCACCGCTTTGAATGGGAGTGCATCGATCAGCACAAAGCCAAAATCACCGGCTTGCTGCGCCGCCTGTTCCTGTGTCTGCGCTTTTCCCAGGATGAACCTGATAGCACGTTGCTGCGGCAGATCGAAAAGACCCAGGCCGACCTGCGGGATCACCGTCAGGTGGTCAGTTTCAGCAAGCACCTGATTGCACCCCGCTTGCGAGTGCATCTGTACCTGGATGAACACCACCCGCAATTAAATCCGCTCCGGGCCGAATGGCTGCTCTACCGAAAAATCAAGGACCAGCTGGAAAAACGTGCGCTGTTTGTTGAAGGCAGTCAGGCGTATGAATCCATCCGCATCGATTTGGTCAGCGATGAACAATGGCTGGATAAAGACCGCCTGATTCGGGAAGCCCGTCTGCCCGCACTGCAAATGCCGGTGGAGGTACTGTTGCAGCAAAAACGGGACGCGCTCAATGACAAACTGGCGCTGGTGTCCGACCGCATCAACAGCGGTGCCAACGAATCGGTGGTATTGAAGACCAAGGGCAGCCAGACCCGCTGGGTCATCAAGTACACCCACAAAAAGGAAGAAGTGAACAATCCCTTCTTTGCCCGCATGACCCAGACCCATATTGCGGATCTGCTGAACTATGTGAATCATCAAACCGGCTTTTTCCAGCAGTTCCGCCATGTACGGCCACGGGGCAAGGTGGAGGACAGCGACTTTACCGCGCTGGTGGCCTGCATCATCGCCAATGCCACCCGATTCGGGCACTACAAAATGGCGGAAATCTGTAATATCAAACTGGATAAACTGAATTCCATTCAGTCCAACCTGCTGCGCATGGAAACCCTGCAAGAAGCCAACGATGTGATCAGCAATGCCATCGCCCAGTTATCAATTTTTCAGCATTACGCGATCCAGCCCGACAAGATCCACGGCAGCTACGACGGCCAGAAATTCGAAAGCCGCCGCAATACGATCCGCACCCGCTTTTCCACCAAATACATCAAGACCGGCCCCGGCGTGTCGGGCGTGACACTGAACGTCCATCATGTTCCCGCCAATGCCCAGGTGATTGGCTTGAATGAGCACGAATCCCACTACGTGTTCGATCTGCTGCACAACAATACGTCCGACCTGCAGCCGGATGTTCTGTCCACCGATACCCACGGCGTCAACCGTTTCAATTTTGCCCTGTTGGATCTGGCGGGCTGGACCTTCGCCCCACGATATGCCCGCTTTGCTGATGTGGTGGATGATCTGTTTGAAACCAAGGACGTCCGAGGTAAATGGCAACTCAAGCTGCGCACCCCGATCAAACACGACCTGATCATCAAGGACTGGGATTTTATTCAGCGGGTGATGATTTCCTTGCACCGGCGCGAAACTTCGCAGGCCTCGATCGTGCGTAAATTGTCTGGTTCACCCCAGTCCCATCGCCAGTTCAAGGCCCTGGCAGAATACAATCGCCTGATCAAATGCCTGTATGTGCTGGACTACCTGGATGACGATCGGCTGCGCCACTATGTGCAGCGGGCCTTGAATCGGGGTGAAGCCTACCACCAGCTACAACGTCATATTGAGCAAGTGAACGGTGCCAAGTTCCGCGGCGAATCCGACCGCCAGATCGATGAGTGGTATGAATGTGCCCGCCTGGTGGCCAACGCCATGATTTATTTTAATTCGGTGATTCTGTCCAAACTGCTGCAAGCCTTCGAGCGCGATGGCCGCGCCGACTACGCGGATCTTTGCAAACGGGTGTCGCCGGTGGCCTGGGTCAATATCAATTTGAACGGCACGTATCTTTTTAATTTAGGCAGTGATGGACCGCTGGACATGGACGCCTTGATAGCGGGCGCCATCGACCGACTCTGAAAGCAGCGTTAAAAATTACTCTTCTTCGAGCAGGGGCAAATCACAATCATCGCAGCGAATATTCAATTCCGGCTTGCCCCACACCTTCAGGTGACAACCCTTACAGTAGTATTTGTGGCGGTTGGATTTGTTGAGGGGCCGGGTGGACGGAATGTGCTGAATGTTCTGAATAGCATCGTCCTCGGGAGGCTGGAATGGCAGGGATTCCAGAAAGGCTTGTTGCAGCTGGGCCAGGCTGAAGGGAAAGCGAGGGTCTTCTGGTTCTGCATCCGACTGGTTCAGGTTTTGTACGACCGGTCGGACGATCGACGCAACGGGCTTTGCCTCCGCCGCCGTTTTAGCCTGGGCTGAATAGACCGGTGTGGTGGGTGTCCGGCGCTCCACAGGGAACGCATCCACCCAATCCAGTTGCAGACCGGTGGCCATGATGCCCGCGCAGGCCTGCAAAAATGCGCCGTCCTCCAGAATATAATCTGACATGGTCTGGCCTACGATGTCCCCGCCTGGTTCGCCGGTGGTGGATGGCATCAGGCCGATGTCGATCATCTTGCGGGCCCATTCCGCGTTGTGATACCCCCGGCGACTAGGCTGACCACTGTGGGCCTGCCAGATATGGACCATCTCATGGCATAATGTCTGGAAAATCTCGATCAGCGGATAATGAGCGAAGTATTCGGGATTGATCGCCAGCTCATCGATATAGCGCTGTTCCGACCGATTGAACCAGCGCTTGAAAGACACATACCCCATCAGCCGTTTTTGGCGCTGAAAGGTGATTAGGCACGGTGGCAATACCCCCTCAAACAGGGTGCGATTGAAGTAATCGTACGCCTGCTGGAAGAAGTGGTAGGTTTCCGGAGTGGGTGTCTGGGTCATTGATCAATTTTTATCTGTTTTGTGCAATACAGAAAAATGCATTTTAGGTTATAAAAAATAGTATTTATATTTCTAAATGGAATTACACTTGTTATCGTATTGTACACTAATCCAAATCAGTGCCCCTTAGAAAACGTTGTATCCTGAAGTCCCTCTCCCGAACGCTCTTCTTTTGTAAACCCATACAATTTTCAATCCCCAGAATCCCTGGTGCATCGTGATGAATGTCTCAATGCCCAGAGACCTCATAGCTACAATAAGTGCCAACATTCCGTATAGATTCTGAACGCTTCGCTTCACATCACTTTCCAAATCAACATTGCCGCTTGGCGGCCACGGATATGCCTGCCGTGTTATCTGTACCAGGAACCATCTTTGGGGCAGGGTCTATCAAACGTACAGAAAAGTGGCGTAAGCGATTTTTAAGGAAGGAAAATCAATGAGGTGGAAAACTTTAGAGCAAATAACGCTAATTCATAAATTTACAGAATTGAATGCCAGGGTCGCCTTTGCCTTCTGCACGGTCAGCCCGATAGATAAAGGTGGATTTCAACGATCCCCTGAAAATCGGCATCGGTGAAATTTGTTCAGGGTACTTCAGCTTCAAGCTGGAAGCGGAAGTACGCGGGGACCGATAGAGTGAGTACAACTCATCCAATGCTGACCTTCGAGAAGGATTAGGAACCTTCGACCTCAAAAAGACCTCTTGGGGATTTTATAAGGGTTCAAAGCTAGCCCCCCTGAAAACCCGCACCTCCCTGGAATGCTCGGTCACAAATCCGGTTCAATCGCCATATTGCTGCTAAGCTCAAGTGATTTCCCGATTTTGTCTTTAAGGACGGAGTCCGTTCCCGTGAATGCGCTGCGGTTGTGTTGGTTCTGTTGGGTTCTGCTGCTGAGTGGCGGAACCTATGCGGCCGCCCCTTATGTCCTGGATGTCCGCACTGATCGCGCCGAGCTGGATGCCCATGTCGCCTACCTGGAAGATCCTTCCCTGACACTGACCCTGGATCAGGTGCGCGCGCCTGATCGGTCGTGGGCCGACAATGGCAGCGACGTGTTCAACAAAAGCTACAGCGATTCCGCCTGGTGGGTGCATGTACGTCTGGCGAATCCGCTGTCCCAGGAACAATCCCGCCTGATCGAAGTCAGCTATGCGGTGCTGGATTATCTCGATGTGTATGTGCTGGACCAGGACAAGGTGCTGCATCAATACGCACTGGGCGACAAGCTGCCATACGGGGAGCGCCTGTTCGATCACCGTTTTTTTGTGATTCCGATCGACTGGCAACCAGGGCAGACACTGGATGTTTATATGCGCGTGCGCACCAGCAGTTCAGTGCAGGTGCCATTGATGCTTTGGCAAAGCGATAAATATTTCGGTTTCGACACCACACGCTCTACTCTGCAAGGCGTTTTCTTCGGCGCCATGCTGGTGATCGCGGTGTACAATCTGCTTATCTTTTTCTTCCTGGGCGAACGCGCCTACATTCTGTATGTGGGTTATGTGCTGTGCATGCCGGCATTTCTGGCCAGCCTGGGCGGCCACACGTTTCGCTATTTCTGGCCCACGCTCACCAACTGGAACGATCAATCGATTATTGTGTTCCTGGCGGGCGTGGTGATTTTCGCTGCCACTTTCACGCGACGTTTTCTGAACTTGAGCGCGCAGCAGCGAGGATTGGATATCGCGTTGATCCTGACGGCGGTCGCGGCCGGCGTGCTGGCGATCACTGCCTTCCTGTTACCGTATCGCTACAATATCCGCACACTGATTCCGGTGGCAGCGGTGAATTGCATCCTTTGCTTCATCGCCGGCGTTTTCTGCTGGTACCGTCATCAGGAAACAGCGAAGTATTACACTATCGCCTTTGCCTGCATGCTGTCGGGTGGTTTCATTCTGGCTTTGAACAAATACGATCTGATTCCCGCCAATATTTTCACGGAATACGCAGCGCACATTGGCTCGTTGCTAGAAGTGGTGTTGCTGTCGTTTGCACTGGCTGAACGGATCAACGCCGAACGTCGGCTGCGGTTCGAGACCCAGGCGCAGGCGCTGAAAACCACGCAGCGCATGAACGAAGAACTGGAAGGCCGGGTGCAGGAGCGCACGCGTGAGCTGGAAGCGCTGACGCGGAGCCTACAGAAACTGAGCAACACAGACGCGCTTACAGGCCTGCACAACCGCCGTTATCTCGACAATCAACTGAGCGAAGAATGGGAGCGCTGCCGGCGCTATAAACACAATCTGTCGCTGATACTGTTGGACATCGATCATTTCAAACAGGTGAACGATGTGCATGGTCACCAGGCTGGCGATGAATGTTTGTATGAAGTGGCACAGCGGATCCAGCAGGGACTGCGCTGGCCTGCGGATAAGGTTGCTCGTTTTGGCGGCGAGGAATTCTGCATCGTGCTACCGGAAACGCCGCTGGAAGGCGCGGTGACCGTGGCCGAACGGGTGCGCCAACTGGTTGAATCCCTGCCAATAGGAACTACCAGCGGCGCTCTGCCGATTACGATCAGCGCGGGCGTCTGCGCTCTGGTACCGGACGCCAACAATTCGATCGTACAACTGCTGAAAAATGCCGATCAGGCTTTATACAAGGCCAAGGAAGCGGGCCGCAATCGCGTAGAATTCCAAGCGTCCGCATTACCAGCGCCCTGAGTCCTGGTGTTGGGCTTGGAAACAGCGGACGTTAAGATTGATCGATTAAACTTCCGCTCTTCGCCCTTTGCTGCCGACCGGCATCGATGCTTCATCGAATGGAAAGCTTCTCAAGCAGTGCGTTTTTCACGTCCAGTTCTGTTTGTAGTTTGGCCAGGCTCAGCACCATCGCCATGTTTTTTTCGAGTTCAGTTTCAAGAGTGCTCGACAATGACTGAAGTCGAGAATCAAGCGCGTTCTTCTCTTCGGTCACAGCAAGGAGTTTTGTGTTGGTGTCACTGGCGAGATCCGCTTGCTTCGTTTTCTCAGAGAGGCTCTTTTCCAGTTGTTTCGCCTGTTTCCGGTGCTCACCCACTTCACCGACCAAGCTGGCATTGTCACGATTGAGCTGAGTGAGTTCGCTCTGTTTGACGATCAGGGTCTGATTAAGGTTGCGTATTTCAGCCTGTAACTGCTGGACCTGGGTGTCGTGGCGCAGTTGCTCCTGTTGACGTTGCTCCTGGGCGGAGGTGCGGAAGTGTTCCAATGCGTCCCGCGAATTCCGATGCTTTTCTTCCAATGATGCCAGGTGCTTCTGGTTTTCGTCGAGTTGTTGTTCCAGGCCCTTCACTTGCTGCTCAAAGCGCTCGGCCCGCAGTTCCGATTGGTGGAGGCGGGTCTTGGTTTCGTCGTGCACTGCGCTCTCGCGCTCCAGGCGACTCGCGAGGGCTGAGTTGTCGGCGCCCAGCTCTTTGAGCCGGGCCTGCGCGGCGCTGAGCTGTGCCACCAGCTGTGTTTTCTCGGTCTGCCAGGCATTGTTGGCTGCTTCCGCCCTTTGCAGGGCTTCATCACGCAGCTTGGCGGCCATGCGGGCAATCATGTCCTTCAAGGCGCTGGACAGTAAGGCTTCATCGCCCAGTTGGGTGGCGTCTTCGGCTTCCAACTCCTTCAGATAGCGGTGAATCGTGGTCTTTGAGCCGGTATTGCCCAGTTCAACCCGTACCGCGTCCACTGATGGATTGATACCCCGTGCCAGCAGCGTGTCCCGCGCCTGCTGCACATTGAACTTGTTCAAGCCCGCCCGCGCCATTCCGGCCTCCCATTTTAAGATAATATATTACATACTATGTAAATACATTCTATAGTGTTGAGGTAACGTGTACAGCATTCGAATAAACTATAGATCGGGTAATAAAGTGTTATCCTATCGGAGGCTGGTTTTTCGCGGTAAACTCGGGCTCAACCGTTACGAATCCCGGTTTTCCAGCGCCTGATCAGGAGGCCCCCATGCCGACCCGTGCCCAGTACATCGAGGCTGCCACGCGGGATAACACCCGTCGCAGCTATCGGGCCGCACTTCGGCATTACGAAGAAGAATGGGGCGGACTGTTGCCTGCAACCGCCGACAGCGTCAGCCGCTACCTGACCGATCACGCCGACACGCTGTCAGTCAATACACTCAAGCAGCGGCTGGCGGCGCTGGCCAAATGGCACAACGATCAAGGCTTTCCTGATCCCACCAAAGCACCGCTGGTAAAAACCATACTCAAGGGCATACGGCGCCTGCATCCCGCCGTTGAGAAACAGGCCAAACCCTTGCAACTGGAGCAACTGGAGATCGTCGATACGTGGCTGCGTCACCAGGCGGATAACTCCAATAGAGATGCGGCGATGCAGTTGCGGTGTATCCGAGATCGGGCGCTGCTGTTGCTGGGTTTCTGGCGGGGCTTTCGCAGCGATGAGCTATGTCGCCTGCGGGTGGAACACGTGACTCTCACTCCGGGCGAGGGATTGACGCTCTTTCTCCCCACCAGCAAGGGCGATCGGGACAATCAGGGGCGCACCTTTCGGGCACCAGCCTTACGAGCACTGTGCCCGGTGGAGGCCGTCAATACCTGGCTGACTCTGACCGGCAGAACGGAGGGGCCATTGTTTCCCCGCATCGATCGCTGGGGGCGTCTGTCCGAGACGCCCATGAATCCCGGCAGTATCAACAAGTGGCTGCGCGAGTTGTTTACCAAGGCTGGTCTGCCTGAGTCCGAGCGGTACAGCAGCCATTCGCTCCGACGCGGGTTTGCCGGGTGGGCCAATGCCAACCAATGGGATGTAAAGACCCTGATGCAATACGTGGGATGGAGTGATGTGCAGTCGGCCCTGCGTTATATCGACGGTGCCGATCCGTTTGCGGCCTTCCGTTCCCCCAGAACGGCCCTTGCGTCACCGCCTATAATAGATGTATAAACACATAAACACCTATTAAGTGGAGCAAATGCTATGGATACCGTACGTTGGAATCTGGCCGTGTCCGCCGACACCGACCAAGCGCTGCGGCTGTTCCTGGCCAGTCAGGGCGGCGGGCGCAAGGGCGATCTTTCGCGCTTCGTAGAGGAAGCGGTGCGTGCGCATATCCTGGAATTGACCGCGGAACAGGCCAAGGCCGCCAATGCCGAGGTCAATGAAGATGACTTGAGCGCCATGGTGGATGAAGCCTTGAATTGGGCGCGGCAACGCTGATGCGGGTCGTTCTGGACAGCAACATTCTTTTCAGTGCCCTGATCTCACCCCACAGCTACCCCCACACCATTTACTGCGCCTGGCGGGCAGCCCGTTTCGAGCTGGTGACGTCGCGCCACCAACTGGACGAGATTCGCCGAGCCAGTCGTTATCCGCGCCTGCAAGCGGTACTGCAACCGGCCAAAGTCGGCACCATGATCAACAACCTGCAACGGGCACTGCTTCTGGAAACCTTGACCCTGGACCAGGAATGCAGCGATCCCAATGATGCCTTCCTGCTGGCGATGGCCGTGCAGGGCGAAGCGGATTATCTGGTGACAGGCGACAAACGCGCTGGCCTCTTGCAGCGTGGCCATATCGAACGCACCCGCATTGTCATTCCCGCTGTGTTTTGTGAGGAAGTGCTGTAAGTGTCGTTCCCTCATCCACCCATCTTCGCATGGGGCGCTCTCCAAACTTCTCCTGCCACCAAACACTCGTAAGGCTGCACAAGTATGGTGGCAATCTACCAGACAGCCTACCCACGGCTGAAGCAGACATTTACCCAAAAGGATTTGGATGAGATCTATACCCCGACAGCAGCTGAGCTGCGCTTTGCATTACGGCACTGCAAACGGGGCAGCACTTCGTTTCTGGGTTTGCTGGTGCAACTGAAGATCGTGCAACGGCTGGGGCGCTTCGTCACCTTCGGCGATGTCCCTACGCCCATCATCCAGCACATCAAACAGTTGGTACGCAACCGCAGCTCGCTTGCAGACCTCAGTGCCTATTTCAGTTCAGGCGCAAAAGATCGGCATGTTCGTTTGATCCGTCAGCATTTGAAGCTGCGTCCCTATGACACCGATTCAACAAACGACAAAGTACTTCAATGGGCAACCAGCGCTGCCAAGACCAAGGAGGCGCTGGCAGACATCATCAATGTCGCGCTGGAATACCTGGTCAAAGAGCAATTTGAAATCCCACCCTTCAGTGTTCTGCAACGGCTCTGTCAAAGCGCACGGTCGCAGGTCAATAACACCTATTATGATCAATTGGTGGGGTATCTGAATGCCGAGGGGCGCGCCATCGTTAACCGTTTGCTCAACGCATCCGGCTCTGAACAATTCGGCTGGCGTGACCTCAAACAGGAAGCCAAACGGCCGACGCCACGCAACATCCAGGCTTATATTCGCTACCTGGAGTGGCTGTCCTCCCTGCAATCCATGCTGCCTACGGATCTGGGTCTGCCTCCGACCAAGCATCAGCAATACCTTAATGAGGCCAAGGCACTCGATCTGGCGGAAATGAAGCAACTCAAGGCCAACAAACGCACCGCGTTGGTGGTTGTGTTGATACGGCATCAATACGCCCAAACCCTCGACAGCGCTGCTGACATCGTCATCAAGACCTTGCGCAAAATGGAGCATTCGGCCGAAAAACGGCTGGAAGAATATCGGGCAGACCAACAGAAACAGATCGATCGCTTGATCTCGGTATTGTCGGGAACCGTCAAGGTCTACCTGGATAAACCAGAGTCCGTTGCCGCCTTCGATCCCATCCTGGGCAAAGAAGGCAAAAATATACTCGCGCTTTGCGAGCAGTATATGGCTTATGCGGGCAACAACTATTATCCGTTCATGGTGCCCCTATACAAAAAACAGCGACCAGCGTTATTTCGCGCGGTGGAAATTCTCAAGCTGGAAGCGGCTACCGAAGACACTGACGTCCTGAAGGCCTTCGAATTTATTTGCCTGTACAAACAACGCAGAACGGAAACGCTCCCAATCCAGGAAAATCCTGACGATCCCAATAGCAAAAACCTCCTCAATATCCGCTGGATTCGCGATAAGTGGTGGAAGCTGGTCACTGGCAAAGCCACCAAATCTGCCCAGATCACCCATGTGAACAAGCTGGCCTTTGAGCTCTGTGTATTTGACCGCATCGCAGAGGAACTGAGCACTGGCGATCTGTACATTCCTTACAGCGAAACCTTTGATGATTATCGGGAGCAGATGATCAGCTGGGAGCAATACGATACAGAGCTGCCAGGTTACTGCGAAGAGCTGGGACTGGTGAAGGGTAGCACCGAGTTCACCCAAGCGCTCAAGACGCAATTGACGGAGGCTTGTTACGCGGCTGATCGCAATTTTCCAGATGACGAACAGGTGCGCATTGAAAACGGCAAGCTGATCATTGGCAAGAGTAAAGCAGAAGAGGCTTCGCGGGAGATTGAGGCAATTTCAGAGTTGCTGCAGGATCGGTTGGAAAAGATCAATTTGCTGGATCTCATCATCAATGCGGAACGTTGGCTGTCGTTGCATAAGTTGTTTGGCCCCTTATCAGGCTTTGAATCCAGGGTGGATGATCCATTCCTGCGCTTTGTGCTGACGTTATTCTGTTATGGCACGAATATCGGACCCACTGAAACGGAACGCTCCGTTCGTGGAATCAGCCGCAAACAGGTAGCTTGGCTCAACCTCAAGCGAACCACCGTTGAGCGTCTGGATAAGGCCATATTCAAAGTCAGCAATGCGTACAAGAAATTTAATCTGATTGAGTGCTGGGGATCGGGGAACAGCGTATCGGCAGACGGCAAATTGTGGGATCTGTACGAGGATAATCTGCTGTCAGAATACCATCTACGATACGGCCGGTTTGGCGGCATTGCTTATTACCACGTGTCCGACACCTACATTGCGCTGTTCAGTCACTTCATTCCGTGCGGGGTATATGAGGCGATCTATATCCTGGATGGGTTGCTGAATGACGAGTCCGACTTTAAGCCGGACACGGTACATGGTGACACCCAAGCCCAATCAACACCTGTATTCGGGCTGGCATATTTGCTGGGCATCAAATTGATGCCGCGCATTCGTAACATCAAGGATTTGAATTTCTATAAACCGGATCGCAATATGGTGCTCCAGCACATTCAGTCCTTGTTTCATGAGCCGATTCAGTGGGACCGCATCGAGAAGTACTATCCCGACATGCTAAGGACGACAATGTCGATCAAGGCGGGCAAGATCACAGCCTCAACCATCCTGCGGCGTTTTGGCACCAAAAACCGGAAGAACAAACTGTATTTTGCATTCCGCGAGCTGGGCCGGGTGGTGAGGACGATGTTTCTGCTGGAGTACATCACCGATTTGGAACTACGCAAAACGATTCAGGCAGCTACCTGCAAAAGCGAGGAGTTCAACGAGTTTGCGCGTTGGTTGTTCTTCGCCAACAGCGGAAAGATCGCGTCCAATCTGAAGCACGAGCAGGGGAAGATCGTAAAGTTCAACCACCTGCTGGCCAACCTGGCCATTCTCTACAACGTTAACGCGATGACCACAGCGTTCAACGACCTACGTGCGGAAGGGCACGATATCAGGCGGGAGCACATGGCCAAGTTCTCGCCGTACCACACGGCACATCTGGGCCGGCTGGGTAGCTTTGAGTTGGATCTAAATAAGGAAGTGAAGCCGATGCGGGTTAAACTGGAAATTGAATAAAGCTAGCTATTTCATATAGTTAAGAGCGAAGTGGCTAAATCTAACACTTTTACCGGCCGGACCTCAATTACAGGCTGGTGCCAGAGGTATTTTCAGGATTAATGCTGTGTGGCGTGGAAATGTCGCTGTCGCGCAATGCGGCGTTTGTTGTGCTGCAATCGGTAATGAAATCGGCCCGCATTTATTCCAAACTGGGATTTATACCGATGACCAAGGAGCCGGTGACCAATCTGGATCACGGGGTGAAGGTTCAGCTGCTGGTGAAAAACATGGCCACCCGGGGCGATATCAGCAATCCGATCATGGGCAATGCGGAAGGCAATCTGTCGCAATATGTGTTTAGCCGTTTTGTCTGGCGTCAGGTTCTGCTGAGCTTCGCTGGCAGAAGCCATAACAGGAAATTACCCACCAACCTGAACACTCAGGACTTGCCCTCGCTTGCCGTATTCCAATGAGCGCGTGCACGCGTCCTTTCTTTCTTGAAACAGGTAGAACGTAATACATAAAAAAAGCCCGGCAATACAGGCCGGGCTTCTGTTTTTTAACGCGAGTTTCAGTTTGCAGTGGTTTCAAACACATGCAGCTGGTAACCGTCCCGCAAAGTTTTCAATGCCGTTTTCAGCAACAGCCCCGGAATCACGATCGCCTTGAAATCCCGTGCCCGGCCAACGATGGAGACAGGCTCGCGCACCGACTGGTAACCCGCCTGGAGAAACAGTTCTTCCGGCCGGCTTTCCAACAGTTTGAATTCGCTGCCCAGCTCCTGAATGCGCTGATACGCTTTGCCCATGTGCTTTTCGAAGAACGTGCGGTTCATCAGGTCACACAGCAGGACATGGCGCGGCAAACGGATGGTCAATGTTTTCAGCAGTTCCGCCACCTGGGGTTTTTCCAGATACATGAATACACCTTCAATCACGATCAGCGTGTTGGCGGCAGGATCGCATTGCTGCAACGCCGCATCCAGCTGACCCTTGCCGAAATCCACCGCGATGCGGGTAAGCGAATTCGGGCACTTGCTGGCGGGCAGGCGCGCGTCCTTCTCGTGGATGATGGCGGGTTCGTCGATTTCAAACCAGCGGCCACCGGCCAGGCGGTAAGCGCGGGTATCGAAACCGGCACCGATATTGATTATCTGCAGATTCTTGTCAGCCTTGAGGCGCAGGGCGATCTCGTCCTGGAAAATACGTGAACGCACCACGTTGCTGACGTTCTGCTTGGGCGAGTCCGAAAATCGGTTGAAGATGGCCCGGGCTTCATCATGCATAAACTCCTGGGCGTAGATATCGGCGCAGATGGGGCGCTCCGAGCGGGCATCCTGGTCACGCACACCACAACAGAAATAGGCGGTTTTGGAAACAGCGTTCATGATCGATCCTCTATAGCGGGTGTGATTCTGAAATTGATATTGCCGGCTTCTGCCGACGGCCCAAACACCCGGTTAACAAAATCAAGCAGCAGTTCGTTGAAAGCCCGGCTTTGTTCCAGCATGACCGAATGGCCTGCATCAGCAATCGAGAAAAAGTCGGCGTTGACAAAAGCATCGGCCATTTCCTGCACCTTGGCCGGCGGAAAAATCCGGTCATTGGCCCCCGCCACTACCCGCACCGGGCAAGTGGCCTGGCGCAGAAACGGCATCATGGGTTTTTCCGCCGTGTCCCGTTCCGACAATATTTTCAACAGGTAGGCCAGTGCCTGCGGATTCGGATTGTAGTCTGCATAACCCTCCAGCAGATCGTCCATGAAGGGCAGCATCATTTCCTGATATCCCTTGTCGAGCGCTTGCGGAATGAATGACCGGAACACATCCTTGATGGCATTTCTTACGTCAGGCGCACTTAAGCCTGCTTCGTGAATACTCATCAATCGAGCCTGGATATCATCGAACAGGTTCTTGGTAGAGTCCGGCAGGCTTGCACCGCTATTGGCGATCAGGAGCCCCTGGATTTCAGCTTGCAGATAATGATCACTGGCATGCAATCCCGCCATTATCCCGCCCAGCATGCCACCCACAGAATGGCCGATCAACAACGGTTTTTTCACGCCAAGCTGGGTCAGCAGCACGGTCAATTCCTGCAGCAGATCGAACGCTGTCATGCCTTCGGTAACGGCCGCTGAGCCACCCTGACAGGGATAATCGAACATCACCAGCCGATAGTGTTTGAGCAGCGCCGGCATGCGGGTTTGATAGGCCCAGGAACTGGCGCCGCTGAAGAGGCCATTGAAGAAAACCAGATCAGCTGTTCTGTCATCGCTGCAGTTGCCTTTGATATAGCAACAATATTCCCTGCCGTTGACGACATGCACTTCCTTGAGCATTTCCCGTGCTTTCAATGGGACAGACATGCTGCTCTCCAGTCCGGCGCAACCGCGCCGGTATCAACCAGTGAACGAATCAGGCAGCCTTGGATAAAAAGTCAAACAGGCCGTCCGCTTCCAGCTGTGCAACCATCTTCTCCAGTTGCTTGCTGTTGTCATGTTGCCAGGGGTGGAATCCTGGTTTGAAAAAGCTGAGCCAGGACGGAATGATCCGCCGGAACATGCCGGGGTTGACCCAGAAAACCTTGAAGCCGTTGAACAGCACCGAGGGCTTGAGCTGACCATCGAGGCGCAGATAATACAACGTCAACCCGGACAGGTAGATCCAGATGTAAAGGGATACCATGATCAGCGCCGCCACTCGCAGCGCGTAGCCGCCACCGGCAAACTGGTACACATCGAATGCGACGGCTTTGTGCTCGTTTTCCTCGACGCCGTGCCAGAGCCAGACTTTGCGCATGACCGGATGCCATTTTTCAATCTCGGCCTGGATCTCTGGCACTTCATTGATGGAAGACTCGCCCAGAATGGCGGTGAAGTGCTCGAACGCGGCGGTGAATGCAATCTGCAGCTTGGGCGGCGCGACTTTGCGGAACCACAACAAGGCGTGCTTGGTATGCGACACCAGACGGGCGACCGGATAGCCCTGCTTCGCCAGCCAGGAATTGTAAGCCTGGTGTGTGCGGCTGTGACTGCCTTCCTGGCCGATGAAACCCATCATGGCCTCTTTCAGCTCGCCCTCTTCCACCTGATCAATGTAGTTGCGTACGGAGTGAATGAAAAACCGTTCGCCATCCGGAAATATGGTGGAGAGTGCCGCAAAGAAGCAGGACACCATCGGATCGCCGTTGGCCCAGTATTTCGGAATGTCATCCGTAAACTGCACATTGACACGACGCGCTTTCAAACCGGCAAATTTTTCCATCTTTGGCTGCTTCATGCTGCATTCCTTGTTGTGATTCGAATTCTTCAAGGCCGTCAGAACGTGAGACTGGCCCCCAGTGTCGCCCGATAATCATAAAACTGCCTGAATTCGGCATTGTCATCGCCGAACGTTCCCAGCAAGGTCAAAAAAACACGGCCGTGCTCGCCGACCGTGGTATTGAAATCAGCAACCGCCAGGCTGCCGCCATCGGTTGCGCCATAGGTCCAGCGCAACACCACATCCAGCCGGGATGCGATGTCATTCTTGTTGTACTGCATGGCGACATAATGCTGACGCAGTGCCGCCTGCCGGGCCGCGACGACCTGACCGAGCAAGCTCATGTCGGCGGAAAAATCCTGGGTGAATGCGCCGTCATCCAGTTGCGCGGAAGCGCGCTGGCCGGTTGTCAACAAGCTGTCGGACTGCGCTTCGGTCAAACCGCTTTCGTGGTAAAAATATTCCGCCGACACATTGGAACCATCAATGAAGGAGTAGGAGCCGCCGAGTGTTGCGCCGGTCGCCCAGTCCTTGTCGGTGTCCAGCAGGCCGGATTGAACGCCGGCGGGAAACGTTTCGGCCAAACGATCCTCGTCGATCCTGGCAAAGGAAATATCGGTAAACAGCACCACGTAATCGTTCAGGGTGTACTGGCCAAAGCCGCCCAGGGTTTGCTCGCTCTTGCGCTGGCTATACAGCCCAGTGGCCGTCCATTCATAACTGGTGTACTCGAATGCCAGCGCATAGGTGTGTTCGAAGCGCTCGGCCAGATATTCCACTTCGCCTTCCGCAAAATTGTTGTAGAAGGACAGCACGCCGGAATTACCGATAAACGCCCGCGCGATCAGGTAATCCTTGCCTTTCAATTCCACATAGGGTGTATTGCGGCCGTTGAAGCGGCTGAATGGGTTGCTGGGCGAGAAGAACAGTGACGGACCCCACAACAACGCCTGTCGTGATACTTCCAGCGACCACATGGTGCCGATATCCAGCCGCAGCAAACCTGCATTGACGAATTCGTTGGTGTCGACCTCATCGTCATCCGGCTCCGGTGTCAGCGCATCCTCGACCCGCTGCCGTGACGCCTGAAAACGGGGTGACAACGCGAAGGTAAAAGCTGAGCATTCAAACCGAATGTCCGGGCGCACTTCAACCAACTCCTCCTTGCTGGGCAATCCCGCAATCAGATTGCCCGGGTTCAACAGTCCTTGCGTAATCTCGGCTTTTTCAGCGTATGCGATAAATTCCCAGTCGATGCCCGCTTCCACCATCGAGTCGATGCAGGACACCGACTCTTCCGCGTGCAATGCCGATACCTGCAATGCCAATAGCTGCAAGACCAGCGCGACCAGTAACATACCCGGCAGCTTTTTGTTGCGACAAACCAATACTGCGGCCATAAGGAACGCGTCAGTTCAGCCGGAAATCCCGCGCCGACAAGGAGCGGACTTCGATGGCAGAGTAGTTCAGCGTTGTCACCGCATCGCCCGCCAGCGCATCCACGATCTGCATTTCGCTCACAAACGGAATCGATTTTTCACCGGCATTGATATGGTTGTCATACTTGAAACGCGCAGTTTTGATGTGCTTGCCGGACACCGTGTAAAATTCGGCCCGGATGCCCAAACCTGTATCCCGCGCGATCCAGTACTTCACCTTGTCATAGGTGACAGACTTGCTGGTGGCGGTCAGTTCCAGCACATAACAAGGAACTGTTTCCAGCAACTCGTCGGCCAGCAATACCGCAGAATAATCCTTCACATAATTGGTCGCCGCAATGTCGCCATAGGATGCCTGTCCTGTGAGCCGTTGTCTTGGCGAAATAGGGACAGGTTTGGTGACGGAGGGGGACGAAAACCACATGTTATTGCCCCGCATCAGAATCTTGCGGCCGCGCGCCTTCACCGGCTCGAGAATTTCCATCATGTTGTCGTCGCCATTGGATTTGACAACCACGCGCATGCTGTCCTTGTCGCCATTTTTCTCGGCGGTTTCCACATCCACCTGCCAGAGAATACCGGGCAGTCCACCGCCCCGTGCCTTGTCGCTGGAAGCCAGAATGGTAGCTGCGTCCGGTGTCTGTGCCTGAACGGAACCCAGCCCCGGCAACAGCACAAATAGAATCAACAGGCCACGCAGTACAGACGGCATTGTGAAATCAGACATGGCCCAGCGCATCCACGATTCTCCTTTTCGACGCATTCCAGGCGGGCACCAGCGCTGCCAGAGTTCCCAGCAACAGGAAGAACACAAATATCACCGCCAGTTGCGGCAACTGGATATCCACCTGCAACGCAACCTTCTCGGAAAAATTGGGCGGAACGTAGGACATATCGAGGCGATTAACCAGTTGTGCCAGCACCACGGAGGTGAGGATTCCGACAAAGCCACCCAGCAGCGCCAGCAGCATACCTTCCACGGAAAACAGGTTGATCACCTGGGACCGGTGCATACCCAGTGCGCGCAACGTGCCGATCTCGCGCGTCCGCTCAACCACCACCATTCCCATGGTGTTGATGACGCTGGTGATCGAAATGGTCAGCACGATGCTGAAAATAAACAGGAAGATCATGTTGAACAGATTACGGATGGGCTGGTAGGAATTCGACATTTCCACCCAGGTTTTGACTTCCACATCCAGCCCGGATTCTTTCAGCAACTGTTCGACACGGACGCGGTGCAGATCGATCTCGGCTGGATCTTTCAGCATCACCTGCACCCTGGAAGCGCCTTCGGTATCCAGCAGACTCTGGGCATGGCTGAAGGGAATCAGCACGTATTTATCATTGGTAGCCTGGGCACCGGTGTTGACGGTGTCGGCCACTTCGATATCCACGGCGTTGGCCATGCCCGACAGGGATGATGCGAACAGGACTGCGCTGTCGCCGGGCTTCACACCCATGATGCGCGCCAGATCTGTCGCCACGATGGCAGAGGCGCCACCGTCCATTTTCAGCGGCGGCATCGGCAATCCGGATTCGTCGGCAATCGCCTTGCGTACCCGGTTGACGTGGTCCGCCACAATGCCTTCACCAATGAACACTACCGATGCAGTGCCGTTGGAAAACAGGCCCTGAATGCTGATGCGGGGCGAAACGAAATCCACGTTCGATTCTGTTTCCAGCGTCCGGGTGAGCTGGCTCAGCTCGGCGCTGGAGAAAAAATAGCGCTCGGGGTCCATCTGTGATCCAAGCGCATAGCCTTTTTTGGCCACGGTCAGATGCCCCAGCATTTCACCGCTGATCGCATGGAGCGCCAGCCCCTGGTAGACATAAGAGGTATAACCGGTAAACAGCGCAATGGCGGAAAATCCGGCCGCCAGGGAAAACAGGGTGACGAAACTGCGTCGCCGGTTTTTGAGGATATTGCGCAATCCCAGTTTGAAATAAACCACACTTGCTTTCACAGGCAGTCCCGCTCAGATTTTTCCGCCATTTACGCCGGTGCCAGAACGACTTTCGCCGCGGCCGCCGGTGCGCATTTTCTGTCGCCGATAATCTTGCCGTCACGCATGTGTATGTGGCGATCGACATGATCCAGCAGTTGCTGATCATGGGTGGAGAACACGAAGGTGACACCCCGAGACTTGTTCAGATCGCGCATCAGGTCGATGATGATCTGGCTGTTGCGTGAATCCAGATTGGCAGTCGGTTCGTCGGCCAGCACGATCCTGGGATCGGTCACCAACGCCCGCGCCACCGCCACCCGCTGGCGCTGACCACCACTCATCTTGTCAGGGCGCGAATGCATCTGCTGGCTTAACCCTACGGCTTCCAGCAATGCCTCTGCCTTCACGCGGGCCTGCTTCTCGGCAGCACCCCTGATCTGCAGCGGCAGCATCACATTTTCGAGCGCGCTAAGCACCGGCACCAGATTGTAGTTCTGGAACACGAAACCCAGTGTACGGAAACGTATGTCGGTCAGAGCGCGGTCCGACAGAGCATGGGTATCCTGCCCTTCAATACGGACTGCGCCCTGGCTGGGCTGATCGATCAGGCCAATCAGGTTGAGCAGCGTCGACTTGCCACTGCCCGACGGGCCCCAGACAGCGGCAAACTCGCCTGCGCCGATGCCCAGGCTGACACTGTCCAGCGCAAGCACCCGGCTCTCGCCCAGCAAGTACTCTTTACTGACAGTGTCCAGCTCGATCAGCATACTGGTCATCCAACGGTTGCTGCTGTCAGTTCCTGCGCGGCTGCCGCTTTTTTCTTGCGGTAGTTGCGCTTGAACTCGCTGTAAACCTCGAAGATCATTTCCGGTTCCGGAATTTCCACGCCCACCAGCTTGCCAATACGGCTGGCAACCGCTTTGCGGATTTTCCGGATCACTTCGTCGCCGCCGATGATGCCGCCCAGGTTGCGCACGGTCAGGAATACCGGGTGACTGATGAAGCCTTCGTCCTGCAGAAATGCCCAGGCTGCGCGCAGGCAAATGATCTTGTCCTTGTCGGGATCTTCCGAGTGCTTGATCAGCTCGCGCGCGTAGTTTTCAAAACCCACGGAGTGGCGCAATTCATCCTTGGCCAGGTACATCGCAATCTGCTTCAGCACCGGCTCGTCCATCAGCATGGACGTTTGCGTGTAGGTGTGGCCTGCCACGATTTCGGAGATGATGTTGAACGCCAGCATCTCGGCCTTGGACGGCGTCATTGGCGTGATTTCGCGCCCCTGCATCAGGAAGCTGCTGTCCACCTCGGCGCCCACCATGTGCAGCCACTTGATCAGCGCATGCGGATGTTTGGTTTCCTCATACAGCCAGACCGCCAGCCACTGGGTGAAATCCGGATCATCCGAGAACATATCCATGAAGGACTTGGTAGCGGAATAGGTGGTGAGCTCACCGAACGCGATGGTCTTGATCAGTGCGATCAGATTCTCGTTGACCTTGGAGTGGTCAATTTCATCCCACGGAATGTCCGTAATGTTCCAGCGTGCTTTTTCTGCCACTTCAAACAGTTGGTAATAGGTAAGATCTTTGAAAACGTTATTTACCGCAGTGCCCATGATGATTTCCTCCTAGTCAGAATTTCAGTTCCATTCGTACTGTTTTGTTTCCGCCGTGCTCAGGCCATGCCACCATTGATGCTGATGATCTGGCTGGTGACATATCCTGCTTGCTCGGAAGCCAGGAACCCTACCAGAGCCGCCACTTCTTCCGCGCGACCGGCACGCTGCATGGGAATGATGGACTTGATCAGGCTGGGATCGAAATGCCCTTCCGCCATGCCGGCATCGATGATGCCGGGCGCTACGGCATTTACCGTGATGTTGCGTGATGCCAGTTCCTGCGCCAGCGACTTGGTGGCGCCATGCAGGCCAGCCTTGGCAGCAGCGTAGTTGGCCTGGCCGCGATTGCCCATGATGCCGCTGACAGATGAAATATTGATGATCCGGCCTTTGCGCTTGCGCATCATGGGCATCAGCAAGGGACGGGTCACGTTGAAAAAGCCGTTCAGTGAAGTGTCGATCACCGCATCCCACGCGGCATAATCCATGCCGGCCATCGGCGCGTCCTGGGTGATGCCCGCGTTGTTCACGACAACATCGATCGCACCCTGCTGGCACAGCTCATTCAGTATCTGCTCGCACAGCGCGGTGTCCGTGACATCGAACACCACGGCCTGCGCCTCGCCACCCTGGGCCACAATATCGTTTACGACCTGATTGGCCTTGTCGATATTGCGGTTGGCATGCACATAAACGAACAGTCCCTGCCCGGCCAATTGCTTGCAGATGGCTGCACCGATCCCACCACTGCCACCTGTCACCAATGCTCGCTTCATGTTGCCCTCCTCATCCCGGTGAATTTTTTGTTTGCTTCAATGCTAGTTGCCGACGATCAGGGAAATGATTCCCTGTGCACACAGCTTGTCGGCGATATGGGCGCTGACGCGATACTGGAACACGCGGGGCGCAATGGAAACCAGATCACTGCGAATCTGCATCACCGAACCGGGCTGTTCATCCCCGAGCTGTTCATCCAAGTATTGCTCGGCCAGCTCGAAATCCCGCACGATACCCAGGAACACGACTCTGTCAGGCGAGTACGCCTCCAGTTCCGTCACCGGTTCCGCAGCGGAATTCGCCATTAGCGACAGGTGAATCGCGGCAGCCTGGGCGCCGTATTCCATCGCATGCACGCTGGACACGCGGCCATTGATCCGCAGCGGATTCTGCGCATCGTTTTGCGAGGACGCTGTGCATTCGATGGATTCTGCGTTCCATGCTTCAACTGTTTCCAGCAGCAGCATGGGCGGCTTGTGGGGAAGGAAACGCCCGAATTCGGCAGCGGTCATCCGTTGTGGTACGACTTCCGCCGCGGATTCCTGCATCAGGCTACCGGTTACTGCAGACATGGTTCCAGCTCCAGATTCAAACAGGATTTTTCGCAGTAAGGCAGGCTCACCCTTTGCGAATTTCCAGCCGCAATGGCAGACAATACCGGCAGCGATCTGGCAGCACCGATGCTCACGCGCACCTGTTCCAGATCAGGCGATTCCATCGCGCTTTCCTCGCCACCATCGTCCAGGCGTGCGACCATTTTCGCGATCGAGGTGCCTGTCTGCTCCGGCGACAACAGTACGCCCACGCTGAAAGGCTGGATATTGGCATCGCGCGGATCCACATGGGCGGGGCCCAGCGCATCGTAGGACACGAACAACACTGGCCGGTTTTCCATGGCCACTGATATCGCAGCCTGAAGCAGCCCCACCGCAAAGCTGTACTCGCCGCCGGATACACTGGTGGCACTGGCCTTGTTGCCAAGGATAATGCCCAGGTGTCCGATGGCGGCATTCAGGATCACGTTCTGAAACTTCTGGGGCGACACCAGTTTATCTGGATGCGTCAGTGCCGCAAAAATCTCATCGGCAATGTTGAGATCGCCTTCCGAGCTGGCAAAGAGCAGTTCCACTTTGCTGGGGTCAAACTCCGATTGTTTGAGCGCCTTCTCCGCAGCCTGCAGGGCGATTTGCATGTGCAGGCTGGTCCGACGCTTGATGTTCGGTGTCAGGTAGCCGCAGCTAACGGTCGGCGTGGGGGACTGCTGGTAATTTTCCGCACCGCGCAGAATGGATTGAGCGGTGATCCAGTCCGGCAGACCCGGGCCCAGTACACTCAGTGCCTCGATATAAACCGGATTCATAACGGCGCTCCAAAAATCAGCGTACTGTTGTTGCCACCAAACCCCATCGAGTTGGTGAGCCCGTAGCGGATGGCCATGGGTTCATTCCGCAGCAGAATGCGACAACCCATCTTGTCATCCAATTCTTCCGTGTTCAGCGACGCCGGCGCCAGATTCTCACGCATGCTCAACAGCAGAATAATCGCTTCGGTAATGCCTGCCGCACCCTGGGTATGTCCGGTCCAGCCTTTGGTGGAGCTGCAGGCCATGTTCTGGCCAAAGATGCGCTGAATGGCCGCATCCTCGGACGCATCGTTCATCGGCGTGGCGGAACCGTGAGCATTAATGTAGTCGATCTCATCCGGTTTCAGGCCTGCGGTGGAAAGCGCCTGGCGCATGCACAGTTCAACACCGTCACCTTCCGGATGCGGCGCAGTCATGTGATAGCCGTCGCAGCTTTCGCCATACCCAACCAGACGCAGATTGTCCGGCCCGGTGGGATTGCGCTCCAGCAGCGCTACACCAGCAGCGGCACCCAAATTGATACCGTCACGCTTTTTGTCCCAGGGCCGGCAGGGATTGGTCGACAGCACGCCCAGCGAACGGAAGCCGTGGATCAGGGTTTCGTTGAAGCCCTCGGCTCCGGCCACGATGGCAGCGTCGCAGATACCCGCCTGAATGGCCCGGGATGCAGCAGCGAATACTTTGGCGCTGGAGGAGCACGCGGTGCCGATAGTGGCGTAAGGGCCTGTGATCCCCAGCACACGCCGCATGAACAGCGTGATCGAAATCAGGCTGCCGCTCTGGTGATACTGGTCCACGAGCTTGAATGCGGCCTTGGTATAAATACTGCCATCCTGGTAGAAGCGTTCGAGCTGATCGCTGCCACCGGTGATGGTGCCAAGAAAAATGCCGATGCGATGGCTGCCATAGCGTTCCCGCGCGGCTGCAACGGCTTCCATGATGCCATCCTGATTCAGCACAGCCTGCGCCAAACGGATGCAGTTGTTGTCATACTTGGCGAACTCGCCCTCGACTGGCGGGGTTTGTGCGTCATCCACAAAACCGAACCAGGTGGATCCGAGACCGGGCCCCATGTCGTAATGGCGAAGTCCGCTACGCTGATTGCGCAAGGAATCGAGAGTCTGCTGATTGCCCACACCCAACGCGCTCACAAGACTGAATGCCGTCACATACGAGGGCGCGATGGGGTGGGAATGGGTTTGCCTGGAACTGACTGGTGCTGGATTGACTGGCATGCTCCATTGCTCCTGCCGGCCCTGGTGACCGGAGAAAAGTGTTACAACAAAACTCACTTCCGTTCGGCGCTGAAATCGCCCGATGCGATACTGTTGCTGCTGGAATCAAGGCATACAAAGCGAAAAGCTGCACCACTCCGGGGAGTCAGCCGGACCCGCAACTGGTCGCCCGGCTTCAATGGGGTAGTGAATTTCACTCTGGATAAACGCTTCATTTCCAGACTGGCATCGAGCTGAGCAAGCGCCACCCGAACATATTCCAGAATGACCACACCCGGGATCAGCGGATGACCGACAAAATGGCCATTCGATGCCGGGTGGGACTCGGATATGTCGACGCAATACTCGAAATCAGGCTGTTGCGACTGCATGGCCGGCTTCCGCGCCCATGGCTTCACAGACAAATGCATGCAGATTTTTGACGCAGTACATGGCATTGCGGCTGGCCTCGTCCTGGGCCTTCATTTGCACACCGAAGCGCTGCTTGATGACAGCACCAATTTCCAGTGCGTCGATCGAATCCAGACCCAGCGCACCCGTTGCAGCATCACCGAACAGGGGGGTAGTCGGGGTGAATTCGTTTTCCACTTCCAGGTTCAGTGTTTCCAGAACCAGATCCAGCATTTCCTCTACAGATGGTGTTTTCATTTTGAGCGTCCCTTTTGTGGTTTATCGGCTTGGTTGAATTCGCTACTAACAAACAACTATCGAAATCAATTCAGATTCGCTAACCCTTTCCACGATCGTCGAAACAGACGCATTTTTCACAGGGGAATTGCAGAGAAGAGACAGTGCATTTCCATTTGCTTACTGCGTTGTTGCAACGAGTATCCCGGTCGATTAGAAGGCCTTTGTCGCGGCCAAAACACTAAGACTGTACGTCGAAATATTTTCTGAAAACTTGAAAATTGTTGGAACATAAACTACTCATTTTTTTTGGATACTTCCACTACTAGGAAATTATTTTTTGTAATTTTCGTTGATGCGTGATGAATTTCGAGCGCGCCATCGTGTTCTGTGATTTTTTGCAGGCTCGAATGATTCATTTTTTTGTGAAAATAATCCGGCTGTCCTACAAAAACGGATTGTCGATAGAATTTGTTTTCAGACAGCAAAAATTGTCAGATGCGTTTTGCTCAAATGCCTTCAGCCAAATGACATGACATGCGCTGCAGAGGGGCCGCATGCGCCCGACAGAATTCCCTGGTATGCCTGCAGAATTGCCGTGTCGCCTTCAACATGACGCAGGCTTATTGCCGCTTGCGCTGTGTTGTTGATCTGGCACCAGGCAGCATGAAACTGGCGGTTGAATACGTCATCGCCCAATTCATCCATGCGATTCTGAAATTCGGTCGGTGCGAAAAACAGCACGGGTTCAGGGCCCGGCAGCTGAATGCCCAGCCCCAGCTTGGTCCAGTGGGTGACGCCGACCCAACTGCTGTACACAAGATTCTCGCCAAAATGCACATGCACGGATTTCCGCACGCGAATGTTGCCGGACATGTCGACGTAAACGGTCTTTGCATCATTGCCCAGCTTGGGCACGCTGGCGTAATCCTGCACCACATCGTAGCAGTCCAGCGATTTGACGAATTCCAGATTGGCGGTTGATGTGAGTCCGATGACTATGTAGTCACGTCGGTTTTGGCGATTTGCTTTCAACAGGGCCGCGGTGCCGAACGCCGTTTTGCTCGACGCCGATCCGAATATGATTGTGTTGGCGCCAAAGAAATCGTGCTGCGCCAGGAACGCATCAATTAAAAATGACGTCATGAACAGGGGGCGCAGTGCGACTTGCCAGTCGTGCGATTCGTTCCTGAAGTGGTGATCGGCAGCGAGGCGGACGTAGCTATTATAAATGGAGGCGAACACCGCACGATGCGGAGACACATCCATGAAACCCTTTCCGGAAACCTGGCCTGCCTGCAAAATGACGTGGGACGAAGCCGGGAATAATCCATAAACACGCTCGCCAACCGACAGTCCGCTGCAGCGGGATTCAATGATATCGGCGAAGCCCCACACTGGAATCCGGCCCCAGCCATCGCGGGCCGGGTAGATGTCCCAGTAATTCATCATGTCACCCATTGCAGCATACGTAATGTTGTTGGCGCTGAGTCCAAAGCGGTCAATGACGAGCCGAACCTGTCCTTCCTGCAATGGCAGGCTGCCCTCCTCCGAGTCGGCAATTTCTGCCTGTTCGATGATTTTACGGTTGATCAGCAGATCCTGAGCGGGGCGTGATGACATTTGCATACTCCTGCAGCGTGCTTCCTTTGAAAAAAAGCAGGCGAAGCCGGATGCGGCATTCCCTGCATGCATCGAGGAGGAGAATTCTTGCATGATTTGCTAAATGAAATGCGAACAGTCTCTGCTTTTTTTTGTGTGACGACGCGAGAATTAAAAAAAATCACTGCCACTTCACCGGAAAATGTTATGGCTACTATCAGCCATCAGGAAAAAATGTCAGACAGCACTACATTGTGATTGTGTTGCACAACCAATTACGAATGGGTTTGACCAAGCATTCATGCCACCGTTGTGTCGGGCAGCACGAGCGAAGCAAAAAACAAGTACAGCGGCGGAGCTTGCCCGTGCATATCCCTGGTTTGTCGCATTGACCTTTTGCACAACCGTAGAATTGTCTGACAGCTGGCAGATCGTCCCTTCCAGGTTCAGTACAATTTTTCTCCAGTTTATTTTGTGAAGCACTCAGATCAACCTTGAGCCAGGTCATTGCCTGTCATTGGCAGACTATTTTATGACCATAAAAGGAAGCCGGTGTTTTGACAACCCCGGCTTCATCACCTAAAACCTCATATCACGCGCTTGCCCATCCGATGTCAGGAACGGGTTGATCGGGCTTTGTATTGAATAACAGCCCTGACACGATTCGACCTTATCATCACCGATAGAATAAAAAATCAGCAAAGGAAGCTTTGATGAAACCGGATTCATCCGATCGCGTTTTGTCCTGCCAACCCCTGGCCGTTGCCGCCGCCCCCCGCCTCGATATGATCAAAGGATCATCAAACGCTATTCAGAAAGTGCGCGATCAATTGCTGCGCTTTGCCAGCAACGACGCCAGCATTTTCATCTACGGTGAAACGGGCACCGGCAAAGAGCTGGTCGCGCGGGCGCTGCACGGCAGCAGTTCCCGCAACGGGCGTGCCTTCATCGCCGTCAACTGCGGCGCTTATCCCAATGATCTGATTCTGAATGAATTGTTCGGCCATGAACGCGGCGCCTTCACCGGGGCAGTGGCGCGTCAGGAAGGCCTGGTGTCGCTGGCGGAGAGCGGCACGCTGTTTCTGGATGAGGTGGACAGCCTGTCGCTGCACGCGCAGGTGGTGCTGCTGCGTTTTCTGCAGGACCGCCGTTACCGTCGCCTGGGCGGCAAACAGGAAATGCTGGCGGATGTGCGCGTGATTGCGGCGTCTCACTGTGATCTGGCGGAACGGGTGGCCGATGGCCGGTTTCGCGAGGACTTGTATTACCGGCTGGATGTATTGCGGATTGAACTGCCGCCCCTGCGTGAACGACGTGAGGACATCCTGCCGCTGGCACAGCATTTTGCCGAGCGCTTCAAGGCGGAATATCGGGTGGCGCATCCTGAAATGACCGCCGGATTTGAGAAGTGGATGCTGAACTACCACTGGCCCGGCAACGTGCGGGAGCTGGAGAACGTCATGATGCGCTGGCTGTTCGGCCAGTTGCCGGCAAGCCTGACTGTGTTGCCGGATGATCCGGCGGGCGTGACGCTGAACTCCCTGGAACTGGATGTGCTGGAACGGATTGCGCGCTCTGGTGCCATGCAGATGAAACTCACGCAGGCGAAAGCCCAGGTCGTTCAGGAGTTCGAAAAACACTACGTGGCCAGCCTGCTGAAAATGACGCAAGGCAATATCACCCAGGCCGCGCGCCGTGCCGGCAAGGAACGCCGCGCCTTTGGCCGGCTGGTGAAAAAATACAATCTGGCGTGACGCGCAAGCGCGCACCAGGGAACACAGCTCGGGCTGTGTTTTTTTGTGCCTGGGGTGGGTCAAATCGAACCCGGCAACAGACTGTTTAGAACCCGCACACCCTCTGCTCAACCTGACGTTATTCTGTTCGCTTGCGATTTCTTCTCCGGGTTTCCCGGTGAGCAGACATTCACTTGAAATTTTTCGTCGGGGAAAAAAAGTCCCGGTGAATAATCGCAAGCATAACGTCACCACAGCCACGCACCGCGCCGTTGCTCGCTTTGCACCCGCTGCACAATTAGGTAGCAAAATGGAATAGGTATTGCTTCAGGCATGATCACCCATGGTGGATGGCGTTAAAAAGAATGAAGGATCATGTGCGCATAAAATTGCGTCAGGCGTTGCCGGTGGAACAGTTGCCACACTGGCAGGCGTTGTTGCGGGACCGCCGTCTGGAACGGGAAACGTTTCTGCCGGCTATCGACCGTGTCTTTCAACTGCATCAGATTCCCTTCCTGGCAACCCGCGAATATCAACCTGCACAAAACCAATGGTCCAGCGACGAAATTGCAAGCGGTCTTGATCGTGTGTATCGACTGGTGCTGACCCGCACAGGGCATGTGCCCCCTGCTCTTATTGAAGATCTGAAGCTGGTTCCTGTGGTTGAACAGGCAGCAGCAGGCAACATCGGACAAATGGAGTTGAATCCGCGCAGCACCGCACTGAGCGCGCGTACCAATCGTGGCTCACGTGACGCCATTTATCTGGACGAGGCCCAGGCCTTTTCCCAGGGCGACAGTGATATTACCGTGGCCGTGCTGGATACCGGCATCGAACTGGAGCATCCGGAACTGACCCACGCGTTGCGGGGCGGCTACGATTTCGTGAATATTCTGGATGGCGCGACAGAATTCATTGGCGATTACATTGGTGCTGACGATGTAGCGGATGACGAAGTGGGTCATGGCACCCACGTGGCGGGCATCGTGGTGGGTAAAGGCAACGGCATGCCACGCGGTGTTGCGCCCAAATGCAAACTGATTCCGGTACGCGTACTGGCGGCGATGGAGAAAGACGGCCGGCGCATGGGCGCAGGGCTGATCGAGAATATCAATGCCGGCGTAAAATACGCGGTGGATCAGGGCGCCGACGTGATCAACATGTCGCTGGGCGTGCGTCACGAAGGTGGCGGCCTGCCCCACCAGGAAGTGATTGATTATGCGCGTCGCAAGGGTGTGACCATCGTGGCGGCCTCGGGCAATGATGGCCAACAGGAAATGTATTATCCCGGCGCATTCGACAGCGTGATCGCGGTGGGCGCCATGAACGCGGAAGGCAACGTGGCGGAATTCTCCACTTACGGCGATCAGGTGTCCTTTATTGCGCCGGGCGTGGACGTGTACAGCACCTATCTCGATAACGACTACGCCTTTTCCACCGGCACATCCCACGCCGCACCCTTTGTCACTGGCGCCGTGGCGCTCCTGAAATCCTACGCACGCAAGCAGGGCCACTCCCTGACCGACGCCCAGGTGAAAAATGTCCTGAAACACACCAGCGACAAGATCGACAGCAATTTCAAACACCGCAAGGCCGGATACGGGCGACTGAATCTGGCGGATGCAATGCGATACCTCGAATTCAAGCTCAGCCAAGGGAGAGACCAACATGGCTACTACTGATGAAAAGAAGAAGGCAGAGGCAAGCACCGTCAACAACCCGAACCCAGGCGACATCGTGCTGGGACGGGCGCTGGATTTTGGCGATCTGAAACCCGTCTGGGGCAAGCTGATCGACAAAAAACGGCCCGATGCCGAAAGCGGACTGCTGCGGATCACCACCCGCATCAGCAAGCTCGACCCCATTGCTGAACTGGCGCTGGCAAAAATGAAGCAAACTTTTTCCACCAACGAAGCCGCGCTGCGCAAGCTGATCACCCGTAAAGGCTGGGCTACCGAGGTTGACCGCGTCACCAAGCGCATCAACGGCCTGCGCATCAGCGAGAACAAGCGCGTGGTGCTGGCGCAGGTGTATCCCTACCTGCTGAATACGCTGCTTAGCTGCAATGAAGCTGAAAAGGAAGTGAAGGACGAGATCGGCTTCACCGATGCCGTGCTGTTTGAACTGGAGCGGGAAAACGGTCCCTTGGACAAGTTCTCGCAGGAAGTGGTGAAGCTGGTGGGTGCCAAGCACCGCATCAATTTCACTGAAGACAATGTGCTGCGCGACCTGATTGCCCATCAGGTTCGTGCCGGTCTTTAACTTGCGAACGGGATGCCGACCATGCCAAGCAATATTAAAATCTCGCTGACACCAGGCGCCCTTGAGGCGGCCGTTCTCAAACTTATCAACTCCGTCAATGAGCAGGGCCAGTTGCCGGCGCTGCTGGAAGTTTACATTGAAGGCAGTGAAATCGATCAGACCCGCTTCACGCCGGAAGTGAAGGCCGCGATGATCGACTATCTGCTGGATCGCGGCGTGCAGATCGAAGACGTGGAAAAGCTGAAGGCCGGCGGTTACGACGAGCACTTCGCGCTGGCCTACGACTACGCTGTCAGCTCCGCCAGTGGCGAGGATGATCCGCTGGATGCTGCCCGCCGCAAAGGTGGCGGCCGTGGCTTTGGCCAGTGGGATTTCACCGTCGATGACTTTTCCGAGGTGGAAGAACAGGGCATCGTCAAGGACAACATCCTGGCCGCCGGCGCCCTGGATTACATTTTCGAATTCGGCGAACGTCTGGGCGTGTTCAATCTGGTGGACGCACTGGTGCTGAACTGGTCCGCCGGTTCCATCGACGTGGTGGAAGGTGCTGCGGCTGCCCGCCTCTACCGTTACTGGAAACTGCGCGAGGAACGGGCCTCTGCGGAAGAGCGTGGCATGGTGTACCGCCGCGTTATCAACAAGGGCAACACCGAGGTGTTGTCACGCATGGTGGTGAACGAACCCTTCCCGCAGCTGTGGCATAACCTGATGGCGGAGGTGGCGGAATACATCGACAAGACCGAGCGGGTCGATGAAGGCTTTGGCGAATTCTCGCCGGTGTCCCGTTCGCGCATCTACCAGGCCACGCGGGAACTGCAATATAACCTGACTGAATACTGCACCGGCATGGCCCACGTACAGGCGCGGGAATTCTACGCCCAGCTGCAGGAGTGTTTTGAAATCCTGAAAGACGACGAGATCATGGCCTACTTCGGCGGCAACCGGCGCAAGAGCTTGTGGACTGTGATCGAACGTTTGTCGAAGGAGGAATTCGGCGCCTCGCCCAATATCGCCGCTCATCGTTCGCTGGCGGTGGATGGCAATAAGATTTTCGTCTGGATCGCGAACTTCAACGAATCGTCGGTGCGGCAGGAGGATTTTGTCGCTTTCCTGCAGGCAGCCGAGTCCTACATTCTGAATTTCACCAACGCCTCGGGCGACGAGCTGGATTTCGGTGACGAGGAAACAATGGATGACGAAGAAGAATTCGCCGATTCCGAAAGCGATGATTTCTGATGATGGGCTAAGGGGTTCAATCCAATGAGCGAACAAGCGATCAAGGATCTTGCAAGGGAATATACGCGCAGAACATTGTCCCAGTCCGCCACTTTTCATCAGCTGGGCGTGGACGATCAGAAAGCGCTGTATCTGGATGTTTACCGGCAGAACTACCAGCAGCTGGCGCAGAACGCCAACGGCGGCCGTTCGCAGCAGCAGGGCTTGCAGAGCCGGGCTTTTGCTGACGCGAAGAAGGCCAGTGACATGATCGACGACACCCGCCACACCAACAAACGTATTGATCAGGCCGGTGAGCTGGCGGGTGGTTTTATTGACGAGGTGGATTTTCCCGGCTTTGTAAAAGATTTGCTGAAGGGAGTGTTCGACGCGAACCTGGAAGTCACTTTGGCGCAGATGGAGTCCTACCAGAAACTGTTGAAAGCGGCGACGCAGTCGGTGTCCAAATTCATCAATGCCATCGATGATGCGGCCTCGTTTGGTTATCTGGCGGAAAACAACAGCGAGGAATTCGGCCTCGGCTTCAGCGATGAAGAGAATGAGGACGGCTCCAAAAAGCTGCAATTGACCGACAAGAGTGGCGAGCCCGTGGATCTGGGCGATAACCAGGTCAAGGCCAAGATCATGGACGCCAAAATCCAGATGGCAAAGGAACAGCGCGCCATGTTGCGGGAAACCATCCTGATGGGTATCACCCGTCTGGTGGTGGAAAAAGGTAACGTCAAAGCATCTGTTCTGTTCGATATCAAGGCCACCGAGCAGGTGCAGAAATCCGACAAGGCTGCGTTGCAGGAACTGAAATCCACCAGTCACAGCGTCAGCGCCAGCGGCGGTTTGCTCGGCTCCATATTCGGCGGTCCAAAGGGCGGCAGCACATCCAGTACCCGCAAATCCAAAATTTCCGTGTCCAGTGCGAAGAGTGTTGCCAGTACCGAGCTGGCAGCAAAAGTGGCAGGGTCGGTCGATATAACCTTCAAGTCGGATTATTTCAAACTGGATAACTTCGCGGCCCTTTACCAGGGCGGCAACGACGGAGGTGCGCGCCTCGGCCCGCAGCAGCAGGTGATGCAGCCGGGTGCGCCAGGAGTGCCCGGCGCGCCACCCGCCATGCCCGCGCCAGTAGCGCCAGTACCAGGAAAGTAACCTATGGCACTGGCGCTGATTCTGGCGCTGGAACATCAGCCGGACGGCGTGCGGGTGCGGTTCGATATCGGCAAGAACCGTTTTCTGCGCTGGCAGTTGGGCGAGGAAGAGATCGTGACAAGAAACGGTCTGCCCAGCCTGGCCAGTGTGAAGGAGCGGTCGGAACTGATCGGGCCATTAAGGCCTGAAGCGCGCGGGCGCGGTGAATTCACGTTGCCCGGTGCGCTGATCAACCGCGACACACGCTGGCTGCAGATTTTCAGCTACAGGGAACCGGATGGAAGCGGCCCGGCCATGTCGGCGGTGACCACCATTCCGGTGAGCGAACTGTCGCGTCGGGATGACAGCCGCGCCGGCACTGATCTGCCACTGCCGGCGGGATTCGCGCTGGCGCAGCAGGCGACGCTTCGACAACACGCGTTACAACAGGACAGAGCAAGGAACACAACCATGACAGCGGTTTCGATTGCTTATTCGCAACACGTGGACAACGCGCCCTTCTGCCTGCGGGAGCGGCCTTTGAGTCAGCCGATGTTTTGGCAGGCCATTGTCGGCGCCCTGCCCAGCCTGATGCCGATGCTGGCACCGGCGATTGGTTCACTGGTATCGGGCATCGCACCCGCCGTGGGCCAGGTAGCCGGCTCGTTGCTGCGGTCGGTGCCCGGTGGTGGTGGTGGTGCCGCACCGGATGCCGGCGCACAGAGCGCAGTGTCGCAGATCGCGAATCTGGCGGAACAGGCGCTGCGTGCGATCGGCCCGGCCGCGCAACAGCTGCTGACACCGGAGAACATGCGCCAGATCATGCAACTGATTCAGGCCGGCTCCAACGCTGCGGCACCGGGTGCCGGTGCTGCAACGGGTGGCGCAGCAGGTGCCGGGGCAGGTGCCGTCACCACAAAATCCCTGTCCCACGCAAAATCCCTGTCCCGCTATAGCCAGGCACAGGTGGCCCCTGCCCTGCTGGCTGCCATTCCGGCCCTGATGCCATTACTGCAACAGGTGCTGAGCCCGCAAACCATCCAGGGTGTGCTGGATGCGCCGCAAAAAATGACCGGGCAGATCATCAGCGGCATCACCGATTTCGCCAAACTGGGTCTGCAGGCCGACCAGCAATTGAATGAACATCTGCGCGCGTTGAATCCCGGCGTGGATGATCCTGCGCTGCATCAATTGCTGGCTGGATTGAGCCTGGGCCTGGCCGCACGACGCGGCCGCAATTACAAACGCGTCAGCAGTGTGCAGCTGCGTCTGGACGACGTGAAAACGCAAATCGTGATGGGACGCGAAGTCGCACTGTATCAACACGGCGTGCCGCTGCAATTCCCGCTCAGCGTGGACACGCCGCAATCCATCAACGACGCGGAAGTGATGGTGCAGATCAAACAGGCAGACACCCTGCGCATCCTGCACGAAACCAGCGAGCCGGTGGGAACCGTCAGCAGTGGACCGCTGGAATTGATTCCGCGCATCGAAGAGAACGTCACCCAGTCATTGGCACCGCAGCAGGACTACATCGTGGTGCTGACGCTGCTGTGGAAAAACAATAAAGGCCAGCTGCGGGGTACGTCGGTGCAGCACAGCATCAGCCTGATGAGTGAATACCGGTTCGACCGGGTGGAGGAATCCGGCGAACTGATTCCCCTCACCGACCGCGAAGCCTTCCGCGATTACTGGCACCAGATCTGGGAAGCGCCCTTCGACAAGGAAACCCGTCGTGTCGATATCCAGACCCGCTATTACCTGACACTGAATCCGGAGCGCACCCGCAACGCCCGGGTGGATTCCGACATCCGCCGCGAGCAGAACGGCCCCCGTGAAAGCATTCGTCTGCGCAGCGGCTATGAATACAGCCCGTTCGCGCTGAATCATCTGCTGAACCGTCTGGCACCGGACGAGCCAACCCTGGATGACAAGGTTCTGCGCGCACTGGCCACACCGGATTTTGTCGAGCGTTTCAGTCAGGCGGCGCAACATCAGGGCCAGATTCGCGGCCGCCCCGGCGAATCCGCTTCGATCTGGGTGTATCCCGAATTCAAACTGCAGACACTGGTCATGGTGCGCGCGGCGCAGGTGGATGAAAACGGCAACGTGGGTGAACTCACTGAGGAACGGGTGCAGTTTCCCATGCCGGCTCTGGTGCATTTTGTGGGAGTGAAGCAGGCATGAACCGTCAGCAGCCTTACTCAAGACCCTTTTCGGAAGACGATGTGGCCGCGCAGTTCGAAGGCATGGAAATCGAATTCAATGACAAGGCCACCCTGTTTCCTGTGCAGGTGGAAAAGGATGAGCGGCCCCGTCGCAAGGTGGTGAAGGAATTGCGGCGCAGCCGGACCTGAGTCATGACGAATTTTATCGAACGCCCGCTGATGGATGACGAAGACCGCTTTCCCGGTCTGGCGGAACTGCTGGAGGATTTTCTGACGCCGCAGCTGGAACTGGCGGCAGACCCGCTGCATCCGGAGCAGCAGTTCGGCCTGTTCGTGGAGCGGCTGGCGCTGGATATGCCGCTGGAACTGCAAACCGTGCGCGACGAGGGTAATCGCCTGACCATCGGCACCTCGCCGCCGACTCAATGGATCGAAACCTCGGTGCAGCCCGTGTTGCACCGTTTGCGTCTGACGCTGGAGCTGGACGATGACCAGTCGCGAAACGAAACCCTGGAATCTTGAACAATTCCTGGATTCGCTGATCCTGGAGCTGGACAAGGCGCAGGACACGCTGGCGCTGAAGGGCCTTACGCGCAAACTCACCTACACGGTGAAGGACGTGGGGCTGGATCTGAATATTTTTCCGGTGCTGGAAGACGGCAAGGTGAAATTCCAGATGGTGAAGCCGGGCGAATCCGGCGGCTCGCGTATTTCATTCCAGCTGGGTTCGATCACCGATCGCCAGATCCGCGAGAACGCCAACGAACCGCCGAACAACGATGATGTGGAACTGGATTCGCTGGATGACATGGATGCCGATGTGCGCGACAGCCTGCGCAAGGTGGGCGTCACATCGACCCGGGATCTGGACCGGCTCGACAAGCGCAATGTGAACATCGAAAAAGTGGTGAAGGAAAAAACCGGCGGCGAGAAAAGTCTGGATTACACCGATCTGGCCAACCTGATCAACAAGGCACGGCGGCGCAAGTTGTCGCCACAACTGTCGAACCTGAGCGCGCGGGAACAGGACGAAGCCATCGAACTCACATTGCACGGGCACAATTTTGTATTGCAGCAAAGTGCCACCTACCCGGCGGCCACTGTCAACAACCTGCCGGCCGAGATCCTGCACGCCGATGCCGGCGAGCTGCGATTGAAAGTGCCACGGGATGCACTCAAAACCGGCAGCAACGCGCTGTCGATTGCGCTGGACCCGTACGCGGTGGTGCAGCTGAACCTGCAATCCTGACAACACCCGATTCAACCAAAGGACAGGCAACATGGGACGAAGTTTGCGATCACTGGAACAGTCACTGGCGAAGCCGAAAGCCGCAGCGGCGAAAAAAGCCGGCAGCAAGGGCAATCGCAGAAGCCAGCCGCGCAAAGTCAAAAAGGTGGAAGGCTTTACCGCCTCGCTGGCGACCCAGCAACTGGCACCGGCACAGCTGCAGGAACAGATCGATGTGATTCGCGGCCGCAAAATCGCGCAACCTACCCGCAGCCTGCGGGCGCTGGAGGATCGCGTGCTGGGTCGCAAACCGGCCGGAACAGCGCCGCAACGGGAAACCCTGCGCATTGACAAAGGCCAGGTGGCTCCTCCACCCGCCGCCCCGATACAACCTGCTTCAGCTCCATCTGTTTCTGCTCTGCTTCCGCAGCCGGGCAATACCGTTGCGGCAGCCAGCCTGTGGCCGCAACCGAAGCAACAACGTCTGCCTGCTCAGCCCTATGCACCGGAATTTTCCGCGCCGGGCACCGGGCGCTTTCAGGTTGAATCCTTTGCAGCGGGCCCGACCTCGCCCGAGGATCTGTTCAAGCCGGACGCAGCGGTTGGTGCACCTGCCATCTCCGCCGCGCCCAGTGTATCTGCTCCCGCTTTCGCGCCGACAAGTGCCGAGCCCGGCATCAGCCTGCCGGTGAATGACGACGCCATTGGCTGGCTGGCACAGGCCCAGTCAGAACAGCCAAAAAAAATCACCAGTGCGAGCAGGAAATCACTGGATTCCGGCCTGTCCCTGGCGAAGGACGAGTTCGAGCGGGAACTGGCATCGATCCTCGGACAACCAGGCACGGCCGCTGCACCCGTCGTTGCGCCGCCCGCAACCGATCCGCTGTTCCAGAACGCTCAACCGCAAAACACCCAGGCGCAACCAGCACCGCAGCCAACCAAACCACCGGTGCCCGATCCAAGTGCACCACCGCCCCACCCCAGTCACGACGTGTTCGACCAGATGGGCCTGGGCATGCGCTACGCCAACAGTTTCGATCTGGGCAACGTGAATCTGAATGACCGTTTCAACCGGTTCGAGCAGGAACTGGAGCAACCCGTCGCGCCGCCGCAACGTGCACCCGCGCCGGTTGCCAACAGTCCCTTCGTCGATCCCTATGCAAATCCCATGAGCCTGGATGAATTCGATCTGGTGGCTGAGCTGGCAGAAATTGGCGCCGAAAAGCCAGCCTGCCCGCCAGCCCAATCAAACAACCCAAATTCAACTGACACGACAGCAGGTGAGCACCATGAGCAACCGATTGGCTGAACTGGAAAACAACATCGGCCGCCGCGCGGCGAACCGGAAAAAGCCGGCCAAGCAGGAGAAAATGCGCAGCGCGCTGGAAAAAATGCAGCAGCCACGCAAACCCGCGCCGGTTGCACCGCCCAAGCCCGCTGCGCCCGCGGTGGCGGCACAGGGGCTCAGCGGTCGCGTATCGCGCTGGCCCACCCGCACGGCCAGGGCCATGAGCAGCCGCGCGTTCAACGCCATCAGTTACGACATCCCCGGCAATTTCTGGGTGCTGGCACAACCCTCGGGCATGGCCTGCTGGGCCACCGTGTTCACCATGATGAAAACCTGGCGCAGCCAGCGGGAAATGACGATCGAGCAGGCCGTTGGTACCGTGGGCCAGAAATGGGTGGATATCTACAAGGCGGACACCGGCCTGTCCGGCGACGACAAACCCACCTTCATTTCCACCGCCGGACTGGTAGCCGAACCACCGCAAAGCTTCAGCATCGAAGGCTGGGAAAATCTGCTGCGCAGCTACGGCCCGGTGTGGATCACTACCGATGAAGCGCCAGGTGCAGCCTGGGCCATTCACGCCCGCATCATTACCGGCATTTACGGTGACGGCTCGCCAGAAAACACCAAATTCAAAATCATCGACCCGGCCGGTGGTCGCCGCTACGAAGAATCCATCGCCGTATTCATTCCCAAATACGAAGAGGAAGTGCGCCGCACCGGCTACATGCGGATTCAGGTGGTGCACTGGCAGAGTGATGCCCGCAGTGAACAGCGCGCACTGTCGCTAGGCCGCAGCCAGTCCGGCAGTTATTCCAGCCGTCCGCCAGCACGGGCACTCAACACCGGTTTCAGCGCAGGTTTCAGCACTCCGCCTGCGGTGCGCAGCCGCGGCTTCGATTATTCCGGCGCACTTGCTGCGCATCAACGCAGCCGTGCCCTCGGCGACGCCATCGACGTGCGCTACAACGTGGAACTGGTACCGCAGCAGACCGGCATGTCCTGCTGGGCGGCAGGCTTCGCCATGATCGTGGGCTGGCGCGATCGCATCTGTATCGACCCGTCGGAAATTCCCCGCGCCACTGGCCACTGGGCGCAGTACCAGAATGGCCTCAGTCCGGAAGATGTGTCAGTGATGAACGTGTGGGGCTTCGTGCCGGAGCCGCCACAAAGCTACACCATCGAAGCCTTTGCCGATCTGCTGCGCCGCTACGGACCACTGTGGGTGGCGACTGCCGAGCCGGGCCCGCATATCCGCGTGATCACCGGCATCAGGGGTGACGGCACGCCTGATGGCACCCACCTGGACATCAATGATCCCTGGGAACAGGGCATGACCAGCTTCAAGGCTTCGAACCGGGGATCGCAATACACTGAAACCTTCCGCCAGTTCGAGGAAAAACAGTCCAATCTGGCGCGGCAGGAACGCAGCATCGCGGCGCCCATTTACATCGCGCACCTGCCCCGGCTTCCGGACTGGATGAATTCCTCCACGGCGAAAAGTTTTTCCCATCTGGTGGGCCGTCCGATCACCATGGAAGCCCCGCCCAACACCAGCAATTTCCACCTGCTGACCTCCGGCGTGTGGAACCGAAATTCCAGCCTGAATGTGCAGGGCGGACAGGCAATGTGGTTCAAGATCCGCAATACCAACGTGCTGGGCACCACCATCACCATCACCGACCAGAGCGGACAGGTGAAACAGTCCATCATCCTGCCGGCATCCAGCGTGGAGTTCGTCTTCAGTTGCTTCGGCCCGGAGCCCATGGGTTGGCGCTTCGACATCCGCAGCGACAGCGATGCCTTCCTGGTGACCTGGGAACTGTGGAGCACCTGGGTACCGGGCATGCCGCCCAACCGGTGATGCCGCGCAAGGCACGCTCACTGAAGTAACGCATCAAGCAAAGGCCCGGCATTTAACCGGGCCTTTGCTCTTTTTGCCGCAGCGGAGACAGCCCTGTCGATTGACAAGCGCCAGACGGATGGGCACCGTGGGCAAACGCCCTTTATTGTGTCCCCAATCCGGAGTTCCCCCCATGCACGACCAGGTCCAGGAGTATTATGGCAAAACCCTGCAAGGTTCCGCCGACCTGCAAACCAACGCCTGCTGCACCGACAGCGCCCTGCCCGCCTATCTCAAACCGGTACTGGGTAAAATCCACGATGAAGTCATGACCCGCTATTACGGCTGCGGCCTGATCGCGCCGGAGGCATTGAACGGCATGCGCATTCTGGATCTGGGTTGCGGCGCCGGCCGCGATGTGTACGCACTGTCAGCGCTGGTGGGTGAATCCGGCGCAGTGATCGGCGTCGACATGACCGACGAGCAGCTTGCCGTCGCCAATCGCCATCGCGACTACCACGCGGACAAATTCGGTTTCCGCCAGTCCAATGTCACCTTCCTGAAAGGCTACATCGAAAAACTGGATGAACTGGATCTGCCGGACAACAGCATCGACATCATCGTATCGAATTGCGTGATCAACCTGTCGCCGGACAAGGCGGCTGTTTTGCGGGAAGCGCATCGCTTGCTGAAGCCCGGCGGCGAAATGTATTTCTCCGACGTGTACAGCGACAAACGCGTACCGGCAGACCTGGCCGCCGATCCGGTGCTGTATGGCGAATGCCTGGGCGGCGCACTGTACTGGAATGATTTCCAGAATCTGGCGAAACGCTGCGGCTTTGCCGATCCGCGACTGGTGGAGGATCGCCCCATCAGTATTTCCAATCCTGTGATCGAAGAAAAGATCGGCCACATCCGTTTTTTCAGCGCCACCTACCGCCTGTTCAAAATCGACGGACTGGAACCGGCCTGCGAGGATTACGGCCAGGCCGTGATTTACAAAGGCACCATTCCTCATCAGCCAGTCGCATTCAGGCTCGACAAGCACCACCTGATCCAGCGTGGCAAGGTGTTCCCTGTCTGCGGCAACACGTACCGCATGCTGCAGGAAACCCGGTTCCGCGATCACTTCGATTTCATCGGCACCTGGGACACGCACTACGGCATTTTCGAAGGCTGCGGTACCAGCCTGCCGTACAGTGCAACGGCGGCCGACGCGCAAGGTTCCGCGGGCTGCTGCTAAAACAGTTCCACACTTTCCAGATCAAGGGCATCCACGCCGGTCACAGTGGCAGGCGTGTGGTTGCGGCGCATGAACGCCACCATCTCATTGACCACCACGACGAAATCCTCATTCGCCGCCGAGTGGTGGCAAAAGCTTTTCTCCATGCAATCGATCACCGGACGCAGTGTGTCCAGAATCGAATCCTCCTGATCCTCTTCCAGCCCCAACGCCGGCAGGACCGTCGCCAGATCCGCCAGCAGCCGGCTTGTCAGCTGGGTGCGGCTGAGTTGCAGGTATTCAGCGCCACTCAGCAGGCTGCGGCGAAAATCATCCAGCCGGTCGCACATTACCGTTTCGGTTTCCAGTAGGGAATGATGGCGGTCCAGCCACTGCTGCACGCTGTCCAGAAACATGGCCAGGGTGTCCTGGATCTGCGACGCTGTCACCGCTTCAAGTCGGCTCAGGTCCAGCGCCAGTACCACGGCCGGCCACTTGAACAGGATCAGTTCGTCCTGCAGCGCAATTTTTCCAGGGGCCAGCATTAACGGGTCCAGTCGGGGGCAGGCTTGCCGGGGCAGCCCGGCGCCGCATTTCTTCACCTGCCGGAATTCGTACCCGGTCAGCTGGACATAGCCGGACAGGCTCAGATTGCCGGTCACCGCCCGAATGATGCCAATGAGTTCATCGTAACCGGCACAGGCCAGCAGCTGCCGCGTGCCACGCAGGATCACGCCCAGCTGGTAGTGATAGTCCAACGGGATGCCAGCGCCCGGTGGCGGCGCAGAGGATGTCGCCCGATTCGTCATTGTTGAATTCCTTCCCTTTCTGCCCTGAACAGGGGTGACCGTCCGGTGACAGCGGCAATGCTGCTCCCCGGGGAAATCCTGAATTTTGAGTGGTCTTGTCTTAATAGTGGGTCAGCCCCGTATTTCGAACTATCCAAAAAACGAAATTTGTTGTGATCCAGGTCAATGACAAAAATTAACCATACATCCTATATGGTATAAATGTGCCAACTCAAACCATCAGGTGGCACGAATTCAGATGACGATAGAAAGCTGAATGAACCCGGGCGACATCAGAACAACGGAATTCAGGGATATCTGCATTACGGAATTTGATTCGGCATTCGAGCGGTTGCAGTCGAGCAATGTTCCCTTGGCACAATTACCGCGGGTTAGCGCGCTGGCCCTGAGGGGCGATGGCTTCGAGCTACTGTGGCGCCACAACAGTCTGCCTTCCATCCAGGAATGGGTCGTGCCCGCCGGCCACTGGCTGCTGCATCTGCCCCACCCGAGCAGCGATGCCCTGACGGCCTTTCAGGCCCACCCCGAAGGCTGTCAGCATTCTCTGCTAGGCCTGCCCGGCGACGAACCCGCCTGGCATATGAGCGCCGAGCAGCCCTGTCTGGTGCTGGCCACATCTACCCGCATTCTGGAATCACTTTTCCAAACGGAGGAGCTGGATTCGCTACAACAGCAAACGCGCACCCTGAGGCGCAGCCAACTAGACGGACAAAAGCTGCTGGCGGTGAGCGGCGCCCTTCTGGCACACCTGCAAGCCCTCTGCCCATCACAGACACCCGTTGCCCCGCCGGCCGACGCAGGGCTGACCAGCCTGATCAGACTGGCCTACTCCCAGCTGGCCGTCACCCAGCCCGGCGAACCCCGCATCAGCAACCGCGACCGCATCCTGACCCAGGCGCTGGATTTCATCCGCCGCCATTACGCCCGCGATATCTGCATTGCCGATATCGTGAATCACGTGCACACCACCACCCGCAACCTGCAGATCGTGTTCAAGGCCCAGTTCGGCATGTCGCCGCTGCAATTCCTCAAGCGTTACCGGCTCAGCCGTTTTCACCAGGCGTTGCGCCGGCATGGCTCCGTCACGGCGGCGGCAGTCTACAGCGGGCTGCGCCACATGGGCCGCGTTTCTGATGAATACCGCAAGCTGTTTGGCCGCAATCCGCTGGAAAGCCTGAACCGCTTTCGTTCGGAAAACGCCGATCTGGCGCCGCAGTAGGCTTACCAGTACCACTCCACCCCGGCCAGTACCCGGTCGGTTTCGCCAAACTGGCCGAACACGCCCGCCTCTTCGCCGGTAAAGATGTCGGCACCCAGCCAGATATTCACGCCATCCAGCACAGCGTAAGTGACGCTGGGGCGAAACAGGTCGTCGTGATCATTCAGGTTGTGCAGAGCCATGAATTCCAGCGTCAGCGTGTCGTTGAAAAAGCGGCTGTTGACATTGAAGGTCACGGTACTGTCCACCTTGTCGCGCACCAGATCGGGCGCATCATCCTTCAGCACGCTCTGAAACAGCTGCACACTGAACATTGTGTCAGCCACACCGCTCCAGTCCAGCCCCAGCACATAACTGAGTTCATCCGTGTTCAGCACGCCGTTATCGTTGTTCAGATTTTCCCGCAGCACGCGGCGGCCGTGCACCAGACCGATTTCATAGCGCAACACCAGCGTGCTGCTCAGATCCGTGCTGAGCGTGGAGCCCAGCAGATGGGTGCGTTCGTATTCCTGCCAGAATTCCAGCACCGGCTGGCCAGTGGCGTTGTTGATGCGACGGTACGGCACCGGGTTGTCGTCATACTGGTACAGATAGTTGAAGGTCAGATCCAGTTCGCCCAGCCGGGTGGACAGGCGCAGGCCCGCATCGGCGTTCTGCAGGGAATCGGATGGGCGCTGCAGCCCCAGATTGGTCACACCGGCCAGATTGGGGGGAGCATCGGCAGGGAAACCCGGCTGGAAACGCGGTGAGGTAATCGCGTATTCCGGAGCCTCGTCGCCATCGCCGTCGGGAAAATCATTGAACGTCAGATCGGGAATCACCAGCAGTTGCAGATCCGTGTCCGAGCCGATGGAGTGGATGTAATTCACCATCCACAGTGGAATGCGCGCCTCGTCGAAATCCTCCAGCAGGAATTCGCGGAAGCTGAACGGATTCACCACGTCCAGCACCCGCAATCCATCGGCCGTGCCCCACACCACCTGCTGCTTGCCGACGGTAAGGTAGCTCTGGCCGAAGCGCTGCTTGTAATACAGCTCACGCAACTCCGCATCGCCGTGACTGCCGATGATCGCGCGCTGGCTGTACTCGCTCACTTCCTCCTGCAGCGGACGGCCCACTTCCAGTCGGTCCTCGGCGTCGGCCCGCACCCGGGCAATGGCGGTAATTTCACTGTCGGCATCCGGAAATACATGCAACTCCGGCCGCGCCTGGAATTCCATTTTCTGCGCGTAACCTTCTGCGACGTTTTGCGCCGCCTCGATTTCGAAGCGGGTGCGGAACTCGTAGTCGGCCGCGATGGCGGCGCATGGCATCAGCAACAGGCCCGTGACAACAAGGCGGGTCGTACTCATGAAATCATTCCTTTTTCAACAATGAGCGTGCAGATTCAGAAACGGGCCCGCACTTAGCGGGCCTGCTCCAGGTAACGCGTGGTGAAGGCACCGTCGGGCAGTGCTACGTTGGCCTGATACGCGGAATACTCGATCAGAGTCTTGTGGCCGGTCTTCACGGTCACCATCTCCAGCTTGTGCGCGCGCCAGGCATTTTCCTCACCGGGAATCTGCTTGATCTCGGTGGCGATCTGAATCTTGGCCAGCTCGCCCTTCTTGTCAAATTTTTCTTCCCGGGTCAGTACATAGTTGTCCTGGCGTACCCACATCAGGCGCTTGCTGTAGCCGCTTTCCTTGATTTCCTGCTCGGTAGTGGGAGTTGCTTCGATCACCCAGCAGCGGGCACCGTTCATTTCCTCTTCCCGTACGATCTTGTAATTGTTGTTGCCACCCTTGGCGACGCCATCGACGAATTCGAAATCCTCATACCACCAGTCGGTGCCCATGAAGCTGTCGGTCTTGTTGCCGGCGGAAATACGACGGATCTTGCGCAGCGACGGCAGGTACAGCCAGCGCAGGTCATCGTCCACGTTGCCCTGCTCGATCGACAGAAAGCCGGTGCCCTTGATGTCATTCGGTTGTGAGAACCGGATCAGCGACTTGCGGTTGAACGGATCGGTGTCGTCGGCGATGAAGTCGATCCAGCGGTACCGGGCGTTGTTGGACTTGTCCAGCAACGTCATTTTCATCTGCGCCGATTCGTTCAGGGATTTACGGGCGTCTTCGTTTTTTCTCATGATTTCGCGCGGATCCATTTCCAGATTGGCCTGGGCGGCGGTAGCGACGAATCCAGCCAGCAGTGCTGCAGCGATGCGGTTGTACTTGAACATGGTGTTGCTCCTTTTGGTACGCGAATCGGATGAATGTGAAAGGTGTGCAGTTTTAAATGGGGTCAGCATGGCATTACTCCGCACTCAGTGCTGGCACCGGCGTGGCTGATGGCTCGGACGCTTCGCGCCGCTTGTACAGATAGGCGGGCTGGATGGCGGCGACCAGGGCAGGAATCAGCATCAGTGTGCCGGCGGCCATCACGATCATGGTGAGGGAAACCAGGCTGCCGAAGGTGCGGATCTGCAGGAAGCCGGACAGCAGCAACACCGCAAAGCCCAGTACGTTGGAGGCCGTGTCGTACACGATGGCCTTGCCGTTGCTGCGCGACACTTTCACCAATGCCTCGTCGATGGAAGCCGAAGTGGGCATGAATTCCCGCAGGCGACCCAGATAGTGAATCGAGAAATCGGTGCCAATACCAATGGCGATGCTGGTGATCAGCGCAGCGGATATTTCCAGACGGATGCCGGTAAAGCCCATCACACCAAACGCCAGCACACTGCCAATCACGGCGGGCGATATACTGATCATACCGGCGACAAAAGAACGGCTGATCACAGTTACAAACAACACAATCATCAGAATGCCGGAGATGATATTTTCGATCTTTCCGATCACCACGTAGCGCACCTGAGCGATCCAGAACATGGTGTCACCACCAAATTCGATCTTCACGTTGGCCGGCAGGTGCTGCTCCAGATAGGCCCGCGACATTTCATACAACCTGATGTGGTCGTCGGGATCACTGGTATCGAGCATCACCCGGATCTTGGCGCGCTGGTACTGGTTGTCCACCAGATCAGTGAACTCGCCAGGCTGCGCCGACATGTCATACAGCAGCAGGCACTGCGCCAGCTCTTCGCGGGTAGCCGGAATATCGTTGCCGCTGTAATTTTCGTTCACCAGATGGGAAATGTGTCGCACCACGTTGGCAAAGGAGTAGGTGTAGCCCACACCGGCCTGCTGCTCGATAAACTGCTGGTAATCCAGGATGGTTTTCAGCAGCGCGGGGTCCTTGATGCCTTCTGCATCGGGCGCTTCAACCATCACGTTGAAATAGCGGCCGCCACCGAGTTTTTCGCTGAACTTGTCGAACGATACCCGGCCGCGATGATCCGACGGAAACACGGCGGTGACATCGACGCCGGTTTTCAGCTGTACGATACCCACGACACAGACGGCGACCAGCACACCGTAACCACCCAGCACCTTGTACTTGTGACGCACGGAGAATTCAGTCAGCCGCACCAGCGCACTGTCCAGCCAGTTTTCCTGCACCACGGTGGGTACTTTGGTGGGCGCTTTCATCAGCGACAGCGCGGCCGGAATCACGGTGACGGTCATCAGATAGGCAATGCCGGTTCCGATCATGACTTCCACCGCAAATTCGCGGATCGACAACACATCGAACACCACCAGTGAAGACGTACCCAGCAAGGTGGTGAAGGCCACGAAACTCAATACCGGAAACAGCTTGGTCAACATGTTGCGTACTGCTGTCTTCTGATCCTGACCGACGGTTTCCTCGTAGTACATCAGCAGTGCGTGCACGCCGTAGGATGTTGCGATCGCCACCATCAGCAACGGAATCGCGGTAGACACCACAGTCTGCGGCAGGCCCAGGTGTCCCATCAGTCCCATGATCCAGCCGATGCAGAGAATGATCACCAGCGCCGGCAGAAATACACCGCGCAGGGTGCGGAAAAAGAAGAACAGACCGATCATGATGATCACCAGCGCAATGGGCACCAGAACATTGGCATCCCGCTGCAGGCCCAGCTCGATTTCCTGGGTGAAAATCGGATCGCCATTGGCGTAGATTTTTTCGGGGCCCTGGTATTTTTCGACGATCTTGTACACCTGATCGAAAACGGTAGCCTGGTCGTAATCTTCTTCTACATTGGCAGAGATCAGGGTGAAGGTACCGTCACTGGTCACCAGCCGGCCGTCCACCAGCGTGTTGGCCCGCACGTCGGCTTTCAGCTGCTCGATTTCTTCCGGCGTGGTGGGTACATCGCGCATGAACGGCCCTACGTCCAGTCCCCAGTCCCGCGATTTCACGTTGTTGGCCGAGGCCAGGCTGGCGATCTGGTCCGGCAGTACATACTTGACGGACTTCAGTTCTTCGGAGATGTCTTTTATTTTCTGCAGGGTCGATGGGTTATAGACGTTGTCCGCCTCGATGCCGATCACCACCACACCCTTGTCGCCGAAAATGGCGTCGATGTTGTGCTTGGTGGCGACGATGGGATCGGTTTCCGGCAATTCCGAATCCTGGTTGTTGCGGGTTTCCAGTTTGGTGACACCGGAAATGGCCGCAGCCGACAACAGAAACATGATCAGCAGGGTTGTGATCGGGCGGAAGACAATAAAATCGCCAATGAATTTCATGTTACACCTCCGCCAACTGATTCGGCGTCACATACTGTTGATGGGATGAAAAAGTGGTTGCCGACGGCCAGTGCAAAACCGTGCGCAGGTTATGCAGCAGGTCTTCCGCGCTCTGCAGCGGGCCGCCGCAGGCGATGTAGCCGTCGGGACGCACCAGCAGATAACCGGCATCGTCGATACTGTAGTGCTGCAGCAGTTCACCTGTTGCATCCAGGTAGCGCGTCTCAGCGAGGGATTCCGGCCACGCAGCCACCGTCGGCTCTGTCACGGGGTTGACGATCAGGCTGCAGCGCGGCAGCCGATTCAGTTCTGTCCGGTTCAGTTCTGTAGTGTGCAGCTGTGCCAGGCAACGCTTGGCTTCGTAAAATGCCTGCGATTGTGGCTTGCCCAGCAGCAACACCAGTTCATATCCGTCGCGGGCAATGACATTGCCCAGCAGCACAGGTTTGGCCGACCGGAATTCGTTGATGCTGGCATGAGCGAGACGGCTTCCTGCCAGCTTCCCGTTCACCGGGCCGCGCAATGCCAGTGCCGGCTGCGCCAGACGAATGCCAACCCCGGATGCGGTTTGCGCGAGCGAAATATTGAATGCCCGGCGCCGTGACAGCAGTGGAATCACATAATTGCGCACCAGCAGCGCCAGGGGCGCCCGCGCGGTGAACAGGCGGGTAAGTTTGTCGGTATTTTTCAATACTTCCTGCGCCACCTGACGGCGCTCCTGTGCATACGCCGACAGCAGCGGATGTTCCGCTTCCACGCAATTACGGATGGCCGCCAGACGCCACGCCAGTTGATACGCATCCTGAATGCCGGTGTTAAGCCCCTGCCCTCCCAACGGACTGTGCACATGGGCGGCATCGCCTGCCAATAACACCCGGCCGCTCTTGAAACTGCCGGCAATGCGGCGGCGACCCTGAGTGCTCGACAGCCAGAACGGATTGCTGAACTTCACATCGCCCATGCCGCGTTCCTGCAGAATCCGGTTCACCAGTTCCGCCGACAATTCTTCGCGGCTGAAACGGCCCACGTCCACATTGATCACGATGCGGTGACGTCCATTTGGCAAGGGAAACAACATCACGTATCCCTGCCGGTTGAGAAAGGTGTGGCCGGATTCAAGATCGCCGGACCACTCGATATTGCCGTCGGCCACCATGAATTCGAAATCGTAATCGTCGCCGCTCCAGTCGATATTGATCAGGCGACGTACCTGGCTGTGGGCGCCGTCACAACCCACCAGCCAGCGGCAGGCAATCGTGCGGGTGTTGCCGTCGTTGTCGCGCACATCTACTTCCAATTGTGCCGCGTCCTGGCGCACATCAGTCAGCGTCTGGCCCCACTGCACCTTTCCACCACGTTCCAGCAATGTGTCGAGCAATACGGCTTCGGTGTCGGCTTGGGGAATGCTGAGCACGCAGGGAAATTCACTGTCGAGCAAACGCAGGTCGCCTCCCAGTACGCGGCGCTTGCCGGCCCAGGCCGCCATGCCCGCCACCGGCAGGCCGCGCGCCAGCAGACCATCAGCAACGCCCATGCGGCGAAAAACTTCCAGACTGCGGGCGTGCAGCGCGAAAGCCTTGGAATCCACGGTGCGTTCGGTGCGGCGTTCGATCAGTTCGAACGGCACGCCGTAACGCTGAAGTTCGTTGGCCAGTGTCAGACCGCTCGGCCCAGAGCCGACGATACAGACATGGGTGTGAGTCATTGAATCCATGACGAAGTACTCCTGGTTTTGGCTCGGTATCAAAATGATTTTCAAAAACGTTTCATGAATGGGAAGTCAGCCCAGTCCAGCATCGCAATGTCACCGCTGCTGTCACCGTAGGCATACACCTGCGCAGTGGCACGATCCGGCAACACCGCCTGCACACGCGCTACTTTTTCCGCGCCCTGGCAATGGGTGCCCTGCAGCTTCCCGGTGAGATGGCCATCGACCACTTCGAAGCGGCTGCCGAACACACCGTTCATCTGTAGCCGCTGCGCCAGCAGACTCAGGTAGTATTCGGCGGAGTTGGATACGATGAAGGTTTCATGCCCCAGCTGCTGGTGACGGCGCACCGCATCCAGTGCGCCATCGCGCAGCAGTCGGGTGGCGATCTGGTCGGTCAGGCGTGCAGCCACCGCCAGCACTTTCTGCTCGGACACACCGCGCAGGCAACGCTCGATCACCACTTCCCGCGCCTGCATCAGATCCATGCGTCCGCGCCACAACGCCGGCAGGATCGGCAGCGAACGCAGAATGGAACCCACGAAACGTCCGGCGCCAGCGCAGCGCAGCAGGAAGCGCCAGAAAGTGTGGCTGTGAGTGAGCGTGCCATCCAGATCGAAGCAGGCGATCACGCGGCCCGTTTGTTTTTCATCGCTGCCAGCGACTTGCACTTGCGCGGATTTCGCGGCCACGGTGGCGGCCGCCAGCGCCTCGCCACGGTAGCCCGCATACTCATCCCGTGACGACACATCGCCACCGCCAGTAATGCGCGCCACTTCCCGTCCCTGATGCAAAACCCGCGCATCTACTTCCATCAGTTTCACGCGACCATCGCGCACGGTTTCATCGGTGATGCGCAGGTGAATGAAAGCCGGCTGATCCGTTTCGATAAAATGGGAAAACGAAACCGACAACCGGTTCAGGATAAAAGCATGGGAATAATCGACGCCACGGTACAGATGGCACAGCGCCGTGGCGGCCTGCCGCACTGCTTCCACCACATACAGGCCGGGAACATGGTCCAGGAAGTGTTCGTAGAAATAGCCGTGACGACGGTCCTGGGTCATTTCCGCCATAAATTCCTTTTCACTCAACTGCACCAGATCGGCTACCAGTACGTTTTCGTCGAGGGACTTGTGCACCAGTTTGCGGTCAATGCGGCCGGGGCGATCGGCGTCGAACAAGGCCGTGCGGGCAGAGAAATAAGCCTGTTTTTTTTCATCCCATTGGCCAGCGGAATCCGTGCCGGTGTGTATTTCCTGTGCCAGGTTCTCCTCGATTACGCCGGCCTGGGCCAGCGTAAATCCTGCCGACTGCAGCGCGGCAATAATCTCCGCCAGACTGTCCTGGCCGAACAGTATTTGCAGCGGAACACGATCATGCTGCGGATGGCGCAGCAGGCGGCTGAGCTGATCACGCAGGGAGCCGGTCATCAGTGAATCGAAACCAAGATCGGCACTCAACGACATGGCCGGTTGCAGCGCTGTTGCTTCCATGCCGCTGATGCGGGCGACACTTAGCACCACCGCGTCATCCAGTGACGTTGCCTGCATCTGTTGCGGGTTGGTGGATGCAGTTGCCAGCGTTACGGATGCCTGCGCGCTGGCAGTGATCGGGTCCACTGGATGACGCCACCAGTACCGCTGCTGGTTGAACTGCACCGGGGCCAGTGGTGCGCGCTGGGTGCTGTCTTCTTCTGCGCGATATTCTTCCAGAATTACATGGGCGTTGGTGCCGCTGAAACCAAATGCGCTTACCGCGCAGTGACGCAACCCGTCATTCCGGCGCGGCCAGGGCAGCGCGGCGGTGGGAATGCGCAGTTGCGCAGGGTCCACATGGATCAGCGGATTCCACTGATTGAAATGCGCCTGGGGCGGAATGCAGTCTGCCTGCAGTGCCAGCACGGTTTTGATCAGCCCCACCAAACCGGCGGCAGATTCCGCATGGCCGATGCAGCTTTTCGCCGCACCCAGTGTCAGTGGTGTACGCTCGCTGCTGCAGTAAGCCTGTGCCAATGCCTGCACTTCAATTGGATCGCCCAGTGCAGTGCCAGTGCCATGACATTCCACATACTCGATCTGGTCCGGCGACAACTTCGCCCGCGCCAGCGCCGCTTCGATCACCGCCTGTTGCGCAGTGGAACTGGGCACGGTGAGGCCGGCACTGCGGCCATCCTGATTCACTGCGCTGCCCTTAATACAGGCCAGGATGCGATCGCCATCTTTTTGCGCCTGCGCCAGCGGTTTCAGAATCACGGTAGCAACCGCTTCGGCACGCACATAGCCGTTGGCATCCTTGTCAAAGGTTTTGCAGCGGCCATCGGGCGCCAGCATCTGACCCTGACACAACAGCATGAAGGTGGCCGGCGACAGAATCACATTGACGCCACCGACAATCGCCTGTTCGCAATCACCCGCGTGCAGACTTTCCACCGCTGTGTGCAACGCCACCAGCGACGACGAGCAGGCGGTGTCGAGCGCAATGGCGGGTCCTTGCAGGCCCAACGTGTAGGCGACACGCCCGGCGATCACGTTGAGTGCGTTGCCGGATGCAGCATGGCTCGCATCTTCACCCGCATTGAACAGATCCTGAAAACGGTTGTATTCATTGGCGGCCACGCCCACGAACACGCCGGTGCTGGAATTGCGCAATTCTTCCCAGGCATAACCGGCATGCGCCAGCGCCTGCACGCAGGATTGCAGCACCAGACGCTGCTGCGGGTCCATGCCGCGCGCTTCCCGGGGCGAGATGCCGAAAAATGCCGGATCGAACTGGTCGATGCCGTCGATCAAACCGGCCGTGTAGCTGTACGCACGCTGCGGCAGATTGTGATGATCCAGTTGCACGCCCAATTGCGGAAAGCGTTCAGTGCGGGCGTCCTTCAACACGTCCTTGCGCTGCATCAGCGTGTCCCAGAATCCATCGGGCGAATCCGCGCCTGGGGTAATACAATGCAAGCCGATGATGGCGATATCATCCCGCACCGGCACCGGCACCGGCACCGGCACCTGCGCCGGTTGCTGATGCAGCCGCTCGTTCTGCGTGACGGCCAGCGCCATCAATTGCTTGTGCGATAAAGGGGTCAGTTCGGTGACCAGTTGTTTGATGTTCATGCTGCTACCTGCTTCCTGTCATGCGTTCAGCAAACGGTCGAGTTCGCTGTCGTCCAACTGGCGGATCATCTGGATGAGTCCGGTGAGAGAGTTGTCCTGCCCTTGCGGATTACCGGCGCGGGCCGTTGCGATTTTGCGTCCACCCGGCTGCACCCGCTTGCACAATGCCGCCATCAGCATCTGCGCGGTGGGCGCGTCGAACAGCAGCGTGGCGGGCAACGGCATACCCAGCGCTGCTTCCAGCGCGCGGCCGATTTCCACCGCCAGAATGGAATCCAGCCCCAGTTCCATGAAGGGTGTCTCCGGGCGGATGCGGTTGCGTTCCAGTTGCAATTTCTGGGTCAGCGTCGTCATGACGATGTCATTGATGCGCGCTTCGCAGGTGGCGGCGTCCATGCTGCTGAAATCCACCGCGGCACGGCTCTGCGTTGAAGGCAGCGTTGATGACTGCGCGGATTTGCTGTCCTCCTGCACCACCAGATCATCGAACAGGCGTGCCCGGGGATTGGCGGCAAAGGTGCGTGCCAGTGCGTTCCAGTCGGCGTCAACGGCGGAGTAGATACCCGATGCGCTGTCCACTACACGGAAGAATGCTTTCTGCGCAGCGGCATTGTCGAAAGCCCGCACACCCATCCGGCTCATGTCGTGGGACACCTGATCCCGCGCCATGCCCGCTTCCTTCCAGGGGCCCCACTGGATGCAATGCACCGGCAAACCCTGTTGCAGCCGCAGTTCGGTCAGCGTATCCAGGCAGGCGTTGGCCGCTGCGTAGTGGGCCAGTTGCAATCCGCCCCAGAGCGAGGAAATCGACGAGAACAGCGCGAACAATTTGACGGTGCGATCCAGCGCCAGTTGGTGCAGGTTCCAGGCGCCCCACAGTTTGCTGTCGAGGGTCGCGCGCAATTGCGCTTCGTCCAGCTGCTCAAGATTGCGCAGCGACGCCACGCCAGCCGCATGGATGAAACCGGTCAGCGGGCCAACAGCAGATTCGAATTCCGCAACGGTTGACGCGGTAGCCGCACTGTCAGCGATATCCAGCTGGCGATACCAAAGAGTGACACCCTGGCTTTCCAGTTTGCGCAGCACTTCAGCTGCTTCACCCAGTTCCTGTTCTCCACGACGGCCAACCACCAGCAGGCGGCGCAAACCACGTTCGACACACCAGCCGCACAGATTCAAACCGATGCCACCAGCACCACCGGCGATCAGCACCGCATCATCTGCACTGAAGCGCAATTCTGTTCCCGCCAGCGGCATGACAGCTTGCAGTCGTGGTTGCAGTAATATGCCATTTTCCACCTGCAACAGATCGCGAGCGTCGCCCAGCAGTGCTTGCACAACCTGTGCGTGGCTGGCGGCCGTGTCATCTTTCAGTTCCAGATACCCGCCCCATGCCGCGCGTTTTTCCAGGCTGGCGCCTTTGACGAAGCCCTGCAGCGGTGCCAATGCCAATTCTGCGTGCATTGCGGGAGTGACCAACCACACGCCCCGTTGTGCACGGGAATTTTCGCCCGCGCAAAGCACTTCCCACTGTTCCAGCAGCAGGCGGCAGCGTTCAATATTTTTCAGTGTGCGGGAATAGGTGGTTGCATCCAGTGATGGCTGCGCGTCAGTCTGCAGAATCAGGCCGCGCCAGTTTTTTTCCTGTAATGCGGTTTTCACCTGTGCCGCCCAGTCTGCAACGTTGGCATCAGCCAGCGTCAGACAACACACCTGCGCACCTGCATCGGCCAGATTTTCCTGCAGCCAGGACGACTCACGCGAATCTTCCCGCACCAGCAGCCAATCACCTGCTTCCACGCTTGTTGTTTCGGTTGCCACTGCAGTCCAAGCCAGCTGATACAGCGGAGCAGAAACCGGCGTCGCGCTCAGCTGGCGCTTCGTGCTGCGTGTCCACAACGACTGACGGTTGAAGGGATAGGTCAGTCGTTCGACCTGCTGCAGACGTCCGCCGCCCAGCGCTGCCTGCCACGCTGGATTCAGTCCTGCCTCGTAGGCCCTGCCCAGGCAATTCAACAGGGAATGAATCGGCTGGCGTGCCTGCGCGATCGCCGCAAACGCCTGAATACCTGCGTCAGGCACGATTTGCCCCAGCAATTGGGTCAGCGTGGATTTCGGCCCGATCTCGATGAACAGATTGGCGCCCTGCTCCACCGCAAAACGAATGCTGTCGGTGAAGCGCACTGGCTCGACAATATGACGGGCCAGATAAGCAGGCGTCAGTTGCGCCGGATCGAGCAGCCCCGCGCTGACATTGGAAATCACCGGCAACGTGCCCTGCTGTACCGCCAGCGTTGGCAATTGTGCAATTAACGCATCAGCTGCCGGTTGCATCAGCGGAGAATGAAACGCGTGGGACACATCCAATTGCACGCAGCGCACGCCAGCATCGGTCAGGCGATCCATCACCGCCAGCACGGCGGCGCGGTCACCGGACATAACCGTACTGTTGGGGCTGTTGTACGCAGCGATTGCCACTTTATCCGCCGTTGCGCCGGCGGTTTTCTGAATCGCATCCTGTACCTTTTCTGCTGGCGCCAGCACCGCCACCATCACACCCGGTGCCTCGCACTCCGCCATGCAGCGGGCCCGTAGCGCGATACAACGCAGCGCATCTTCCAGCGACAGCACGCCCGCGATGCAGGCCGCCACATATTCACCCACGCTGTGGCCCAGGCATATATCCGGGCGGATGCCCCAGTCCATCAGCGTCTGCGCCAGGCAATATTCGAACGCGAACAAGGCCGGCTGCGTAAACTGAGTCTGATTCAGACGCGGGGAAAATTCGCCCCACCAGAGTTCATCCAGTGGCAAACCCAGAATCTGCTGGAACAACGGCGCCAGGCGATCCATATGCTGCCGGAATGCCGGAACCTGCGCCGCCAGTTCGCGGCCCATGCCCGGGTATTGCGCGCCCTGCCCGGTAAATACGAAGCAGATCCGGTCCACCCGCGCATGCACTGGCATTGCAGGCGCCTGCAACGCGATATCCAGCGCCAGCCGCAATTCTTCCGGATTGCCGCCCACCAACGCCTTGCGCAGCGGGAAATGGGTGCTGTGCAATGTGTGCGCGGTACACCAGTCAGCGAAACGCGCGCTGTCCACTTTCTCCAATGCTGCTCGGCACTGCTGCAATTGCGCCCGCAGTGCATCGGCATCACGCGCCGACAGCGTGAATATATGCGCGTCGCGTTGCGGTGCCGACACAGGCTGCAGTTCAGCGTCAGGCGCCGGACCCACAATGACATGCACATTGGTGCCGCTCAGGCCAAACGCACTGATGCCAATCAGATCCGACTGGGGCTGCTGCGGCCAGGGCTGCGCACTGTTCACCACCTGCACATCCAGTTGATCCCAGCGAATCTGGCGATTGGGTTCATTGAAATGCAGGTTGGCGGGAATAAATCCATTCTGCTGTACCAGCAGTGTTTTCAGTAGCGACGCCATTCCCGCCGCCGCTTCCAGATGGCCGATATTGCTTTTCACTGAACCAAGCAACAACGGCGACAGCGCTGTTGCTCCACGCTTTTTGCGTTGCAGCGCATCACCCAGCGCATGCACTTCAATCGGATCGCCCAACCGAGTGCCGGTACCGTGGGTTTCGATATAGCCGATACGGGAAGCGTCGAGATTGGCGCGCTTCAGCGCCTTGCGAATCAGCTGCACCTGCGCGCGACCATTAGGCGCCGTCAGGCCGTTGCTCTTGCCGTCATGATTGATCGCACAACTCTTGATGACGCCCAGCACGCGGTCGCCATCTTCCAGCGCACGGGCCAGCGGCTTGACCAACACACAGCCCGCACCTTCGCTGCGTACGTAGCCGTCGGCGCTGTCGTCGAACACCTTGCAGCGGCCGGTGGGCGACAACGCCCGCAAACGGGAACAGGCAATGTGCAATTCAGGCGCCAGCATCAGATTGATGCCCGCCACCAGTGCCTGCTCGCAATCACCGCTGGCAATGCTCTGGCAGGCCAGGTGCAGCGCCGCCAGCGACGACGAACAGGCAGTGTCCAGCTGAATAACCGGCCCGTGGAAACCCCAGGTGTACGCCACGCGCCCCGCTGCTACACTGCGCGCCGTGCCCAGGCTGTTGTACGCATCGATCTGGCTGTAATCGCCACTCTGCACTGTCATGCCGGCGTAATCATCGGTGCTCATGCCCAGGAACACTCCGGTGTGGGAGCCCTTCATCGCCAGCAGATCCTGACCGGCGTGATGAAAGGTTTCCCAACTCAACTCCAGCAACATCCGCTGCTGCGGGTCCATCTCGGCCGCTTCCCGCGGTGAAATGTCGAAGAACGCTGCATCGAATTGGGACACATCGCCGACGAATCCGCTTTCACGCGCATACGCCTTGCCTTGCGCATCCGGAGACGCATCGAAATAGTCGGCGTGATTCCAGCGTGAAACCGGCACCGGGCCGATGGGATCACGCCCACTGCACAGCAAATCCCAAAACGATTCCAGCGAATCGACACCACCGGGAAAACGGCAGGCGGCGCCCACCACGGCCATTTCCAGGCCGCGGTTTGCTTTCATCGCGCTGAGTTCCTTGCGGGTATCCAGCAGTTCCACATATAGCTTTTTAAGCAGGGCTTCAGAGCTCATGTTTCCCATGACAGCCATGTCCTTCATTACCAATAGATGGGATTCAGCGCATCAGATCAGCGGCGATGAGCGATTTGAGATCCTTGTCCTGCATCGCACCCACCCAGGCATGATCGGCAGACTCAGCCGGCTCATTTTGCGCACCCTGCTGCACCCGTTCATGCAGCGCGCGGGTGAATTCGCCCAGGTTCGGACAATCCCACAACTGCGTGGCCGGCACATCGAAGCCAATCCAGTCGGACACGGCGGCACAAAACTCCAATGCCTGCGCCGAATCGAGGCCATAATCGGAAAATGCCGTGTGATCATTCACCACCAGCGTGGACAAGCCCAGTTGCGACGTCAGATAACGGGTGAGCCAGAGCCGGATGGCGGCGCGGCTGGGACCGGTCGGCGTGCCCGCCGCCACCAGTGTTGCAATGGGCCGCACGGGCTCGGATTTCGCAACAGTGAACTGCGCTGCCGCGACAGGTGTTGATTCCAGCTGATGCGGCGACATCAGCAAATCCAGTTGCCGCATGCTTTCCGACATATGCGATGCAAACGCGGCCAGCAATTCCCGTTGTTTGCCCAGATGTGTCACCAGACTGCGCAGCAGAATATCGGACGAACCCGCTTCAGGCACAACAGCAGCTGCAGGGGCCGCACTCGCCTGCGGCGCGTCCCACTGGCACAGCGCGCTCAGCTTGCCGGCTGTGAAGGCAGCACTGCAGGAGCGGCGCTGGATTTTTCCACTGGACGTTTTGAACAGCGTATTCGGCGCATACAATGCAATCCGCGCCACGCTGGCGCTCTGCTGCTCGAACACTTTCGCCCGCACCGCCGCCATGATGGCGGGAAAATCTGCTTCGCCGCCCTTGCTGGGATCAATCTCGCACAACACGATCAGCTGCTCGGTGCCATTGTGCTCCACGCTGAATGCCGCGCTGCAACCGGGACGCAGTGCCGCATGTCCTGCTTCCGCGCTGCGCTCGATATCCTGCGGATAAAAATTCTTGCCGTTGATGATGATCAGATCCTTGCAGCGGGAAGAAATGTAAAGGTAGCCATCCAGCAGGAAACCCAGATCGCCAGTGCGTAAAAATGGACCCTCTCCGGTGCTGGTGAACGCCTGAAAATCTTTGGCGGATGCCTCCGGATTATTCCAGTAACCCTGCCCCACACTGCCGCCCTGCACCCAGATCTCGCCGACCTGATCGGGCGCGCAAGGAACCAGCGTGTCCGGGTCCACAATGCACAGTTGATGGTTACCCAGTGCCTTGCCACTGGCCACCATCCGCTTGGACCCGGCAGCATTCACCCGCGATACACGTCGATCGCGCAGATGATCATCATCCAGCTGTGCCACCGTTGGAACCTCCTCGCGCGTGGCGCCGGTGATCATCAGTGTGCATTCAGCCAAACCATAACAGGGGTACATGCTTTCCCGACGGAAGCCGCAGCTTGCGAACTTTTCTGCAAACCGGGTCAGCGTCTCCTCCCGCACCGGTTCCGCTCCATTGAATGCGGTATGCCAGCAGGACAAATCCAGAGCAGCGACCCGTTCTGGTGCCGCTGCGGCTTTCTTGACGCACAACTCATACGCAAAATTCGGCCCGCCGGCGATGGTGCCGCGATAACGATGGATGCTTTCCAGCCAGCGCAGCGGATCGCGCAAAAAACTTTCCGGCGACATCAGACACAGGGTTGCACCCATATACAGCGACTGCAGCATCTGACCGATCAGACCCATGTCATGGAACAGCGGCAGCCAGGACACCATCACACTGTCCGGCTTGCTGCGAATTCCACTCTCGATAGTGGCTTCGTTGTGCATCAGATTGCCGTGCGACACCATCACGCCCTTCGGGTTGCCGGTAGAGCCGGAGGTGTACTGCAGAAACGCCAGCATGTCCGGCGTCACATCCACATGCACTGTTTGTGACTCCAGGGACACAGCGCCCACATCGATAATCTTCACACCCGCCTGGTGCACCTGCGCCAGCACTCCGGCACCCTGCAGCTTTTCCAGTGTCGCCCCATCGGTGATCAACAGTGACGGCATGGCGTCACGCAGAATATTGCCCAGACGTTCCCATTCGCGCCGCTGCACCGGCACAGCGGTTGGCGTTGCAACAGCGCCTGCATAAAAGCAACCAACGAACCAGCTGACAAATTCAACGCCCGCCGGCAGCAGGATCAGCGCCCGATCACCAATGCCGCAATGGCACTGAATATGTGCAGCGGCAGAGGACACCTGCACCATTAACTCGCGATAACTCAGCTCGCGATCGTTATTGTTGAATGAAAGAAAACGCAACGCGATTTTTTCCGGTGTCATCGCCGCAAGCGCGGACAGATGCGGAGGAAAGGAAGCGTACTGCGATTGAATGATGCTGGAGGAATTACTGGATGTGCTCATGGTCTACTCCCTTGTCGCTGGTCTCGATCGATCCGTTGTGATCAGGTTCGATGCGAATTCTATAGACCGCTGACAGGAAGCAACAACGCGCTAAAGTCCTATTGACAACCACTTTTACGTCGAAATTTTTTTACCAAAAAAAGCCAATCTCAAACCGTCACCTTTGCGGATTCCTGTGCGCAAACTTGTCCTGCCTGATTAGAGTTGAGCGTCAAAAAAATCCAGGCATATCTGTCTTTTTTCCATATATATAGTCAATGCTGCAGCACCGACGCATGACTGATTGGATTTTGCGCTAAACTTGTGAAATCCTGTCCGCGCCTATCACAGAAACCAAAACAATCGCTCGTGAAAATGGTTCGATTTTGAATCGGCAACAGTTACTTGCAGCGGGCAACTTCAGCACATGGGGAAAAATAAATGAACGGGATCATGGATTACTGGGCACTGCTCAACACAGTGGTGATCATGTTTGCACTGGGATTGTCTGGACCACTTCAGCCTGGTGCAAAATCTTTTGCAGGTTCACGCTGGATTCTGCTGCGATCCACGCTGGGCTACAACCTGCTGATTCCGGCACTGGCGCTCGTCGCAATCAAAACCACTGATTTGTTTGCACACGAAACACTGTCAGCGATGACACTGTGCATTGCCGCAGCCGGCGGTACGTCGGCCGGCGCGTTTGTGATGCAGGTTAAAGGCTCGCCAGCGCTCGCGGCCAAGCTGATCGTCGTGCTGCTGGGCGTCAGCCTGCTGGCCGTTACGGTTTTTTCCCAACTGGGCTGGATCGAACTGGGCGCGCTGTCGTTGGGCGGGCTTGCCCTCTACCTGCTGACCATCACGCTGGCGCCGTTATTCATTGGTCGCGGGTTCCAGCATTTATATCCCGCCATTGCAAAACGCTGGCAACCGTTGTTCGATCGGCTGGGCAGTTTACTGGTGATATTGCTGGTGATTGCGCTGGCAGTGCGTTATGGGCGCGAGATATTGAGTGGTCCGGCAGAACCGATGATTGCCGCCGCCCTGCTGGTGCTGCTGTTTGTGCTGCCGCCGTTACTGGAACCGGAAGTCGGCTGGCGTCGCACGCTGGTACTGGTCACCCTGATCCGCAACCTCACGCTGGTGCTGTCGATTCTGGCGGTGCTGCCGCAATCGGCGGCGCTGTTGTCAACCGTGCTGGCGTTTGGTCTGTTCATGTATCTGATGACAGCAATGCTGGTGTGGTACTGGCGTTCCCGCCCGCTACCTGAAGTACAATGAGGCGTTATCCATTGACCATACCCCATCCAATTGACATCGCGTGAAATCCAGCATGAACATACTGTTCCTGTGCACCGGCAATTCCTGCCGTTCGATTCTGGCCGAGGCCACCTTCAATCATCTGGCCCCATCCGGCTGGCGGGCCATGAGCGCCGGCAGTCACCCCGCTGGCCAGATACATCCGCGCGCAATCGCACTGCTGCAGCGCGAAGGAATTGCCACTGCGGGTTATGCCAGCAAGTCCTGGCACCAGCTACCCTGTCCGCCGGACATCGTGATCAGTGTCTGCGGTAATGCTGCCGACGAAATCTGCGCGACACACCTGGCGTCGGTTCCCCGGGTTCACTGGGGTGTGGACGATCCTGCTCATGTTGCAGGCCACGAAGAAACTGTGAACGCCGCTTTCGAAACGGCCTATGGCGCCCTGCGCGGCTGCATCGAAGCGCTGATGGCATTGCCCCTCGAATCACTGCAACAGCAGCCATTGCGTCTGAAAAGCGAACTGGATCGAATCGGCGAGGCAATGCTTTGATAAGACTTTGCCTGGATAAGACGATGCCCGAATAAAAAGGCATGAACGGGAAAGGAAAGAAGGAAGTTTCAACCGGGTACACCGCCGATGCGGGCACCCGGAGCTTGCAGGCTCAGCCCAGCTTCACCACATAACGGCCACAATGAGTGCCCTGCAACACATCCGCCAGCGCGGCGGGCAGTTCATCCAGACTGATCAGCTTCACGGTGCGTTGTTTGAAATCGGCGAAATCGTCGAACGTCCACTTGTCGCCGAGCATGTTCCAGATGTCCTGCTTCACATCCAGGGGTAACTCCACCGAATCCACACCGAGCAAATTTACGCCGCGCAGAATGAACGGAAACACACTGGTGGTGAACTCATGGCCTGCCACCATGCCGCAGCAGGCAACGCTGCCACCGTAACGGATCGATTTCAGGATGTTGCCCAGCACGTCGCCGCCCACGGTATCCACCGCAGCAGCCCACACAGGCCTGTTCATGGGGCGATTGGCATTTTCCAGCAACGTCGCGCGGGAAATCACACTGTCCGCCCCGACGGCTTTCAATAATTCCTCCTGCCCGGATTTGCCGGTGGCGGCCACCACTTCAAAACCCTGGTTGTGCAGCAGCCACACCGCCACAATGCCCACACCACCGGTTGCGCCGGTCACCAGCACAGGGCCCTGATCCGGTGAAATACCCACCTGCAGCAGCGTGTCCACGCACATCGCGGCAGTGAAACCGGCGGTGCCAAACACCATGGCATTTTCCAGGCTCAGGCGGGCGGGTTTGCGAATCACCCAGCTGGCCGGCACACGCACGTACTGACTGAAACCACCGCTGGTATTCATGCCCAGGTCATAGCCCATCACCAGCACCTCTTCGCCCACGCGGATCGAAGGTTCACTGGAACTTTCCACCACGCCGGCCGCATCGATGCCCGGCGTATGCGGGTATTGCCGGGTGACGGCCTTGTTGCCGGACGCCGACAGCGCATCCTTGTAATTCACCGAGGAATGGCTCACCCGGATCAGCACATCGCCAGCCGGCAGATCGTCGATGCTACGTTCGACGATTGCCTGCTCAACTCCATTTGCAGTTTCACTGACCCGCAGCGCCCTGAATGTGCCGTTCATGTCGTTCCCTCAAAGTATTGAATCGTTGATCGCTGGATTCAGAGCAATTGCTTGCCACGCCCGGACAGCGCTTCCATCACGCGCAACACACTTTTGCTCAACACGCCTTCCGCAGCCAGGCCAAGCCGATCCGCCAGAGGACGCTTGACCTCGTAGCAGACTTCAAAAATATCCGCGTTGGCGCTGGCGTCGTACAGGTAATCGTCGCTGGTCTGCAGCACATCGATCAGGCCGTTTTCCAGACATTGATTGCCGTACCAATGCTCGCCGGTGGCAATCCGGCTCATGTCGAGCTTGGGACGGTTGCGGCTCACCATCGCCTTGAACAGGCCATGGGTGTCTTCGATTTCCTCGATGAATTTCTGTTTGCCCGCCTCGGTATTCTCGCCCAGCATGGTGACCGTGCGCTTGAACTGGCCGGCGGTATAGATGTCGTAATCCACATCGAATTTTTTCAGGGCGCGGTTGAAGTTGGGCAGCTCTGCCACCACGCCGATGGAACCCAGAATGGCGAAGGGTGCGGCGATGATCTTGTCTGCCACGCAGGCCATCATGTAACCGCCGCTGGCGGCCACCATGTCCACGCACACCGTCAGCGGCACGCCTTTCTGCTTCACCCGCTCCAGTTGCGACGACGCCAGGCCATAGGCATGCACCTGTCCGCCGGGGCTTTCCAGCCGCAGCACCACTTCATCTTCCCTGCGTGCCAGAGTCAGAATGGCGGTGATTTCATTAGCCAGGTTTTCCACGCCGCTGGCCTTCATGTCGCCATCGAAATCCAGTACGAAAATGCGCTTGCGGTCCGGCTGCTCCGGATGCTTCTTGCGCTCCTTCTCCTTTTGCTTTTCTTCCTTCTTGAGGCGCTTTTCCTCCGCCTTCATTTCGTCCTTGGTGAAAATGTTGTGCTGCAGCGCCAGTTTCAGGTCTTCAAAGAAATCATTGAGGGGAGTGACCCGGATGTCGCCCTTGTGGCTGTGATGGGCCCGGCTCTGGGCGGCGGCGGCGATAGCGGTAATGATCAGCAGGATGGCAACGACGACAGTAACGGCCTTGGCGAGAAACAGGCCATATTCAGTGAAAAACTCGACCACTCTAAAACCTCATTGGGGATGTGTGCAAGGCAGGGCTTGGCCCCACGGACGGGCCTAAAGATACCGCAAAGGTGGGTTGAATCCCACTGCTATTGCCAGTCCCGCACGGCCTGTTCCGCCAGCTCATTTTCGGGGCGGGCGATCATGCCACTGGCGGTCAGGCGCACGCTGAACTGGGCGCCATCGGCCATGGGCAGGAAGGTGGCGCTGCCGTATTCGGCGTCGAACCAATCCACGTGGCGGGACAGCCCCCGCAGAACCGACCACAGGTCGAACCCGATATCGGGATTGCTGAGGGCGTAGATGCTGCGGGCCTTGGTCTGTTCGTCCTCCAGGGAATAGTAGCGACCCTGCAGGCGATCCAGTTTATAGCCGGGCTGGGCGCCAAACGCAGCCAGGGGGCCTTTCCACTTGATGACGCGGGCGTCGATCTGCCAGAGATCGCCGGCGATCTCGAACGGCATCTCGGTACCACTGGACTGCATCACCACACTGGCCTTGAAAATCTGGTTGTCGATTCGATCGAAACTGACAGTCGCCACCGTATATTCTTCATTCAGCGGCCGGTAGCCATTGGCGTTGATCGCGGTGATGGCCAGCACCACCGCCGCCGCCAGCGCCAGCAGCCCGCCGGTGCCCATGAGCCAGCCGGTAAACCAGTTGCGGCGGGTCAGCAGAACCAGCGCAACGATCAGCGCGGCCAGGCTGGCCAGTGCGAATACGACAGTGATCCATTGATAGTGCATAAGGGTTCCGGCAGTCCTAGCGGTTCAGCGCAAATTGGTCCAGATACTGGTCAATCAGAAAGCGGGAGATGGAGCCCCGCGGCGGTGTCTTGGGCAGGCTGTTCACGGGCCACCAGTCCGCCTGCTCGATCTCAACGCCATCCACGCGGATCTCGCCACTGGCATAGTCGGCGTGATACCCGATCATCAGCGAATGGGGAAACGGCCAGGGCTGGCTGGCGAGATAACGCAGGTTGGTGATCTTGATGCCCACCTCCTCCTCCACTTCCCGGTGCACCGCCATTTCCAGCGTCTCGCCCGGCTCCACAAAACCGGCCAGGGTGGAAAACATGCCCGGCGGAAATTGGGCGGAGCGCGCCAGTAACACCTCATAACCCCGGGTCACCAGCACGATGATGCAGGGGGCAATGCGCGGATACTGGGTGAAGCCACAGGTGGGACAGAGTTTGGCGCGGTCGTACGCGTGAGCCTGGGTGGGTGTACCGCAGCGGCTGCAATAGCGGTGCGTGTCATCCCACTCCAGAATCTGGCGGGCGCGGCCGGCCAGCATGAACAGGGCCGGGTCCACTTCCACAGCCAGCTTGCGCAGATCCTGCAGGTAAAACTGGTCCGGCAGATCACTGCCGGGTTCGATGGTCACGGCAAAACAGTGCTGGCCCGCCAGGGTCCCCAGGTAATGGGGCTTGCGATGGGAAATCCCCAGATCGGAAAAGCGCGCCAGTTGCGGAATCAACGATCCCTGCTCGTCCTGAAACATCAGCAGTTGGCCTTCATGAAAGGCAAACCAGATACTCTCTCCCTCGATCCCTGACGGCGGAACCACGGCTGCAATGAACTCCATCCCCACTCCTGTTTTATCAGATTCCGCCGATCAGGCCGCTTTCACCGGGAAACCCAGTTCCTGCATGCTTTCCTCGGCCACTTCCAGAATGCCCTCGCCTATGGGCTTGTTGTCTTCCATACCTTCAAGAAAATAGTCGACGCCGGTAATGGCGTCCGCCAGGGTTTCCATCATCTGGATACTCGGCTTTTCACTGAGGCCGCGAATCAGGCGCTGTTCGATGAAATCCTCGCAGGCCCGCACCACCTCGGCAGCACGCGGCAATTGCAAGAAGATCAAACCGCCCCAGACGGATTTCAACGTCACCGGCACGTTGTTCAGGTGCATGCCGTCCCAGTTGGAATCCATGAACGACGTGATCGCGCGCTTGGCCAGCGACAAGCCGGCACGGGATTCCGCCACCACCACGCGACGGGCGTCATCCAGTTGGGTGACGGACATGCCGGACTTCATGACGTTTGCCGCCGCTTCCGGGTAATTCGCGCTATCCGGTCCGCGCGGCGGTGCCAGCGTTGCGATACTGTTTTCCACGTACAGCAGCGCGTCGGCCACCTTGTTGAATTCCTCGGAATCGCCGTCCACATTGCCAGTGGACCAGCGCCGCACGATCTCGGACTGCTCCTTGAACAGGCCGGCGGGCTTGCTCAGGCCGAGCATGATCAGAGTATTTGCCACCTTGCGCATGGCGTCGGCGGTGGTGTTGAAACCTTCGGTGTCGCCGGAAGCGCCCCGTGCACCCAGATCCAGTGCGTCCTTGATATGGTTGAGTTCCTCGTTCAAGGCCTCCGCCACCGAGCGGATCACCGAACCGCCAGGGCCGCGCATGATGTCGCGTTCAGCGCGCAGGGTTTCATCACGCACACCGTTCGGGTCCAGTCTGAAGACGGAAAAAATCTCACTGAGAACCGGGCCGGCTGTACCGGCCAGCGCCGCCAGATAAACGCATTCCTTCACCAGGGTGGAAGACATCTCTTTTTTCAGGGCGGACTCAGTCTGGAACACCAGCGGCTTGATGTGACGGTCGATCGAACCCAGCAGGGATTTGCGCGCCGTGTTCAGTTCCAGCTTGCCGCTGCCCAGGCCTTCCATCACACCCTGCGCCAGCCACAGCAGCTTGGACGCCGGCGCGTTGCCACACAATGCATCGAGGCGGCTCAGGGCGCGCTGCATCAGTTTGACGTTGGTGGGAATATTCTGCTGCCGGAACACACCCAGCATGCCCACCTGATACATGTGACGCAGGCGACGCCCGGTCTGTTCCAGTTGCGCGACTTCTGGCGCGGGCTTGCCCGGCTTGTCCGGACGGTGCGGATTGTCCGCCAGTTCGTAAAACTGGCTCTCGGCCACCAGCGGCTTACCCAGCAGCCCCCGCACTTCGTTGACAGCGGGAATCAGCAGCACCGGCAGCGCCTGCTTCTTCACTTGCACGTATTCCAGGTAGTGCGCCAGCAGCATGATGGCACCGCTGATGGTCGCCAGCTCGCGTTCGTTGTTCTGCTGGTGCCGCGCCAGTATGCGCAGGCCCAGCAATTCCAGTTCTTCAGACAGGATCGCGGCACTGGGCAGGTTGATCAGCTTGAACACACCCTTGATCTGGGAAAACTGCTCAATGGAGGCCCGCAGGCGGGAATCGTTGTCCGGTTCTTCGACGAACTGCTCCAGATTGGATTCGGCAATCGAGAGTGATTCGTCGATCTGCTCCTTCACCAGATTCAGGGATGCGGAACCTTCAATTGTTATCATGAGACCACCGTCTTTTTGTACAGGCCAGATAGACTCAACGGGGGACAGGTCCTTTCAGCGCTGAGCATCAAAAAGTATAGATTCTTTTTTTTGTTCCACTTCAAGGACATAAGGCCTTTGGTGAAGAGCACCTGGGGCCAAACGCTAATGCCGGTTATAGATAGTGTGTCTAACGTGCTGTTCTACTTTAACTTTTAATCGCGCAATGAACAATATCGCCAGCTGACAAACGGCGCTCAGACGGGCGGTGCGGCGTCAGATTCTTTCAGCCACAAACAGTTGCCGCCGCTGGATTTCTGCAGGTATTTGAGACGGGCTTCATGTTCTTCCAGTTCTTCGCTGCCGGCGCGGATCACTTTCAAACGGGGCTTGTCAGGGCCAAAACGCTTGATCGTGGTGCCGGTGACGGTGTTGGTGTCGCCCTCTTCCCCGGCCAGAATCAGGTTGGTCTGGCCGCCGGTCATGGCCAGGTAGACATCCCCCAGAATCTCGGCGTCCAGCAAGGCGCCGTGCAGTTCACGGTGGGAGTTGTCGATCTCGTAACGCTTGCAGAGAGCATCCAGGCTGTTGCGCTGCCCGGGGTGCAGCTTGCGCGCCATCAGCAGGGTATCCAGCACCGTGCAATAGTCGGCCACCGTGCCCATATGGGCGCCGATGCGCTGGAATTCTGCATTGAGGAAGCCCACGTCGAACGCGGCGTTGTGAATGATCAACTCGGCGCCCCGTATGAAATCGACGAACTCCTGCACCACCTCGGCGAAGCGCGGTTTGTCGGCGAGAAATTCGTTGGTGATGCCGTGCACTTCGATGGCGCCGCTGTCGATCTAGCGGTCCGGTTGCAGGTAGCGGTGGAAATTGTTGCCGGTCAGGCGGCGGTTCATCATTTCCACGGCAACCGATTTCAATGATGCGATGGCCCTCGGCGGGCTCCAGGCCGGTGGTTTCCGTATCCAGAATAATCTGTCTCATGCGCGGCGCTGCCTTGTCATTTCTTCGATTGCCTCGTTGGCCAGTTGATCGCACAGTTCGTTTTCGGGGTGGCCGCTGTGGCCCTTTACCCAGTGCCATTGCACGTCGTGCTGACGGGCGGCTTCATCCAGCGCCTGCCACAGGTCGGCGTTTTTCACCGGCTGTTTGCTGGCGGTGCGCCAGCCTTTCTGTTTCCAGCCGTGAATCCACTCTGTAATGCCCTTGCGCACGTACTCCGAGTCGGTGGTCAGTGCTACCTTGCAGGGGCGCTTGAGGGATTTCAGCCCTTCCAGCGCGGCGGTGAGTTCCATCCGGTTGTTGGTGGTGTCCGCTTCAGCGCCTTTCAGCGTTTTCGTCTGCCCCTTGTAGCGCAGTACCACGCCCCAACCACCGGGGCCGGGGTTGCCCTTGCAGGCGCCGTCGGTAAAGATTTCCACTTCCTGCATCAGAATTCCTTGCTCAGGTGAAGATTGCACATGGGATGTGCGTCATGAATCCGAATGGCGATCCAGCCGCCAGCCCTTGCGGGTGGACGGTTTGGCGATGCCGGCGATGGGGATGTTGACGAGCGATTCGCGCACGGTACGAAAGCGGGGTTTGATCGGCGTTACCGTGGCCACCTGCTTGGTGGCCACCAGCACATAGACGGCGCCGCGCTGGGTCCAGATGCGCTGGATCAGATACGACAGCCAGCCGAACAGTTTGCCCGTGCGCGGATTGGCAGTGGGCAGCCCGTGAATCAGGCTTTCGCAGCCTTCCACATGGAAATCCAGCAGCTTCAACCAGTCCGACATGCGCAACGGGCTGATGAAATTGCCGCTCCAGGGAAAATGGCTCGTCTGTTTGCGCAACAGGCGCCAGATACCCCACAGGCTCCAGGGATTGAAACCGACGATCAGGATCTTGCCACCGGGAATCACGGTGCGGGCCACTTCCCGCAGTGCGCGGTGAGGCTCGCTCTCGAAATCCAGACTGTGATGCAGCAGCGCCACGTCGATGCTTTCGGTGGCAATCGCCATGTCGTCCGGCCGGCTGGCGACACAATGGTAATGGGGCGAATTGCAGGGCTGTTCACACAGGTAAAGTTTGCAATGAATGGTACTGGACGACGCCAGCCACTGCGGCTCGCCTACGCCGGTCTGCACCAGGTAATAGCCGAACATCGAGGGCAGCAGGTGATCCAGCAGATCGCGCTCCGCGTCCAGCACCTGACGGCCCAGCTCACTGTTGAACCAGTCACTCATCAGGCGGTGGACGTCATCACCGTGCACCTGCTGAAAGGGCTTGAACAGTCGGGGCAGCGTCATGGCAGTAGGCGGATTCCTTCATTGGCGGTACAGTTCAGATTAACAAAACTTCGTCGCCAGTGAGAGTTCTTTTTGCCATGAGCAACCTGCACATCCATCCCATTTCCGCCTTTTCCGACAACTACATCTGGTGCCTGCACAATCAGCAGCTTGCGGTGGTGGTGGACCCCGGCGACGCCGGCCCGGTGCAACGCTATCTGCAGCAGAAAGGCCTGCAGCTGGCGGGGATTCTGGTGACGCATCATCACCCGGACCACATCGCCGGCATCAACACACTGGTGGAACAGTGGCCAGGTATTCCGGTGTGGGGTCCGGCGCGGGAACACATTCCTGCACGCACCCAGGCGTTGCAGCAGGGTGACCGGGTCCAGTTGCCACTGGGTCTGGAGCTGCAGGTGCTGGACGTGCCGGGTCACACGCTGGGGCACATTGCCTATTTTGGTACCGGCGCCGATACCGGGCCAGTCCTGTTCTGCGGCGACACCTTGTTTTCCTCCGGCTGCGGCCGCCTGTTCGAAGGCACGCCGGAACAAATGTTCCACTCTCTGGGTCTGTTCCGACGCCTGCCAGGGGAAACACGGGTGTTCTGCACCCACGAGTACACGCTCTCCAACCTGAAATTCGCCCAGGCGGTGGAGCCGGACAATCGGGACATCCAGCAGCGCAAGGCCGATGTGGAGCAGCTGCGCGCCGGACAATTGCCCAGCCTGCCATCGACTCTGGCGCTGGAATTGAAAGTGAATCCTTTCCTGCGCACCGATCAGGCGGATGTAATCGAGGCGGTGAGCCGGAATTGTGGTGCCCGTCCCGCCAGCGAAGCGCAGACCTTTGCTAGACTTCGAGCGTGGAAGGATCATTTTTAGCCAGCGGTCAAAAAACCTGACAACTCTTGGATTACAACAAGTTGGGTTTATAACGTGATAAACAACTTGAACTCAAGGGTGATTAGTGCAAGGTCTGGTGTTTCGATTTGCGTCGCTGACGCTGGCAGTTTTCTGGATCGCGGGCTGCGCTCTGTTCCCCGGGCGCGAGACGCCACCCGCAAAACCGCCGGCCACCTTGCCAGCCCCTCCTGCTGTTGAAATCACGCCACCAGAACCTGCAATTACCGGCGATCTGCTACCCCCACCCAAACCGCGCAAGAACCGTCGCATAACGCCCACCGATTCAGCACCAGTCGCCGCCGCCCCCAGCGCTCCGGCCACCGTCTGGGATACCTTCCGCGACTACGCCCAGCTGGATCTGGAACTGGACAACGCCCGCATCCGTGAGCAGCGCAACTGGCATATCCGCAACAGCCGCCATCTGAAGCTGGTTCTGGCTCAGGCGGAACCGTACTACTACTACGTCCAGACCGAAGCCATCCGCAGGGGATTGCCGGCAGAACTGGCGCTGATCCCGATCATAGAAAGTGGCTACAACCCTGCCGCCCGCGGCCGGGGCCCGGCAGGACTTTGGCAGTTGATGCCGGGCACCGCAAAAAGCCTGGGCGTGCGCCAGAGCAGCTGGTACGAAGGGCGGTTTGATGTGGTGGCCTCCACCGATGCGGCATTGCGCTACCTGGAATTGTTGAACCGCAATTTCGACGGCGACTGGCTGCTGACACTGGCCGCATATAATGCCGGCGAAGCGACTATCGACAACGCCATTCGCGCCAATCGCAAGCGCGGGCTGGCCATCGATTACTGGTCCCTCAACCTGCCCCCGGTCACCCGCCACTACATACCCAAAATACTGGCACTGGGGCAACTGATAGACGACCCGGCCCGCTACCAGTTCGACCTGAACCCGATTCCGAACCGGCCCTACTTCACCACCGTCGACACCCAGTCCCAGCTGGATCTGAACGAAGCAGCCCGCATGGCCGGCATCAGTCTGAATGAACTGCGCCGCCTGAATCCTGCCTTTCGCGGCAGCGCCACCGATCTCCTTGGCCCGCACCGCCTGCTGATTCCGGTTGCCCAGGCCGACGGCTTCCGCCAGACACTCGCCAGCGTCCCCGTGAATAAACGCATGCAGTGGGATCAGTACACCATCCGCAGCGGCGACAGTGTCAGTACCATCGCCCGCCGCTTCAATATCAGCCCGGCGGAACTGAAGACCATCAATCACATGACCAGCGACCGGCTGCAGGCAGGCAAAACACTGCTGGTTCCGCACGGCAGCCAGAGACCGCCCGCAGTTGCATCGGCCAAAGCGACCACGCCCGCGGCCGTTGCCCAGGCGCCAGCGCCCGCAGGCAAAACCCGGCAATTGCACAAGGTCGCCGCAGGGGAATCACTGTGGGTGATCGCAAAGCAATATAATGTGGGAATTAAAACGCTGGCGCAGTGGAATGGTCTGGCGCCGAACGCCCAATTGAAGGCGGGACATCAACTGGTGATCTGGATTCCCTGACGACACCGTTCAGCCATTCACGGCTGTCAGTGCCAGACCGGCTTGCTGCGCCAGCATGTTGAAGCCGGCGTACTGCTGATCGTTGAGTGGCTTGCGCGACACGGCGCAATCGCCGTAAAAAACACCAATCGGTTTACGCGCGACAATGATCGGCGCTACCAGATATTCCCTGCAACCGAGTACTTTCTGCAACTGGGCCGTGTGCAGGTAGGCCCTGCCCGCCATCAATTTGGATCCGATCCACAACTGCTGGGATTGCAACAGACAGGCGGAGAAAGCGTTCTCCTCATCCAGCTTCAGCTGAAATCCTGCGCGAAATGCATCGTCGGTGTTGCCCTTGAAAAACTTGGGTGACAATTTTTTTCGGTCCCTTGATACCAGCGACATCACCACCCGCTCCAGACCGATGGCGGTGTGCATGCCTTCCAGCACCAGATCCAGCATCTTGTTCACATCCATGCGCTTGTCGGCGATCAGGCGGGTCAGCTCCTGCATGATATTGATCTGCAGTTCCGCATTGCCTGCACCACTCGGAGCTGTCTCCCTGGACTCACCCACCAGCGCGGTGACTTCCTCACTCAATGAAGACTTCGCGGGCGCACGACCGCCGGACAACGCCAGCGCGATCATGTCCTCGATGCCTTCGTCTTCGGATTGGGATGATGATGGCGCAGTGACGGTGGCAGTCGGCGCGGCGACCGGTTCGGCAGCTGCCGTTCTGGCAGAAGGTTCGGGCCGCGATTCGGCTTGTGTCGCCACTGGCGCGGCCACTTTTGCCGCATTGCGCCGCATCATTGCCGACGGCGTTTCGATCTCGTCCTCGGCCGGATGGGTGTGGGGAATCAGATGCCGCACCCGGGCTGCCCCGTAATGCACGGCCATTTCATGGGCCAGGTTCGCGGTTTCGATCACCTGCACTTCGGCCTCATCGAAGGAAATTTCGCGAAAGCGTGCAATCTTGCGGATCACGTTGCGCACCGGATCAGCATTCCAGCCCAACTGCGCCACCTGACTGAGTTCATCACTCAGCAGCACCGCCTGCGCCGGACGTGACGGCGAATCGGGCCGCCCCAACGCCTGAATCAGGATGTCACCCAGATTCCACTGCTTGGCCAACGCCAGGGACAATTCGTCGAACGTGCAGCCCATCACCTCGCTGGCCGCCGTCGCCGGCGCCTGCCCCTGCTCGATCAGTTGATTGAGCCGCCGGCTGACCTCGTCGTCCCGCGACAACATCGACAGTTCGGAAAAATGCAGCAGCAGCGTAGAAATGAAAACTTCCTCCTGCTGGGCCGCCTTGACGTTTTTCAGCATGCCCCGCGCCTGCATGGCAGCATGAAAGGAATTGGCGATCTGGCCCATCAGGTGCTGGGAGGGTTTGTGCTTGAGAATATTATCGAGAATCTGCATCGACAGGGTGACATCACGGATGGTGGTGAAACCCAGCATGACGATCGCCCGGGTAATGGTTTTGATCGAGCCACCAGTCCCCTTGTACATCACGCAATTGGAAACCTGCAGCACCCGCGAGGTAAGGCTGGGATCTTTCAGCACCTGCTCCGTGAGCTGGGAAATGCGCGCGCCTTCGTCCACCGTAAGGCGGTTCAGTTTCTGCACGGTTTCCGCCAATGCCGGCATCTGTTCCTTGCTCAGGAACCGGATCCAGTCATCGATATTGTGCTGCTGTTCCACTATCATTCCCGCTCGCGCTTTCAAGGCTTCCTTATATTTGAGCTTAGCCAACGTTCAAGCGATGTGGTTGTTTTATTTGAAGTTATATTTCGAACCCGTTATAAAGGTCGAGTCCATAAGTTCCGGCCGACGATGCACGGCCGACCACCTCCCTGCTGCAAGACCGTACCCGACCCGACTGATTCACCGACATGCCATACAAATCAGATGGTTATAGGAAACTGATCCGGGTACTCCCGCTACTCTGGCTGCTGCTGGCCGCCGGTCCGGCGACGGCACTGGCAGGCGTGAAGGTCACTACGTCCCTGAGCCTGTACGATTCCCCCCGCTACCAACCCGGATTCACGCACTTCGATTTCGTCAATCCGGATGCGCCCAAGGGCGGCAAGATACGATTGCCGGGCCTGGGTACGTTCGACACGCTGAACCCTTATGTGTTGAAAGGCATTCCCGCCTCGGAAAGCATCGGAGTGTTTGGCATCACCGAAATGAACGAGCCGCTGATGGTGGGAACTGGCTGGTATCTGGAATCCGGCGATGAACCCCAGTCGGCCTATTGTCTTATCTGCGCCCACCTGGAATATCCCGACGACTTCAGCTGGGTGATTTTCCAGATCAACCCCAAGGCCCGCTTTCACAATGGCGACCCCATCACCGCCGCCGATGTGGCCAACAGCTTTCACTTGCTGATCGGTGAAGACGCCAATCCCCTTTACCGCAACGTCTACGGCAATGTGAAATCGGCGGAAGTACTGTCACCGCAACGGGTGAAATTCAGTTTCCGCGAACCCGGCGGCCGTTCGATGATCCTGCGCCTGGGGGAACTGCCGGTCATGTCGAAAAAGCATTGGGACACGCACCCGTTCGCCGCGTCCCCCGGCGTGCCACCACCACTGAGCGGGCCTTACCGGGTGAAGGATTTCAAGCTGGGCAATTATCTGGTGCTGGAGCGGGTGAAGGATTTCTGGGCCAAGGACCACCCCGCCTATCGCGGCATGTTCAACTTCGACGAAGTGCACTTTGAATTCTACCGGGATCGCACCGTGGCGTTCGAGGCGCTGAAATCCGGCCGGCTGGATTTCTGGATCGAATACGTCGCCAAGAACTGGGCCACCGGCTACGACTTTCCCGCGCTGCAATCCGGCGAGGTGATCCGTCAGGCGCTGCCTCACGGCATTCCGTCCGGCACCCAGGCGTTTTTCATCAATACCCGGCGCGAAAAATTCCGCGACGTGCGCACCCGCAAGGCGCTGGCCCTGCTGTTCGATTTCGCCTGGACCAACCAGAATATTTTTGCCGATGCCTACAAGCGCTCGGAAACCCACTACCCCAATTCTGTGATGGGTGCCAGCGGGCTGCCGGACGCAGCGGAACTGCGCCTGCTGGAACCCTTCCGCAAACAGCTGCCGACGGAACTTTTCACCAGCGAGTTTCACTTCCCGGTCTACGACGGCAGCGGCAATGTGCGTCAGGGTCTGCGCCAATCGCTGCAACTGCTACAACAGGCGGGTTGGGAATTTCGCGACAAAAAACTGGTCAATAGCCGCACGGGTGAACCCTTCGTGCTGGAGATCATGACGGAAACGCCATCCTTCCAGCGGGTACTGCTGCCGTTCGTGAAAAACCTGCAGAAGGTGGGAATCACGGTCTATGTGCGGATTGTCGACCCGGCCCAGCTCAAGGTGCGTCAGGACGGTTTTGATTTCGACATGACGGTTTCGGTGCTGCCGCAATCCGCCACGCCAGGCCAGGAGCAGCGACTGTATTTCCACAGCTCCCAGGCGCGGGTGAAGGGATCAAGAAACCTGTCGGGCATTGAAGACCCGGTGGTGGACGCCATGCTGGATCAACTGGTGGCAGCACGCTCCATGCCGGAACTGGTCGCTGCCGCTCGCGCGCTGGATCGTGTATTGTTATGGAATTACTACACGATTCCCCAGTGGTACCTGGATTATCACCGGATCGCCTACCGCAGCCGGCTGGAGCGCCCTGCCCATCCCGCTGCCCTGAGCCTGGCGTTCCAGACCTGGTGGATAAAAGCTAAAAAATGAGGAATCCCATGTTGTCACGGTTCTTGTCGCTGCCTGTTTGCGGCCACATCTCTGCACTCTTGTTGAAACTGGTGTTCGCACTGGCCCTTGCACCTGCCACCATGGCTGGCGCCATTGCCGCCGACAGCCCGGTCACGATTGCCCACGGCATGGCCATGCACGGCGACCTGAAATACCCGGCGGACTTCACCCATTTTGACTACACCAATCCGGATGCGCCCAAGGGCGGCAGCGTGACACTGCTGGGCTACGGCACCTTCGATTCCTTCAACCCGTTCATCCCCAAGGGTGACGCCGAAGCCTATACCGGCATGCTCTATGACACCCTCACCCTGCATTCCAGCGACGAGCCCTTTTCTGTCTACGGTCTGGTGGCGGAAAAAATCGAATGGCCCGCCGACCGCTCCTGGGTGATTTTCCACATCAATCCCAAGGCACGCTTTCACGACGGCACCGCCATTACCGCCGATGACGTGGTGTTTTCATTCAATACTCTGGTGGAAAAGGGCTTGCCCCGGTATCGCGCGTACTATGCCGATGTGTCCAAGGTGGAAGCGCTGGACAAGCTGCGGGTGAAATTCACCAGCCGCAACAGCAAGAATCGCGAATTGCCCCTGATACTGGGTGACCTGGTTGTGCTGCCAAAACATTTCTGGAAAGACCGGGATTTCAGTTCACCCAATATGGACGCACCCCTGGGCAGCGGACCCTACCGCCTGAAAAGTTTTGATTCCGGTAAAACCGCCATCTATGAGCGGGTGAAGGATTACTGGGCCGCCGATCTGCCAGTACGCCGTGGATTTTTCAACTTCGACACCGTCAACATCGAGTACTACCGCGATGACACCGTGCAGCTCGAAGCCTTCAAGAGCGGGCGTTACGACTACCGCGAAGAAAATTCCTCCAAACGCTGGGCCACCGAATATGTAGGCCCGCAGTTTGACCAGGGCAAGGTGCTCAAGGAAGAAATCCAGCACAGGAACCCTACCGGCATGCAGGCGTTCGTGATGAACACCCGGCGCGACCTGTTCAAGGATGCCCGTGTGCGCGAAGCACTGGATTACGCCTTCGATTTCGAGTGGACCAACAAGCAGCTGTTCTACGGCGCCTACAAGCGCACCAATAGTTTTTTCTCCAACTCGGATCTGGCGGCGCAGGGCATTCCCACTGGCAAGGAGCTGGCCCTGCTGGAATCCTTCCGCGACGATCTGCCGCCGCAACTCTTCACCCAGGAATACCAGTCCCCCACGACTGACGGCAGCGGCAAGAACCGCAGCAACATTCGCAAGGCCATTGAATTGCTGAAAGCGGCAGGCTGGGAATACAAGGGTACTGATCTGGTGAACACTGCCACCGGCCAACCGTTCAAATTCGAGATTCTGCTATACAGCAAGGACTTCGAGCGCATCACCCTGCCCTTCATCAAGAACCTGAAGAAACTCGGCATCGAGGCCAGCGCCCGCATCGTCGACACCACCAATTACGTCCGCATCATCCGCGACTTCGATTTCGATATGATCATTGGCGGTTTCGCCCAAAGCAATTCACCGGGCAACGAGCAGCGGGACTACTGGTTTTCCCAGTTCGCCGATCACAAGGGCAGCCAGAATTCCATTGGCGTGAAAGACCCGATTGTGGATGCGCTGATCGACAAAATCGTGTCCGCCGAATCCCGCGAGGATCTCATCGCCGCCTGCCGCGCGCTGGACCGTGTGCTGCTGTGGAATCACTACGTCATCCCGCAGTGGCATATCAACACCCATCGCATCGCCTACTGGAACAAGTTTTCCCGACCCGCCATCGCACCCACCTACGGCGACGTGGGCTTCATGACCTGGTGGCTCGATTCCGCCAGGGCCGCCACCCTGACCCCGGTGGAAAAACCCTGACATGCTGGCGTATATCATTCGTCGCCTGCTGCTGATCATCCCCACCCTGCTGGGCATTCTCACCCTGAATTTTTTCATCATTCAGGCGGCACCCGGCGGCCCGGTGGAACAAATGATTGCGCAACTGGAAGGGCTGGAAAGCGGCGCCACGGCCCGCATGGGCGGCGGCACCCAGGCTGAAGTGCGCAGCAGCAATTCGCAATATCGCGGCGCGCAGGGGCTCGATCCGGAGCTGATCAAACGCATCGAAGAGATGTACGGCTTCGACAAACCCATCGGCGAACGCTTCCTCATCATGCTGAAAAGCTACGCCATGCTGGATTTTGGCAACAGTTTCTTCCGCGATAAAAAAGTAACCGAACTGATCCTGGAAAAAATGCCAGTATCGATTTCCCTGGGCCTGTGGTCCACGCTGCTGATTTATCTGATCTCGATTCCTCTGGGCATCAAGAAGGCCGTGCGCAATGGCTCCCGCTTCGACATCTGGACCAGTTCAGTGGTCATCATCGGCAACGCCATCCCCTCGTTCCTGTTTGCCATCCTGCTGATCGTGCTGTTTGCCGGCGGCAGCTATTTCCAGCTGTTCCCGCTGCGGGGCCTGACCTCGCCGGATTTCGATGAGCTGTCGACGTTTGGCAAGATACTCGACTATTTCTGGCACTTGGTGCTACCCATCGGCTCGCTGGTGATCGGCGGTTTTGCCACTCTCACCCTGCTCACCAAGAATTCATTTCTCGATGAGATCAGCAAACAATACGTGGTGACGGCGCGGGCCAAGGGCCTCACCGACACCAAGGTGCTCTACGGTCACGTGTTCCGCAACGCCATGCTGATTATCATTGCGGGTTTCCCCGGCGCGCTGGTGGGCATTTTCTTCACCGGCGCCTTCCTTACGGAAATCATTTTCTCCCTGGACGGCCTTGGCCTGCTGAGTTTTGAATCCGTGCTATCACGGGACTATCCAGTGATTTTCGGCACCCTGTTCATCTTCACGCTGATCTCGTTGCTGATTAACCTGATCAGCGACGTCACCTACACCCTGGTGGACCCCCGCATTGATTTCGAGTCGAGAAATTAACGGATGAGCCGCAAACCGTTCAAACTCACTCCCATGAACCAGCGTCGCGTGCAGCGCTTCAAGGCCAACCGGCGTGGCTGGTATTCCCTGTGGATCTTTACCGCGCTGTTCATCTTCAGCCTGGGTGCAGAACTGTTCGCCAATGACAAGCCGCTGCTGATCAAATTCGACAATCAGTATTATTTTCCCGTGATGTTCACCTATGCCGAACAGGAATTCGGTGGCGAACTGCCCACGGAAGCCGACTACCGCGACGAATACGTACTGGAGCTGATCCAGGAAAAAGGCTGGATCATGTATCCACCCGTGCGCTTCAGTTACAACACCATCAATTACGATTTGCCGTCTCCGGCGCCGTCTGCACCGGACAGCGTCAACTATCTGGGCACTGATGATCAGGGCCGCGATGTGGTGGCGCGGGTGATTTACGGTTTTCGTATTTCTGTTCTGTTTGGCCTCACGCTCACGATCATCAGTTCCATCGTCGGCGTGATCGCCGGCGCACTGCAGGGTTATTACGGTGGCTGGACCGATCTCGGTGGACAGCGCTTCATCGAAATCTGGAGCTCCCTGCCCACCCTGTTTCTGCTTATCATCCTGTCCAGCATCATCCGCCCCAATTTCTGGTGGTTGCTGGGCATCATGCTGCTGTTCAGCTGGATGGCGCTGGTACCCGTCGTGCGCGCAGAATTCCTGCGCGGCCGCAACCTGGATTACGTCAAGGCAGCAAAGGCCATGGGCCTCCACGACTCCGCCATCATGTTCAAGCACATTCTGCCCAACGCCATGGTGGCCACCATCACTTACATGCCGTTTATTCTCACCGGTGCCATCACCACGCTGACGTCGCTGGACTTTCTCAGCTTTGGTCTGCCGCCCGGATCTCCGTCCCTGGGGGAACTGGTGTCCCAGGGCAAATCGAATCTGCAGGCGCCCTGGCTGGCCATTACCGCGTTTGCCGTGCTCGCCCTGATGCTGACGCTGCTGGTCTTTATCGGCGAAGCCTTCCGCGACGCGTTCGATCCGCGCAATCAATAGCAGGCCACCTTTTTGATGACCGATTCGATGACCGATACAAACGCGAAATTGATTACTGCACCAACCACCGCACAGCAAACCGGTGAGAGCGTACTGCGCATCGACAACCTGTCTGTCTCCTTCCAGCAAGGCAACCAGCGCAATCAGGCCGTCCGCAATGTTTCCCTGGAGCTGAAAAAAGGCGAAACCTTTGCACTGGTAGGCGAAAGCGGCTCCGGAAAATCAGTCACTGCCATGGCCATCCTGAAACTGCTGCCGCGCACCATCACCCGCTATGACACTGGCACTGTACTGTTTGAAGGCAGGAATCTGCTGGCAGCGAGCGAGCCCGAACTGCGCAGCATTCGCGGCAATCGCATCGGCATGATTTTTCAGGAACCGCTGACCGCGCTGAATCCATTGCACACCGTGGAGAAACAGATCGGCGAAGTGCTGCGGATTCACAAGGGACTCGATGGCAAACAGGCGCGCAAACGCATACTGGAACTGCTGACACTGGTCGGCATCCCTGAACCGGAAACCCGGCTCGGCAGCTATCCTCACCAGCTCTCCGGCGGCCAGCGCCAGCGCGTCATGATTGCCATGGCACTGGCCAACGATCCGGATATCCTGATTGCGGATGAACCCACCACCGCTCTGGACGTCACCATCCAGAAACAGGTGCTCAACCTGCTGCAGGAATTGCAAGGCAAGCTGGGCATGACCATCCTGATCATCACCCACGATCTCGGCATCGTGCGCCGCTTCGCCCACCGGGTCGCCGTGATGACCAAAGGCGAAATCGTGGAAACCAACACCACCGACGCACTGTTCCGCCAACCCACCCACCCCTACACGCAAATGCTGCTGGCGGCAGAACCTAAAGGCCTGCCCGTGACGGTGGACCCAGGCAATCCCACCATCATGCAGGTGCAATCCCTGCGAGTGTGGTTCCCGGTGAGACGTGGCGTGTTCAAACAGGTTGTGGGCCACATCAAAGCCGTGGATGACATCAGCTTTTCATTGCAACAGGGCAGCACCCTGGGGGTTGTGGGCGAGAGCGGATCAGGCAAAACCACACTGGTGCAGGCGCTGCTGAAACTCACGGGCTCCACGGGCAGCGTGAACTTTGAGAACACGGATCTGGTTCCACTCAACAACCACCAGATACGTCCCTTGCGGCGGCGCATGCAGATCGTGTTTCAGGACCCATTCTCCAGCCTGAGCCCGCGCATGAGTGTCGAGGAAATCATCCGCGAGGGCCTCGACATCCATCACATCGGCGTTGCCGCAGAACGGGAACAGCGGGTCATCGACGCCCTGCGTGAAGTGGGACTGGACCCGGCCATGCGGCACCGATTCCCACACGAATTTTCCGGTGGCCAGCGCCAGCGCATCGCCATTGCCCGCGCCCTGGTAATGGAGCCGGCACTGATCGTGCTGGACGAACCTACTTCCGCCCTTGACCGCAGTATTCAGGCACAGGTCATCGATCTGCTGCGGCACCTGCAGCAGAAACACGGTTTTTCCTACATCTTCATCAGCCACGACCTGAAGGTGGTGAAGGCGCTGGCGCACCAGGTCATTGTGCTCAAGAACGGCAAGGTGGTGGAACAGGGAACCGCGGAACAGGTTTTCCACTCGCCCCAAAACAGCTACACGAAGGAATTGCTCAGCTCCGCCTTCAATCTGTGATTCAGACTATCTGAGCGAAAAAAAGGCCCAGGCAGTGTAGTGCGCCTGGGCCTTTTCATTGGGCGATGATCCGTGCCGTTTTTAATGCTGCACGATCTCGGCACCCTGCTTCAGGATACCCATGTAGTTTTCGAACTCCACCTGGCCAAAGCGCGCGGCACCCGCCAGGCTGTTCTGCACTATTTCATCGTCCGAGAACTTGAACTCGCCATCCTTCACCCCGGTCAGCACCAGGATTTCCTGATCGCCATTGGGTTGGCCGGACTTGTCCACTACCCGGCTACCTTCCGCCGGACGCGGCATTTCGAACAGCTTGGTCACCACCGGACGCGGCACTTCGGCATTCTGGCGATTGACGTCCACCACATTGCTCCAGACCAGACCGAAGGCATCACCCAGGGCTTCCAGGGACTCACCTTTCTGCAGGCGCGCCAGCACTTCGTCTGCCGTGGCGACAGCCTTGTCACGGGCTTTCTGCTGCTTCAGGGTGGCAACCACCTGATCCTTCACTTCATCCAGCGTCTGATCCCGGGCCGGCTCATGCTTGCCGATCCGTACAACAAGAACGCTGCCATCCGCCAGTTCGATAGCCTCACTATTGGCACCGTCCTTCAGAATGGCATCGGAAAATGCGGTATCAATCACTTTCTTGTCCGCCGCAATGCCACTGCCGCCCTGGCGGGTGAACAGAGGCGTTTCCTCTACCTTCTTGCCGAACTGCTCACTGATGGCCGCCAGATCACCCGACTCATATGCCAGCCGGTTGAGCTCATCGATGGCTTCATTCAGTTTTTCACTGGCCTTGGACTGCACCAGAGTCTGCTTCAGCTCGTCTTTCTTGGCGTCAAAACTGGCTACCGCCGGCTTCTCAATGCCAGTCAACTTGATCAGGTGGAAACCGAATTCCGAGCGCACGATATCCGACACCTTGCCTTCTTCCAATGCAAACAACGCTGTTTCAAAAGCCGCGTCATAGACACCACGGGCGGCGAAATCCAGATCACCACCCTGCTCCGCCGAAGCGGTATCGTCGGAATAGGTCTTGGCTACTGCGGCAAAATCCTCACCGGCCTCCAGCTTGGCCCTGGCTTCGGCGATGCGCGCCTTCGCTTCTTCCTCGTCACGATCATCGTTGATTTCCACCAGAATATGGGACGACCGGCGCCGCTCCTGCTCGCTGCTGGTGGCAACATAATGTTCATATTCAGCGGCCAGATCCTCTTCGCTCACCTGAACATCGCGGGAAAAGTCCTCGGGCTTGAACTGGACGTACTGAACCGAGACTTTTTCCTGGGTCCGGTATTGCTGGCGGTTGCTGTCGAAATAGCTGCTGACATCCGCATCAGTGACGTCAACCTGACCCTGGAACTTCTCGACCTTTACGGTCGCATGGGACAGATCCCGCGTCTGGCGATCCAGCTGAACCAGCGTTTTAAGTTCTTCCGTGGTCACGAATGCGCTGCTGCCAATGCCCTGTTGCAGCTGCTCGGCCACCATGCCAGTGCTCAGTTCATCAAAGAACCGGGCGGGAGAATAGCCAGCCCGTGCCAGCACGGTTTCCAGTTTTTCCTGGGAAAACTCGCCCTTCTCATCTTTGAACTGGTCCATGCTGCGGACATAGTCCTTGATGGTCTCAGGTGCCACGTACAGGCCCTCGTCCACAATCGCCTGTGTCATCAGCTCTTTCTGGATCAGTGTTTCAATGACGCGGGGCCGCAGCATGTCATCGGAAAACAGGGAAGGATCGATCTGGCCACCCATGCGCTGCGCAAGGGCATCACGCTGGGCGCTGATGGCGCGGTCGACCTCGGCTTTGGGAATATCCTTGCCGTTGACGGTCAGGGCAATATCACCCTTGCCTGTGTTGAGAAGGATGCCCTCGATACCAACGAAGGCGAAAGGCACAATGAAGATGACGAGCAACAACTTGCCCACCCAGCCTTTCAACAGATTGCGAAATTCTTGCATGCTCCAAGCTCCATGACATGGCTTACGCTTTGTAGTTTTTTGGCGTCAGGGATTATAAACGAAACCGCTCGGCACGCGACGTCCCTGGCGAAAAGAGAAGCTGAAAAGGGGCAAAGACCCCCTTTCAACCCGACTGCGCTCACCTGGGTGGTGTGCTCTGGATCTGCGTCGAGAATGGGAGGGTGAGCCAGCAACCGTTCCCCGGTAACTTGGCCCCGATAAAAAGGGGCCAGCGAATCGATTAACCGATTTAGCATACTAATTGGTCAGCAGGAAAATCTCGCTGCTGACCAATCAATCAGTTTTTTGTGTGATGGTACAGGGAAAAGGGTTGCCAGGATCGAAAGGAGGACTTAGCCGTTTACTGCGTCTTTCAGAGCCTTGCCAGGCTTGAAGGTTGGGATTTTGGCGGCCGGGATTTCAATGGGCTGACCCGTTTGCGGATTGCGTCCGCTGCGGGCAGAACGCTCTTTAACGGCGAAAGTTCCGAAACCCACCAGCACCACCTGATCGCTTTTCTGGAGTGCGCTGGTTACGGTTTCAATTACTGCATCAAGTGCACGACTCGCCTGCGCCTTTGGAATATCGGCAGATGCCGCAATGGCATCGATCAACTCGGATTTATTCACAAGACTCCCCTTTTCAAAAGAAATGTGTCTGCGGATTGTACCTACGCGAATAGGTATGGATTGGATGAAATGTGGCGGACTCGCCTGCTAAAAAATACCCGTCCCTTTCGGGGGAGCAACTTTATACCAACTGCAAAAAAGACCTGTCAAGCGCACAGATTCCGCGGCATGGAATTATTTTTTTTCAAGTAATATTTCCCCGCTTCTTATTTGAATTTACGCGATAAACACGCAGAACTGATAACCAATGCCATCAGCGAAAACAAAAAAGCGCCCTTATTTGGCGCCTTTTTGCAAGCATAATGTCCAGCCAATCGCATTAGTGCGTGCTTACACGATCAGCGTCATCGTCGTCCTTTTCCTCACGCTTGGGGATTTCAACGGACACACTTTCCGGTAATGGCTCAGGCATGGTTACCAGTGCCAATTCCAGCACCTCGTCAATCCATTTTACGCAATGGATCGTAAGGTCAGCCTTGATCTTGTCCGGGATTTCCTTCAGATCGCGCTCGTTTTCCTTGGGAATGATGACACTGGTAATACCACCCCGGTGCGCAGCCAGCAGTTTTTCCTTCAGACCGCCGATCGGCAATACCTGACCGCGCAGCGTAATCTCGCCGGTCATGGCCACATCAGCTCGCACTGGAATATTGGTCAGCACGGACACCAGCGCGGTGCACATACCAATGCCGGCGCTGGGGCCATCCTTGGGTGTGGCGCCCTCGGGCACGTGAATGTGGATGTCACATTTCTCATGGAATTCAGGGGAAATGCCCAACAGGCGCGAACGGCTTCGCACGACGGTAAGCGCGGCCTGGATCGACTCCTGCATGACGTCACCGAGAGAACCGGTGCGAATCTGTCGTCCTTTGCCCGGTACGGAAGCTGCTTCAATCGTCAGCAGTTCACCGCCCACAGAGGTCCAGGCCAGCCCGGTCACCTGACCAATGCGGTCCTGCTCTTCCTTCTTGCCATAGTTGAACTTGCGCACACCGTTAAAGCTTTCCACGATGTCCGGTGTTACCTCCACCACATCGTGTGTACCACCCAGCACATTGCCCTTGACGTGTTTGCGGCACAGCTTGGCAATCTCACGCTCCAGACCACGCACGCCAGACTCACGGGTGTAGTAACGGATGATATGGCGTACCGCGTCGTCGCTGATCAGCAGCTCCTCATCGGTGAGACCGTTCAACTTGCGCTGCTTGGGCACCAGATACTGCTGGGCGATGTTCAGCTTCTCATCCTCGGTGTAACCCGGTATACGGATTATCTCCATCCGGTCCAGCAGCGGCGCCGGAATGTTCATGGAGTTCGAGGTACAGATAAACAGCACATCCGACAGATCGTAATCCACTTCCAGATAGTGATCGTTGAAGGTGTTGTTCTGCTCGGGATCAAGCACCTCCAGCAATGCCGACGCTGGATCGCCGCGCATGTCGACACCCATCTTGTCGATCTCGTCCAGCAGGAACAGCGGGTTCTTCACGCCGACCTTGGAAATCTTCTGCACCAGCTTGCCCGGCATGGAGCCGATGTAGGTACGGCGGTGACCGCGAATCTCGGCCTCGTCACGCACACCACCCAACGCCATGCGCACAAACTTGCGGTTGGTGGCCTTGGCAATGGATTGTCCCAGTGAAGTTTTACCCACACCCGGCGGACCCACCAGGCACAGCACAGGCCCGCGAATCTTGTTTACCCGCGACTGCACTGCCAGATATTCCAGAATGCGGTCTTTCACTTCTTCCAGACCATAATGATCTTCGTCGAGGATGGCCTTGGCCTTCGCCAGATCGTGGCGCACCTTGCTCTTCTTGCGCCAGGGCAGATTCACCAGCCAGTCCAGATAGCTGCGCACAACAGTGGCTTCAGCGGACATCGGCGACATCATCTTCAGCTTGTTCAGCTCGGTCTTGGCCTTGTCGCGGGCTTCCTTCGACATGCCAGCGGCTTCGATTTTCTTCTCGAATTCCTCCAGCTCATTGCCGCCTTCTTCCAGGTCGCCCAGTTCCTTCTGAATGGCCTTCATCTGCTCATTCAGATAATACTCGCGCTGGCTCTTCTCCATCTGTTTCTTGACGCGGCCACGGATGCGCTTTTCGACCTGCAACAGATCGATCTCGCTTTCCATCAACGCCATCAGATGTTCGATGCGCTCGCGCAGATCGAAGATTTCGAGGATTTTCTGTTTCTCGTGAATTTTCAGCGCCAGATGAGCAGCAATGGTGTCGGACAACCGGCCCGGCTCCTCAATGCTGGATACCGAGGTCAGAATCTCGGTCGCGACTTTCTTGCTGAGTTTGACATACTGATCGAACTGGGACAGCAGCGAACGGACCAGTATCTCCCCTTCGCGTTCCTCGATGGGATTATGGGGCGCTTCGGTAATCGACGCGGACAGGTAACCGTAATCGTTGTTGACGTTTTCCGTAGTCGCACGGTAGGAACCTTCCACCAGCACCTTCACCGTGCCGTCAGGCAGTTTCAGCAATTGCAGAATGGTGGCAACCGTACCAACGGAATAGAGATCCTTCGGCTGCGGATCATCATCCGATGCATTCACCTGGGCCACGAGCACGATCTGTTTGTCGTTGTCCATGGCTTCTTCCAGCGCACGGATCGACTTGTCCCGACCAACGAACAGCGGAATCACCATGTGGGGATATACCACCACATCGCGCAACGCCAACAGGGGATATTCTTTTTTCCCTTTGAGAATTGTGTGTTCCGGTTCCTGCATAATCGCGACCCTTTACCGGCTGATATAAGATTCTTGATTCCAAGATGGGGGCAAAACCCTGTATTGCAACCTGTCTGTCATCAATACTGACCACTTTCCGCCGAATAAAAAAGGGCCTTGCGGCCCTTTTCAATCAGGAAGGACATCAATCGTCCGGCACCGCTTTGGCCTGCTCGTTGTTTTCGTAGATCATCAGGGGTTCCGATTCGCCCTTGATCACCGCGCCGTCGATCACCACCTTGACCACATTGCGGATGGACGGTACCGAGTACATGGTTTCCAGCAGCACGGATTCCAGAATGGAGCGCAGACCACGGGCACCGGTCTTGCGTTCCATTGCCTTCTTGGCCACGGCGACCAATGCATCTTCACGGAAGTCCAGATCAACGCCGTCCATCTCAAACAGTTTCTGATACTGCTTGGTGAGGGAGTTCTTCGGCTCTGTCAGAATCTGGACCAGTGCTTCCTCATCCAGTTCCGCCAGCGTTGCCACAATCGGCAAGCGTCCGACGAACTCCGGGATCAGACCGTATTTCACCAGATCTTCCGGTGCCACATCCTTCAGCGTGTCACTGACGTTCTTGCTGTCTTCCTTGCTTTTCACACTGGCCGAGAAACCGATCCCGCTCTTTTCGGAACGGTCACGAATCACTTTTTCCAGACCGGCAAAAGCGCCACCGCAGATGAACAGGATGTTGGATGTGTCCACCTGCAGAAATTCCTGCTGCGGATGCTTGCGTCCACCTTGCGGCGGAACGGATGCCACCGTGCCTTCGATCAGTTTCAGCAACGCCTGCTGCACGCCTTCACCCGACACGTCACGGGTAATGGACGGATTGTCAGACTTGCGGGAAATCTTGTCGATTTCATCGATGTAGACGATGCCCATCTGGGCCTTCTCCACATCGTAATCACATTTCTGCAGCAATTTCTGGATAATGTTCTCGACGTCTTCACCGACATAGCCCGCTTCGGTCAGCGTGGTTGCATCGGCGATGGTGAACGGCACATTGAGCAGACGTGCCAGCGTTTCCGCCAGCAGCGTTTTACCACTGCCGGTTGGACCGATCAGCAGAATGTTGCTCTTGCCCAGTTCAACTTCAACGTTGGAACCTTTCGCACTTTTGGCGGCTCCGGAACGCAGACGCTTGTAATGGTTGTACACCGCAACCGACAAGACCTTCTTGGCGCGGTCCTGACCGATCACGTAATCGTCGAGAATATCCTTGATTTCGATAGGAGTCGGCAGCTTGTCGCTGTTCTTGTCGTTGCTGTCTTCCTGCACTTCTTCGCGAATGATGTCGTTGCAAAGATCGACACATTCGTCGCAGATGAATACAGAGGGACCGGCGATCAGTTTGCGCACTTCATGCTGGCTTTTTCCACAAAATGAGCAATAAAGCAGCTTACCGCTGTCTTCGCCTTTTCCGTCACGATCGTCAGTCATTTATTAACCTCTTCTAGCCTGCATCGGGCTCTTAGAAAGATGCAGCGAAAACCCCGTTTTTGCAAGTACGAGATTCCCGATCAGTTGACACCGGATCTAGCTATGTCTTTTATATGGTTGATTTTTAAGCTTATCTTTTTTCGAGGACTTCGTCCACCAAGCCATATTTCTTGGCGTCATAGGCGCTCATGAAATTGTCGCGGTCGGTGTCGCGGTCAATGGTGTCATAAGGCTGGCCGGTGTGGTGGGCCAGGATCTCGTTGAGGCGCCGCTTCATCTGGATGATTTCGCGGGCATGGATCTCGATATCGGAAGCCTGGCCCTGGAAGCCGCCCAGCGGCTGGTGGATCATGACGCGGGAGTTAGGCAGGCAGAAACGCTTGCCGTGGGCACCGGCAGTCAGCAGCAGCGAGCCCATGGAGCAGGCCTGTCCGATACACATGGTCGATACATCGGGCTTCACAAATTGCATGGTGTCGTAAATCGCCATACCCGCTGTTACGGACCCGCCCGGAGAGTTGATATAGAGGTGGATATCCTTGTCCGGGTTTTCCGATTCCAGGAACAGCAACTGCGCCACGATCAGGTTGGCCATGTAGTCTTCCACCTGGCCCACCATGAAAATCACCCGTTCTTTCAACAGGCGGGAATAGATGTCGAAGGAACGCTCGCCACGGGCAGTCTGCTCGATAACCATGGGAACCAAACCGGTGTTCAGGATGGGGTTGCGTTCGGCGAGCTCATTCAGAAGATGGGACATGGGGATGACTTCCTTTAGTTGATTAATTGAGCAGACAAGAATCGTTCGCAATTCACCCTGAGGATATGCGGTCTTTTCAAGCGCTTTCAAGACCTTGTCGCGTTTATTTTTACTATAGCCCCGATCGGGTCAGCCATCCCAGTGAAGCACAAAAAAAAACGCGACCTCAAGGGTCGCGTTCTTCGATACAGGCTGATCCGTATCAGTCGTCCGCCTGGTCCTGATTGGCGGGACGTACGGCTTCTTCATAACTCATGCTCTCGTCGACGAGCTGGGCTTGCTCCAGGATCACATCCACCACCTGGTCTTCCAGCACCATGGCTTCAACCTGCTGCAGTACCTGTTCGTTTTCATAGTACCAGCTGACCACTTGCGCCGGATTTTCGTAAGGCTGTGCCATTTCTTCGATAGCAGCGCGCACGCGGGTGGCATCTGCCTTGATCTGGCGATCCTTGATCAGCTCGCCCAGCAACAGCGCCAGTTTGACGGCACGGGTGGCCTGCTGTTCGAACAGTTCCGCAGGCAGAGTGCGGAAGTCGAAGTTGGCACCGCCACCGAACTGCTGCACCATCTGACGACGCTGACGGTCGATCTCGGAATCGACCAGGGCTTTCGGCGCATCAACGCTGTTCTGTTCCAGCACGCCGTCCATTACCTGCTTCTTGACGCGGGTTTTCACCGCATTCTTCAGTTCGCGCTCCATGTTCTGGCGGATTTCAACACGGAAGTTTTCCATGCTGGATTCCTTGGGCGAGAACAGCTTGATGAATTCTTCGTTGACTTCGGGCAGCTGCTTTTCCTGCACGGCTTTTACCGTCACTGCAAACTGCACAGCCTGGCCTTTCAGTTCTTCCGCGTGATAATCAGCCGGGAAAGTCAGCGCCAATACACGCTCCTCGCCTTTGGTAGCGCCCAGCAGGCCGTCTTCAAAACCGGGAATCATGGAACCGGAGCCCAGTACCAGCTTGGAGTTTTCCGCGCTGCCGCCCTGGAAGGCTTCGCCATCCTTGGTGCCAACGAAATCGATGATCAGCTGGTCACCGTTTTGGGCCGGACGCTCAACGTCGGTGAAAGTGGCACGCTGCTCGCGCAGACGCTGGATCATGGTGTCGATGTCAGCTTCTGTAATGTCGGCAACAGGACGGGAGACGCTGATGCTGGACAGACCCTGCACCGAAACCTGCGGGTAGACTTCAAACGTGGCGACGAATTCGAAATCCTCGCCCGGCTGGTCCTTGGTGCGCTCGATGCTGGGGTAACCGGCAGGATTCAGTGCCTGCTGGTTCATGGCTTCATAGAAGGAGTTACTGACGATTTCGCCGATCACTTCCTCGCGAATGGCTTTGCCGTAACGGCGGCGCACTTCACGCACGGGAACCTTGCCAGGACGGAATCCGTCGATGCGAACGCGCTTGGCAGTTTCGACGATTTTGGTTTCAACGGCGTTATCGATCTTGTCGGCGGGAACGCCAACTGTCATGCGGCGGCCGAGTCCGGAGGTGGTTTCCACGGAAACTTGCATATCAACCTCTAAAGCTGTTTGTAGTTGCGTGAGTGATGCGTGAGTAGTGATCAACGTGCCGATTCTGCAAAACAGAAACCGGTAATATCCTTTGGACATTACCGGTTTTGATGTCTGGTCTGGCTTGTCGGCTATCCAACTGTCAACTATCCAAAGAAAGTGGGGTGGACGATGGGGCTCGAACCCACGACAACCGGAATCACAATCCGGGACTCTACCAACTGAGCTACGCCCACCACTGTTCTTGCATTGAGACCAGATGCCTTGCCAGAAGCCCCCTTTTATCACCCAGGGGACTGGCGCGCCCGGCAGGACTCGAACCTGCGACCCTCGGCTTAGAAGGCCGATGCTCTGTCCAGTTGAGCTACGGGCGCTTGACTCGAGCGATGCCGCCAAGCATCTGATTTCATTTAAACTTTATACTAAAGAGCTGTTTCAATCTGGTCGGGGTAGAGGGATTTGAACCCCCGACATCCTGCTCCCAAAGCAGGCGCGCTACCAGACTGCGCTATACCCCGTGTCGATACCGTTCCAGTAGCGAGGGCAGCATGATATACATAGCTGATTTACTCGTCAAACATTTTCATAAATATCAACAAGATCAGGACATTGCACCGATTCCTTTGCCACATCGGGCCATTAGTGAGAAAATGGCCGCCCTTTTCCGGCCTCTGCCCTACGGACGACGCTACTCCTTCTATTTATGACAACCAAGATCATCGACGGCACCCGCATCGCAAACCAACTCAAGGAACAGGTGAAGCTGCGCGTTCAGCAGCGCAGAGAGCAGGGTCTGCGGGCACCAGGGCTGGCGGTCATTCTGGTGGGAGGCGATCCGGCGTCGAAAGTGTACGTGAATAAAAAGCGGCAATCGTGCGAGGAAGTGGGTTTTGTTTCCCGCGCCTACGACTTGCCGGAATCCAGCAGCCAGGCTGATCTGCTCGCACTGATTCATGAGCTGAACGCTGATAAAGCCATTGATGGCATTCTGGTTCAGCTGCCACTGCCGAAACATATCGACGACAAGGCTGTGATCAACGCCATTCTGCCGGACAAGGATGTAGATGGTTTCCATCCTTATAATATGGGGCGTCTGGCGCAACGCTTTCCCCTGCTGCGCCCCTGCACACCGAAGGGCATCATGACCCTGATCGAGTCCACCGGCGTTGAACTGCTCGGATTGGAAGCCGTGGTGGTGGGTGCGTCCAACATCGTCGGTCGGCCCATGTCGCTGGAACTGTTGCTGGCTGGCTGCACCGTGACAACCTGTCATCGCTTCACCCGCAATCTGCAGGAACACGTGGGCCGGGCCGATCTGGTAGTGGTTGCGGTAGGCAAAGCGGAATTTCTGCCTGGTGAATGGGTCAAACCTGGCGCTATCGTCATCGACGTTGGCATCAATCGTTGCAGCGATGGCAAGTTGCGCGGCGACGTGGCCTATGCCGCAGCGGCAGAACGGGCCGGCTGGATCACGCCGGTACCTGGTGGCGTTGGCCCGATGACAGTCGCCACATTGCTTGAAAATACGCTGGTTGCAGCGGAAGAACTTCACTCACGCTAAAAACGAAGGAAATTTATGATGGAAGCTATTCTTGTCATTCTTCACACCAACATGGGCGACATCAAACTTGAACTGAACAAGGAGAAAGCGCCCGTCACCGTTGAAAACTTTGTCCAGTACGTGAATGAAGGCCATTACAACGGCACCGTTTTCCACCGCGTGATCGGCAACTTCATGATCCAGGGCGGCGGTTTCGACAAGGACATGCAGCAGAAACCCACCCACGCGACCATCAAGAATGAAGCCAATAACGGCCTGAAAAACGACGTTGGCACCATCGCCATGGCCCGTACGCAAGACCCCCACTCCGCCAGCGCGCAATTTTTCATTAACGTCACCAATAACAGCTTCCTGAACTTCACCGCCGAAAACCGTCAGGGTTGGGGTTATGCCGTGTTCGGCAAAGTGGTTGAAGGTATGGACGTGGTGAACAACATCAAGGGCGTGAAGACTGCCACTCAGGGCTTCCATGAAAACGTGCCCGTGACACCCGTGATCATCGAAAAGGCTGAAGTGGTCAGCGCCGCCAAGCAACATTAAAGATAGCTATGGCCAATCTGTTCGCTTCAGATCTGCATCTAGAAGACCAGCGCCCGGATATTCTCCGGGCGTTTTTCCGTTTGCTGGATGAACAGAAAAAAGATCTGCAGCAGATTTATCTGCTGGGTGACATTTTTGAGGTGTGGCTGGGAGACGATACGCCGTCGGCCTGTGCCGATGCACTGGCGGAAAAACTGTCTAGCCTGGCGCGGGAAGGCATCGAGATTTTTCTGCTGCATGGCAACCGGGATTTTCTGCTGGGCCCCGCCTATGCAGCCCGCTGCGGCGCAACACTGTTGCATGAACCGGTGTTGCTGACAGTGGCCGACCGCCCCGCTGCCCTGCTACACGGTGATTCGCTCTGCACGCTGGATACGGATTACATGGCGTTTCGCAAAATGGTGCGTGATCCAAAGTGGATCGAACAATTCCTGGCGAAACCGCTGAGTGAGCGCATCGCCATCGGCCGCTCGTTGCGGGAACAAAGCAGGCAGAGTGCGCAGCAAAAGCAGGAATACATCATGGATGTGACGCCGGAGGAAGTGCTGGCAACCATGCGTGAACTAAAGGTGGAACTGTTGATTCACGGCCATACCCATCGGCCGGCGGTGCATGATCTGGTGCTGGATGGAAAAGCAGTACAGCGTCTGGTTCTGGGGGACTGGCACACGCAAGGCTGGTATCTGCTGGCTGATGACAACAATATCCTGCTGAAATCCTTTCCCTTCTGCGGCGAATAAGCCCGGCCGCAGCCTTTACGCCTGCGGCACGCCGCTGTGAAAACGGAAATCCGTATCCGGCGTTTCGATCAATTCTCTTTCCACTTCGCGGAAAAACGCGATCCGGTTTTCAATATGAACCGGTGAATATTCCCGTGCCAGCGCCAGATAGCCTTCGTAATGGCGACTCTCGGATTTCAGCAGGAAAATATAGTACTTGCCGATGTCGGCCGTGGACGGATTGGCTTGCAGCAATGGCGCCAGCGCGTCAAAACGCTCGCAGGAGCGGGCTTCGATGAAAGCGCCGATAATGAGGGTGTCCACCAGCTTGTCCGGCTCGGTGGGACGGATATGCTGGCGCAGGCCCTGGGCATAACGGGACGGCGACAGGTGACCATACTGCACGCCATGGCGCTCCATCATTTCCACCACCTGCTCGAAATGCAACAGTTCCTCTCGCGCCAGTTGCGACATGCTGGACAGCAGATTGCGCTTGTCGACATAGCGGAACAGCAGGTTCAGCGCGGTGGACGCCGCCTTCTTTTCACAGTGGGCATGATCGATCAGCAGGATGTCGAGATTCTCCGGCGCACGCGCCAGCCAGGCCGCCGGAGTCGCACAACCCAGAAACGCCTTTACCTCGTCCAGACCTGCCATACTTTTACCAACCGTTACGAAATCAAGGTCGCGAATTATACGGTTTTCATAGAGCGATGGCGATTTTTCCCCTATTCTTTCAGCCCAATCGACTGCCACGGGAACCTGAACGAGTGGATATCAAAGGCACCGTCATAGTGACGACGTTGAAGTTGCTGGGTTTGCTGCCGCTGCCCGTGGTGGGCAGGATCGGGCACCTGATCGGACGACTCGGCTGGTATTTTGCCAAGTCCGCCCGCCACGTCACCCTGACCAATCTGCAGATCGCCTTTCCCGACATGCCGGAGCAGGAACGCCTGAAACTGGCCCGGGAATCCCTCGCCGAAACCTTCCAGACGGTTTGTGAATCCGGCGCCGCCTGGACCAAATCGGCAGCTGAAGTGACCCAGTACGTTACGTCATATGAAGGCGAGCATCTTATCCGGGAAGCTCTGGATGCAAAGCGCGGTGTGGTGCTGATCGTGCCCCACCTGGGCAACTGGGAGATCGCCAACTATTCCGTGTCGTCACGTTTTCCGTTCATGGCCATGTACGCGCCTGTGCCCATCCCGAAACTGGACGCGCTGATTTTCAAGGCCCGCACCCATATGGACGGGGAATTCGTGCCGGCGGACAAATCTGGCGTGCAACGGCTGCACACCTTTTTGAGCAACGGCGGCCTGACCGGTGTCCTGCCGGACCAGCAGCCGAGCCAGAAAAGCGGCACCTTTGCTCCCTTCTTCGGCAAAACCGCCCTCACCCCACAGCTGGTGTCGCGTTTGATCCAGAAAACGGGGTCGGTGGCACTGGGCTACACCTGCCTGCGCAACCCGGACAACAAAACCTTTCGCATGGTCTGCATCAAGGCCGATCCGGAGATTTATGATCTGAATCTGGAAAAGTCCACCGCTGCCATGAACCGGACCATCGAGAAGCTGATCATGCTGGCGCCGGAACAGTACCAGTGGGAATACAAACGCTACAACAAACGTCCCCCCGGTGAACAACGCCCCTACTGAACCCGCTTCCCTGCCCGTTGCTGGTGCGCCCTGCTCCATCGAAGGTCAGGCGATTCAGTTACTTGGTCTCAATACTGCAGTACACGCACTCTCTGTGCTGCTGTTTTGCCAGTCTCGATCTGATATAATTCCGCCGCCCAATTTTCCGGTTTTGCCGCTGATTGCCGTCTTCCTCGGGACGTCGTGACGGACGTGGGCGCGCATCAGCAGACCGCCATCACAAGATCCACTGTAGAGAGGTCACATCGTGCTCGAAGCCTATCGTAAACATGTTGCAGAACGCGCCGCTCAAGGCATCCCCCCCAAACCGCTGGACGAGAAACAGACTGCCGATCTGGTGGAACTGCTGAAGAATCCCCCTGCCGGTGAAGAGAATTTCCTGGTTGACCTGATTACCTACCGTGTTCCTGCCGGTGTGGATCAGGCTGCCTATGTAAAAGCCGGCTTCCTGGCGGCCGTTGCCAAGGGCACGACCAAATCGCCGCTGATCAGCCGCGAAAAGGCCACCGAACTGCTGGGCACCATGCTGGGCGGCTACAACGTCGACCCGCTAATCGAGCTGCTGGATGATGCAGTTGTCGGCAAGATCGCCGCCAAGGCCCTGTCCCACACCCTGCTGATTTTCGATTCCTTCCACGACGTGGTGGAAAAAGCCAAGAACAACGCCAATGCCAAGGCAGTGCTGGAATCCTGGGCCAACGCCGAGTGGTTCACCAGCCAGCCGGAAGTGGCGAAGAAAATCACCGTCACCGTGTTCAAGGTGACCGGCGAAACCAACACCGACGACCTGTCCCCCGCCCAGGATGCCTGGAGCCGTCCGGACATCCCGCTGCACGCCAACGCCATGCTGAAAAACGCCCGCGAAGGCATCAACCCGGAAAAACAGGGCGAAATCGGCCCGATCAAGCAGATCGAAGCGCTGAAAGCCAAAGGCCACACCGTTGCCTACGTGGGCGATGTGGTGGGCACCGGTTCTTCCCGTAAATCCGCTACCAACTCGGTGCTGTGGTTCACCGGCGACGACATCCCCTTCGTGCCAAACAAGCGTCAGGGCGGTATCTGTATCGGTTCCAAGATCGCGCCTATTTTCTACAACACCATGGAAGACGCGGGCGCACTGCCGTTTGAAACCGACGTTTCCAACCTGAACATGGGTGATGTGGTCGACATCTACCCGTACGAAGGAAAGATCACCAAGCACGGTTCCAGCGAAGTGATCTCCACGTTCGAACTGAAATCCGACGTGATTCTGGATGAAGTGCGTGCCGGTGGCCGTATCAACCTGATCATCGGTCGCGGCCTGACGGGCAAGGCTCGTGAAGCTCTCGGTCTGCCTGTCTCCACCCTGTTCCGTCTGCCGGCTGGCGTTGTGCAGAGCACCAAGGGCTTCACCCTGGCGCAGAAAATGGTGGGCAAGGCGTGCGGCGTGAAAGGCGTGCGCGCTGGCGAATACTGCGAACCGAAGATGACCACCGTCGGCTCCCAGGACACCACCGGCCCGATGACCCGCGACGAACTGAAAGACCTGGCGTGCCTGGGCTTCTCGGCGGATCTGGTGATGCAGTCCTTCTGTCACACCGCGGCTTATCCCAAGCCGGTTGACGTGGAAATGCAGCACACCCTGCCCGACTTCATCATGAACCGTGGCGGTGTTTCGCTGCGTCCGGGTGACGGCATTATTCACTCCTGGTTGAACCGCATGCTGCTGCCGGACACCGTCGGCACCGGCGGCGATTCCCACACCCGTTTCCCGATCGGTATTTCGTTCCCGGCCGGTTCCGGCCTGGTGGCGTTCGCTGCTGCTACTGGCGTCATGCCGCTGGACATGCCGGAATCCGTTCTGGTGCGGTTCAAGGGCAAGCGTCAGCCCGGCATCACCCTGCGCGATCTGGTGCACGCGATTCCGCTGTACGCGATCAAGGCCGGTCTGCTGACCGTGGAGAAGAAAGGCAAGAAGAACGTGTTCTCCGGCCGCGTGCTGGAAATCGAAGGTCTGGAAGAACTGACCGTGGAGCAGGCGTTCGAACTGTCTGACGCTTCCGCTGAACGTTCCGCTGCGGGTTGCACCATCACCCTGTCGAAAGATTCGGTGGCGGAATACCTGAAATCCAACATCACCCTGCTGAAGTGGATGATGGCCAACGGTTACGGCGACGCCCGCACCATGGAACGCCGTATTCGCGGCATGGAAGCGTGGCTGGCCAAACCGGAACTGATGCGCGCCGATGCCGATGCTGAGTACCACACCATTCTCGAAATCGACATGAACGAGATCAAGGAACCCGTTCTGTGCTGCCCGAACGATCCGGATGACGCGAAATTCCTGTCCGACGTGGCCGGCGACAAGATCGACGAAGTGTTCATCGGTTCCTGCATGACCAACATCGGTCACTTCCGCGCGGCTGGCAAACTGCTGGACAAAGTGGAAGGTGGATCGCTGGCAACCCGCCTGTGGCTGGCACCGCCCACCAAGATGGACCAGCACCAGCTGATGGAAGAAGGTTACTACAACATTTATGGCCGCGCCGGTGCACGTACCGAGATGCCGGGCTGCTCGCTGTGCATGGGTAACCAGGCACGCGTTGCGCCTAATACCACGGTAGTTTCGACTTCCACCCGTAACTTCCCCAACCGTCTGGGCCAGGGTTCCAACGTGTACCTGGCGTCGGCGGAACTGGCGTCGGTTGCGGCGGTAATGGGCAAGCTGCCGACAGTGGCCGAGTACATGCAGTACGCCAACCAGATCGACAGCATGTCGGCTGACATCTACCGCTACATGAACTTCGACCGCATGGCGGAGTATCAGGATCTGGCCAACACCGTGAAGATTCCGGTTGTGCAGGATGCGTAAGCGGTAACATGACACGCGCAGTAAAAATCGAAGGGGCCTTTGCGGGCCCCTTCTTTTTTGGGCGCTGGTTTGGGCACTTGGTGGCACCTTGCAAGCAGTAGTAGGATGAAGCCACAACGGATCGAATGAAAGAGGATGAACACATGCCAGTAAACTATGAGCTGCACCAGAACATTGCCGTCATCACGCTGAATGACGGTAAGGCCAACGCCGTTTCCACCACGCTGCTGGAAAATCTGAATCAGGCGCTGGATCAGGCGGAAAAAAATGCCCAGGCGGTAGTGTTGAGCGGGCGGCCCGGCCGCTTCTCGGCCGGATTCGATCTGTCCATCATGGGCCAGGGTGGTACTGCGATGGCGGGCCTTGTGGCAGGCGGCGCAAAACTGGCGCACCGGATGCTGCAATTTCCCTTGCCGATAGTCATTGCCTGCACGGGACATGCGCTGGCCATGGGTGGCCTGATGCTGTTGTCCGCGGACTATCGCATTGGTGTGGATGGCGCATTCAAGATTGGTTTGAATGAAGTGGCGATTGGTTTGACAATGCCGCTGTTCGGCGTGGAATTGGCGCGGGGACGTCTTAATACGCCGCACTTTCACCGGGCCGTGATCAATGCCGAGATATACTCACCCAGGGGCGCACTGGAGGCCGGTTTTCTGGATCAGGTGGTGACAGAGGCAGAGCTGGCAAATGCGGCCATGGCGGCAGCGGTTGAGCTGACCAAGTTGAATCAGTCAGCGCATCACCAGACCAAACTGCGGGTGCGCAATGAAGTGCTGGCGGGTGTGGCGCAGGGGGTAGAGAAAGAGTTTGGGATTCAGCTATCGGCTATTTAACAGATACAGAACCTGTTTCAAAATCCACGACCTACTTGATGACTTCTATTTCAACGTCAATCAGACCCAGGGATGTATTGCCAATACTGCTAAATGCCGACTTGGACAGGTCTATGATCCGGCCTCTGACAAAAGGCCCTCTGTCATTGATCCTGACAACGACGCTTTTTCCGTTGTTCACGTTCGTCACTTTCACTTTTGAGCCGAACGGCATCGTCTTGTGCGCGGCCGTTTTCAGTTCGTGTTTGTATAGCTCGCCGTTGGCGGTCTTTTTGCCTTGGTGTTTATTGGCATAGAAAGAGGCTTCGCCAGTGTCCCTGTAACCAATCCAGTCCTCCGGGTTTTTGGACTGGATACTGCTGCAGCCTAAAATCGCCATCGATGCGAGAAGAACAATCAGCCTCTGTAGAGCATGCTTCATGCAGGTATCCCTTGTATTGGTCGTATCACGATGCACAAGTATACGTTCTTTACAAAAACTGCTGTGTTTCGTGAATCACACAATTGGGATGACGTGAATGCTAGCCATCGACGGCAACGGTCAGGAGGGAAAGCGTTCGACATGGGTTTCTCCCCTGCGGCCAAAGTAGGTGACATGGCGGCCCTGAATCCAGACGGTGTAACCAACACACCCGGCCTCGCGCGAAAGGCGCTTGAACTCCGGGTATTGCACGACACCTTGTTGTGAACCGCGAATTGCCGCCTTGAGGGCGTCGCTGTCAAATGCGTCGGCAATCGCAACGTCCGGCATCTCCAGATCGAGGCTCAAGGTCTCTCCATCCGGCGGATAGTACGTTGTTTTCCCAGTACGGTAATCAACGGCATAGGACTCGACGCCAGCTTGCATCAGCAGGCCGACAACCGTTCCAAAATGCAGGCGGCCTTCACTGGACTCCCTGAAAACCTTCAGAATGATTTCCTGACTGGCGGTGTTCATCGATAGCTCCCGGCTTAAAACGGATGGAAAGGGAATATTCAGTTGACTGGGACTTCTTTGATCTGGTGATAGGCGACCAGATCCTGAAACGTCTTCATCAATGCTGCGCGCTCCTTGCGACCGATGTGTCCAAAGAAGTGCTCCTCGTTCTGATCGGCCAGGGCCGCCAGCCTGGGGACCAGCGCGCGTCCGGCATCGGTGAGTAACAAGACCTGTTCCCGTGCACTGTTTTCGGCTTGCTGGCGATAAGCCAGCCCTTTCTCTTCGAGGCGATTGATGACCTTGGAGGTCGCGCCTTTCGTCATGCCCAGGGCGTCAATCAGCGCTGCGTGGGACGTTTGGACGTTATCGAACAGCGTGCGCAGGGCCACCCACTCAGTCACCGTCGTGTTCTCTGATTCCAGCAATTTCTGGAAACGGGTGGATACGTGGTTGGATACAAAGCGCAGCCAGAAGCCAAAACCTGCCCGCGTTCGCTGTTTCAGTTTTGTGTGGCTGAGCGTCTGCCGGGATCAGGAAGAACAGCTATAGTGGGATACGCCTCCTGTTGCAAAAAACTCAATCGGTCTTGGTTTATAGTATTTATCATCTACCACATTCGATTGTTCATCATAGGGTTGGGTCAGCACTTCCTGTAGCTCTCGCACAAGCGTGTAATCTCCTTGCATCGCTTGTTGATAGGCTGGCACTACCAGCCATTCTCTCCAGGTATACTTGGGATTGACTCGTTTCATTTGTTGCGACAGTTTTTCATTGTTCTGGCCTGTTCCGACCAGAGATAGCCATTTTTCCAACCAAATGGACCACTGTTGCTCCAAGCGTGCTGACGTTTTTTGATAGAAACTTTTTTTGAGTGGTTCAATCTCCTTGGGGATATTTGAGAGTTCCCGGAAGAAGATGGTGTAATCGACAGAGGTTTCCACCATGAGCGTCAGTAGCTCACTAAGTAATTGGGCGTCATAGGTGCGCAGCCCGAGTTTTGCTGCCCACATTTTTTCCAGGCGTTGCTGCATTACTATGGAAAAACCTTCTCTAATCCCATCGAATTTGTCCAGATATTCAGGGTGGACTAGCAGTAAAGGCCGTAGTGCAGTCCAGAACATGTGGAAGTTCGCTTCAGCGGCAGCGGGTTGGTTGAAGAATGAGAAATGCTGCCCACCACCGGTCCACGGTTGAAAATAGGGATCGAAACGCTCGCAGAATCCGAAAGGACCGTAGTCAAGCGTAAAACCACCACCCGCACAATTATCACTATTGAAGTTGCCCTGGCAGTAACCAACCCGCAGCCAATCGGCAACGAGGGAAGTCAAGCGGTTTCGGAATGCTGTCGCCAGCGCCACCAGTTTTTCGGCAAGCGATAGATGAGTATTGATCTCGTCGCGATATTCGCGATCAATTAAATGCAGTGCAATCATCTCCAATTCTTTCAGCGCATCCGGGTGTGCTTGCTGACGGACCCGGCGACCAAAAAGTTCGAGTTGACCGACCCGCAGGAACGAAGGCGCGACACGTGTGGAGATAGCAACAGGTTCTGATACCAGAATATCGGGATTTGTATTGGATGACCCTTCCGAGTACCAGGGACGATTGACCGACTCCGTTTTAGAAACATACAAACACAGCGATCTGGAGGTCGGGACACCCAGCGCGTGCATATGCTCCTGCGCCAGAAACTCCCGGATACTCGAGCGTAATACCGCACGTCCATCTGAGCCACGGCAGTAGGGTGTGCGACCTCCGCCTTTCAGCTGCATCTCCCAGCGCTGACCGTTGATAATGGCTTCAAGCACAGACACAGCGCGACCGTCGCCATAGCCATTGCCCGTTTGAAACGGGCATTGCTGGGTGTACTCGGTTCCATAAATAGAAAGTGCATAGCCAGTGGCCCAGCCGATTTTGCGCATGGGTGCCGGCACGTTAGAAAGATCGCCTGAGAACAGCCGTCGAAAATCCTCTGTTTGCGCCAGGCTATCGTCAAAATTCAGTTCACGGAAAAAATTTTTGCTGTGTGCGACATATTCGGGCTCAGCAATGGGAGTGGGTTTAACGGGTACGTAGTGCCCTGCAAAAACCTGCCGGGGCAGGTAGTCTTCTCCATCTGTTGTCGCATCAGGATCGCAGTTGAGCGTATTTATCAGCGAATAGTCTGCCGACCTGGCAATATCTTCAAGCCTGGTAACGGGTGGAGAAGTTTCATCAAGCTGTTGGTTGCTCATAAAAATTGCCGAACCTTATTTTGCCTGTCAGAACGCAGCCGATACAGGTGATAATACACGAACGGCGTATTCGCTTGTAGATAGAGGTGTCACATGATCCCGGCACAGCGAACCGTTATGTCAATGTCGAACGCCGGGAAGCCATGGCCTGTCCGCCATCACTACCTACGGGTTTTGCCGGTGCTCTTTGTGCTGGCAGTATTCGCACGCTTGATGTCCGGCGTTTTCGACTCAACTGCGGGAAAGTGTTTTGCCGCCTGCTCCAGCCACAACAGGGTATCAATGTAGGATACAAAGCGGTTGAGATAGTCAGGGGATATGTCACGCATCTGGGTAATCGCGCCGATCACCAGACGGTGTGAATTGAGGGGGCCTGCGTTTTCTGGCGCATCTTCCATGGCCTGCGCCACCGCCTTTTCGATAATACGTTTGGCCCAGACATCGCGAAACTGACGTAGGGCGCGAAGCTCATCGGCATGTTCCCGCTCCAGCGTGATGCCACCGGTTAAATCCGGGCCGGATTGCAATGCCGCCAGTTCTTGCTGACGCAGCATTTCGTCAAGCGTGAGAGCGCCTTCATCTGCATAACTGTCACGGCCCTGACGGTCAAAACGTTTCAGCAGTGGTTTGAGGGTGATGCGCGCAGCAGTGCGTTCCAGACGATCAGCAAGCTGATTCACACTGTGAAAATCACAGGCGTTGAATCGTTGCCGGACAAAGGCGCTTGCGGCTGGAAAACGTGTTTCGATCTGTTTGACACGCTTTTGCGCGTCTTCCCTGGCCTGTTCAAACGCTGATTGATACGCAGAAAAAGCCTGTACTAGCCGGGTATCCAACAACGCGCGGGCTTCACCTTCCAACCTGGCAGAACGCGCTGCCAATGCTTCGAGATAACGAAATCGCACTGGATCGAATTGGCTCGCCCGGCGGGCTTTCCATGCAGCGATCTGTGCCACAATGCTATTTGGCGTATCGGCCACTTCAGCCACCGCGTTTTTCGCTCGTGCGCGGTACGGGTGCCATTTCCACTCGCCGGTTCTGCAAACGCCCAGCCGCATCGGCATTGGATGCCACCGGATGTTGCGCACCAAAAGCTGCAGCAAACACCGAATCCGCAGGCATGCCCTCTTCCACCAGTGCACGAGTGACGGTCAACGCCCGTTGCGCAGACAGTTCCCAGTTGTCGGCAAAGCGGATGTTGGTTTTTTGGATAGGAAGATCGTCGGTGAATCCACTCACCATCAACAGTTCATCCCGCTCCCCGAGATACACCTGCAACGGTGCTACCAGGGTTTTCAGTAACTGGCGGCCTTCGGGTTGCAGTTCGGCGGAATTCAACGCAAACAGCACGCTGCCGCTGATGCCAATGCGGCCGTCACGCAAGGTGATGCGTCCCGATGCCAGTGGGTCGGCCAGTGCTTGCTCGAGTGCCTGCCTGCGGGCTTCTGCAGCCTGACGCCGGGCGATTTCATCCTCCAGCGATTTGGCCAGATCCACCTGCATACCCAGCACCCACACCAGCACCAGTACAAATACGCCAGCAAGGCCCGCCATCAGGTCGGCGAACACCGGCCAGATCGGTGCGGCGTGCGCCTGCTCGTCATCGATGTCATATTCGTACATCAGACGGCCTCTTCAGGAACACGATTTTCCTGCGCCACAGGCTTGTCCAGTTGGTTTAATCCAGGCTGGCTCAATCGACGCAGTTCTTCGAAGACTTCTTTCTGCGACAGCATGCTCAGATCGATGATTTCACGGGCCTGCGCCACGTAGTAGGCGAGCTGCTCGTCACTGCGCGTGGAGGATTTGCTGAATGCTTCTTCCACCCGTGCCAATTGATCGGTAATTTTTCGGCTGGATTCGCAGAACAGTTCCACCGCGAATCCCAGTGTTTCGCTGAGGCCCGATACGTCGGCGGCACTGGCGGTCACTTGCGCAGCGGTGTGCGTCATTTGTGTTGCATCGCTGTTCACGCGGCGGGAAAATTCGGTGCTGATCTGTTGCAGTTTGTCTGCGGATTTTTGTACCAGGGATTCCACAGCTTCCTGCTGGGTTGCTGCGGTAGACTGAACGGCCTCCAGCAATGCCGCCAGTTTTCCGGCCAGTTGATGGCGCTCTTCCAGAAATACAGTGTCACGTTCGGTTTGATTGGACATTTCACGGCGCAATTGCACGATGACATCGGCGGCGGCCTGCGGTGCTTCGGCCGCTGTCTGAATCAGGCGTGTCATGGGCTGTTCAAGAGCAGCGCCCAGAGACGCCAGATGACCGGCCACGTCCGCCTGCAGATCCGCGAGACGTTCCACTGCCGCCCTGCCCCGCTGCGCTTCTTCATCCCGCAAGGTACTCAATGCAGATTGCACCGTTGCCGCCGTTTCCTGCATGCGGGTGGAATGTTCTGCCAGCCAATGTTGCTCTGATTCAATGCGGGCATGTACCAATGTTTCGGATGCCGCCAGCAGTTGGGTGATTTTCTGTACCATGGCGGTGGCGGTATTTTCCAGCGAGGCACTGGCTTTTTGCTGCTGCAATACAGATTGTTCACCAGCGGCGCGCCATTCTTTCAACAAGACTGATGAGAGGCTTTCAAACTGCTGCGACCACAATGCCAGCCGTTGCTTATCGTGCTGGGCCTGGTCGTCGAGCAGCTGGGTGGCGGTGGCGGTGAAGTGCTGCCACTGCTCCTGCATCACAGCATGCAACTGCTGCTGGGTTTGCCTGGTTTCCTGCTGGATATTTTTCACGGCGTCCGCCATGACGGGTTGCAGAACCTGGCCCGCCAGATGTGCGCTTTCGCTCAGATTATCGCGCAGGGATTTTTCCACCGACGTGGCAAGGCCGGTGTACAGCGCCTGCGTGTTTTGATGGAATTGTTGCTGGCTGGAGATCAGTGTTTCGCTCAGATGCTGGCCCATGCGTTCCATCTGTCCGGCCATGGCGCCCAGTTTTTCCACCAGATCCGGCAGCGCTCTGGCCTGGAATTGCAGGGCACGAAAGGTTTCCTGACGATTGTGCGCCAGGGAGAAGGGCCTCAGCACACCCGCGATGCGCGTATCCAGTAGCGCGGTAGCCAATTGACGCTCACGCCGGCAGAACGTGGACATCAATCCCAGCATGGCCGACGCCGCCACGCCCGCCACCGACGTGCCAAATGCCATGCCCAACCCTTTGATCGGCGCGGTCAGACCACTGCGGATGGCTTGCAGGTCGGTGGTGGTTTCCAGCGCAAACACCGCACCCTTGAGAGTGGCCACCATGCCCAGGAAGGTACCCAGTAAACCCAGCATGACCAGAAGACCTGCCAGATAAGGTGTGAACACCGGGCCGGGCAATACTACCCGCTCGCCTTCGATCCGCGCCCGCACAGCGTTCTGCAGGGATGGATGGAAACCCTTGAGCCAACCGTCAAGACTGGTCAGATCCGCCGGAATGTTTACCAGTGTCACCGGCAAGGTCGAAGTGGCCCGGCGGAACCCGGCCAACTCAGCCGCACCGGCCACATAAACCGCGCCAATCAGCAACGTGACAACGAATGCCAGTGGGTTGGAGCCCCAGAAACTCCATCCGGTCCACAGGATGACGGCCATGCCCAGCGCACAGGCCGCCGCAAAAATAGATCGGCTCATGATGGATTGTTTTCCTTTTGATTCAGGGTGTCGATGGTAGGGGATTCTGCTTCCCTTTCTTCCAATGCTTCCAGAAGCCCCAATGCCGGTTGCAGGCGTACTTCGAGTTCTGCCAATAGCAGCCCCTGACATTCACGCCGGAATTGTTCAAGTCCATTCAGCGGGGAAACGGAAGATTCGCCGGCAAACAAGTGCTCAAAGCGTTTTTCCAGAAACGCGGGAATCACCGCAAAAAAAGCGCGGGTGTGATCCCATAAGGTATCTTCCAATGCGACATCGATTGCGGCCAGCCGGCTCAGCGGTTCGGACAAGCCCGAAATGACATCCCGTACGGTCGTGCGCAAGTTACGGATGCTGGCATCCAGATCCCGCTGCAGCGCCACATAAAACCGCCGATAGGGTTCGACGCTGGCAGGCTGGCTATCTGTCCTGGCGACGGCAGGCCAGCGGATGCGGGGGTTGTCCAGGCCCGGCGTGCAGCTGTTAACGACGGTACTGACCAGCCGTTCCTGCACGCTGAGGAATTCTGCTCTTACCATGGCAGCGGACGTGGTATCCGGCGCCGCCACCCAGGTCCGCCGTTGCTTGAGTGCATCCGCCAGCACGATGGAATCGCCAAAATCCAGCAATTGGCCCAAACGATCGGCAAAATCCCGGTGCGCCGCCTCGATATCGGCAACTGCAAGATCCGACAGAAAACGAATAAGCCGGGAATGCTGGTGGGGGGCAGGCGATGAAGCGTGAGTCATAACCGTTTTACGTAATCACCTGCTGCACTGTCAGAATGGGCCACTACTAGATGCAAGGAAGAAAAGGGAGCCGGACATTATGGCGATTCTGGAGCAACAGTCAAATCACCCGGTCCATATTGACTATCCACTTGTCGATGAATGTCGAGACCTGCTCAACCCACCGATCGATTGACAATCAATCACCAGACCAACGAAATGCCGATCGAACAATAGATCGAACGCATAAACACCATTCCTATTCGCAACAGAATGCAGGCAGGTGCATTGTCGCCGTGTCTGTAATTTTCTTCACACCGATTGGATAATATCCAAAATACCGCGCCTCTCGGAAAATGAAATATATAACCTCATGTTTATGTCATAAATGTTCTTGGAATGATGTAAAGAAATGAATTACGTTGCAGAGCGTAAAACATGAATATCGTTCGTTGTGATAATTGATTTTTTATTTCGTTCTCCGGCATCTTCGATGAGTGACCAACAGGTGTGAATCCTCGGAACACCGCAGCGATTGCTGCAGCAGGAGACAACCATGAACCACAATCGCTGGATACCTGCTCTTGCAGTGTTCAGTGTCGGCGTCGCGACGGGCTGGATCGTTTCACCAGGTCCGGGCGACACATTGCCAACACCATCGCCCGAGTTTACCGAAAGCACTTCACGCTCAAGCTCCGCAGCGTCTTCCCCGCAGTCAGATTGGGTGAAAGATCAGCCCGGAGGTTCGCTTTCTGGCCACGCCGACGGCGCCTCGCCCAGGTCATTGCAGGACGAACTCGCCCAGCAGGTTTCACGATTGCAAGGTGATGCTCCAGCCAATGCGGAGGGTAGCGGTGGAACAACCACGCCTGATGAAAAAGCGGCTACATCGAATGGAGAAACGGGCACGCCTGCCGCTGCCCCGGAACAACTCATGTCTATCCTGCGTAACGGAACCGAGCAAGAGCGCGTCGCGGCACTGACGCATTCACTCGAACAAGATGTCGGTCTGCCGGCAGACGTGTTGCGCGAGACAGTGCAGTCCGATCCCTCACCCGAAGTGCGTCTCCTCGCCTTCCGCATGTACGTTGATGCCATGTCAGGCGACAGCGACGATGCCAGCGCAGCGCTCACGCTGGGAGCCTACAGCGACGACCCTGACGTTCGCGAAGAAGCTCAGATGCGACTGGCCGAATTCGAACTCCTACAACAGGCAAGCGTCCCGCAAATTCCGCTGGAGTGACATTTTCGTGATTGGCTGACAGCCGAACCGTGGCACGCGGCTGTTCGATGGGTCCACATCATGTGCCACAGTCATACTCAGGGAGATTCTCATGAACAAGCTAATGACCATGGCTGTCGCCGGCACATTGCTGGGCGTCAGTGTTGCAAGTTTTGCTGCAGTAAGAGCCGCCCATGTTCGTCCCGGCAACTGGGCATTGTCGGGGGGGAGCGTGGTCGTGGCGTGGGTGCCGCTCAATGCTGCCGGCGCGACGACCATTTCCTTCAGCCTGCCAGGGGCTGCGAGAAAGGTGCTGACCTATTCGGCTGAGTGCGCCGTCGCTGCACCGGAGGGCAATACCAGGGCATACCTGGACCTGGACATCATTGTGAATGACGTAGTCGTTCCTCCCACCGGCGGGTCTTACGATGCATTCTGCAGTTCAAATGGGACGGTCGCGACAGATGGCTGGACTCATCCATCGATTACGGTGGCCATTCCAGGCAAGGCGGGCGTCAACACAGTGAAGATTCGAGCCAGGCGCAACTCTGCAGCAACCGGAATTCAGCTCGGAGATTCGTCGCTCGTCATCCATGACTAGGCGTTACGACTGGGCGAGGCCGGCACAACTGGCTTCGCTCATCGGTTCTATCGCGCCGCGTATAGCGGGCATACACAGTCAGTTCCTGCGTTTGGCAGCACTGCTGATTGCTACGGGAGTGGCGGCAAATGCAGCCAGCGCGATGTTAACGCCAGCAGGATCAGGTGGCAGGGATAGAAGCCGTAGAAAAAAAGCCGGAAATTCGGCCAACGCAGTTTCTTTTCGACCGCATCAAGCTGCGGCAACAGCGTCATAAATCCGAGCGCAAAGGCGGCAACGACATTAGGGGCGTAGCTGCTGGCATTGATGCGGAACGACAGCGCGATCAGCAGACCAAAACCCAGTATGGTTAGCAGATGCCAGAAACCGCGTTTGTTAATGGATTGAATAATAAAAGCTATCACCGGCATGACAGCAACGCCTTCCATACCGTAATCGACGAACCAGCCGGACGCGATGATCAGTGGCAATGCCCACCAGTAACCCGCCAGCCAAGCGCGCACCGCGAGCAGGCCGAGCCCAAGCGTGAACAGCACGTTCAGTGGCTGCAGCCAGTCGTGGTTCAACGCCCAGGCATAAATCGGCTGCGAGAGGACGCCGAACAAAAACAGCAGGCCAATATACTTTGCCGAGTTACGCGTGTAGAGCCCATTACGCGCGATCATGAAGGCGAATAGCGGGAAGGCAAAACGACCCATCGCAGTTAGAAGATGGTATTCGTTCATGAACAGGATGCGGTTGGCGTGATCCGCTGTCATCATCAATATCGCGATTATCTTGAGCATGAGCTGACGTGACTGATCTATTATTGATGTTGCGACCGTGGCAATGCGGCTTAGTTTAACCCGATCCGGCAGCCGCTGTCTGAAGTGTGAGTTTTCAGTCATTTTGCGGCCTGCCATCAGGCCTCGGGTATGGGAGTTAATTGATGACCACGCTGAACCGGCCGCCGCTCGTGCAGCACGACTATAGCCGCCTGCCCGATAACGACGCCATCCAGGCCTGGATGCGCGACTGCGCCGCAATGAGTGCCAACGCCGAGTATCTGCTGCTGGGCCAGTCGGCCGGCGGCCGCGATATCGGGGCCATTGTCATTTCCGCGCAAGGGGCATTTCTCGAGCAGGCTCGGGCGCAGCAAACCATTCCAGAAAACAATGTCGAGCGTTTGCGTGTGATGATCACTGGCGGCCAACACGGTAACGAAACCGCCAGCCCGGAAGCCGTGCAGCAGTTGGTTTACGAACTGTTGGCGGGCGAACTGCAACACTTGCCACAGGAAGCCGACATCATCATCGTACCGATCGCAAATCCCGACGGTCGCGATCTGGCCCGCCGTGAGAACGCCAACGGCATCAACACCAACATTGACTACATTCTGCTCAGTCAGAGCGAAAGCCGTCTGCTCAGCGCGGCACTGCGCCGTTGGCAGCCGCATGCGATCCTTGACGTCCACGAATCCGAGGCCTTCAAGAAAGATACGCTTGCGCGCCAAGGTTATATCACCGACTTCGCTATCCAGTTCGAGACCGGTTTCGAACCGAACATCGACATCCGTCTGCGCGAGTTCGGCGCGAGTCAATTTCTGCCGCACCTGCTCAAGGCGGCAGAACAACACGGCCTGCGCGCCAGACGCTATATCATGGAGATCGAAGACATCAACTCGCCGATTACGCACGGCGGATTGACGCTGCGCAACTTTCGCAACTATGCCGGCTTTCACAATATTTTTTCGACGCTGGTTGAGGGGCGTGTAGATCCGCCGGAGGGCGATTATCCGACGCCGCGCAACATCCGGCATCGCACGAGTCAGCTTTATCAAAGCATCCTTGCCTACCTGCAGGAAGTGCTCGCCCAGCGCGAAGACATTCAGGAATTGACCGCCGCAGCGCGGCGCAGCTGGCAGGGATTGGCCGGTATCGGCCAGCTGGCACTGGTATCAGCCTACGAGACGGACCCGGACCAGCCGCGCATCGGCATCAATCTGAAAGCGATCGATAGCGGTACCGACATAATGCTCGAATTCGACAATCATTCCCGTGTTGTCACCCGTACGACGCTGGCAGTGCCACACGCCTACCTGGTCCGCGAGCACCAGGATCGCATTGCCGAACTGCTCGAGCGTCACGGTATCGCCTATCAGCGCGTGGTCGATACTCAGTTCGGCGTTAGCGTCCGCCAGCGCACGATTCGCGAATTCACGATCACGCCACCGTTACGGCCGGAGGGCCGTTACAAGGTCGACATGCAACTCGACGAGAGCGACGGCGATCTGCAAGTTATCCCCGGCGATCTGTGGATCGACCTGGCACAACCGCAGGGTCGGCTAGTACCGTTATTGCTCGAGCCGCAATCGAGCACGTCGATTTTTCAAGAGGCCGATTTTGTGCAGTTGCTGACCCGTGGCAATTTCTTCATTGTCCCGGTTACGGCAGCCGAACAGATTTAACGATTAGACAAAACTTTTAGTGGCCGCCTTTGGGCGAGGAGCGGACATTCACCAATGTTTCTCTCAATTTCATTTGATGGGCCGTGAGGAGAAGCCAGCATAGAACAGAATGGAAGCTTTTTAACACCAAAATCTACTGGGTAGTGAATTGGAGCAGCACCTGCGGTGAATCTCCCCAGATAGTAGACACCTTTAGCTCCAATCGATACGAGTGACCGCGCCTCACGAACACACCATCCGTTTTGTTCCCGACCCCTCTTGCAGTTGCAATTAATTCATCATCCTCGATCACACGTATAACAAACGACTGACCATCACCGCACACGCTCTCAGGTTGCCATTCTACGTGAATAGCTTTACCAGTAGCGGCGCCCATCGAAATTATTCCGTCACGTTCCGGAGAAGTGAAAACCGGTGCTGCTGGAAGACCTCCTGTTATAAAGGTTTGAAAATTGGAGAAAGGACCAGCGCCGATAACATTCGATCTACTATTGGCGCGTACCCGCCATTCGTATCTTGTATTTTGATGTAAAGTTTCGGCATGTTCGTGAAAGTTTTGATCCGCGATCCAGCATCTTCCGAAGTCGCTGAGCCCTGTACCAGGGCCAGTCCATAAGACCTGATTGCAATCTGAATCTAACTTATGAATCTCGATTTGATAAGCCGCGCTCCCGCAAGCTTCAGAAACATCTCCAAATAGAAAACTCACTGAAGCGCGATTTCCGATTGGCTGCCCAACGCAGGTCGCACCACCAAGTGGAGCCTCAATGGTTGGAGTTAATACGGTTGGAGCAGTTGTCGTGGTGCAATTTCTATACTCCACGGGGCCTGGGACTGAACCTTGCCCAGCATATAATACCGTGAGAAGTTCATCGGATGATGGGAATGTAATGAACGTACGGTTTCCATTGACCATGCCGCCTTGAAAATCGAAGAACACAACCCACTGAACTTTGTATTTCCCCGAGCCTAATCTTTGTTGGGCACTACAGTTCCAGATTTCGCCATTTGGAAAGCAGTCCGCTTCAATACGTTGCTCTGTTCGCTTGCTACCGTCATCATTTAGGGCAAGCACATCGACAAAAAAATCAGGATGCTCCCGCCCCTTCGAATCGACAATCGCGCTAAAATTCACCACATTTAACGAGTTAGGTTCAGTTGGCTGTATCGAATGTTCGATAAGCTTGGGAAAAGCATTGTCTGCCTGCTGAACTATTTGTCTATAGCTAGGATCACATCCGGCGAATATCGATGTTGTGCCGATGGTTACAATTGCTGACCAATTTCGTAAGGTTCCGACGAACTTCAGCGTGCGGTTATTCATAGCTTATCCTAGAGAAATTCCGTCACTATATGAATGATTTTACCGACAGCCTGACGCCGTTGATTTCCTCTGCGCTACTTTAAAAAGCATCCTGCGGCCTATCATATCGAATTACCGTCAGTCATTTTCCGTTCTTTCATATAGTATAGCCACCATTGAGAGTTTCTAGTATGGTCGATTGAAGCAGGTTGAATCATGTAACGGACTGACACACCTCAAGCAGATTTGTGTGCGTAGAAATCAGAGTCCCGTAAAGATAACTCCGGAAATAGATGTCTTTGATTCGTACCTCAGAGTTCTATTCTTTCTTGCGATCTTTCATGAAGCAGTTGTGCTGTGTGCCTCGCAAAGACGACAACACTTTGGTGCTAGCAGAGCGGTGGCCAGTACTAAGATACGGTTTCATCTATCCTGCCCTACAGATTTAGGCCGCAACCGATATCAACGATACACCTTGACTTCAGCAACAATTGCTACTTTTTCGTAATCGCTCTGAATCTTGCTAAAAAAAAGAGACTCCCGCCAAACCAATCTCACGCGCTTATTCGTCATAAATGCTTGTCGAATAGTTTCTGCCAGGCTAGCGTCTTCGACAAGGCCGGTTTGAATAGGTAAATATAGTGGTCTACCATCATTATTCTCTACTTTGATCATGACAAAGCGAAGCTGCCTACTTCTAACGATTTCCTCAAAGCTAACAATGTGAGTGTCATCGATGACACTCCTGTCAACACCATCTTTGTTCTTGTAATTTTTGATTTCCCAATGGTACATAGCGAATGTTGGATTCACTGGCAGTGAATGCGCATAGTGATTTTCTACGGAATCAAATGGCAGCCTTACTTCAAAATGTAAATGAGTTTCTTCGGGCCAATCCGGGTGATTATTCACTTCGCTAATGAGCTGTCCGGCAGACACGCTTTCATTAGCAGCGACAACAACATTCTGTAAATGAAAATAATTTGTGATAAATTTTAAACCGTAGTCATGCAGAATAGTAATGCTATCAGTATTGCTTAGAACAACTTTCCCACTCGCCGATGCAAAAACCTTGGTTCCTATTGGTGCCAATAGATCGATTCCAAAGTGTTGGCGAATTAGCCAGTCGTCATCATGCCCCCCGCGAGGAGTAGCATTGCGACGAGCACTGAATAAGCCAACATTATTTCGAGTTCTTAATTGCATCGGAAATGGGCTGATGACGTCAATGTCGCGCATGGAACTATTCAGGTCCATTGGGGGGGTTAGCGGTAAATCATACCCGGTGATGTTGGTATTCATAAGCAGTCCCTTTAATAGTATTACTGAAGGCGGTGCTGTTCAGGTTGATGAGGCCAGTCTACCTTTCGTCGGATTACGCCAAAAATATTTCCTTGTCTTAGTAGTATCATTCCGAAAAAGCTATAGATAAGTAAAAGAAAGCTACCTGGCTCTGCGACGTTCACCACCTCATTAACCACAATGTCATCAATCAGAAATTGAGGCCGAATCCCTTCGCCCAAAGCAGTGAACGTCACCGACACAAGTCCGCCAAAAACATCCGAGAGTGTGAACTGATCCCAGTTAAGAAAATCGAACTCAAACGTTTCCACAATGTTCGTCCCATCCACATACGTACCTACAACCTCCAAACCAGTCGAATTGAACGATGAGGATTCCGAATTGGGGTCAAATAAGGTGGTTCTCGTCCCTGCATAAAATGACTGTAGCGAAAAGAATGACCCGTCACTTGCAGACATGGTCAATATCGAATTAAAACCTGCATTGATGAGGGCGGCGGACGTGTTGTTTTGCAGCACACCAGGGTCACATACTGATAAGTTTGGGGAGGCCGGATTTCCCGAGAAGTCAAAACCTCCACTCGAAAGATCGCTGGCGACACTTGGAGAGCAACTACCAGAAGGTAGGTCTTGAAAGCCAATAACTGCGGTGAAACCATTTCCCGCGCCAAAGACCAGCGAAAGGATAATGAGCCAGGAGCGTAACCAACCGTATATCGCGCTGCCGAGATTCATATGTGACGTCGCGCTTTTGGCCGAAATCACGTAGCTCAATTTTGATCCAGCTATTATTTTCGTCCTGCTCATGATCAAATATTTCCCAAGTCCGCTCATGGATTGCATGCAAAGCATTCATGTGCCGTGGCATAAAAGCCGTAAAAAGGATCGGCATTTATTCAACCAGGCTGTTTTGACTTGGGCTCAACTCTACCTCTCAAAAACTTGCAAATAGCTTGCAAACTGATAGGTCTGGAGAAACGGTTGTCAAAAGGGGGGACGAGTAGCAGATCTGCAACTAGCTATAATTTCGGCAACCTGATCAATCATTGATCTTCACGCTGTCGCAAATGTTTCGGTACAAATCGACCGTAATAGCTGATGGCATCACGCCTAACGTACGGGACAAATGGGCTCGACAACGCAGATAAATGGCGATTGCTTCTGTGGTTTTGCCATTGCTGGCTAATACTTTCATCAGGTTTTGGTAGGCAGGCTCGTAGCTGGGATCCCATTCGAGCACTTTCTCAAAAATGAAAATTGCCCTTTCGATGCTATGCTCGAAAGCCTCTGTAACACGCAAAAGACAACTGATAACCCTTCGATGGACACGCTCCCGAAATTCTATAGAGGGAATATCAGCGCTGTCTAGCACGTCAAAAGGTCCTGCATAGGATTGAATTACTGTTTCTGCCAAACGATCCAGTTCAGCACCAGTCATAGTTCGATGACATGCCTTTTCAAGCTGGGTTAGCGCACCTTCAAGCGACCAAGCATCAACCCAAACGTAGCTCGAATCCAGCGTCAGACACCCATTTTTCAGTATGATGGCAGCATCAATCTTCAAGATCTTGCGCAGTCTATGCAGAGTCGAATGGAAGGTACTTGCACCTGCATCAGCTTCACTATCAGGCCATAATACATCTATCAATCTTTGTTGACTGACCTGTCGTGCACCCATTGCAATCAAGCTGCGCAGGAGTGACAACGGTTTGGCAGCAGACTTAATAGAAGTATCTACAGATACCCCATCCACACAAAGTTCAAATTTTCCCAGAGTGAATATTTTGATTGGATAAGGCCAGTTTTCAGACACCGCACCTTCGGGCGGTAGCAGTTTCAATCGGTTAACCAGACTAACAACAAACTCGACACGATGAGCAGCACCCAAAGCCAGATTGAACAGTTGTGAGACGTCCTGCCTCAGTTGCCAAGCATAGAATGCAGGAGCCTTCCATTCTGCGACAGCATCAAGCCAGTCCTTAACTAGCTCCAATGCTCGCGCTGGATCATTGTTCAACAGAGATAAATTTGCCTCTGCCAGGTCACAACAATGTATGGCTCCCATTACCGAAAAATTCTCGCACAGGTACCTAGCCTCCCTTAAATGTTCCATTGCGCTTCCTGTGGTGCCGACCTTTCCTTTTACAATAGCTATCGCTAGATGGTTTTGAATTATGGCCAGGGGCATTCTCGACTTCTTAGCGATGGCAATGGAATCCTCTAGTTCTAGAACAGCCCGCCTCACGTCCCCTTCATGCAAAGCCACTAGCGCAGCACAGAACATAAAGTAGCTGTTTCCCGCTTCAACATTGTGTAACTTTTTCAAGTATAAATTTAGAATGCTTCTCGCAGTTACAGACCTCCCGAGCATCAGATTTGCTGAAATCAGAATGGCGACCGATATTTCGCAATTTGTTATCTCAGCATCTTCGGCCAACTTCAAAGCTTCCTCTGCAATTGAGCAACATAGTTCGGGATTCCACGTATGTAATTCACATTGCGACAATGATGTTAAGTACATAAATTTCAGCATTGGGCTGGTAAGACACTCTTCCGCATGCTTTTCGATTTCTCGTATAACTACGATTGCGTTTCTAACTTCACCATTCCCCAATAGACCGGCTGCCAGAACGGTGGCCTGAGCAATCCATTGCTCTGATCTATAACTAAGAAATTCTTTGAGTCTCAAAAATTCTTTATCGAATTTCACTGCGTTATCAGGAAATACACACAAGGCAGTAACATAGGCAAGATGTGCTGAGGCGGCGACTACAGGGTTGGATGCAGATCGCGTACATACGATTGACTTATAAACCGGTATCCACTTTTCTATCTCTGTATACATGCCCTGGGCCATAAAATAGCCATTGACTATCCCAGTCCAAGATAAATATACGAGGTCCGCATCCTCTCTCTTGACGAATTCATCAAACGCCTTCTCGAGCATTTTTGTAGCCCAAGCTGGATCGAAAGGCATACGGCTTATGCCAAGCCAATAAAGAATACAAGGGAACTCTTCGTGGTAGCTAGTAGGTATGGGTGTCAACCATCCGGATAGAGTTTGAAATCTACCTTGGCTTATAAGGGCTGGTGCAATCTCCAGCGCTTTTGGAATCAAAGAGTACCATTCCTCTACTTCAATCAGTAATCCTATAAAAAGCTCCGTCTGTCCATACTGATACAACAGATCTGCGCAACGGCGCCGTATGGTTTTCAACGCTTCTCCGCCAAGCTTTTCAGCTGCCATTTTCAGCAAAAATTCCCGGAAAAGTGGGTGATATTCGTAATGTTCATCAGCGTGACGGATAGTGAAATAGTTACGTTTGTTCAAGTGCCGCAAAAACGATCCCGAATGCATATTCCCGGTTAACGACGTTGCCAACTCTTCTGTTATGTAGGTGGTAACGCTGGTTTGTAGCAGGAACTGCTGAGTATGGCCCTCGAGTTTGCAAAATATTTCTGTCGCAAAATAGTCGAATATAGTTTCCAGAGTTTTGCCTTGAGCTTGAATGGTCGACAAGTTGCCTTGGAATGAGCGTTCTAGTAGAAGGATAAACCCAGACATCCATCCGCCAGCTCTATCAACTAAAGCTGGAATGATCGATCGAATGGATTCAGGATGGCCGTGACGGACAATCGCTACGCCGTGCGCTTCCTCTTCGGTTAGCCGGAACGAATTCCAATCTAACAATGCAATCTGCTTGTTTAAAAGGAAACGTGCAAATTGGGCAGGTGGTGTATTTCGACTGATTACCACTAATGTCATATCGAGCGGGAGCTCAGTGAAGGCTATGGACATGCAATCCAGTAAAATACTGTTCTCATCTACGTCCTGAAAGTTGTCAAATACAACTACCCCTTTATTTTCCATTCGACAATAGAGATTTCTGAAATAGTCCCTGGCATATTTTTTGATTGTTGGCAAATGGTCTTGGGTTAATTTTGGCAGAGGGAAGCGTTTCGCCAATCTATTCGGTGCGCCCATCGACAGGAAGTGAAAAAACGAGGCCACATCGGAATCTGAGTCATCAAGGATGAACCAGAGGGGCTTTATCGAACATTGCTCCAGGTAACTTGACACAAGCGTGGTCTTTCCAGAGCCGGCTGGAGAACATACCCACACGATTGAATGGTTCGCGCGCGCATGGTCAATCCATTCATACAGTCGAACGCGTGGATAAATATTTTTAACTTTTGGTGTACTTACTTTTGCATAACTGGGTGCATCAGGAAGCGATCCTTCGCTGCAATCCTGCTCCAACATACATGGAATTCCTTGTTACCTTGGAGTGAATCGGAATTGTTTAACAACACCAAAATGTGGCTAATTAAGTAATCTCCAAACCATACAACCTGTAGCTGGGGACGAATGCTAAATCTGCCAACAAATAGACCCTCTCGCAATAAGAAAAATTGACTTAGGATGGGGCGCCTGCCTCAAGCCATCGGGGATATTACGTTTTAGAATGTTTTTTGATCTGACCTATAAGACTGGACAGTGAAATTAAATTGTCTGCTATGGAGCAAATGTCCCAGGCCCAGGAATTGTCATCAAATGTCCGCTTCCAGCTTCTTCGCGACCACAATCAAAACCCAGCCACCCATCCTCCGATTCTTTAACTGAACGCAAAATGATCACGCCTTAACTATAGGGCCAAGCCACAGGCATCGTCGGATTGCCACCATTTTGTAATCAATGAACAGCCACTATCGATTGATCGATAATTAACGTTCCACCCCTTCGGCGGAGGAACGAAAAATGAACACTACAACTATTGCAACTCACCAAGATGCGCCGTGGAACAAAGGGAAATTGATTGGTCAAAAAGCGCCCCTGAAATTTGTTAGCAGCGATGTAAAACTGACCCACCCCAGCGATTTAAAATTGACCCACCTGGGCTAATGTTGCGGCCTTTTGCAGGCCGCCCATGTTGACCCAGGAGCAAGCAGTGGAGATTCGTATATTGG